>CAYSOX010000006.1:0-31193 GCA_964432825.1 uncultured Lachnospiraceae bacterium
CATTCTTTAAGACATACATTTGCGAACCGTCTTTTGGAAAATGGAGTGGATATAAAAACCATTAGCGAACTTATGGGGCATTCCTCACCAACAGTCACATTAAATAGATATGTGCATACCAATATGGATAATAAACGCATCGCATTACAGAAATTAAATAAAAAAAATAATTTTTAATTTCAAAATTATAATTGTTTTATTTATATAAATCTTTGGCATTGCAGTTTGAATTTCGTCACAATAAATATATAATAGTTATAGTTTTTCAATTGTTATGTTTTTTGTGGGGATGAATATAATTGGTGTTGTTTTTTATAACACAAGTTTTTAAAGTTTTGAGAAACTGATTAAAACTTAAAATGTGTTAAAATAGTAGAATTTTGGTACTTTTAATTCTATATATTTTTGTTTGCAAAAATTTTTTTTGTATTCTAAAACCTTGAAAAATAAAGAAAAAGAACCAGTTTTGTGACTGGTTCTTTTGATACAACTATCTGTATGATATATGTACCAATATTCTATCACCAACACCCTAAAAATGCAATAGGTTTTCAATATTTTTATGAAATTTACATTATTTTTTACTCAAAAAGTAAATAAATTTGCTCCTTTTTGCGATTTTGATACATCTGTCATACAGATAGATGTATCAAAAAAGGAGAAAATTATGAAAAAGAAAATAACAACAATTTTGGTCACTATATTATTTGTTTTGCCAATGGCTGTTCTTTTTACTGCTTGCGAACATGAGCATTTATATGCGGTCAAATGGTCGGAAAGTGAGCATTGGGAAGAGTGTTCCATATGTGGTGAAAAGGCAAACATTGTTGAGCACACATTTGACAATGATTGCGACACCACTTGCAACGGCTGTGATTATGTAAGAGAAATCACACATACTTATGACAATGCGTGTGACACAACTTGCAATGTTTGTGGTGAAGTGCGAGAAGTTGTGCATAATTATGCTGAGGTTTGGTCTAAAGATAATACAAACCATTGGTATGAGTGTACAATTTGTGGTGTAAAGAAGGATTTGCACGAGCATGTTTATGATAATTCATGCGATACAACTTGCAATGTCTGTGGTGAAGTAAGAGAGATTACCCATAATTATGAAAGTGGTAAGTGTGGTATTTGTGGAGATGTTCAAGAAACGCAAGGATTAGCATATTCTTATAATTCAATGACCGAATGTTATACGGTTAAAGGTCGTGGAAGTGCAACCGCAAAGCATATTAATATTCCATCAACATATAACGACGGAACAAATGGCGAGCATGCAGTTAGTTATATGGAGCGTGAAGCATTTAGCTTGACTAATGTGGAAAGTGTTATTATTCCAGGAAGTATAATAAATATAACGAATGGTGTTTTTCGAGGTTGTAAAAACTTAACAAGTGTAACGCTTTCTGAAGGTGTTGCTTGTATAAATGGTCGTTCGTTTGATGGTTGTAGCAGTTTGACGAGTATAACAATTCCAGCAAGTGTTAGTTGCATTGAATATGTATTTAATAATTGTACTAGTTTAGCAAGTATTGAAGTAGATAAAGACAATCCTATATATCATAGTTCAGGAAACTGTCTAATTAGAACATTTAGTAAGGAGTTGCTTTTGGGTTGTAAAAATTCGGTAATCCCAAATGATGGTTCGGTAGAAAAGATAGGCGATTATGCATTTTCAGGATGTAGAGGTTTAACAGAAATAACAATACCAGAAGGTGTCACAAGTATAGGAGATGGTGTATTTTATAATTGTTGGAAGTTAACAAGCGTAACAATACCAGAAGGTGTCACAAGTATAGGAAATAGTGCGTTTGAAGATTGTGAAAAGTTAACAAGCGTAACAATACCAGAAGGTGTCACAAGTATAGGAAATAGTGCGTTTGAAGATTGTGAAAAGTTAACAAGCGTAACAATACCAGAAGGTGTCACAAGTATAGGAGTGTATGCGTTTGAATATTGTAAAAAGTTAACAAGTGTAACAATTCCAGCAAGTGTCATAGCAATAGGAGATAGAGCATTCTCGCATTGTGGTAGTTTAGAAATTATAGAAGTTGATGCGGATAATTCCGTATATCATAGTTCTGGAAACTGCTTAATAAAAACGGCTGATAAAATTTTGGTTTCAGGTTGTAAAAATTCTGTGATTCCAGATGATGGTTCTGTAAGGTCAATAGGTCCTTATGCATTTTCAGGATGTAAAGGTTTAACAGAAATAACAATTCCATGGGGTGTGACAAGTATAGGAGATTATGCATTTTCAGGTTGTACAGGTTTAATAAGTTCGCCATTTACATTTTATACCGTTACAGCAGGTGATTATGTTTATGATCGTTTATTTTGTGATGTTAGAACAATCGGTGTTGGTGCGTTTGCACATTGTACCAGTTTAACAAGCATAACAATACCGGATGCTGATAGAATTGCCTCGGGTGCGTTTGCATATTGTACAAGTTTAGCAAGTGTAACAATTTCAGAGAGGGTTGAAATAATTGATGCCGCGGCATTTGAGTACTGCGAAAGTTTAGCAAGTATAATAATTCCATCAAGTGTGACTTCGATATATTATGATGTGTTTAGAGGTTGTTATAACTTAACAAGTATTGAAGTAGATGAAGACAATCCTAAATATCACAGCTCAGGGAATTGTTTAATAGAAACGGCTGATAAAACTTTGGTTTCAGGTTGTAAAAATTCTGTGATTCCAGATGATGGATCTGTGGATACAATAGGCTCTTTTGCATTTTCTGGACGTGATGGTTTAATAAGTATAATAATTCCAACAAGCATAACCAGTATAGGCAAAAGAGCATTTGAATATTGCTCAAGTTTAACTGCTATTTATTATTGTGGAACAGAAGAAGAATGGAGCGAAATTGAAATTTCTAGTGGTAATAATGTTTTAAATGCCGCTACCAAATACTTCTACAGTGAAAGTGAGCCAACCGAAGAGGGGAACTTCTGGCATTATGTTGATGGTGAGCCTACTATTTGGGTGAGTTCTAGCGAAGATGCAGAATAAAAATTTAATGTAAAAAGTAATAAAGGTCAGTTTGTTTTTGTCAAAAAATCCAAATTTATTTTAAATACACATTTTGGAAGGTTTTTAGATTGGTCGGTAAGTTGTTTTAAATGGAAAGGATGGTGTTGGTACTGGAAGTTTAAATATTTACAGTAAATTTGCTTTGATTTTAAAATGTATAAATTACAGATTGTGAAAAACAAGCAAGTGATGAAAAAAAAGACCTTAAATTAGAGGTGAATCTTTAAAAGTTTTAGCTTTTGGATTCACTTCATTTTTTTTAGATAAAGTTAAGTGTGTGTTTGTGGTTTTATGATTTAGGTATTAAAATATAAAAACTTGCGGTTTCAGAGTTGTTGTGCTTGAACAATTTAACTTTCCGCGTTGCTCCTAGATTTCAAAAGTTGGTGAGTAAATTGCTATATTCTTAGAAAATTTGGAAAACATTTTTTAAGATGTGTTCCATTATACAATTATTTAAAGGTTGGGTGCAGGTTTTTAAGAAGGGTAAATATTGGAAAATTGTTTAATATAGGATTTTACAATTTTTTTGTCTTAATTTGCAGAAAGTGGAAAACTAAACGGAAATTAAAGAAAAGTTTAATATAAAAATATTAAATCATAATAAAATTGTGTTGAGTTTTGGTGTTAAATTATGTTACAATAAGGTGGTAAAATATTACAATGGAGATAGAAGATGGGTTTTCTTACAAATTTAGATAATAAAAGAAGTTTAAAGAAACTTCAAAAAATTGCAGATAAAATTGATAGTTTAGAAGATAAGTATTTGAATATGAGTGATGACGAACTTCGCCACCAAACCGATGTATTAAGAGATAGATTAAAAACGGGCGAGTCGCTTGATGATATTTTGCCGGATGCTTATGCGGTGGTTCGTGAGGCTAGCACAAGGGTACTTCATATGCGTCACTTTAATGTGCAACTTTTAGGTGGAATTGTGTTGCACCAGGGCAGAATTGCTGAAATGCGTACAGGTGAAGGAAAGACTTTAATTTCCACACTTCCAGCATACTTGAATGCACTTAGTGGCAAGCCGGTGCATATTGTTACTGTTAACGAATATTTGGCTAAAAGAGATGCTGAATGGATGGGTAAAGTGCATAACTTTTTAGGGTTAAGTGTAGGGTTTGTTCACTCTGCACAAACTCCTGAGCAAAAGCGAGCAACCTATGCATGCGACATAGTGTACGGAACTAATAGCGAATTTGGTTTTGATTATTTGCGTGATAATATGGCTATTGATAAACGCCAGATGTTGACTCGCGGGTATGAATTTGTAATTGTCGATGAAATTGATAGCATTTTGATTGATGAAGCAAGAACACCTTTGATTATTAGTGGGCCTAGCGGGGAAAGTGGCGATAAGTATGTAACGGCGGATAAGTTTGCTAAAAACCTAAAGGAAGAAGATTATTCTATTGATGAAAAGCAAAAGAGTATACATTTAACCGAAAGTGGTATTGCAAAAGCCGAAAGGTTTTACAATATTGACAACTTGTCGGATATTGAAAACACTGAAATTAACCACGATATAAATAACGCACTTAAAGCAAGATATATAATGAAACTAGACAATGACTACATTGTTAATGCCGATGAGGTGTTGATTGTCGACGAGTTTACGGGTAGAATTATGGTCGGAAGACGCTTTAGCGATGGATTGCACCAAGCAATTGAAGCAAAAGAAGGTGTTAAAGTTAAGGCGGAAAACCGAACACTTGCAACAATTACCTTGCAAAATTTCTTTAAGTTATATAAGAAGATGAGTGGTATGACCGGTACTGCCAAAACCGAAGAGGGTGAATTTAGAGAAATTTATGGCTTAGATGTAGTTGTGATTCCAACAAATCTTCCAATGATTAGAGTGGATGAAAATGACGAGTTTTACTTTTCGCACGATGCAAAGATAAATGCAATTGTTGCGGATATTATGGATTGTTATACAAGAAAACAGCCCGTTTTGGTCGGTACAATAACCGTTGAAAAGAGTGAGGAAATTAGCAAAATTTTAAGAAGCAAAAAGATTCCTCATAATGTTCTTAATGCAAAGAATCATTTAAGAGAAGCGGAAATTGTAGCACAAGCAGGTAGGATTGGTTCGGTTACAATTGCAACCAATATGGCTGGTCGTGGTACGGATATTTTGCTTGGCGGTAATGCCGAATTTATGGCAAAAGAGAAGATGAAAAAAGAGGGGTATACCGAAGAGATTATTGAACAAGCCGTTTCATATGCTCCAACAACCGACGAAGAAATTATGGAAGCAAAGGTAAAATTCCAAAAGTATTTAGCCGAGTTTAAAGAGCAGGTTTCTAAGGAAAAAGAAGAGGTTAAAGCCCTTGGTGGTCTTCATATTATTGGTACCGAACGACACGAAAGTAGAAGAATTGATAACCAGTTAAGAGGTCGTGCTGGTCGTCAAGGTGACCCCGGTTCAAGTGTGTTTTACATTTCTGCTGACGATGATTTGGCGAGAATTTTCGGTAGCGAAAGACTTAAAAAGATGGCTTCAATGTTTAAACTGGAAGAAGATACAAGCATTAAGATGAAGTTTTTCTCCAAAAGTGTAGAAATGGCACAAAAAAAGGTTGAAGCACGAAATTACAGTATTCGTAAAACGGTAGTAGAATTTGATAATGTTATGAATAAACAGCGTGAAGAGGTTTATCTAGAACGAAACAAAATTTTGGATAAAGTTAGTATGCATGACAAAATTTTGGATATGGTAAGCGAGGCTGGGTGTGCAATTGTTGATGAATTTATGAATTATGACAAGGTTAGCGATGCGGATATCGACGGCTTCAATATGGCACTAGAACGCCGAATATTCCCACTTGGAACCGGACTTATTACCGAAGAATTTTTAGACACTCACTCCAAAAAGGAAGTTGAGGAAGTTGTTGTAGAAGAGGCTTTGCAAAGAATTAAAGAAAAGCGTGAAGAGTTTGAAAGTCAGGGTGTAAACTTTGAAGATGTAGAACGCCAAATGATTTTGATGGTGCTAGATAAAAAATGGATTGCGCATATTGACGAGATGGATGCCTTGCGTCAAGGAGTTGGGCTTCGCGGGTATGGAAACCAAAACCCTGTTACCATCTACCAAAAAGAAGGCTTTGATATGTTTGAGGAAATGATTGAAAGTATGCGAATTGAGGTGGCAAACAACTTGTTAGGTATTCGCTTAGGTATTCGAATCAACACCCCTCAACCTAAAAGACCTACACAAATGGAACATCATGCGGATGGAACCGTTCGTGGAACATCTTCAAGTGTTGGACGAAACGACCCATGCCCATGCGGAAGTGGTAAGAAGTACAAACAGTGTTGTGGAAAATAGTATAAACTGAAATGAAAAATTGCATTTTAAAGCAAACAACTGCTTAAGATAAAACAAAGTGAAATAAATTAAGTTTTAGATATGTTTAAATTATCAATATAAAAACAAGGCTAGGTTATTGTTATAAAATGCAGTTAGGTGAAGGAAATTTAAACAAAACATAGCAAATTTATTTAATGCAAAATTAGATAAATTAGGTTTAAATGTAGGCGGGATAATTTATCTGTTATTAATGTGCAACTTTTTCTGAGTTGAAACCTCCAAATTAAAAGTTTGGGGGTTCTTTTTTGTTGGGAAAATTAAAAATTTAGATTAAAAATCCAACAATAATTTTTCGCATAAATTTCTTGCATATACTAAAAACTCCAAAATATATGGAGGGTTTGCCGGTTGATTTATCTGCTAGCGGGCGGGGTTAATGCAAGATTTTAGAATGTAAGCAAACAAGTTGGTGAAGTGTAATTTTTGTGTGCCTATAGTGGAGTTTTTAATGTTCTTGCGGTGGATTTTAATGTTTGCAAAAGGTGTCTTAATGGCAAAGGTGTATGCAAATTGGAATTCTTGGATGATTTTATATTGATGAAAAAGTTTTTGGTTAGGTGAATATTGTTCGTGGAAAACTATTATGTGGGTAAGTTTTGGGCTTATATGCGGGGTGGGGGTGTATAAAAATGCAATGGCGAAGTATGTTTGTATATTTAATGCAACGGCGAAATATGTTTGTATATCTTAATGTAAAGAAAAAGTATGTTTATTTAACTTAGGAATTAATTTATTTAAAAAATTGACAAATTTTTATTTTTTATGTGAAATTATTTTGATATTTTTATTGATTATGTTATATTTCATATGAGTAATTATTTTCGTATAATTATTGCAATTTTAACTCTTTTATGATATAATCTATTCAACATAAATAAAGGGCTGAATTTAATTAAAATGTCGATGCATAAAAATTTACCTAAAACTTAAACAATTTAAGGAGGGGGATATGCCAGATACTGGAAGTGTAGAAGCAAAAATTGCAAGCCTTTTAGCACCTCACGAGAATGAAAGTTTGGATGAACAAATAGCACGACTGACCGATAGTTTAAATGCGGAAAAGTCTGGACTTGAAAATATCAAAAGTGATATTATGCGATTGTTGAATGACCCTACATTTAAAACCCCTGAATTGGGTGCTACTGATGACGAGGTTGACCTTTATCGTGAAAAGCAAGATTCCTTGTCTGAAAAACGGGGAACACTTGCAGACAAGAATAAAATAATTCAAGCATTGCAAGAAAAGGTTGATGAACTGACGGCAAAAAAGTCACTAGACGAAGCAACTTCAGGGCTTAAAGAGAAGGAAAAAGCATACCAAAAAGCATCCGAGGAATTGGAGGGGATTACTCCAAGTTACAAAAGACGAAGGGTTGGCAAGTGGGTTTGTTTGGCATTAATAGGGCTTTTGCTAATGGGTTCTCCGTTCGTTCCGGGGCTTTTGGGTCTTGCAACAGGGGCTTTAGCATCGGGGATTTCGGTTTTAGGAACAGGCGCGTTCTCATTTTTAGGCTTATTTGGTTTGTATAAATATCAAGAAGTCAAGGATAAAAACAAAAAGGGGTTAATGGATGGCTTCTGGACATGGCTTACTGGTAAGGAAGACGCTTACAAAAAGTGTGTAACTGCTGAGGACAAAACCAAAAAAGAACTATTACAAGCAGAAGAGAAAAAGGCTCAACAGGAGGAGGCTTTAGCAGATGCCACAAATCCTTTAAAACGCACCAATCCATCCGATTTCCTAAAAAGAGGTCAAAAAACTTTGGAAGATTTGTATGGTGAAGTGACAGACGGTAGTTCGGACGAATATTGGAAAAGCTATTATAAGGGATTGCTGAATAAACTAGAGTTACACGGCAAGTTAAATGCCACAACCTATTCAAATCTTATTGGAGAAGCAACAGAAAGATGTGGTCAGCCATTGCCGGCAAATCCAAAAGATTTTAATAGTCCGGAGTTTTGGAGAGTTTCGGGTTCGCCTGAGTCTGGGGATACAGACGAGCGTACGGCATAAAATTCAAATTATGTGAAGTTAATTTGCGGGGAAAGTTTTAAAAAATAAGTTTACAAATATATGGGTTAATTAAATTGGCTTACAAAGTTTGAATAGAAAAGTATTAAAAAATAAAACAATATTTTTAAGCATAATAAACCAACTTATATATGGTTTTAATAAGCAATAGTTTTACCTAAATATATAAGCGATGCGGTTAGACAAAGTTTACGAAATTGTAAACGATTTAAGGGTTTAGACAAAAAATAAGACAAAGTAAACACTAGACTAGATTGTGCTCAAAAATTTTTAACTTAATTAGATATAAAGACAAAATAACAACAAAAAATAAACTTTACAAAATAAAAACTAAGCCAATAGGGAGGGTTTTAAAATGGCAAGTTATAATTTTACAGGTATAACAAATTCTGCAGAATTTAGAAAAATTAATAGGATGCTATACTTGTATAAAAAGGTAAAGGCGGAAAATATAACTTTTACAGAAACACAAATAGCTAATGAGATTAAGGCTCTTGTTAGAGCACATTCGGGATATGGTTTGACTGAGTCTGAAATAGACAATTTGGTGACTAAAGCAAAGGGAATGACCGGCACAACAAGAGTTCCTACCGATTTGTCGGATTTAAATGCTCAATTTCAAAACTATGCTAGGGGTGAAATAAATACGGCGGACCATAATTTTGATGTTGCCGATGCAGTACTTAAAGATTCAAATAAAATAATTCAAGATGGTAATGATGCACAAGCTGAATTGGACTTTGATGGCGAGCAAAGAAAAGGCAAATATATCAAAAATACACTTTTTGGTGTGGCGATTGGTGTTTTGGTGTCGGCCGTGCTTCCAGCCGCGGGTATTCCGCTTTTGATGTCTCAATTAGGAGTGGCTGCTATTGGTGGTGGAGTTGGTTTTTTTTATGGCGGTAAAAAGAGTATTGAAAAGGCAATCAAAGAGGGTACTTTGCTGTCTGCAAAAGACCGTGCTGAACTACAAAAGAAAGTAAGAGCAGGGAATTTGGAAAGATTGAGGAATAGTGGTACCAAAGCAAGTTCAAGAACCACTGCAAAACAAACTAAAAACAACACTCATTCTAAATTTGCAGGTTATGAATCTTCATTAAATGAATTAGATTTAATTGCTGAAGAACAACGACAATTAGATATTGATGAATTAGAGACAATTAGAACAAATATTGAATCCTTACAAACAGGGGCCGCCTATATTAGTGCACCAAATCCAGGGTATGCAGATAGTGACAAAATTAAAGCAAGGGTTGAGGCTATTTGTAAAGAATTTGACCCAGCAGATGCTATGTCATATTTTACGAAAATAACTGGTGCGGATTATAATGACCCAACAAAAGCAAATAATATTAAGGCTACAATGAATGAAGCACAAGGCAAATTGGCTGAAGTTAAAGGATTGATAGATACAAGTTCATCAAGTAAATTGAGCAAAGCAGCGTCAAATTTTACAGCCGCAGAAAAAGAGTTACAAGATAAATATGTTGAATATAATAAGTACTTTGCTGTTCTTCCAGAAGTTGGTGTAAGGAGTGCCGACAATGTGTCTGCAGCACATAATGAAGTTGCAGGGATATACCATAGGTTATTGTCCGATGTTAGTGCTGATACCGAGGAAGATATAAGGAAAAAGATTGAAACTCAACAGGGGAAGATATTAGATTTAAAACATGAAGTTGCTATAAAACTTTTAGAGGGTAAAACTAAGGCTACAGGGACATCTCTATCAGATAAGGATAAAGCATTGAATGATGCAATAGGTGCAAAAGATAATATACAAGGAACCCCTAGCCCAACGACAGATTCCGAAAAGATTGCATTGAAAAATAAAAAGTTGCTTGAAAGTATATTCCTATCTGTTTATAGGATGTATGAAATTAAGCAATATGTTGATGGTTTAACCACTAGCGGTGCGAGTACGAAGGTAAAGTTTAAGAAAGGGGGTGCTTCGGAAGATAAAGACCTTGCAGAAATTGTTAATGTAACTGATCCAAATAGTCGTATAAGTCAAGTGCTGAAATTAAAGGCGGAAGCCGTGTCACCTACTCGTTCAAGAAGACTTGATGAAATAGAGCAGAAGATTACAAAGTATGTATCTGAAGCACAAAGATATATGGAGTTGCGTCAGAAAGGTGAAGTTGTGAATGAAGAAGAAGAGCCAGAAATGGTGTAGTAAAATATAAAGGTAAAAGGAGAATAAAAATGGCATATAATTTTAGCGGAGTTAAAAATACCACGGAGTTAAATGATGTTGTAAAGTTTATACACTATTATGCTAAAGTTAAAGAGGCCAATCCGAGCATGGTAGATGAAAAGCTGATTGCTCAGAAGGTTGAAAATGACCATGGTGTATTACATTCAGAGGATCAATTAAAGTTTGCAAAAGAGATAAATAATGGTGTTATGCCAAAGCGAGAAGATATTCAGAGAATAATTTCAGAGTTTCAAGCATATATCAAACAAAAAATGCAAGATGAAGAGGACGAGTTTAATAAGGCGGATGCTGAATTTAAAACAGCAGAGGCTATACAACAAGAAGGTGAAAATGCTGCAGACCAATTAGATGAAATGCATAGACAACGAAGAAATACTCGTATTAAACAGGGCGTACTTGGTGCAGTTTTAGGTTTTGGCGCATGCGCATTGTTGGGACCGGTGGTAGCACCGCTTTTAGGTCTTGCATCACTTAGTACGGGCGCAACCCTTCTAATTTCGGCAGGTGCTTCGGGCTATTTTGCAAAATTTCGAGCAGATAGGTCAATTAAAGAGGCGGGGCTTGATGATAGAACTTTAATTAAAGAATTGCAAAAGAAGGTAAAGGAAGCCGCAAACCAATATAATGACTATAAATCAAAAGAACAAGTAAAAAACTTTGCTGAGTCAAACCGAAATACCACCCAAAGGGAATTTCAAAACTATGAACAAATAGGTTCAAACTATGAAGTTTTGCAAGAAAACGAGCGAAATGACGCACATACTAGATTGCTTCAATTACAGAATGACATTAACAGTGTTAAAAATACAACAATGGAAGGAATGCTTGCAAGTGGTGGTATGGGTGTAGCCGATTATGTAGATGATAAAACAAAGGCAACAACGGCTTCAAGTGAAATCACTGCAATTATTCAACAACTACAAAATTTGCCTCTAGATAGTAATTTCCAAAAGGAAATGGCTAAATTGGTGGCTGAGGCTGAAAAGAAAAAGGCTGAAATTGATGCTATTGATATCCCAAATAAAAAGTATGGCGATGAAGTTAAATCAGCAATACAAGCCCTTTACAATGAGTATGAGTCCATTACTGGTTTGGTAAGTGGATTAAGTGACGGACTTAGGAATAATGCGGATATAACAGCACAACTTAATGCTTGTGAAAATATCTACAATCCAATAACCAGTTCTTTAGATGGAGAAAAGGTGGGTGCAATTGAGAGTAAGTTGACTGCTTTTAAAACCGAGGGTGCAAAACTTAAAGGAATTGTTAGAACGGCTTGGATTACCGAGCAGAATCCAAAAAATTTGCCAGAAGACACACCAGAAGCAAGAGCATATAAAACAGCGGTTGAAAATGCTAACACATGGAATGGCCGTGCAGAAACCGCCCCTACAGACCAAAAAGCGAATGCTGAAGCAATGGCAGAACTTACCTTTATGAAAGCAAGATTATCAAACCTTGAACAACAAAGAGCGGCAACAGGGAAAGAGGAACTTTGGTATAATGATAGTGGTAGAAATGTAGTAATTAATGTTAAAAGAAAAATAGAAAGTGCAATTAATAGGGTTGATGCAGAATTGTCGGCTGTCAACAGTCGTGCAAAAACACCTGTAAATGCATTGGCTGAAGCAACAAACAATGTAAACATTAACGATATATCTGGAAATGTTAGGATACTGGCTGGAAAAGGTCCAACACAAGCCCAAAGAGACACAACAGATAGAGAACTAGGGGAATTAATTAGCAAACTAATGGCAGAATTAAGCCAATGTAAGACAAATATACAAAGTGTATTGCCGAATAAAGATATAAATGGATTGGTACAACCTTTAAATCAAGAAGTTGATGATTTAAAGAAAAAAATTGAAGACGAAAATAGTCCTACGGGATATAAGTATAAAGTAAAGCAAGCAAAATCTCAAGCCGATTTAGATAGAATAAAGAAAGACGCGGAAGCCGAAAGAGATGAAATAAAGAAGCGTCTAGACGAAGCAGAGAAAAATGCAAAAGACTTCGCTAAGAAAATTGAAGAGATTGAAAAAGCCTACGATAAATTCAGAAAAACATATATAGAAAATCTGAATTATGCAGATGAAAACAACATAATTGATAAAGATAGATTTTTAGAGTTAAAAAAAGATGTATCTGGGGTGTATATTAGTCTATCGTCAAGAAAGGATAATAAACTAATTGATATTAAACAAGCAGAAGCAGATTTACAAACATTAACAACAAAGATTTCTGAAAATGAGGCAGAAATTGACAAGTTAAAACAACCACAAAGTGTTATTGACCGTAAGAATGCATTAAAACAATCGTTAAAACAAAACAAAAACGATATAAATGACAGAATTGCTAAAATAATTAAATATAAGGAAGTTGAACAATATTTACAAAATGCAACAAATGAATTGGATAAATTGGATGCTATAAAAGACGCAGATATTGATAATGCAAGCGAAGATAAGTTAGAGCAAATCGAAAAAAATGTTAATACGGTAAACATGACAGCTAAAGGTTTTTTAGATCAAGCAGAGAGTAAGAATGATGAAATAGTAAAAGTTTGTGATAAGATGAGTGCTATCAAAAATTCTCATAATAGCAGAGAGGTGGCTTTAGAAGTTCAAAATAGACTTCGAAAGAATGGGGATAATTCGTTGAAAGAATACAATGATTTAATTGGTAAAATAGATGAATATTTAGGAAATTCTAGTCAAGTAGAATTGCAACAATTGAATGAATATCATACCCAATTAATTTCAAAGGAAAGAAATTACAGAGACGCGGTAAATAAAGCCCAACAAGAATTGGAGAAAGAAAAGGAACTCCACAATGAAAACGCGGACGATGAAGCAGACAAGTTACATCCAAATCCAGAAGAGCAGGATGTTGCTGACGACAATTATAAAAAGGATGCACTACGTGAATTGGCTGACATTGAAAAGTCAAATAATAATAGGTTTAATGAGTATGCTAAAAATTTAAGTAGAGAAAAAGAACAATTAGGTAAGAATGCTTTAGATAAATTTTTTTGTGATGTGCGGGATGCTATAAATTCTGCTACAACAAAAAATAAGATTCAAACACTGCTTGATGGTTCAAAAGATGTGGTTAATAAAGTTAAAGAAGGAATTCAATCAATCAAAGATGAAGAACATTCTACACTAATTAACTCGGAAGAAGCGGGTCAACAAGGGCTTCCAGAGGCGGAAGAGTTAAAGGGACTTCCAGACGGCAGAAAACAACAAATATTGGACAAAATTGGTTCGGAACTTTTTGGAAAGAATGGTTCAACGAGTCAAGTTGAAAGAGTGTCGCAAGAAGCCTTAAATCTTGAGAACTATAAGCAGACAAATTTGCAGGAATTAGAAGAAATTAGAACTCAGTATATGGCTGAATTGGAAAATGCAAATGGATTAAGTGGTGGTGATAAAGTTGAAAGTAGGGCGGTGTCAGTTGACCATTTCAATGGCATAAAGGCGGGCATAGAAAAAGCTGAAACCCAAACAGCCGTTGATAAATGTATGGAAGTTGCGAAAGAATCGCTGAATGGACTTAAAGAATTGATACAACAAAACAGTACTGAATCTGAAGGTGAAAAAGACGGGACAGGAAAAACTGAACACCGTAGAACATTAATGGATGCAGACAGAGAAAGATTAATCGAAACAAAAGGGGATGTAACTCTTCCAAAAAAAGAAGAACATGATGGTGAAAAAGGAATGCCAGAAACATCTAGTGAAGGAATAAAGGTTGATTTTGTTCTTGTTGAAAATATAAAAGCAATTTGTTCTAAAGTTAAAGGTGGTTTTTCAAATTTCAGAAATCAAAAAGTAATTGGAGAAGATAAGTGTTTGGTAGATGAAGGTGAAGTGCGTGATTTGTGTAATACGTATATTAACAAATCAGGTATTTCCGAAGAGAAAAGGAAAAAACTTGGACTTGATAATGAAAGTATTAAAAATATGCCATTAGAACAACTTGTTAGTAGGTGTAACGGATTAAACGCAGAAGCCGAAAACGACGGTGACGAGCCTCAAATGTAATAATCTTAACATAATTATTATTTAGTAAATTGATGTATGGGTGGGGGATTATTTAAAAACTCACCCATGCATACAAAATTTATTAGTTTTTAAACATATAATAAAAGATTGAAAATTACAAGACTTTTGGTTTTTAATAGAGCATTACATTAAAATGTGTTAAATAAAAAAATGCTTATTTAAGTAGTCTTAACAAAAAATAAATTATCTAAGTAAATTTTGTTTTAAAAAAAAATAAACGGAATAAAAATTTTGGATTAAAGGTCAGTGTTATACAAAAACAAATGCTTATTAAAATAAATTTTCTAAAACAAAAATGACCGTTGGTTAAAAATTAGCATTATTTTAAAATAAATTGCATAAAAATATAAAAATATTTATAAATTATTAAATTTCGTTAGGAAATTTGACTAATATGGGCTAAAATAATTTCGGGGGAGAAATTAATTTTAGGAGATAATTGAATATGTATAGATTCGATTCTGTTGAAAATTTACAAACTATGAAAGATGTTTGTATGTTTATTAGAATCTATAATGATTTAGCAAAGTCGGGGGAGAATGTTCAAAATACGGCTATCCGTCAAGTTATTAAGGATAGCTATAATAAGGACATTCCTCTTTTTGATGTTATAGAACTAAAAAGAAAGGCTTGTGACATTATGGGTAAAGATGGTGTGGTTCCAACAATATCACAATTGGATGATATTATTGATGCATACATAAAATATGTCAACAAAAATGCGGTTTCGTTGTATAATGATTATAATGAAGCCGAGACAAATTTTAAAAATAGTGAGTATAAAACCTATAAAGGAGAAAAGTATTCAGGAGCGGAACTTTGTGATATTTATGATATTATGCGTTCTAAATATAATGTAATACGAATGCTTCTAATTTTGGCACCAATACTTTTTGGAATTTTCTTTGTTGCGGGTGCTTATGGTGTTTTATATTGTCTAGAATCGTCAATGTTAAAATATGAACTAACTGACCAAATAGTTAAGATATATTTGCCGGCATTTGCACTAGGGTGGTTGATTGTATTTTTGATAATTAATTTTACTACTAGCAAAGCGTATAAAAGTGTTAGTCAAGTTATTGGTTTGTATAGAGGACATCGTCACAAATTTGAGCGAGAGAAGATTGAAATAGCCGAGAAAAAAGAAGCATATGAAAAATATATGCATATGTTAAAGTTTGAATTTATTGAAGAAGGAAAGGTTAATGGTGCCGAAAAAATTAGTTACTATTTGCGAATAGATAACAAATTTTCTGAAGGCGACAATGGTGATGCCGAATACCAAAACAAAAAGTTTGTTAAAAAACTTGAAAAGAATGAGAGACTTGCAAGAATAAATGAAATTAAAGAAAATGGTGGCAATTCTTTTAAGATTGATGGGTGGTATTTAATGAATTCATCAACTATAGAAAAAAAGAATGTTAATCGTGATCTTGTTAGCCGAATTAGTCTTATGACGGATTCGTTAAAGAAGAACAACTTAACACAAAAGAAAGAATATAACGAATTGGTTGAATTGTATTGCGGAGATCTTTCTAGCGAAAGTCGTGAAAAGACTATTGTGAAGCAAAACGACCAAATTAAGATGTATACTTATTATCTAGATATGGTAGAACGCCTTACTCCATATGAGCGTTTTGTTAAGCAAAATTGTGGTATAGATTATGACAGTGAGAAGTATGCTGAAAGAACGGCTACCGACGACGAAAAACAATTTATATTAAACTATATGTGGTATATTGTTGAAACCGAGTTAAAACGAGTAAATTATATTGAAAAGTTTAAAAACAAGGTTTACGATATGTATGCAAACATAAAAACATTAGAAATGCAAAAAATAATTACTAGAGTTGATTTATATAAGTTATATATTAATTTCTTAGAGGACTTCCAAAACTTAATTATTAAATAAGGATAAATTATGAAGAACGATAAAAAAATAGATGCACTCGGTGTTCAGTCAAAACTTCTTTGGTTTGACAATGCCAAAATTGATGCGATGGTAGATGCCATTAAAGATTTTATAAAGCGAAAGAGTCATTACCTAGTTGTAAGACGGGTATTAACTGCGGGTGCGGGCGATTTTTTAGCACATGAATATTGTAAAAAAATAGATTCTTATAAGGATGTAATAAAGCGTAGTTATATAAAAAGTAATGGAGCGGTTTATTCTATTTTAAGGTGCATAGGTGCCTGTGTTTCAGATTCGTTAGAACATCAAGATAAGGTGCTAAGAGTTGGTGAAGCACTTGCCGTATTTGATGCAAATGTTGATGCGGTGCTTTCTGGAAGTGAAAGGATTATTGATTATAGCCAAATTTCAGAGACTAGGCGTAAAGAACAGACGGTTAGTGAAAATGTTAATGCTAAAAACACCGTCAATTTCGCTGAAGCCCTTGAAAGTGGGGATTCTAACGATGTTGAAAAGGCTATTGCCGAGTCAGTTAAACAAAAAGAATTGTTGGATAAAACCCGTGAAGAGGCACAGCGAAATGCTGAAACATTGGACGAGGTTAAAACCAATTTTGAAAATTCAAATGCCGAAGTTGATATACAAAGTGGTATTCCACAAGGCGGGCAGTATCAAGGCTATTCTAGTGAATCGGTAAACTATGGTGCTGTAAATAATGGTGTTTCAAATCAAAATGGAAATACTCAAAATTTGGGTTCAGTTGGAGGTTACACAAACGAAAGCCAAATGCCAAATTATGGGAATGTGGAAAATGCAAATGGACAGTCTTTTGTGAATTCAAATGCTGTTCAGCAACCTGTTGAAACACCTCAAATGCAAACGGCTCAAGATAGTTCTGTGGGAAATGTTGAGCAATCAATTCAAAATTTCCAACCTTCAGTTGCTCAAAATTATCAAGGTTCAGAAAATCTTTATGAAAACCAAATGCAAGCAAATGCCAATAATTTAAACACGCAAAATCAATATGCCGAACAATTTGCTACCGAAGTGCAAAATGTTGGTGGTGAAATGCCAAATGTTCAAAATGCAGAACCACAAAATGTTGTTCAGCCACAAAACAGTCAACCACAAAATATGCAGGTGGGTGTTCAACCACAAGCCGAACAACAATATCAACAAAATGTTGTCCGACCACAAAATGTTGTTCAGCCACAAAACAGTCAACCACAAAATATGCAGGTGGGTGTTTCACCACAAACTGAGCAACAATATCAACAGAATGTTGTTCAGCCACAGAATGGTGTGCAACCGCAAAATAGTCAACCACAAAATATGCAGGTGGGTGTTTCACCACAAACTGAGCAACAATATCAACAGAATGCTGTTCAACCACAAAATGGTATAAATCTTGGAGGGGTGCAAAATCCACAAAATATGGGGCAATCGGAGTATGCGGTTCAACCACAACAATCGTGGCAACCGCAACAGCCTCAACCTCAACCACAACAGCCGTGGCAACCACCACAACAACAACCAGTGCAGTTTGGACAGGGTGAAAATACTCAAAATGTAACACCTCAAAACTTGACGGGTTATGGTAATCAAAACCCAACAAGTCCTAATGTGTAATATCCAATAATGGAAAAACATAAAGGGTGAAATATTTCAAAAACAAAAGTAAAAAAGTGTAGAAAGTTGGAAAAACCAAAATTCCTACACTTTTTTGTTGCAAAAAATAAATTGAATCAACATAATAATAGACATATTTTAGTTTTTGTGATAAAATATCTAAGAAGTTTAAACATTAAGGTAATATATGAATACATTTGAATTAAATAGTGATTACTCCGAATTTCAAAAACGCTTTGATATAATTATGGCAAGATTTGGCGGAGTTGATGAAAAAGTTGATGAATTGGCAAAACTTCAAAATGAAGTAGATTTTTATGCTGACAATGTTCGTGCTACAAAAATTAACAAAGAAAAACGCTTTTTAGAAAAAAGGTTAGAAAAACTTAATGCGTGCAAGGGGTTGCTGTTGGATTTTAAGGTAGGAATTGAAATGATTACCGAGGACGCGGAAAGTATAACAGAAAAGGAATTTTCTGAGTTAAAGCAAAATTTAAATAGTAATTTGCAAGCACTCTGGATAGAGACATTATTAAATAAAGAGTGCGACGAAGGTTCGGCGATTGTGACTTTACACTCAGGTGCTGGCGGTGTGGAGGCTCAAGACTGGGCGGAAATGCTTTCGCGGATGTATTTGAGATATGCGGAAAATATGGGGTATAAAACTCGAATTTTGGATGCACAAGCGGGGGATGGTGCAGGAATAAAATCAATTTCTATACTGGTTGAGGGTGAGTACGCTTATGGATATTTAAGAACAGAAAAGGGCGTGCATAGATTGGTTCGAATTTCACCATTTGATGCACAAAAACGCAGACATACATCATTTGCATCTGTCGAGATTTCACCCTTTGTGGACGATAATACCGAAATTCAGATTTTAGATAAGGATTTAAAGATAGATACCTACCGTAGCAGTGGTGCGGGTGGTCAACATGTAAATAAAACTGAAAGTGCAATAAGGATTACACACCTTCCAACCGGCATAGTTGTACAATGCCAAAATGAGCGTAGTCAAATTCAAAATAAAGAAATGGCAATGAAAATGCTATATTCTAAACTGCTTGAGTTAGACCTTGCGGAAAAGGAGAGAAAAAAGCAAGAGCGGTTGGGTGAAAATAAAAAAATTGAGTGGGGTAGTCAAATTCGGTCGTATATTTTGCAACCTTATAACCTTGTAAAAGACCACCGAACGGGTGCGGAAAACACAAATACAACTGCCGTTTTAGATGGGGATATTCAAGATTTTATTAATACTTTTTTAAAGGAAGATTTGTAATGGAAAAGGATATTTATATTTTAGGGATTGAAAGTTCGTGTGATGATACTTCGGTTGCGGTTGTGAAAAATGGCAGAGAGGTTTTGTCAAATGTTATTTCTTCTCAAATAGATATACATAAATTGTATGGCGGGGTCGTTCCTGAGATTGCGTCAAGAAACCACACAAAAAATATTAAATATTGTCTAGACGAGGCACTAAAACAAGCGGGAGTCTCAATGGATGATATTACCGCTATTGCAGTAACTTATGGTGCGGGGCTTTTGGGTGCGTTGATTGTTGGAGTAAGTTTTGCAAAAAGTCTTAGTTTTGCAACGGGTAAGCCTTTATATGCGGTAAATCATATTGAAGGACACATAAGTGCAAATTTTTTAGCACATAAAAACCTAGAACCGTCATTTTTATGCTTGGTTGTTAGTGGTGGGCATACCGCATTGTTTAAAATGGAAAGCCACACAAAAAAGACTTTAATTAAAACAACATCGGACGATGCAATTGGTGAGGCTTTTGATAAGGTTGCAAGAGAGTGCGGGCTTTCATATCCGGGAGGTCCAAATGTTCAAAGAGAGGCAGAAAAGGGGCGTCCTTGTATTAAGTTTACCAAAAATGACTACAAGCATACCGAACATTTTTCATATAGCGGGCTAAAAACGGCGGTGATTAATTACATCCATAATGCAAAACAGCGAGGTGAGGAAATTTCAGTTCCAGATATTTGTGCATCTTTTCAAGAAGAAGCGGTTTTGCAATTGGTCGAAGCGGTTGATGAAGAGGTTTCGCGTACGGGGTTGAAAAAAATTGCACTTGCTGGTGGTGTCAGTGCAAATCAAATTTTAAGGAAAAGACTGGAAGAACGCTTAAATCCTAAAGGGGTTGAGGTTGTTTATCCGCCAATAGTTCTTTGTACAGACAATGCCGCAATGGTTGCAAGTCAGGGATATTTTAATTTAATTGAAGGGGTCAAACCTGCAGATCTTGACCTTTCGCCAAAGTCTACAATAAGTTTGGATTGATGGCGTGTTAAAGATATTTGGTTTTAAAATAGCAAAACTTTGGATAATAGAAGTGCTTGCTATTTTTTTCTTTATCAAAATTAATAGCCCATTTTGTAATAGTCTATTTATATTTTTAACGAAATGATTTATAAAAAAATAAATTCCGTTTGAAATTATTTTCTAATTGTTGGGCAAAAAATTGGTTAAAAACAAATCATAAAACAAGCATTAAAAAATGAATTTTTAGGCACAAATGGTGAATAAATTCAAATTAAATGTGAAATTAGTTGCTAAATTGTCGTGTTTTGTTTTATAATAAAATAGAAGATAGTGGAAGTAGAATTATGCCGAGAAGAAATTAAAGATGTTTAATTTTTAGAGTGCTTTCATTAATTAAACATTTCTTAAAAAGCAAAGGTAAAAATTGCATAGAAGGTTGTGTTTTACAATAAAAATTTTTAGCAGATTTAAGTAATTATAAAAAAAGAAAAAATTTATGGAAAAAAATAATAGAAAAGGTGTAATTGGTTTGTATAATAAGGATACAATACAAGCCAATATGGAGGCAATTATAGCAAATCCAAAACTAAAAGAGTTCTGGTTAACCAAAGCAGATTCTGAAATAGAACTAGAAATAAGCAATCTAGGTTATCAAATTGAAGCCTGTGGTCGTTTGCAAACAAAAAAGAGACAACAATTAATAGAAGAGCAAAAAGAAATGGTCGGACTTCGGTATATGTTGGAAAATATGACTAGAGAGTGGAATACTTATTTTGGAGAAAAATCTACAACTCTAAGATTGAATCATGATGAAGAACTTAAGGAAATTAGATCAGATAAAGACAAACTTCAAGAAGTTTATGCATATTATAAAATGTACTTAGAGCCACGGGTAAATGCTATAACTCAGAAATATCAAGACCATAAGCCTGAAGTATTACTTAAATTTGCTGGAGTTCAACCACAAGTGAATGAAGATGAATTATGGAAAGGCGTAGAGGCTGTGTGTAAAACTATGGGAAACGAAAATTGTGAAGGTTTCGTAAAGTTTGAGACTCCAGAAAGAGCAATCGAACCTGCAATGCAATGGGATGGGGCTCAAAATAGTGAAACAAATTCGAGTGACCGATCAATAACCGGAAGAATAAAAACGGCGAAAGATAAGGTTGTTGTCGCAGGAGGGTCGGTTGTAAATAAAGTGGCGTCTGCGGGAAAAACCGTTGCAAATAAGGGAAAGTTTGTTGCGGGCAAAGTTAAGGATGTAGCAGAATCTATTCCGGATAAAATAGCCGAAAAATCGGAAGAACTAAAAGATTTGGCGGAAGAAAAATCGGAAAAACTAGAGGATTGGGCGAAAAAAAAGTTTGTATTCTCAGAATATGAATCCTATATAAATGAGTGGAAGTTGAAAACTTTAGATGAAATTAACAAAGAGAAAGACAGGTTAAAAAAAGAAAAGGGTTTAAAGAATGCCATAGGAAGACGAGAGAAAATTAAATCATTAGAGTCACTTTTAAACGAAAAAAGTATAAAACTAGAACAGGCTTGTGATGCTGCAAGAAGGGCAATTAATCAGGCGAAAGAAACAAGTATTCCAAAACTTGTGGCTAATATGAAGGAAGGTATAAATTACATCAACACCCAAGGCGACGGTATCGCCCAAGGCGAAAAAAGTAATTGGGATACTATGATAGAAAATGTTGTTGAAGCCAAAGAGAGTTATTTGCAAAATTATAGCCAAATAGATCCTCGCGGGGTAATAATAGAAGAATATAGGCTAGACCAAGAACCGGAATTGATAGAACTTAATGAAAAACATGACAAAGTACTTGGGATGTACGAAAGAATAATTAAAGAAATTGAAGAAAAAAGGGCCGAATTTTTTAGTGGTAAGGAAAATGCAGGTCAAATTAAAGAAGAAGACAAATCAGAGCGACAATAGGAATGTATATAAAAGTTTCATAATTATAAAAACAATGTATATTTTTAGGATAGTAAATTTTTTGCCTTGCTTAAAAATTGGTGCCGTCGTGCCTGTAAAATTAAAATTTTGTCTTCCTAATGTCTAGTGCCCTTTGTTGCGAAAAAATGCGATTTAGCCCCACTTAAGGAAAGGGTATCATAGAATAATTAAATTGAATAAAAATATAATAACAAATTGAATAAGAAGAAAAATTTTGTAAACTTTATATTTGTTTTATACTAAATTAGTAAAAAAAAATTGGAGCAAATTTTATGGGATTATTTTTTCATAAGAAAAAAGAAACGACACAAGACTCAGTGGAAGTGAACACAAATACCAATGTGTCGCATTTAACAATGGATGAAATAAAGGCTTTTAAAGAATCGTCACAAACGAAATCGGAAATTCCAAAAGTTGTGGATCAGTTTTTTGATGGCAAAAATGAACTTGGCGGTATAACACAAGAACAAGTGAAGCAAAGTATGTTGCAAAATGTTGAGAATAATGTTTCGACAACAAAAAATAAAGAGATTTTGACAATTTTGATTCCGGAAGACTCCGAAGATGATGACGAAAATGAAGAGTCAGACGATTTTGAATTATCACCAGAAGAGTGTGTGATTGAAAATATGTTGGATGCAAGCGACAGAGTAAAACGGATTATTGAAGAATCTTATGATGACTTTGTAGATGGTGTAAATGAAAAATCGGATAATAATGTTGACGATGGCGAGGAAAAATATTCGGAAGAATATTATGGACAACTTTCAGAAAAATTAGATAGAGTAGAAGCCGTTTTAGATTCTGTACCAATGGCAGATAAAGAGTTTTTAGAAACTAGAATGAAAGAAAGGAATTGGCCACTTGATTGGGTTATACAAGATTATCTAAATGGGCTATCTAATTCAGATCCTCTAATAAAAGAGGTGATTGATAAAAAAAGAGATGAATTTGTACAATTTTTAACAAATTTAGTTAATGAATAAAAATAAATAGGGGAAAATTTTATGGAAGAAATTAACATTGACGAGTGGAAGAGAAAACCACTTGCGGTGATTGATGCAGAAATTAAAAGATTAGAAGATGAAAGGGATAGTTATTCAAAGGTACTACACCTATTTAAAAGAAGTGCCATTCAAAATAATGTTGACGCTTTGAAAAGGGTAAAAAGTGAGAAGATCGAGAAAATTCTACAAGATGAATCCCATATTCAAACAACGGTTCGTGAGGGAAGGCGTAGTCTTGCTACTTTTTATAAGGAAATTGAAAGGGGTAAAAAAAGTACCGAACCGTGGAGTGAGGGTGAGTGGACTACATATTTGGAAACTGTTGAGCATGAAAAAGGTAGGTTATCGTACAATTTTAACGTAGGAATAATGCATATGGAAGAGTATCAATATCAAGAAGAGCCATTAATATCTGATGTGTTGAAAGAATGTAATGATATAATGAAAGAAATTGATAAAGTTATTCAATCAATTAAAGATAGGTCAATACTGAACGAAGATCTGACTGAGCAAGAGACTACGGCTGGAGAAACAGAAGAAGAGACTGTAAGCGAAGAAGTCGAGGAAGAGACCGAAGTCGAAGAGGTCGAGGAAGAGACCGAAGTCGAAGAAGTCGAGGAAGAGGCCAAAGTCGAAGAGGTTGCAGAAGAGACTGCAAGCGAAGAAGTCGAGGAAGAGGCTGAAGTCGAAGAAGTCGAGGAAGAGGCCGAAGTCGAAGAAGTCGAGGAAGAGGCCGAAGTCGAAGAAGTCGAGGAAGAGGCTGTTGAAAAAAATATTAAAACTTTGGAAACAGCAAAAAACAACCGCAATCAGAATATTCAACAAAGTATAGATGCTATCAATGGAACTATAAAAGGTAATATGGATAGGGCACTTCTTAGTCTACGAAGCAAAATTAGTAGCACACTCCAAGGTTATGGTTGTAAGCCAATGAAAGATTTTAACAACGAGGATTGGGGCTATTTTATAAATGGTATTAAAGAAGACATGGATAGGGCGTTGCAGGATTTTAAGGCGGAGGAAGCTAGAATAATACAATATGGAATAGAAAGTGAGCCAGATGTTTCTCAAGCGATGGCAGATTTTCAAAATAATGTAGACAGAAAATATAGGGAGATTATAAAACCAGTTCAAGAGCAGCTTAATATATTTCAAGGGAAAACTCCGAATTATCTAACTGAAGAGAAACAAACTGGAATGACGGTGTATGGGGATCTACAAACTGGAATTGTCAGTGCAGAAAACAATGGAGAAAATAATAGTTTAAATACTTCAGTTGAGCCTGAAACAATAATATTTGATGCCGAAGACAAAATAAAAAGTTTGTCGGCGGGAAACGAAAATCTGGATATTATTTATGATGTACCATTTGAGGAAGTTCCACAAGAGAAAGATGGCGAAGTCAAAGAGGTTCCAACAGCACCTAGGGTTTTGACTGCGGAAGAAAAATTGGAAATTCGACAAATGATGTTTGATGTCAAAAGTACAATTTTAGCGGCAGATGAGCCATGGGTGGATAGTTATTCAAAATCGTCTATTGAAGGCAATATTGGGCGTGCATTAAAGATTTTAAACGCAAAAAAATCAAGGACAACAAATAAAAAAGATTTGCAATTTATAGATCAAGATATACAAAGATTAGAAAGTTTAAAAAATGAAATTAATGAAAAATTCTTTGATGCTCAAAAAGAAACTCCTAGCACTACAAAAGCGGAAACACCAGAAAAACCTCAACCTGAGATGGAAACTCTTCAACCTGAAGCGGAGACCCCTCAACCCGAGGTGGAAACTCTTCAACCTGAAGCGGAGACCCCTCAACCAGAAATGAAAACTTCAGAGACCCCTCAACCTGAGGTGGAAGTCCCAGAAAAACCTCAACCTGAGGTGGAAGTCCCAGAAAAACCTCAACCAAAGGCGGATTCACCAGTTTCTGAAAATGGGGACTCTAATGAATATGCAAAAACAGAAAGCCAAATATCTGAGAGTGCGCTAAAAGTTGCAAAGCCTAAAAAGCGCGGACTATTTAGAAGACTTATTGATTGGTTGTTCCATCGTAATAAAAAGAATGTAAAAGATATGGTGATGGAGGGTGCGGCTGAAGCGGTTGCAAATGAGATTGGGCTTAACAAAGAGGATGTGGTTAAAGAATATGAAGAAGTGATTGCTGAAACTCCAACTAATGAAAGAGACGGTCAAACAAATCCGCAAGCAGACTCAGTTCAACGAGACAATGCGGTTCAAGGAGTTTCGGATGGTAGTGATTCAACCAAACCAAAGGCTAAAAAACAAAAAAAATATACGGTTGAAAATGTTGTTGCAGATGAAAATGGCGTTGTACATTTAGAAGATAGCAAGTTGTTAAGTAAACTTGTAAAGAAAAATGGTAAAACAACTAAAAAATACAATGTTTTAAAACAGATTATTGCAAAATATCCAAGCACATTGACAAATTTACCACCAGAGGTGTTGGAACAATTAGCTAATGCAAAAACAAATGGAATAAATGCACTTGACGACCTTAAGGGTACATATTTAATGTCAATGATAAACCAAGTGGGCGCGCAGAAAATGGATGTAAATAAGTTGGTTCAAGGAATGGAAGAAAGTATAAAAAGAATTCGTGGAGAAGGCGAAATGCAGGCAGATGCGTCGGAAAGTGAAGAACGGGTATCTTAAAGTTTCGCTTTGCAAGGTTAAGCCCGAGGTTAAAATTAGGAATACAAAATAGTTTAAAACCGAGGTATAAATTAAAACTATTAAATAGTTTAGATTAAAAGCATAAAATTTTTTTAAAATTAACCAACCCGTATTCCATTTTTAATTAAAGCATAAAGCATTATAAAAAACACATTAACGGCTTTAGTAAAAAGTCTTAATGTGTTTTTCTCTTTTGTAAATTTATATTTGAGTTTTATGATTAGATATTAAAAAATGGCTATTGCAATGAATATTAAAAGAAAGATATTGTGAAACATATTAAAGAAAGATATTGAGTTTTTTATTTTTATATAAAGATGTAAAAATTAAGTGATAAAAAGCGATTGTATAGCCTCGAAAATTCTTCGATTAACTTCCGAATAAAAGTCCGAATGCTTAAATTTTTGCAATATATTATAAATTGCAAAAATTTTTTGATTGAAAATTGGTGATGTTTTATATGTGAAAATTTTATTAGTTTTTACTATCAGTGGCTGAAGAAATACAAATCCTTTTTGTTTGCATATTGTTTGCATACAACAAGTTTTGAGGGTGAAATATTACTTAGAAAGGCAAAATTTTAATTTTGCAGGTGCGACCATTACAATTTCTGAGTAAAGTGAAAAAGCATACTAAAATAGTTTAAATAATTATGCCTAATAATAGTTTTAAAATTGCTAGCACACCTAAAAAACCTAGAAAACGAACAAACCAAATTATAAAGTTTACTTTTTTATCAGATTTAAAAAATAATCCCCAAACGACGATTCTTTCAGCGGGGCTTAAAAAGATTCTTAAAATACCCAAAGCATTTGGGAAAAAGTAAAATCCTTTTTCTTCCAGATAGTCACACATTATTAGTTTGCACGAAATATTCTTGGTTTTGCATGGACCGGTGCACATAAATTTGCAAGTTTTTGGGCAACAGCCCGTGGTGGTTTTGAAGTCTCTAGCACGATGTTTTGAACAGCGATTGTCTTTAAAATCGCACATATTATGCTCGGAATTTTCTAGGTCAAGATAATTGCACGCATAGTTTATTGCCGTGGAAGTTTTTTTGAAAAATGGGGTGCAAAGGGAGGTGTTTATCATAAACTCCAACATTTTGTGGTTATTATTTTTGCGGTTTGTTAAGTTTTCAACAAAAAGGGTGGTTGAAAATTGATTTTTAAAATGCCTGTTGGCAAAACGCAATATTTTTGTTGTGATTTTATACAACTGTATTAATTGCTTAACATTTTCCTTTTGAATTTGTTTTGTTTCGGTCTTTGATGAACCATAAAGCATTTTCCCCAAGTTTAGGGAAGTAAAATCAATAACAAATTTGTGGGATAAATTATTTAAGTTAGAATCATTATTTAATTTATTTTGTTTAACATAATTTTTAAAGGACTTAAAACAATTTTTATCCAAATTTATTTCAAAGCATTGGTCGGGTTTTGTATCAAAATTTTCTATAGTGTATTTCATAGCTGAATTATATAATATGTGGGTGGCATTTGTCAAATAATTACAAACTTAATATGTTTTAAATGTGTAAATGGTTTATTTGGTATAAATTTTATTTATTCAATATTTTTTTAGCCAATTGGTTATATAAAAGCAATCTGCAAAAAGTACCCCAAATGCAAAGCCGTTTAAAATTGATGCTTTAGGGTTGCATATGGTTAAAGAAAGGGGCGAAATGATGATGACCTCGCATCCATATTAAATAACGAGAGGCATTAAATTGACCGATTTTATCTATATGGAGTTTTTGTTATTCTATCCTTATTATTTTTTTTGTTGAGATTTGGTTTTTTTCGTTTTACTTTTTTTTTGTTTAGATTAAATGGTGTTTGCGCCGACATTTAAATAACTTACAACACCTTTATAAATTGAGTAGGCAAC
The DNA here is from genome assembly GCA_964432825.1 of uncultured Lachnospiraceae bacterium. Lineage (GTDB taxonomy): Bacteria > Bacillota > Clostridia > Christensenellales > UBA1242 > UMGS1908. Next base: position 28,115 of record CAYSOX010000006.1, read on the forward strand.
TTTTTCTTGGTAATCGTCTTGAGTAAGCAAGGTTTCATCTTCGGGATTGGATAAAAAACCACATTCGCATAAAACTATTGGAATATCCACACATTTTAGTATGTAATAATCCCCAATTGCAATACCTTTATTGCTTTTTGGTAGGTCGGAGGCAAAACAATTTTGAATGCTCTTTGCTAAAGTTTCACTTTCGGGATTTATTGTGTTATAAAAAACTTGGGCACCGCGATTGGCACTTGTAGAAAAACTATTCATATGAATAGAAATCGCAATAGAAGCGTTTGATTTTTCTATTATTTCTTTTCGTGCTAGCATATCGCGTTTTTTGTACCCCGAAGAATATGTTCCGTAAAGTCCGTCGGGCGATGTTCGTGTTAAAATCACATTAAAATCATTTTTGTCCAACAATGATTTTAATTTATTGCTAATTTTCAGGTTTAATTCACTTTCGGTAACACTGGTGGTTCTTCCGATTGAGCCGGGGTCAATCCCGCCATGGCCGGGGTCTATAACTATGGTTAGCCCCATATTTGGACTTGCTTTAACGGCAAAAAATGAAGAATTTTTGTAAATGCTAATTGAAAATATAAGGCAGACCGAGACAATCACCAGCATTATATATTTTAATTGAGTTGTATATTTCATAGTCAATTTTATGCTTTTGGTAGCCTTATTATGTAAAAGGAATTTAAAAGATAGTTTGTCTTTAAAAAATATATTCAGCACGAAATAATTTGTTTTTTTAACAAAAGTTTTAATTTTTTTAAGGCAATAAAATTTAAAAACCAACTTTAATTTTGATTGTGCGGAAAAAATTTTTTAATATTCAAGTTGTCTTAAAATTTAAAATGCTTTACAAAATAAGGCAAATGCGGTACAATTAAAGAGTAGAAGAGTGTTTTTTAACAATCAACAAATAAATAAAAAGGAGCAACAAATGGAATTAGGTGAGGTAGATTTACATATTCATACAACTTGTTCGGATGGACAATATTCGGTGGATGAAATATTGGAAAAAGCAAAAGAAAGAGGCCTTAAAATAATAGGAATAGTAGACCACGACACAATAAAACATTTTGAGGTTTTAAGCAAAAGCAAGGTTGCTATTGATATGCTTTTAAACAGGTTCCAAATTTTTGCGGGCGTAGAATTTTCGTGTAAGATTGGAAGTTTGAAAATGCATTTAATTGGCTATAGCATCAATTATAAGGACGAGAAAATTGTTAAACTTATTGAAAAGGCGGACGAATTGCGTTTAAAAAAATTATATTGCTATATTGATAGATTAAAAAATTTAGATATAAACCTTTCGGATGAGCAAATTGCAAGACTTGAAAAAATTCAGAATGTAGGTCGTGTAGAAATTGCAAAATGTTTGGTTGAAAATGGTGTGGTGAAGTCGGTTGATGAGGCGTTTGTAAGCCTATTAAAAAGTGACCCAAATGCAAAGCAGTTGAAACTTGATGCTAGAGAGGTTATTCAGACAGTTAAAGAAACGGGCGGAATGATGGTAATTGCACATCCATATCAAATAATGAGAGATAATAAATTAACCGAAGAACAGACGGTGGAGGTTTGGAAAACTTTAATTGAATTAGGTGTAGAAGGAATGGAGTGTTATTATTCTAGTTACACAAAAGAACAGATACAAAAATTGGTGAGTTTTGCAAGCAATAACAAATTAAATATAACAATGGGTAGTGATTTTCACGGCGAGAAAATTAAACCTAAAATTAAATTGGGGCAAATTATGTTGAGTGAATAAATTTGTTTTGAATAATCACAAAAGTGTGTTACATTAATTATGGTAGTAGTGGGGGTGTTTTCCCTCACAAAACACACAAAAATAAATTTTAGGAGATAAAATATATGGAATTAGTAATTATGGCTGCTGGTATGGGAAGTCGTTTTGGAGGATTGAAACAGATTGAGCCAATCAATAAATATGATGAGTTTATTATTGATTATTCAATTTATGATGCGATTCGGGTCGGCTTTGACAAGGTGGTGTTTATAATAAAAGAAGAAAATTATGATGTGTTTAGAGAAACTGTTGGCAAACGGGTTGAAAAGCAAATAAGTGTAGAATATGTTTTTCAGCGATTGGAAGATATCCCAGCGGGCTTTTCAGTTCCAGATGGCAGGGTAAAGCCTTGGGGAACGGCGCATGCAATACTTTGTTGTAAACATTCGGTTCATAATAATTTTGTTATTATAAATGCCGATGATTTTTATGGAAAAAATGCATTTGAAGTTATAGGAAATGCATTAAAAAATAGTCTTAGCGAAAATGCTTTTTATCTTGCGGGATATAGAGTCAAAAATACTTTAACAGATAATGGTGCGGTAAAAAGAGGGGCTTGTAATGTTGAAAATGGGTATTTAACAAAGATTGTTGAATGTAGCATTGAATCAAATAATGGCAAAATTATTGCAAGTCCACTAAGTGGTGAGGAAAGTTTTGAAGTGAAGCCAGAAAGTCCGGTTTCTATGAATATGTTTGGTTTTACTCCAATGATTTTCAATTATTTGGAAAAGCGATTTGTTCAATTTTTATCAAATTTGAAATATTCAAAAGACCCATTAAAAGCCGAATTTTTAATTCCGGATGTTGTAGATGAAATGGTTGAGCATAATATTGCAACGGTTAAGGTTTTGGACACAACGGCGGTTTGGCACGGTGTTACATATAAAGAAGATAAAGAGGAAGTTGTAAACGCTATAGCAGACCTTGTTAAAACGGGTGAATACCCAGAAAAACTATGGAACAATTAAAATATACAATAATTGAAAATTTTTAAAAAAGTGGTTTAAAATAGTTGATTTTTAGTTATAATGTATAGTAAAATATAATTACCAAACGATGATTTGGATACTAAAAGCAAAGAGGTAAAAAAACATGAAAATTTCTGACGTAAGAATTCGCATGGTGAAGAGCGAAACAAGCAAAATCAAGGCATCTGCTTCAATTACTATTGATGAATGTTTTGTAGTACATGACATCAAGGTTATTGAAGGTAATGAAGGTTTCTTCATTGCTATGCCTAGCCGTAAGACTCCAGATGGAGAATTCAAGGAT
>CAYSOX010000006.1:31203-71765 GCA_964432825.1 uncultured Lachnospiraceae bacterium
CAAGGATATCGTTCATCCACTAAACACCGAAACTCGTGAAATGATCAAAGAAGTTGTTCTAAAAGCATTCAATGAAGCAAAAGACGCTGAATAGTAACTTTTAAATATATATTTAATTGTGCTAGAATTATTTCAATAAGTGTTTTAAGTTCACTGCCTATTAGGTGGTGAACTTTTAAATTGTAGTCTTTAACGAAAACGACTGCCACTTTAAGCGGAGGTTTGCAATATTATTACGATTGGTAAACATTTAATTATACCTTAAGATTCTTTAAACAAATGTTTTTGAAGGTCTAAATTATACCTCCAGTTGTAGTGGTCGGTTACACCTTCTTTTTCCATAGTATCTATAATGCTTTCAAGTTCATTTTCAGTGACTGTTGCAGAAGACGATTTTGTTTTATTTTTAAGTGCCTTCTTTTGAAGCAAATAGAATGGGTAATACAAAAATACTGCAAATTTTAATAAAAAATATACAATACCAGAAAATTTTAAATTTGTAAATTTTATTTCGTAGCATTGGCATTTGCTACACTTTTGGGTTTAAGGGGTTTTTATCTTATATATTTTATTAAGCCGATTATTGAGAGGTTATAGTAGTCAAAACTAAGGTTGGTTTGTTGTATAAATATAAATTCATATCGAAATAATATTATTTATTATTTTCACTTGACAAAATGTAACTTTTAATATATAATTTATTCGTTAAAATGAACTTGCAAACATAAGGAGAGAATTATGAAAGAGAATACACATCCAGATTATCATGAAGTTTCTGTTGAATGTGCTTGTGGAAATAAGTTTACCACTCGTAGCACAAAGAGCGGAGATGTTATCAAACTAGAAATCTGCAACAAGTGTCACCCATTCTTTACTGGTACTCAGAAGTTAGTTGATAGTGGCGGAAGAGTAGACAGATTCAATAGAAGATACGGCAACAACAAGTAGTGAATTTTTAGAATGTAAGTGCACATGTTTTGTACTTACATTATTTTTATTGCGGGGTAACCATAGTTTTTTTGGTATCTCGCAATTTTTATTGAATGGGGTAAATTATGAAATCAAATGAATTGAAGGCATTGCTCACAAAAATGGATAGTAAGAGAATTGTTGAGTCGTCGGATATAGATTGGATTATTGTTGAAAGTGCCAAAGTTAGGCGTTCGGAAATTCCTTTAGGTGTTGAAATTCCGCAAACCAGTGTTTTAAAAGCGGTAGATATAATGAAAGAGCGAATGGCTGGAAAGCCCTTGGCTTATTGCATTGGGTCACAGGAATTTTACGGAAGAAAATTTTTTGTAAACAATAATACATTGATTCCAAGACCGGAAACTGAGGAACTTGTGGCACTTATTTTAAAAGAGGTTCAGACGGGTTTTGGGCTGGATATTGGCACGGGTTCGGGTGCAATTGCAATAAGTTTAAATCTTGAAAATAAAAATATTAAAATGATGGCGGTAGATATTAGTTCGGGGGCTATTGAGGTGGCTTCCAAAAATGCAAAAGAACTAGGGGCGGATGTCGAAATTGTATATAGTAATTTGTTTGATGGATTAAAGAATAGAAAATTTGATTTTGTGGTTTCCAATCCTCCATATATAAAAAGTGAGGATATAAAACACCTTGAAGATGTCGTAAAAGATTATGAACCACATTTGGCACTAGATGGCGGTGAAGATGGATTAGATTTTTATAGACAAATTATTAAAGATAGTGTAAACTATTTAGTAGATGGTGGAAAGATTTTTTTTGAGGTTGGAGAGAGTGAGGCTGAAGAAGTTTTTAATTTACTTAAAAAAGATTATAAAGACATTGAAATTAAGAAAGATTTAGAAGGGGTAGCGAGAATTGTTTTTGCTACTAAAAAGTGAGGAAAGAAATGATTGAAAAGTTGAAAGAAATGAAATTGAAGTTTTTGGAGTTGACCGAACTTATTGGCGACCCCGCTGTTATAGCAGATATTGACCGATGGAAAAAACTTTGTAAAGAACATTCGGATATGGAAGATATAATTGCAAAGTATGACGAATATGTTAAGACGGAAGAAGATTTAAAGAGTGCTGAAGAGTTAAAGAATTCGGAAACTGATAGCGAGATGATAGAACTTGCGAATGAAGAGATTAATGAGAAAAAACATCAATTGACTCAAATTGAAGAAGAGTTAAAAGTTTTATTGTTGCCAAAGGATGAAAATGACGATAAAAATGTAATTATTGAAATTCGTGCTGGTGCTGGTGGTGACGAGGCAGGGCTTTTTGGTATGGAACTTAAGAGAATGTACACATTATGGGCAGAGAAGCATAGATTTTCGGTGGAGGAGATTGACGGAAATTACACCGAGGCGGGCGGATTAAAAGAGTGTACATTTATGATTAAGGGGAAAAATGTATATAGTTTAATGAAGTTTGAAAGTGGTGTTCATAGAGTTCAAAGAGTTCCAGTGACAGAAAGCCAAGGTAGGGTTCATACATCAACGGCAACTGTTGCAGTTCTTCCAGAGCAAAACGAAGTTAATATCGAAATTAATGAAAAAGATTTAGAAATTGATACCTATCGTAGTAGTGGTGCGGGTGGTCAGCATGTCAATAAAACTGAAAGTGCTATAAGAATTACCCATAAGCCAACAGGAATGGTTGTTGCATGCCAAGATGAGCGTTCACAAATTAAAAATCGCGAAAGAGCGATGAGCATTTTAAAAAGCAAATTGTATGATTATTATAAGACTCAAGCCGATGCTGAATATGCGGATAGAAGGCGAGGACAAATTGGTAGTGGTGAGCGATGTGAGAAAATTAGGACTTATAATTTCCCGCAAAATCGAATTACCGACCATAGAATCAATTTTACAATGTACTCATTGGATAACTATATGAATGGGGATATTGATGATATGATTTCAGCACTTGCACTTTCTGAAAGACAAAGATTATTAATGAGCAAAAATTACTCATACTAAAATTGTTAAAGAGTGGTGAGTGTGGTCACATTTTCTAGAACTGAGGGGTTGCACATTGGAAAATGTAGGTTACTTTTTTGCAGTGCTATATTAATTAAAATAAGCAGTTAGTTTTGTTAGTAAATTTTGGGAGGGCAATTTTCGAGTGAATGATAGATTAAAAAGAACATTGGCGGAACTTCCGGAAAGCCCAGGGGTTTATATTATGAGGAACTCCAGTGGCGAAATTATTTATATTGGAAAGGCAAAAGTTCTAAAAAACAGAGTAAGTTCATATTTTATAAATAACAAGAAAAATCTAAAGACTCGAATGCTTGTTTCAAATATTGATAGTTTAGAATATATTTTAACGGCATCTGAGTCAGATGCCTTTTCTTTAGAAAATAATCTAATAAAACAGCATAAGCCGAAATATAATATTTTATTAAAAGATGATAAGAATTTCCCTTATATAAGAATTGATAGGCGTCAAAAATTCCCCGAGGTCACTATTGCAAGGCGGGTAACAAATGATGGTGCAAATTATTTTGGTCCATTTGTTACAGGAATGCGGGTGAGTCAATTTATAGAAATTATTAAGACGCTTTATCCAATTAGGCAATGCAAGGTGGATTTTTCAAAATCAAAAAATATAAAACGGCAATGCTTGTATGGAGATATGGGCAATTGTTCTATGCCGTGTATGGGAAAAATTTCTGAAGATGAGTACAATAAAATAATTGATGATGTTGTAGATTTTTTAAATGGAGATAATTCAAAAGTTAAAAGATTGTTAAAAGAAAAAATGGATGAACATTCTAAAAGAATGGAGTTTGAAGAGGCAATTGACTATCGGACAAAAATTGAGATGCTTGACAGAAGTGATGAGTATATTTTAACAACCCTTCCAAAAAATTCAAACATAGATATTTTTTCTATTTTGGAAGTGGATGAAATGGTTGCAATCAATCAAGTTGTTATAAGAAATGGTAAAACAATTGCGGATAAAACAATAAGCGTAGATGCCCTAACTGGACAAAATTTGAGTGATATTTTGTCAGAATTTTTAGCCCAATATTATGCCCAAAATTCGACCCCGAATGAATTGTTGACCAACATAGAAACTCCCAATTTGGGGCAAATTTTAGCCTCTAATGAGATTTGCAAGTTTAAAATTTGTGTGCCACGCATTGGTTTGAAGAAAAAAATGATTGAAATTAGCGAAAAAAATATTCGTGAATTTTTGGCGAAAAATTATGATATTCAAAAACGAAAACAACGGTTAAATGTTGAGGCACTTGTCGAACTTTCTAAAATTTTAAATTTAGAAAAAATACCATATAGGATTGAGTGCTATGATATTTCTAATATCAGCGGAACCAACAGTGTGGCGAGTATGGTTGTTTTTGAAAATGGCGAACCAAACAAAAAGGAGTATCGAAAGTTTAAAATAAAAACGGTGGATGGTGCCGATGATTTTAAAAGTATGGAAGAAACTCTAACTAGAAGGTTTATGCGACTGAAAGAGAAAAGTGATAAATTTAAGTATGCGCCCGATATTGTGTTGATAGATGGTGGTTTGGGACAATTGCATTCGGCGGTTGATTCAATAAGAAAATTAGGATACAACACCAAAGTTTTGAGTATTGCAAAAAAAGAAGAATTGATATTTGTTGACGATAGGTTGGAACCGTTAGTATTAGATGCGGATAACATTGCACGAAAATTATTACAACGACTTCGTGATGAGGCGCATAGATTTGCAATAACCTTCCACAGACAGGTTCGAGCAAAGGATATGTTTAAAAAGTAAATTCAATTCATTTCTATAATAATTATTGAAAAATTAATTCATTTTAAGATAAGATTATTTATTTAATTTTAAGTTCGGACTTTTGCCGAACTTTTTTATTTTGAATAAATTATTTTAACAAGTTAAATTATTTTTGCATAAAAGCAGTAAATAAATTTTAATACATTAAGGCAATATGTTGTGTCGGAATAACTTTTCAAAATTCAACATATTTATTAACTATGAAAGAAAATGAGAAGAGTTTTGGTTTATTTAGGCTTGTTGCATTGTGTGTAATAGTTTTAATAATGATGGTTGCACCGCCTTTGGTTTTGGCAAATGTTAAGCAAAATAAAATTTCGGGCGAAGAACTTTGGGGTGAAAAAAGTGACTTTTGCGGAGTTTTAGAAATTTGGAATGTTGATACATTTAGCGGAGCAAAGATGTCTAAGACGGATTTTTTAAATATGGTTGCAAGGCGTTTTGAAAATGATTTTAAAGGCGTTTTTGTGTGTGTTAAAAATATGAAAGTTGACGAATTTAAAATCGCTTTAAGTGAGGGGCGAAGACCTAACTTGATTTCTTTTGGGTTTGGACTGGGTAATGTTTTAAAGGATATTTTAGATGATTTAGGTGAAGAATTTTCTATAAATGAAAACATTTTAAACAGTGGTAAAGTTGAGGACGAACAACTGGCTGTTGGGTATATTATGAATATGTATGGGCTGTTTGCCGAAACAAAAAGGGTTTCTATCAATGAAAATGAATCTTTATATTCGGTAATGCTAAAGTCGGGTGAGGATATTGAGGGGAAAAAAGCAAAGAGGCATATTTATAGTTTAAATTATGGAAGGTCAGAATTTGTGCATCCTGAAAAAGTTTTGGGTTTGGTAAGTGATGCGGATGTTTATCAAAGTATGGACGAATATTCGGCATATGTTGACTATGTAAATTTTAACAAATCCAATATTTTGTTAGGTAATATGCGGGATTTGGTGAGGCTTGAAAACAAGGTAATTAAAGGTGATATGTTAGACATAATAGCCGAGCCTGTTATTGAGTATAATGATTTGATTCAATATATTGGTTTAGTTAAAGATTTGCAAGTTACCGTGTTGCAGTGTTCGAAAAATTTTATTAGATATTTATTGAGTGAAAGTAGTCAGAAATTGATTGCAAATAGCGGATTGTTTTGTGTTAATGGTGATAAATTGTACCAAGAGGGGCAAATGAATTTATTTGAAAATGCAATTGAAAATATAAAAGTTTACCCAAATGTGTTTTCGTAAAAATTGATATATTTTCCTTGAAAAAAATTTTTGTATGAGGTAAAATTATTATGGTCGATAAAAAGGCTTTGCTAAAAATTTTTGATTGTATAAAATTTGATGAACCCTTAAAACGACATTGCACTTTTGGTATTGGCGGGGTGGCGGAAATTTTTGCCGAACCTGAAACAATTGAGAAACTACTAGAACTTATAAAATTTTTGGAAGAAAAGAAAATTAAATATAAAGTTGTTGGAAATTCTTCTAATATTTTGTTTGGTGATGGAACAATTGGTGTAGTTTTGATTTCAACGGTGAAAATTGATGAAGTCTTGCAAATTTCGGATTGTGATATAGTAGCGACGACAGGTGTTAAACTTTCAAAACTTTCAATGGATGAAGGGAAACGAGGCCATTCGGGGTTGGAGTTTGCTGTCGGAATTCCTGCAACTATTGGCGGTTCTGTTTTTATGAATGCAGGAGCATTCGGTGGGCAAATGAGCGATGTTGTTTCGGCAGTTTGGTATTTTGAAAATGGAAAAATCAAAAGAATAGTAAATGAAAATTGTGAATTTGGGTACCGAACATCAATTTTTGCAAAAAAGCCTAATGCAGTGATTCTTTTTGTTGAGTTGAAACTAGTAATGAGAAAACCTAGTGAAGTTTTGAATAAAATGAATAGGTTAATTCAAAGAAGGTTAAAAACTCAGCCTAGTGGTAAAAGTGCGGGTAGTATTTTTAAGGGTACTCCAAGCGGTTCAGCGGGTATGCTTATTGATGGGTGTGATTTGAAGGGAAAAACTATCGGTGGGGCAATGGTTTCAGATAAGCATGCAAATTTTATATTAAATACAAATAATGCAAGTTTTTTGGATGTTTATAATTTGATAATATTGATACAAAAAACGGTCAAAAATAAATTTGGTGAAGAACTTGAATTAGAAATAGAGATAATAAAGGATTAATTATGGAAAAGGTAAAAGGAATATATCATACACATTCAACATATTCAAAGTTTAATCACGGCAAAAACAGTGTTGAAGAGATGATTTTGGAAGCAAATAATTTGGGACTTTTGCAATATGCAATAACCGACCATGGGGTTAGGCATATTTTTGGTATTTTAAAATCCAAAGTTAAAAAGTTAAAGCAAGATATAATTGATGCATCTAAAGGAAAAGATTTGAAGGTTTTTATGGGACTTGAGTTTAATTTGCTTTCAAATAATGGCGATACCGATTTTTCTAAAATAAGAAAAGAAGATAAAAATATTTTCGATATAAAATTATTGGGTGCACATATGGGTGCATGGGTGGGGATAAAAAATTTCTTTACATTTTATTTGCCTAACATATTTGCGAAAAACAATAAAAAGGTGATAGAGAGAAATACCAATGCGTATATTTGTGCGATTCAAAAGTGTAATTTTGATATTATAACACATCCAAATGAGTTTGTTCTGGTGGATGTCAAAAGGCTTGCAGAGGCATGTGTTGAAAATAATTGTTATTTAGAATTAAATGAAAAACATATGAATTTAACACCTGCCGATGTAAAACAAGTGCTTGAAACCGATTGTAAATTTATAATAGGTTCAGATGCACATCAAAAAGATAGAATTTTAAAAGTTGATAGAGTGTTGGAGTTTATAAAGGTAAATAATATTCCCGAAGAAAGGATTGCTAATTTAAACAAGTTACCTAATTTCAAAAATAAATATGAAACGCTTGACGAAACCTCAAATTAGGCTTAAACTAGGATGGTGATAAAAAGAAAAGTAATATATAGTAATTAGTTAATTAATAAGTTTGATTGATGGAGAAAAGTATGTCGTATACAAGTGAAGTAAAAAGAGAAATGATGGAGGAAAGGTTTGAAAGTGATTGTTGCAAAATGGCGTCGCTTTGTGCAACAATAAACACATTGGGTTCTCTTATAATAAATAGAGAGGGTTTTACCTTTTCAATCAGAACGGATAACCAAATGGTTTTAGACAATGTGTGTGAAATCATAAAATCATTATACAGTGAAACTATTTCCAATTTAAAAGTTGATGAAGAAATTGTTGGAAAGTGTACAATCCAAGAAATGGTCATCCCGCGGGAGATAGGGAATCGAATATTAAAAGATTGTGGAATTGTAAGACTAGATGAATCAAACAATTGGGCGTTAAATAAGTCCATTGACCATCACTTAATAATTGAAGATTGTTGTAAAAAAGCATATATCAAAACCGCATTTTTATGTGTTGGTTCAATCAGTGTCCCAATACAAGAAGAACAGATTTTAGATAAAAACAATAAAAGTGGATATCACTTTGAGTTAGAGTTCACAAATACCGAACAAGCAAAAGCCGTTGCAAACTTATTAGGCGAATTCGGGTTTATTACCAGACGAGTTGAGCGAAATGGTAAAAGTGTAGTATATATGAAAGAGTCGGAAGCGATTGCAGACTTTGTTGGCTTTGTTGGTGCAACCAAAAGTTATTTAAGGCTTCAAGATGAAATTATAAAAAGAGAAATGCGTAACAGTGTCAATCGTCAAAGTAATTGCATTTCAGCAAATATAGATAAAACGGTAAATGCAAGTTTGTCTCAACTTAAGGCAATAGGTATTATTGAGGATACTATAGGGATTGAGTCGCTTCCAGAATCTTTGCAACGCGTTGCAAGACTTAGAAGGGAGCATACCGATGCTTCACTATCTGAATTAGTGCAGTTATTGGGTGATGGTGCTACAAAATCAGGGGTTAACTATAAATTAAAAAGATTAGAAGAAATTGCTAATAAATTGTAATAAACCAAGGAGAAAGTAATGGAAAAGAATTTTGTTCACTTGCATGTACATACAGAGTATAGTCTGTTAGATGGTGCTGCTAGAATTGAAAAGTTGGTAAAGGTATGTAAAGAATATGGAATGCCAGCAGTAGCAATTACCGATCACGGAAATATGTATGGTGCAGTTACAATGTTTGATGCTTGTACAAAAGCAGGAATTAAGCCAATTTTTGGTTGTGAATTTTATGTTGCGGACGATTTGCATGAAAGGTCGGCTAGAAGTAAAAATTCGCACCTTATTTTGCTTGCAAAAAATCGAACAGGGTATTTAAATCTTTGCGAATTAAATTCTATTGCTTTTAGAGATGGGTTTTATTACAAGCCTCGAATAGATTACAAAACGCTTGAAAAGTATGCCGAAGGATTGGTATGCTTATCCGCTTGTATTGCGGGTGATGTTCCGCAATATATTTTGTCGCATCAATATGAAAAGGCGGAAGAGTTGATTCAATGGTTTAAAAATACTTTTGGTGAGGACTTTTATTTAGAAATTCAAAACCATGGAATGAGCGAAGAACAAGAAGTAAATAGAAAACTTAGAGAATATTCAAAAAAGTTTGATATAAAACTTGTTGCAACTAATGATGCACATTATATCTACCGTGAAGATGCGGTTGTTCAAGATGTTTTAATGTGTGTTCAAATGGGAAAAACTTTGGATGACCCAAATAGAATGAAATTCCCTTCGGATGAGTTTTATATTAAAACATATGACGAGATGGCAAAGGCTTTTCCAAACGATCTAGAAGCGCTTGATACCACGCTTGAGATTGCTGAAAAGTGTAACTATAGTTTCAAAGAAGACCATATTGATGAAAATAAGTATATGTTCCCTCCATTTATGCCTCCAAATGGATTGTCTTTCACCGATTATTTGTGGCAGTTGGTTGGTGCGGGTGTTCAAAAAAGGTATGGCGGATACACCCCTCAAATACGAGAAAGAATTGATAGAGAAATGGGCGTTATTGTAAAGCAAGGTTTTGCTCAATATTTCTTGACCGTTTGGGATTACATTAATGCTGCAAAAACTATGGGTATTCCGGTGGGACCGGGGCGTGGTTCAGGTGCTGGGTCGGTTGTTGCATATTGTATAGGAATAACAAACATTGACCCGTTTAAGTTTGATTTGCTGTTTGAAAGATTTTTACATACCGAGCGTGTAACTGCGCCCGACTTTGATTGTGACTTTGCTGATGATAGAAGACAAGATATAATAGACTATGTAAGAAATAAGTATGGAGCAGACAAGGTTGTAAAGATTGTAACCTTTGGAACTATGGCAGCAAAAAATGCTATTAAAGATGTAGGTAGAGTTTTGGGTGTTCCATACAGCGAAACGGATAAAGTTACAAAAAATATACCAAACCTTCCTGCAAAGCATCACGATGTTATACAAAAGGCTTTTGGGTTTTATCATCCAAAAGAGGGAGATAAAGATTTTGGAACGGATTATGCTGTACCCGAACTTGTCGAATTGTATAATGGCAATTCTGATATAAAAAGGGTTGTAGATATCGCTATGAAACTTGAGGGAATGCCTAGACAGTGTTCCACTCACGCATGTGGAGTGTTGATTGCTTGCGATAGTGTGGATAAGTTTATGCCAATTAGTAGGAATGGCGAAGACTTAACTACACAATATAGTATGACCGATATTGAAAGACTTGGTCATCTAAAAATGGACTTTTTGGGACTTAGAAACTTAAATGATATTTCCAAAGCTATTCAATATGTAAAAGAAAATTATGGTGTAGAATTGGATTTTGATAAAATGGGTTATGACGACCCCGGAGTTTATAAATTGCTTTCAAGTGGAAACACAAAGGCGATTTTCCAAGTTGAAAGTGGTGGATTTCAAAAGTTCTTAAAAGAATTGAAACCAACCAGTATTGAAGATATTACCGCGGGAGTGTCTTTATACAGACCGGGTCCAATGGATAGTATCCCAAGATATGTCCACAATAAGCACAACCCTCAAGATGTAACCTATGACCACCCTATACTTGAACCTATCTTAAATGTAACTTACGGATGTATTGTTTATCAAGAGCAAGTTATGAGAATTGTTCAAGATATGGCGGGGTACACACTAGGTCAAGCCGATATGGTTAGGCGTATGATGGGTAAAAAGAAACTTGAAGCGATGCAGAAAGAAAAGGCAGTATTTTTGTTTGGTAAGCCTGCAGAAAATGGTAAGCCTGCAATAGATGGTGCAATTAAGCGAGGTGTAAAACAAGAAGTTGCGGAAAAGATTTGGGGAGAAATGGAAAGTTTTGCAAGTTACGCCTTTAATAAGTCGCACGCGGCTGCGTATTCAATAATCACATACGAAACAGCATATTTGAAAAATTATTATGAGGCTGAATTTTTGACGGCGGTTTTAAACAACCGAATCACAAATGCGGATGAAATAAAAAATTATATCAATCATGCAAAAGACGAAAAAATTAAAGTTTTGCCACCCGATGTAAATAAAAGTAAGACCTATTTTAGTGTTAAAAATAATGAAATTAGATTTGGGCTTGCTGCACTTAAAGGAATTGGCGAATCCATGTGTGACCAAATTGTTGCTGAAAGAGATAAAAATGGTGAATACAAAAACTTCGGGGACTTTTTGAGTAGATGTTATCAATTTGGTGTTAATAAAAGAGTTCTAGAAAGTATGATTTTTTCGGGAGCGTTTGACTGCTTTGGAATAAATAGGTCAAGTTTGTATGCCGTTTATGACCAAGCATTAAAACAAGTCAGCGATGTAAAAAAGAAAACGAGTGATGGTCAAATTTCATTGTTTAGCGACGATGAGATTGTGGATATAACTTATCCAAAATTAGAAGAGTATGATAATTTCCAAAAATTAAATAAAGAAAAGGAAATTATTGGTATTTATATATCTGGACACCCTTTGGATGCATATAGAGATAAGTTTGAACAATTCAGTTTTAATTCATCATTGTTCGAACCTGTAGAAAGTGAAAATACCGAAGAAGAAATTTCCGATGAAACAGTCGACTCAAAAGTTGAGTATGGCATAGCCGACGGCACAAAGATTGTTGGCGGGGGCGTGATTACCGAAATTCGAAAGTCTTATACTAAAGTTGGAAACAAGGCTATGGCTATAATTGAAGTTGAAGATTTGTACGGCTCATATTCCGTTATGGTATTCAATAAGTTATACGAGCAAATAAAATACGATTTGCAAACAAATAAGATTGTGACTATTACGGGTAAAGTTAATATCCGTGAGGGCGAAAGACCAATTATAGTTTCTGAAAAAATTGAATTTTGGAATCAAGAAATTAAATCAACATTGAAAAAACAAATAGAAGAGGAGACAAATTCAGTTGCCGAAAAATTATATTTGAAATATAATATAGAAGACCAAGCATTAAATGACGAAGTTTTGGGAATTCTTTCTATGAAAGATGGTAAGGTTCCGGTTTTCGTTCAAAGTAATGGAAAAATGTATAATATGAATGTTTCGGTTACTCCAACAACCGCAATTCTTGCTGAACTTACTGCGGTTTTAGGTGTTCAAAATATTAAATTAAAATAGGAGAAAAATATGAAAAAAATTGCACTATTGACAAGCGGTGGAGATGCTCCTGGTATGAATGCATGCATTCGTGCTGTTGTTCGTGCTGGAATTGCAAATGGATACGAGGTTATAGGAGTGTTATGTGGTTATCAAGGATTGATTGACCAAAATTATGTTAAACTTGGACTTCGTGATGTGGGAAATATAATTCAAACAGGCGGAACTATGCTAAGAACTTCAAGATGTGAAGAGTTTATGCAAGAAAAAGGTTTCAAAAAAGCGGTTGAAAATTGTAAGAAAGCAAACTTTGAAGCAATTATTATAATTGGAGGCAATGGCAGTTTGACGGGGGCGGTGGAACTTGCAAAAGCAGGAGTTAATGTTATTGGAATACCGGGAACTATTGATAATGATTTAGGCTACACCGATTTCACTTTGGGGTTTGATACTGCGGTCAATACAGTTACCAACCTTTTAAACAATGTTAGAGATACTTCGGCTTCGCACGATAGGGTATGTGTTGTTGAGGTTATGGGAAGAAAGTGTGGAGATATTGCATTGTTTTCGGGAATGAGTGCGGGTGCGGAAGTTGTTTTGATTCCAGAAGTTAAGGTTCCTATGGAGGATGTGTATTCAAAATTGACAAATAGTGCAAAAACCGGTAAAAGGAGTTCAATTGTTGTTGTTGCAGAAGGTGTTACAACTGCGGGTGAGGTTGCAAAAATGATTCAAACAAATACCGGACTTGAAAGTAAAGCCGTTGTTTTAGGACATTTGCAACGCGGTGGAAGTCCTAGTATGGCGGATAGAGTTTTTGCCAGCAGGCTTGGAGTTTCGGCGGTAGAGAGTATCAAAAATGGTATTTTTAATATCGCAATAGGCACAAAAGATAATAAAATTATTAATTTAGGCATAGAAGATGCAATAAAAGTTAAAAATGTATTTGACGAATTTGATTACAAAATAAATAGCATTATATCAATATAATAAAGGAAAGTTTAGTTGTGGCAGATGATAAAATATTTACAATTAACACCCAAAAGAGTATGGTGGATTGTGAAAATGCTTTTAAATCAAAAGATATAGTAAAGGCTTTTTCAATATATAACGATTTGAATATTGAAGACCAAAGGATGTTGCTTCCGCAAGTAGCATCCTTTTATGCATCAGTTATGAATGCCTATTATGAATATGGTTGTTTGATGCGTATGATTGCCTATCCAAAATCGCACCATGTCGACCCATTAACAATTTTAAGTAGAATTTCAAAATTTATGGTTCCGCTAGCGGGAGAGAATTATTTGGATTATTACCAAAAATTGGTGGAAAAAAATTTTGGTGTGAAATTTGATATTCCGTTATCTCCTAAAAAACTTATGGATATGTTAACCGAAAAGCAGGATGAAAAGAAAAAGCCCTTCAAATTGATTTTTGGTGATGACGGTGGCGAGTATTATTATAAGCAAGCAATAGAGTGTATGTCTTGTGGGGATACTTCGGGTGCAAAGGCAAATTTAAAGCAAATTAAAAAAGAGGATAGTTTTTATTTGGATGCACAAAAATATCTTGCTTTCATTTTGCAAACCGAGGGGCATCCAGCGGGTGCTATAAAGTTTTTAAAACGGGTTATAAAAGAAAATCCAAATGATAAAGAAGCCTTGAAGCGAATAGAAAGTATTGTAAGGGATTATAATGAATTGGCAGATGATGTTCAAGATTTTTTACTCTCTCAAAAGTTTAGTGAGGATAATACCGAAGCGAATATTTTAATTGCAAAAATTTTAATGGATAAAAAAGAATGGCATAAAGCAATTGAATCGCTGGAAAAAGTAAAAGATATAAATATGTATAGCGAGTTCTATTTAAAACTTTTGTCGGATGCATATTTAGAAGTGGGTGAAATTGAAAAATGTAAAAACATCTTAAAAAGTATTATGATTATTTACCCTAAAAATGTCCGTGCAAGATACCGATTGAAATCGTTAGAACTTGGCAAAAGTAAAGGTGTTAACAATGATGGCGATTATAGTGAAGTAAAACAAATGACCATAGAGGCAAATAATTTTTTAGAGGAAACAACCGAAGAGAACTTTAGAAAATTAAACTTGACAGAACTTGTGTATTATTTTAGAACAATATGTTATTATGGTAACGATTTGAATTTTAAAAAGGCATGTCTTATTATGTTAAGTGTTCCAAAAATGCGTGAGGTGTTATTAGATTCTTTATTGGAAATTGAAACAAACGAAAAACAAAAAGAAATAATTTTTAGCACTTTGGTACAATTAAAATTGGTAGATAAGGTTAATGTGTTAATTTTTGGCAAGTTAAAGACGGTGTTTGTTAAATACCCTAAAAACCTATTTAATGATAAATACACAAAAGAATTAATAAAAAACACAAGTGTGGTTAGAGGTAAAGATGCTTCGTGGCAACTTTATGTAGCAAATGCATATTCTCAAGCATTGACCGTACGGGTGTTTGATGAGGGAAAATTGTCATCCTTTCATAAAAATGCAGAAATAGTGGTCGATGGACTTTCAAAATTAAGCGAAGAACAAAAAATGTTATTTGGAAATTTGGATAATCTAGTTTTTGCGATGTGTCTTGCAGATGATGAAAAATATTTGTTTAGAAAAACATCTTTTGTTTCAATCAACCGAAGTGTCAGACAGACAATTCATTTATATATACATATGTTTAAGGGTGATTATGACAATTTAAAAGATGAAGTAGGGGATAATGTAGAAAAAAATATAAATAATATTATTGATAATAAAATAGACAACAATACAGATAACGACAATGATTAATTTTTTTTAATAAGCCCGTTGATTGAGGTTTAAAAACTTCTTCAACGGGCTTTTATATAAAAACTTTATAAAATAAAAAAATCGACCTTAATCATTTTTTTAATATAACTATAAAAGGTTATATTCAAATTTTGATTAAAATCGATTTGTTTAATAATTATTTAAAATATTCTATGTGATGAAAAGATTAAACAAGTTAAACTTTTAAGTTGCTACTTAAACTCTAAATGGTAACCTAGGCATCACAGTTTAATTACCAGCGGCTCCATAAATGTATCGCACGACGGTGCAAAATCTTAGGACTTTTGATAATTTAAATAATTAGAATAAATATTTAAATATTTATTCGATTTGGTGACAAGTTGCAAATTCGTCTACTTATTGCAAGCGGTGTAAACCTCAACGGCTAATGCTACAGTTGCGCCAACCATAGGGTTGTTTCCCATTCCAATAAATCCCATCATATCAACATGGGCAGGAACGGAAGAACTTCCAGCAAATTGAGCGTCACTATGCATTCTACCCATTGTGTCAGTCATACCATAACTTGCAGGTCCTGCTGCGACATTGTCTGGGTGAAGGGTTCTACCTGTGCCACCACCACTAGCAACACTAAAGTATTTTTTGCCATTTTCATAAGACCATTTTTTATATGTTCCAGCAACTGGATGTTGGAATCTTGTAGGGTTTGTAGAGTTTCCGGTGATAGAAACATCAACTTTTTCGGCAATCATTATTGCTACACCTTCTGAAACATCGTCGGCACCATATACTTTAACATTAGCGCGTTCGCCGTTGCTGAATGGGATGGTCTTAACAACTTTTAGTTCTCCAGTTGAATAATTGTATTCGGTTTGAACATAAGTAAACCCATTTATTCTTGAAATTATATAAGCAGCGTCTTTTCCTAGTCCGTTTAAGATAACTCTTAGTGGGCTTTTTCTTGCTTTATTTGCTTTAAGTGCAATTCCGATGGCACCTTCAGCGGCTGCGAAACTTTCGTGACCAGCAAGGAAGCAGAAGCAGTCACATTTTTCATCCAAAAGCATTGCTCCAAGATTTCCGTGACCTAAGCCAACCTTTCTAGAGTCTGCAACAGAGCCCGGAACACAAAAGGCTTGAAGACCAACACCAATTAGGCTTGATGCTTCACTTGCAGTTTTAGGTTTTTGGGTTAGTGCTAGTGCAGTTCCTGCGGTGTATGCCCATACGGCATTTTCAAAACAAATTTGTTGAACGCCTTTAACGATTTTGTCGGGGTCGATGCCGTGTTGTAAGCAAATTTCACGACAATTTTCAAGCGAACCTAAATTATATTTTTTCAAGAAAGCATTAATAGAAGACTCTCTTTTTTCTTTTCCTTCAAATTCTACCATTGTCAAACCTCCTATTCCTTTCTAGGGTCGATAACTTTAACGGCGTCAGCCATTCGACCATAAGATTTTGTATATTTTTTGATTGCTTCATTTGGCTCAATCCCGTTTCGGATTTCTTCCATAGCCTTACCAATAGAAATATATTCATAACCTATAATTTCATTGTTTTTGTCTAGGCCGATTTTTGAAACATAACCTTCAGCAATGTTTAAATATCTTGAGCCTTTTGCTTTTGTTCCATACATTGTGCCAACTTGACTGGTTAAGCCTTTTCCAAGGTCATCAAGGCCTGCACCAATTTCTAGTCCGTTTTCTGAAAAAGCAGATTGAGTTCTGCCATAAACTATTTGCAAAAATAGTTCACGCATAGCAACATTTATTGCATCGCAAACAAGGTCGGTATTTAATGCTTCAAGTAGAGTTTTTCCTGGTAAAATTTCAGATGCCATAGCAGCCGAGTGGGTCATACCCGAGCAACCAATGGTTTCGACTAGTGCTTCTTCGATTATTCCATCCTTAACATTTAGGGTTAGTTTGCATGCACCTTGTTGTGGGGCACAGGCACCAACACCATGAGTTAAACCAGAAATATCTTTAATTTCTTTTGAATGTATCCATTTGCCTTCTTCAGGAATAGGTGCATTGTTATGTCTTGCGCCTAATGTAACTGGACACATATTGTTAATGTGAGTTGAGTATTGCATTTTTTTCTCCTTTATTAAATTTGTACTATTTTATTATATCACAACAAAATCTTCATAGTAAACTAAAACTATTTGATTTTTTAGTTTATTTATGGTAATATTTCATTAGAGTAAGGTTTAAGGGTGGAATTTTTAATGTCACAAGGAAGAAATTATTTTGTTGTTGCAAATGAAGTTTGTGTAGAATTTGATGAAAAAGGTTCTAGGTTTTTAGGGTATTCAAAGTTTGTTCGGACAGAAGAGCAAGTTAATGAATTTTTGGCACTTGTTAAGTCTGCACATCCTCAAGCAACCCATATTTGCTATGCATACATTTTGGGGCAAAATGGAGAAATTTCTAAAAATAACGATAATGGTGAGCCGGCAGGCACGGCGGGTGTTCCGATAGTAGAGGCTATAAGAAAGAAAAATTTAACCAACACACTTATTGTGGTTGTTAGATATTTTGGTGGCAAAGAACTTGGCACCAATGGTCTTTATAAAGCATATTTTACAACTGCTTTAAACACCTTAAATGAAGCAAGTTATTATGTTATGAATGAGTGTATAGTTTATGAGTTTAGTTTTAACTATAACGAGTTTTCAAAGACGGGTGCATATTTTAGAGATAATAACATACCAATAATAAAAATAGATTACCGTGATGTTGTTCACGCCGAGGTTGCTATTCCGCTAGCAAAAGAACAAGTGGTTTTTAGTGAATTGAAGATGATGCTTGGTGGCAAAATTATAAACAACAAACTTAGGAGTGCGTTTTTTAGATTCAACGCAAAGTAAAAAGTATGCCTACAATTACTGAAATTACCTTACAAAAGAAGAAAAGTCGTGCAAATGTATTTTTGGATGGCGAATTTGTTTGTGGGTTAAATAATATCACCCTTATAAAAAATGGACTAAAGGTAGGGGTGGAAATAACTAAAGAATCTTTACTTAAAATACATAATGAAAGTGAGGTTGAAAGTGCTTTTGAAAAGGCACTTAGTTTGCTTTCTCGTCAAAAATATACCAAAAAGGCAATTGTAGATAAATTAAAGTCAAAAGAATATGAAGATGATATAATAAAGCAGGTGATATCCAAACTTAGTGAGTATGGCTATATTAGTGATTTGGATTTTGCCAATAGTTTTATAGCGTCAAACAAATCCAAAAGCCGAAGGATGTTGGAAGTTGATTTATTGAAAAAAGGGCTTGGTCGCGAGACAATTAAAAGAGCACTTGAAGAAAACACAACCGAAGAGGAAGAGTTTGAAAAGTGCTTAACGGCAACTCAAAAATATTTAAAAAATAAAGAGGTAGACGAAAAGACAATTCAAAAATTAAAATCGCATCTTGTGTATAAAGGTTTTTCATTTGATAATATTAATAGAGTTATTCGAAAACAAAATTTTAAAGGAGAATATTTAGATGATTAAAACGGGTGTTGATATTTTAAAAATAGAAAGAGTAAAAGAAAAATGCGAAAGAGAGGAGCATTTTTTTGATAGTTTTTTAACCAATGCAGAAAAAGAATATTTAAAATCAAAAAGTTGTGATAAAACACCAAATTTAAAATATCAATCAGTTGCAGGTTTTTTTGCCTGTAAAGAGGCGGTGTTAAAAGCCTTAGGGCAAGGAATTAAGCAACTGAATATGTTAAAAGAAATCGAAGTTTTGCACGATAAACTTGGAAAACCTATTTTAAATGTTTCAGGTTCGGTAAAAAAAATATTCGAGGAACTAAATATAAGTGAAAGCGATGTGAGTATTTCACATGATGGCGAATATGTTGTTGCGATTTGTGTTTTAAATTAAATAGTTAAAAAAATGATTTTAGAAACAATTAGATAACCATAAAGTGGGGGCAAAATTGTCACTTTATGTGTTATTAATGCCTAACCTATTGACAAATTGGCGGTTTTGTGTTATAATAAGCACACTAAAAATAAAGGGAAAAGAAGGAGTTAATATTATGGATTATGATTTGTTGGAAATCAAAAATAGTATTTTGTATTTAAAAAATAACGCAACATATGGTGATAATGTAGGTAGTGGAAATAAGGGCTGGGTATATAACAAATTATTGTTATTAGATGGCGTTGTAGATTTGTTGATTAGTGAAAATGAAGGTATTTATACACATAATTCTTGTTATGATGTTGCTGTGGATGAAGGGATAGATATTTTACTTGAATTACCAAAAAATGTAATGCGTTCAAGTAACTACCGTTTAGAACCAGACGATTGTAAAAAAATAGCAAAAGCAGAAAAACATCTTCATTCAGTTTTAGATGGGATAACTCCTGAAAATACTGCACACGAGAATCAACTTGATAGTGCGAAAGCATGTATTAAGAATCATTCGAAAGCTGATGCAGGAAGAACGACTGATATTGAAATTACAGGGCTTGGTATGACTAAAGAAGATTATGACAAGGTCCATAAGAAATTAAAGAAAAACAAAGGAAAATTTAAGGCGGCAATTAAGAAGTCTAAGGGTAAAAACCCTGGTAAACTTGCAGCGTTGATTACTGCAGGATTGCTAATGTTGGGCTTGGGCGGTGCTACAGTAAATGAAGGATGTGATGCATGTAGCAATAAACCTGAAGCGGGAGTTAGCGAAACACTAGGTGGCGACAAGTGGGACATATTTGGACCTGACGGAGCAGAAACTACAAATGGTGATGAACTCCCAGAGGAAAATCCTGCAGATAAGGAAGAAGATGAAAATCGAGGGGAAACTGCTCCAGTGGGTGAAACTAGTGAAGATAGAGTAGTTTCAACAACGCCTGCAGAAGCTGAAACCGAAACTTCAAGTGGCAAACCTGGAAAATTAAACGGTTCAACAAACAAAAACCCGCAATCAAATAGTGGTTCACAAAACTCTAATAATAGTGGTTCACAAAATGAAACCTCAACCAAAGAAGACCCATTTGATGGTTTGTTTGACTATGAGATGGGAGATTAGTTGATATTATCGGAGGCGGGAAGAATGCGACACCGCAAGGTGGCATATTCTTAGAGCCGATGTTTATTCAAACTGTGATGCCGTGATTTATCACGGGGGTTGCATTAGCAAGCTGATTGGCGAACTTGTGAGCAAATCAACATCACATAGTATATATTATCGGAAGTTGTCGGCAAGCAGCCCGAAGGGGCAAACCCCGCAACTGATGGCTATTTAAACAGTGAAGAAAATTTTTGATTTTGCAGGTATGACAGTGGTAAATTTTGAGGTTCACGAAAAAACTATTTCACATAGTTAAATTTTAAGGACATCTATTTATATTTTAACATTTGAATTGTGGCAAAAATCTAAATTTAGAACCAACGACAAGAGAAAAATGTAAAAATTTTTTGAAAATAATAAAAATTTTATGAAGAACTTGGAAAAACCTTTCAAGTTCTTTTTTATTTATTGACTTTGCAAAAAAATATGGATATAATGAAAGTATGGAACAGTTATTGGTAGAAAGAGTCGCTTTTTCAGTTTTTGGTTTTGATATATATTGGTATGGGCTAATTATTAGTAGTGCAATTATGTTAGCCTTTGGCCTATTATATGTTTTAAGAAAACGGGAAGGGTTAGACAAAGATGCTCCAGTGGATTTACTTTTGTGTGTCGTTCCTATTGCAATAGTTGGTGCTAGGCTATTTTCGGTGACTTTTGAAGAAGGACTGGATATAACTGACTTTTTTAAATTTCGTGAAGGCGGTATGAGTATTATAGGTGCTTGCATAGGTGGGCTTTTAGGAATAGTGATATATTGTCTGATAAAGAAAAAGAATGTGCTATCTATATGCGATTTAATTTGTCCGCTTTTAATATTAGGGCAGGCAATTGGTCGGTGGGGAAATTACTTTAATAGTGAAGTTTATGGCAGAGAAATATTGGATGAAAGTATGCAATGGTTCCCATTCGCGGTTGAAGTCAGTGGCAGATGGTTTATGGCGTTATTCTTTTATGAAAGCGTGTTAAATCTTTTGGGCTTTGTACTATTAATTTCACTTTTTTATCTAAAAAAACGACCAAAAGGTATTATTTTAGCAAGTTATTTAACATACTATGGTACGATACGATTTATTTTAGAGGGGCTTAGACAAGAGGAGTATGTTTTAAGGCTTGGAAGTTTGCCAATATCTAGATTCTTTAGTGGAATTATGGTAGTCGGTGGAATTACGATTTTTGCAGTTATTTTAATTAAAGCAATTAAACAAAATAAAGGAAATAAGGATTTGAAGTATGGAAAAGAGAGAGTTTAAAAAGACTTTTACAAGGTCAGAGGTTGAAGAATATGTTAAGCAAATGCTTGCTAGTAGTGAAGTAACTATGTGTGAGCAAAAAGATAGAATATTAGAATTAAAACAGGTAATTGATGAATTAAAACGCGAAAAAAATGACCGATTAGATAAACAAAGAATGTTGTCTAAGGCTATGAATGAAGCAACAAAGCAACTTCGCGAAGAACAAAAAATGCACTCAATTCAACTTTCTATAGTTTTGGAAAAGGTGAAGCAATTTGGCTTTAAGTGGAGCAATTGCTTTAGTGATATTTTTGCACACAATAAAGAATTGAAAAATGACGATACACCATCAATTTTTGAAAATGAACTTTCAGAACTATTGGAACAATTGCAAGAATCTAACACAATGCTAAAGAGTTCTAAAGAAACAAGAATTCCAAATAGCAAGAAGTCGCTTAAAGTGGATGAATCTGAGTGGTTGAAGGGCAATGTGAAAAAATTGAACGAAGCCCCAGAATATTCAATTAGTGAAGATAGTGAAGATAAGTATAAAAAGGTTATGAGCAAATTAAAAACTCAAATGGTATTTACTAGCGAGTTGGCCGAACCTACCGAAAGCGGATTTAGTATTGATGAGGCGCTTCACCCAGAAGATAGTTTGGATGAAATAATCGGAGATATTAAAAAAGATAATAAAAAATAAGCAAAAAGGAGTTAAAATGACAGAAAATACAAATAACTCTATGTGGGATTTGTCGTCTGTTCTTGCAGATGACAAGTCCTTTTTTGAAGAAATAGAGGTAATTGAAAAAGAAATAGAAAAATTAAAGGCGTTTGAGGGAAGTTTGAATAGTAAAGATACTATTGTAAAGTTCTTTGAACTAGAAAAAGAAATTGGAATTCGTGCTGAAAGACCGTATTTGTATGCGTTTTTAAAGTATGCTGGAAATATGGAAGATTCTAACAATGTAAAACTTTTTCAGACGGCAGAAAACTTGTCTGTTAAAATTCAGTCGGAGTTGAGTTTTGTTGAACCCGAACTTGCAAGTATGGGTAAGGAGAAGTTGGAAGAATTAAAAAGCGATTCTAAACTAACCAATTATAACCGTATATTTGAGGGAATTATCCGAAGGCTTTCACATACACTCCCAAAAGAACAAGAAAAATTGATTGCAAATATGAGTGCATTTACCGATTTTGATAATGTATTTTCCTTGCTTTCGGATACCGAAATTAAATTTGGTGAAGTGGTGGACGAAAAGGGAAATCCTCAAGTTTTGGATAATTCAACCTACGGGATGTTGGTTAGAAGCCCAAGCCAAAGCGTTCGGTTGGAGGCACACAAAAAATTGCATTCGGGGTATGCAAAATACAATCGCACAATTTCCGCTAATTATTTAAACGAGTTAAAAAAGTGTAATTTTTTAGCACAAACTTATAACTATAAAGATTATTTCACAATGAGTTTGGAGTCAGAAGAGGTTAGCCCGTCGGTATATTTTAATTTGGTAGAGGGTGTAAATAAATTCATTCCGTTATTTTATGATTATGTAGAAGCAAAGCGAAAAGCCTTAAAGTTAACCGAATTTAATATTGCCGATTGTTATGCATCGGTTGGGAGTGCAGAAGGGTTTGAGTTAAACTTTGATGAGGCTTATGAAAAGGTTATTGATGCATTAAGTATTTTGGGAACCGACTATGTCGAATGCTTAAGGAGAGCAAAAAATGAAGGATGGATAGATGTTTACCCACGCGAGGGAAAACGGTCGGGTGCTTTTTCGGTTACCACCGAAACATTGCCACCATTTGTTATGTTAAATTATCTTCCAACCTATAGAGATATTAGTACAATTGCACACGAATTAGGTCATTCTATGCATACATATTTGACAAACCAAACGCAAGTTTATGAAAAGCGTCGATATGAAACTTTTGTTGCTGAAATTGCATCTACAGTAAATGAGCAACTTTTGTTTAGATATTATTTGAAAAATGCCAAAAATGATGAGCAGAAAAAATTCCTTTTAGAGGGATTTTTAAGTGATTTTTACGCAACAATATTCCGCCAAACGATGTTTACCGAGTTTCAATATGAAGCAAATAAAAGAGTTGCGGATGGGAAATCACTAACACCTGAGGACTTAAATGATGTGTATCAAGGCCTACTCGAAAAATATTTTGGCAAAGGTGTTAAAATCCATGAATTTTGCAAATATGAATGGTCTAGAATTCCGCATTTTTATAATTCTTTTTATGTTTACACCTA
Source organism: uncultured Lachnospiraceae bacterium (assembly GCA_964432825.1). Classification (GTDB taxonomy): domain Bacteria; phylum Bacillota; class Clostridia; order Christensenellales; family UBA1242; genus UMGS1908. The sequence continues at coordinate 54,951 of CAYSOX010000006.1, forward strand.
TGCAACGGGACTTATAAGTGCCATTGCTATTGCGAACAATATTGAAAAAGACGGCGAAATTGCGGTAAAAAATTACAAAAAATTTCTTTCTAGTGGCTGTTCGGATAAACCGACAGAATTATTAAAGATAGCAGGGGTAGACATTACAAAACCTGAGGCTATAGAAAGTGCCTTTGAATTTTATAAAAAGATGTTAGAAGAGTTTAAAAAGTTGGTAGATTAGATGTTTTATCTATATATTTTAAGATGTGCAGATGGTAGTTTATATACGGGTATCACCACCGATGTAGAAAGAAGATTTAAAGAACATAAAAACCGAGTGCGGGTTGGTGCAAAATACACTAAAACTCATACTCCGCAAAAAATTGAATTTCAATTAGCTGTTGGAAGTAGGTCGGAAGCATCAAAATTGGAGTATAAAGTTAAACATTTAACAAAATTGCAAAAAGAACAGTTGCTGTGTAATAATATATCCGAAAAAGTTCAACTTGTTGAGTTTTTGGAAAAATTTGGTGAAATGTAAAAATTTTAATTAAAAACACTAGTCCTTTTGATATAAAATATGTTACAATAAGAATGCAGTTAATAATTGCATTCTTTTTATTTGTCAATTGGAGGAAATACTAATGAAAACAATAAATTCGTTATTAAAATATTTAGCAATTGCAATTTTCGTAGTTCTAAGTGTTGCAGGGTTTGGAATTTTAAGTGGCAAAATTTGTTATAAAGCCAGTGCAGATGAAGTTATGCCAAGTTCAATTCAATCCATTGAAGAAATTGCAAGTGTAAGTTATATGGAGGTTGAAGGAACGGCAAAACAGCAAGTTCCAACCATAAAAGTTTTAGGTGACACCGGCTCGCAAATTGACTCATCAAAATACACCATTACAATTCAGTATAAAAAAATAAATGAAGATGATTCAGCATATCAAGAAGTTGCCGAAGAAGGTGCTTATTATCAAGCAGGTTGTTATAAAATAACAGCAAGTGCAAATGCAGAAAGTGGATTAACAGGCAGTGCAACAACGATTTACCAAATAACTAAAGCAGATATTTCGGATGATGATTTTAAGTTTAATGAAACAATTGTCAATAAAAATAGTGATGACACAACATTTAGTAATACTTTAACTAATAGTCTAGGAGTTGATGTAGTCTATGAAATTACGGCAAATAAAAATATAACTATAGGCGAAGATGGTGTAGTTACACTAGGAAGAAATCCAGAGGCTGAAACGGAGGTTCAAGTTAGTGCGGTTTTTTCGGGAAATGATAACTATAATCCAAAGACGGTAAGTTATACATTAAAGGTTAAAAACTATTATTTTATTACATGGAAAAAGGATAATGCCGATGTGGGGCAAGTCCAAAAATTCCAATATGGGGCAAATCCTACATTTTCGGGAACTATACAAAAAGATTCTACTGCAGAATTCAACTATGTGTTTGACGGGTGGGAGCCAGAAATTGTTGAAAGCACACAAGTTGTAGAAGATAAAACTTATATGGCAAGGTTTAATAAGGTTAAGCGAAGTTATACAATAACCTTTGTTTTAGATGATGGCACAGTTTTAGCAAGCCAAGTATTGAAATATGGTGAAATTCCAACTTGCCCAACGCCAACCAAAAGTGGAACAAGCGAATATAAATATGAGTTTGTAGATTGGGAAAATGATTTTACAAAAAATTCGGTTACGGCGGTAAATACCGATGCTACTTACCGTGCAAAATTTGTTAAAAGGATGTTAAACCTTAAAAGTAAGGTGGATAGTTCAACGGGTTCTTCAATTGCTGAGATAAATTCTGAGAATGGAATATATGAAGGCTCAAGTTTTGTTGTAACCAAAGCGGATGAAATAAGTTTTGCTACACCAAAAAATAGTGAAAATATTGCGTCTTATTCGGCTAAATTGGTTTATGGATATACTCCAATAGACTTAAATGGTGAAAAAATTAAGGTCACAATAAAGGTTGAAGGCTTGCCTTCAAAAACGGAAGATATTAAAGTTGCTATTAAAAATTATGATGGAGAAGTAGAGTTAATTGATGTTGAAATTGACGGGGAATATTTAACTTTTGAAACTTCAAAAATCAGCGACTTTATGGTTGTTAGAGATTGTGGAAACTTGCTTGCAACCTGTCTTATAAGTGTGGCACTTATTTTGGTTGTGGTTATGGTTTTAACGGTAGTGTTTATACCACTACTAAAAAGACAAGACCATTCATATAGTGAAGACGAAGAAAATTAAAAATAAATGGGTTTGGAAATTTTCCAGACCCATTTTTTAGTATTCAAATGATTTATTATGAAACTTTTTTTTGTGGAGAGTATAGAAACATATTAAAGGCGTTAAGCCTCCAACAACAACGGATTGGTGTTAATCACTCGGAAAACTGAGGATAATTTTGTGGGTAATGTATTCATTATTGAAAAATATGTTTTATATGTATAATACAAATTACTTATGCTACAACTTTTATCAAAATGCACATATAATGTAATATGGAAATATTTGGTAAAAAAGTATTTATTGTAGGCATTGCAGGTATTAGTATGTCGGCAATTGCAAAAATTTTAATTTCACAAGGTGTGCAGGTTTGGGGGTCGGACTTAAAAAGTGGCGGGGTTGAGATTGACGAACTTAAAAAACTTGGCATAAAGGTATACAAGCAGGGTGTTAAGAGGTTTATATCGGCAGTTAATCCCGATTGTGTTATTTATTCGGTAGCAATAAAAACGACGGCTAGTGAAGTGCTTTGGGCTAAAGAAAATAATAAGTTATTATTAACAAGAGGGGATGCTATTGGAATAATATCGGGCGAATATAAAACTAGAATATTTGTGTCGGGGTCGCACGGAAAGACTACCACAACGGCGGTTGTAAGTAATATTTTAAAAAACTCGGAAAAGGATTTTACTTCGCATGTTGGAGGAAAATCTTTAGATATTTCGGGAAATATAAAACTTGGTGCGGATAAAAACATCTTTTTAAGTGAAGCGTGTGAATATTTTGATAGTTTTTTAAGTTTTTCACCAACTATTGCGGTGATTTTAAATGTTGCAAGTGACCATTTAGATTATTTTAAAACGGTCGAAAATTTAAAAAAATCTTTTGTTCGGTTTGCGGAGAGTGTGCAAAGTGATGGGGTTGTAATATATTCAGCGGATGACGAAGGTGCAAAATGGGTGATTGAAAATTCCGACCTTAAAACTAAAAAGGTGTATTCATTTTCTAGATTTAATAAAAATGCCGATTGTTATATAACTAAGGTTCAAAAAAACAAGGATGGAACATTTAAATTTTCGGCTTACTGTTTGGGTAAAACTTTTTCTAATATTCACTTACCAATGGTGGGCGAACATAATTTATACAATGCGCTTGCATCAATCTTGGTGGCAGAGGTTTTATCTGTGTCGCGAAAATCCATAAAACTAGGTTTGCAGTCGACTAAAGGAGTGAAACGAAGATATGAAAGTTTGGGGATTTTTAATGGGGCAAAAGTTATTCACGATTATGCACATCATCCCGATGAAATAGGTGCGGTGATTAATGAAACTAAAAGTTGTATGAAAAAGGGTGAAAAACTTGTTGTTGTGTTTGAATCGCATACTTTTTCGCGAACTAAAAATTTATGGGATGACTTTATAGATGTGTTAAGTAAAGCCGATTGCTGTATAATGCTTCCAATTTTTCCAGCACGCGAAAAACCAATTAAAAATATATCTTCAGAGAGAATGGCGGACAAAATAAATTTTTTTAGCGGGGCGGGTTTTTATGCTGAAAATTACCTTACTTGCAAAATGATGCTTGAAAGAATTTTAAAACCGAATTGCAAGTGCTTGCTTTTAGGGGCTGGAAATATTGATAAATTTGGCGAGTATTTGTTTGATAGTAAAGAATAAATATTTAATCGTTAAAAAAAATTACTAAAGTATACAGTTTTAGGAATCTTTCAGTGTAATAATTAAATAATATAACAATTTAAGAACGGATTGCCTTAAATAATTACAAGAAATAAAATTACAAATTTGGGTTTTGGAATGCATATTAAATATGTGTGTGGTTATTCATTTTAAATAAGTTTTTTAAAAAATGTACTTTTCGTATTTATTCGTTATAAATATATAACTTTACAAACCTTTTAGGCTCTAATAAAAGTTGTTGACAAACAATTTTTAGTGTGATAGAATAAACTTGTGTTAATGTAAATGCAATGATTTAGGACACGGTTTATAGATTTTGAACCATAAAAGAGAGTCGGGGTAGGTGAAAGCCGATTGGGGAGAGTTTATAAATTATCACCTAATAGCAGAATCCCAGAAAAAATCAAGTAAGGGGTTTCGGGTGTTTCCCGTTATAGGAACGGAGCAATGGAAAGTGCTTTTATTAATATTTTCAAGTGGTAATACATATAGGAGTATTCTCGAAAATAGAGAATGCTCCTATTTAATTTGTTAGTACTTTCTAAATTTATAAAAAGGAGAACAAAAAAATGAATTACAAAGACACACTAAATATGCCAGAAACCGAGTTTCAGATGCGGGGCAATCTTCCAGAAATGGAAAATCTTCAACGGGAAAAGTGGGAAAAAATGCATCTTTATGAAAAAGTTTGTGAGAAAAATAAAGGGAAAACTCCTTTTGTTTTACACGATGGACCTCCTTATGCAAATGGAAACATTCATATTGGCCATGCAATGAATAAAATCTTAAAGGATTTTATAAACCGATATAAGATGATGTCGGGTTTTTATATGACCTTCATTCCGGGCTGGGATACCCATGGTCTTCCAATTGAACAGGCAATCACAAACACTGGCGTTGATAGAAAGAGTATGGAAAAAGCGGAATTTAGAAAGTTATGCGAAAAATACGCCTATGAACAAGTTGAAAAGCAAATGGAAGGCTTTAAAAAATGTAATATTATAGGTGATTGGGAGCATCCATATATAACACTTCAAAAAGAAATGGAAGGCGCCCAGATTGAACTTTTTGCAAAAATGGCAAAAGAAGGTTTGATTTACAAAGGTTTAAAACCGGTTTATTGGAGTCCATCTAGTGAATCCGCACTAGCAGAAGCCGAAATTGAATACAAAGACCGCAAAGACCCATCTATTTTTGTTGCATTTCCGGTAGTTTGCGGAAATGATAAAGTAAATGTTGGTGAAAATTTGGTTATTTGGACAACTACACCATGGACACTTCCTGGAAACTTAGGAATTGCAGTAGGTGAAAAGTTTGAATATTCTAAGGTTCAAGTAAATGGAAAAATTTACATTGTTGCAAAAGAACTACTTCCATCACTTGCTGTAGAGTTTGGTTGGGAAAATTACACCGAAGTTGGTGTTGTTTGTGGTACAGATTTTGATGGTGTAAAGTATAAGCATGTGTTTATGGATAGAGTAAGTCCGGTAGTTGTTGGCTTCCATGTAACACTAGATAGTGGAACGGGCTTAGTGCATATTGCTCCAGGTTATGGTGCGGACGACTTTATTATTGGCAAACAATACAATTTGGGTTTAATAAATGGTGTAAATGACCAAGGTGTTTTAAATGAAGATTCGGGAGAATTTTGTGGGTTGTTTTTTGAAGATGCAAATAAAGCAGTAACCCAAAAGTTAGACGAACTAGGTGTTCTTTTAAAATTAAAGTTTATTACTCACTCATATCCACACGATTGGAGAACTAAAAAACCAATAATTTTCAGAGCGACCGCACAATGGTTTTGTAGTATTGATAAAATCAGAGGAAAACTTTTGGATGTTATTGAAAATGAAGTTGTGTTTCATACTCCTTGGGCAAAGAAAAGACTATATAATATGATAGAGGGTAGAGGAGATTGGTGCATTTCGCGTCAAAGAGTATGGGGTGTTCCAATACCAATTTTTTATAACGAAGATGGTTCGGAAATCGTTGATTATGATGTTATGATGCATATTGCAAAACTATTTAGAGAATATGGCTCAAACATATGGTTTGAAAAGAGTGCAAAGGAACTTTTACCTGAAGGCTATACAAATGAGTTAAGCCCAAATGGTAATTTTACAAAAGAAACGGATATTATGGATGTTTGGTTTGATTCAGGTTCTACACATAAAGGTGTTTTGGACGAACGAGGTTTTTCAAACCCTGCAGATATATATTTAGAAGGTTCAGACCAATATAGAGGCTGGTTCAATTCTTCACTTATTACCAGTGTTGCAGTTAATGGTCATGCACCTTATAAAGAATTGGTGTCACATGGATTTATTTTGGATGGCAAGGGCAATAAAATGAGTAAGAGTTTAGGAAATGTTATTGCACCGCTAGATTTAATTAAATTACATGGCTCGGATATTCTTCGTTGGTGGGTTGCGTCTGTTGATTATACCGAAGATGTTAGAATTAGCGACGACCTAATAAAACAAGTTAAAGAAACATATAGAAAGGTTAGAAACACTTTTAAATTTATGTTAGGTAATTTGAAAGATTTTGACCCAAAGAAAGATTCAGTTGAATATAAGGATATGCCAAAAGCCGATAAGTATATGATGAATCAATTGTCTGATTTTGTTGAGGCTTGCAAAAAGGCATACGACGAATATTCATTTGGCGAAGTTTATAAATTAATAAACAATTTTGTTTCGGTAACACTTTCTGCATTTTATTTCGATTTCACTAAGGATATTTTGTATATTGAAAAGAAAGATTCGCTTGTAAGAAGAAGTGTTCAAACAGTTATTTATAACATATTAAAGGCTGAAGTTTGCTTAATTGCTCCAATTCTTCCATACACAGCCGAAGAGGTGTACGGATTTATGTGTGGTGAAAAATTGGAGAGTGTTCACCTAGAAAATATGCCAGAAGCAGTTAAGTATGCAGATAAAAAAGAACTGGAAGAATTGTTCAAAGAATTCTTTGATTTGCAATATGAGGTTAATAAGGCTATTTCTTATGCTCGTGATGAGAGTAAAATTATAGGTTCGTCACAAGAAGCGGTGGTTACAATTAATACACAAAAATATCCACTAGTAAAAGCAAACCTTTCAGAAAATTTGAATCAATTACTAATAGTAAGCGAGGCAAAGTTTGACGACAAAACAGACAATGTTTTAGTTGAAAAAAGCAGTGGCGAAAAGTGTACTAGATGTTGGAATTTTGTTGACCACTTAGTTGAAGGCGAAGTCTGTGAAAGATGCCATAAAATTTTGAATTAATATTAAAATTTTCATATTTTGGGTTTTACTTAAGTTTTTTTGTGGAAATTTTAAATTGATTTTAATTGGTACAATTCAAAAGTTAGACAAAAATTTTAATATTTATATTGCTTATTTTGAGTTCGGTATTTTGCTGGACTCATTTTTTTGTACCTTAAAAATTTTCAAGTGGCAAATTGTTTCATTTGAGTAGTTCAAAAGATGGGTGGAAGATTATTAATTTATGAATTATTTAAACCGAAATGATAATAAAACTAACCCCAATTATTGTAATTAAGATTATCAAATTGATTTATAGTTTTTGTTTTTAATCACATTTGTAAAAAAAAATAAAAAAATTTTTGAAAACAATGTTTAACTCTATAAAAACTGGCTACAATTGTTGTATAAAACAAAAATGGAGTGAAAATTTATGAAAAACAAAGATGGTTTAACTTTTGGAAAAAGATTAAAAATTTACATTAAGAAAAATGCGTTTGCACTTGCTGTTAGTGGTTGTGCTGTTTGTTTAGTTGTTGCACTTGCTGTTACTGCAATCATAAAAAGCAACCAAAGAAAAAATCAAAAATTGGATGTTTTTCCACCTTCAAACTTGGAGGAGTCGGGCAACAATATTGAAGACATTAACAAAGAAACACCAAATATTCCTACATCTTCGGATGATATGTTAAATTTTGTAATGCCACTTCAAAATTATACCATAGGAAGTGCTTTTGTTAATGACAATGTTGTATATAACGAAACAATGAACGAGTGGACTACTCATGTGGGTGTGGATTTTGTGACGGATGGCGAGCAAGATGTTTTGGCTGTTGCAGACGGAACAATTCAAAGTATTAGTTACTCACCCTTAGAGGGCACAGTGGTTCTAATAAAGCATTCAGATGAATTGGTTTCGGTCTATAAATCCCTTTCAAATACGGTAGAATTTGAGGTTGGAGACTCGGTTAAGGCAGGCGAAAAAATTGGTTCTACTTCAGGAAGTGCTGGAAATGAGTCAAAACTTGGGTCACATTTACATTTGGAAATGTTGGAGAACGGCAAGGCGGTAAATCCTTTTGATTATATTTCAGATAAGTAAAATATTTTTATTAAAAATAAAAATTGTATAAATTGAAATAATGCAAAAGGCTTTAAATGGGGAAGTGTTAAAACTTTGATAGGTTAATATTAAATCTAATTGAAAACTTTACTGAGGAATGTGTTGTTATATTTTAAAGTTAAAAGTTTCATATTCAAGCCAAATATTAAAGGTAGGTGCAAAGATTCCGTTTTTTAAAAGATGAGTTGAACAATTGTTTGACGCATCTTTTTTAGTGAAAAAAATTTTTTAAAATTATAATAGTTTTTTTACACAACTTGCGGTGTTTTTGTTTGACTAAATATTTAAATTTAGTATATACTATTGGTAGTTAAAAATATCACTTTAACATTAGGGAAAAAGTCAATGGATGAGATTAAAGGAAAACAAACGGCTCCAGCCGATGAAATGGTTCAAACCTTAGATGGTAGAATTGTAAATAAGAAAGAAATTAAAAATGGTGAAATTTACATAAATGCCCAAGGTAAGAAAGTTAGAAAAGTAATTAAAAAGGTTGTTAAGTCCAATTCTGGGACAGAGGGGTCAATATCTGACTCCAAGGTTTCAGATGCACAAATATCTAGTAAAAATGAAAATTTAGTAAACTCATCACAAAACAGCACTTCAAATTCAAGCGTTTTGCCAGAACCTAAAAAAGTGGGAAATGTTTTACCTGAACCTAAAAAAGTAGGGGAGAACAATAGTGTTTTGCCCGAACCTAAAAATACAACCGGAGAAGATTCGGGCTTGCTAAAAACTGAGGACGTACCGGAGTTGTCTCAAAAAATTAATACTACCGATGATTCAGATTTTAGAGAAAGGTTGTCTTCAAAACACTCATTTTTGCAAAGGATGAGGACGGGCGGTTCGGTTTCTGCTCCTCCAACTTCAGCCCTTCCATCTAGAAATTCAAAACAGACAAATGGCGGAAATAAAGGTGGTTCAAATTCTAAGGGCGGGAAAAAGGGTCAAGAAGAGGAGGTCTCTTTAGATAAAAGTGTTTCCGAACTTGAAGAAGCAGTGTTGAATGAAAATTACCAAGAAAGTATTGGTAAAAATGGTCAAACAGCAACGGGACAAGGTCGAAATAGTTCGGTTAGTGGTAAAGCATCAAATCCAAGAGGAAATATACTTAATAATCCGTTGTCAAATGCGGATAATGATATAGCAAGAGGGCTTGCGGGGTCTTACAGCCTTGCTCAGCCTAAAAGTTCTACTCAATTACCACTTGCAAAATCTAAAAAACAGAAAACAAAAAAGCCAATTAGTTTATGGGTTCCAGCATCTATAATAGCATCCGTTTACATAATTATTTGCGGAATTTATTTTATATCCAACTATAATTTTAGTGAAAAGACGGTTTCAGTTGGGGAGTATTTTTTAAATGCTGGTGCAAATAGTAAGACTGAATATTATGATGGCGAAAGATTTAATTTCTTTGAACTTGCAATGACTTATGATTATGGCGAAAAAAATATTCAAAATATTGATATGAGTAAGTTGAATCTAACCACTCGTGCAAATGAGCAATCCACAATGGGATATACCTTAAACAATGGTTATATTAGTGCCCGTTGGGAGGGTGAATATGCAACCGCAACAAAAAGAGAGGTTAATGTAGAATTTAGATATGGCAATGAAATAGGGTATATTCCTATTACAATTTACAGAAATCGCCTTGAGAGTTTGTCCGGTCAAGGTTCGGTTGTTGTAAATGGCGATAAACTAAGTGTTTTGGTTTGGGGTAATTATACAAATGATTTGGTTAAAAATCATAAAGCCGACCCTTTACCACAAAGAAAATTGGCGATTGGTGAGTATGAACTTTTCATAGTTCCAGTAAGTGGTGGACAATTTAAGTTGACCTCATCAAATGTGGATGCTTCATCATCAAATGGAAATGTTGATACATATAAATTGACGGCTAGCCAACTTAGACAGATTGAAAGCGGTATCGACCGAATTGAGGTAAGAAGCACCGAAAGTTCGTCTATTAGAAGTATAATTTTTAGAACATTCCATACCGAGGTTGTTTTGGGTGGTGTAGGCAATACTGAAGAGGAAATTGGTTCAGAATTCCAATATGGATTCAAGTGTGTTGATTACCAAACCGATGAAGATATTAATGGTGGCTCAATTGCATTAAATGATTCTTTAAAGTTTAAAATAGAACTTCAAGAAGGTTATTATAAAAGCGAAAAAGACTTTAAAGTGGAATTTGCAATAAAGTCTAATGGTGGTTCTGATTATGGTAGGTATAAAACCATTACAAGTGAAAATATATTTGAAGTTGATGGCAATACCTATTTTAGAGTGCAAAGAGAAGATATTGATGGGGATATAAAGGTTAAAATTTCGGGTGTTACAAATATTTATCCAGTATATTTCTTAGTTTTAAATAGTCAAGGAAAATATGAAATTGACGAAACTAAAACAATCAATGTTCAATATAAGGAAATTAAGTCGCAGACCGTTCCAAACCCAAGTGATTATTTAGGACATACTTTTGAGGGTTGGAAAGAGGCGACGAATTTAGAAAGCAACCCAGACAATGTTTCATATATAGAAGGCGCTGAATCTGAAAAGTTTGATACCACAACAAGTCAATTTTCGGTCACTTCAGGTACTGCAAAATATTATTATGCACAATATGCATTAAGTACATATAAAGTTTCATTTAGAGGAAATGGATTTAAACTAAGTGGTAATATTACTCATAAAGATAATAGAGTTACTCCAAGTGTAGAAATCAACACGGCGGGAAGTTACACCTTTACTGAAGGTGATAAATTTATATTTACAATAAGTCCGGCTACCGGATTTGATGGGCTAGAAGTAAGAAAGTGTGAGATATTTAATGGTGTTTGGTTTGATATCCAACCAGATAGCAGAACTAGACAATACACAATTGAGTTCTCTGAAAACAATAAAATAACCGAAGTATTTGTGTCTACTGTTTATAAAATTACAACTAATTCTCCGTTTATAGAGGAAATTAGGGATGAAAATAACAATCTGTTAACTAGCACAAATGGAATTTTGACCGATAAAGAAAAAGAGTCTTATACCATTAAAGTTAAACTTAAAAATAATGGTAATAACCTTGGGTTTAATGGTGATAAAGAGCATCCTGTATTTGAAAAACTTACATATTCCGAAAATATAGATGGCTATTATGTTTATACTGTAAGTCCGAGCGATATTCAAAATCTTGAATTAACCCCAACAAATGTTTATGCAAAATATAATGTTCAACTTACTGCAACCGAGGGAAGTGTAACCATAAAGAATGGCGAAAATAACTTTAATGAAGAAGTTTGTTTAACCGATATATCAAACAATTTAACCTTGACACTTGCAATAAATGAAGGCTTCCAGATTCAAGATGGAGAATCATTAGTGGTAACGATTAATGACGCCTCAGTTGTTGTAACGGGCAGTGGTACCCCAGAAAGTCCATATACTTTTGTGTTGACAAGTACTACCTTGCAAGATTTATTGTTTACTTCAAGCGGTCAAGATGGTGCTACAATTACTATTATAGTCAGTGGTGTTGTGGAAGCCGATGAAGAGGGTGATTAAAATTTAATCATATCAGAATTTAAAGCATATTTAATAAAATAAAACAAAATTGTTCCGAAGAGGTACTCAACCTTTGCGGGACAATTTTTTCTTTTGGGAAAACCTTTGAGCGATACGGGTGAAAATGTGTGCAAGTGCGGACGGCGAGGAATTGAAAATAATTGAATGGTTACGGATAAGGATATTCAGTGCGGGTGTGTTATGCGGGCGGTAATAACACAAGTGGTTGCAGATGTCGAGGGCATACAGTAACGGGTAATGGCTTGTGTATATTTTTGCGGATAATGAGCGATACGGGTGAAAATGTGTGTGAGTGCGGACGGCGAGGAATTGAAAATAATTGAATGGTTGCAAATAAATGGTGGTTATAGATAAAAAGGTATGCGGTAAGGGTTACTAGTTTAGGATATGCGGTGTGAGTAAAAGTGTGGGGTATAGATAACGAAGGAGCAAAGTTTTTATAGAAAATATAAGCCCGAGTTTAGCATAAAAACATCAAATACTAAAAGGCGTTTAGTGTAATTATTTAACCAAAAGTTAATCATTAGATTGTAATTTCGGCGGGGTTTATGATATACTAAATTCATATAAATATTGAGAGGTAAAAATGGAAAAATTTATAATAATAGACGGAAATAGTATTTTTTATAGGGAGTTTTATGCACTTCCAATAACGATGAAGAATAGCAAAGGTCAACCAACTAATGCAATATATGGCTTTACAAACCTTTTATTAAAGGTGATAAAAGAGTACAAGCCAACACATATTGCGATAAGTTTTGATGTTTCGCATCATACCTTTAGAAATGATTTATATTCCGAGTATAAAGCCACAAGAAAACCGATGCCCGAAGAACTTAGAAGTCAGATGGCACCGCTTAAATCTTTGCTTGAATTAATGGGGATAAAATATGTGCAAAAAGAGGGACTTGAAGGTGACGACATTGTAGGGACTTTGTCTAAAAAGTTTAAGGTTGAAACCATAATAATCACGGGTGACCGCGATACTTTTCAGTTGATTGACGATACAACAGTGGTGTATATGAATAAAAAGGGCTTAACCGATGTTCGCGTTATGGATATTTCGCAAATGCAAGCGGATTATGGTGTAACGCCGGATGAGTTTGTTTATGTTAAAAGTCTTGCGGGCGATACTTCAGATAATATCCCAGGTGTTCGCGGAATTGGTGAAAAGACGGCTTTAGAACTTGTTAAAAAGTATAAAAATTTAGACAACTTGTATTCACATATTGACGAAATCAAGGGGGCGACAAAGGTTAAACTTGAAGAGTGCAAAGAAAATGCATACTTAAGTTACCGCCTTGCAAAAATAAACACCGAGGTCGATTTGGATTGCACCTTGGACGATTTTAAATACCAATTGCCATTTTCAAATGAAGTGGTTGAGTTTTTTAAGGAGTTCGGGTTTAAGTCGCTTTTGTCTAAAACGGAGTTCTTTGCCGGGGCTCAAGGTGGCGGGCTTGAAAGGGTTAAACTGGAGAAAGAATCAAAGGAAATTGCAACAGTTGAAGAGTTGGAGGCTTTGGTTGAAAGGTTTAAAACACTTAAAGAATTTGGATTTGTTGATGTAAAAGATGAAATTCACCTATCTGACGGGGTGGACGATTTTGTAATCAAGTCGCAAGAAAATTTACTTAACGAAGGGCTAACCTATTTGACGGCAATCAATTGTTTAAAGCCGTTATTTGAAAGCGAAAAAATTGAAAAAGTGTTGTTTGATGGTAAAACTGTTAGGCATAAAATGAGCGAGTTTGGTGTTCAGATTTTAGGTGATGTTTTTGATTGTATGATTGCAAGACACCTCACCACAGGTGAGAGCATTACGGAGTTGGAGCAACTTAGCGACGATGTTTTCCGCATTCAACAACTCCCAGCATTGTCTTTAACTGAAGCCAAAGCCGTACTTACCGAAGATATGGAAGTAACTCAAACAATAAAACTATACAAAGATGTGGAGTTGCCACTCTCTAGGGTTCTGTACAATATGGAGGTGGCGGGCTTTAAGGTGGATAAAGAAAAGTTGGATGAATTGCAAGATAAATACAATAGCGAGTTGGACGAATTAACCAAGCAAATCCACAGCCTTGCGGGAAGTGAATTAAATATCAATTCACCAAAGCAAATGGCAGAACTTATTTATGACCAGTTAAAGTTGTCTAAGTCTAAAAAACGCTCAACCGCCGTTGAAGTGCTAGAGGAATTAGAAGATAAGCATCCAGTCATACCGCTAATAATTAGGTATAGAAAAGTTGCGAAATACCTGAGTAGTTTCATTAAAAATATGTACGAAAAAATAGATAAAAACGGGTTTATTCACACAACTTTTAATCAAACACTTACCACAACGGGTAGGCTTTCTTCTGTCGACCCAAATTTGCAAAATATCCCCGTTCGCGGTGCCGAGTCTAGAGATATTCGTGGAATTTTCGTCGCAAGCGGGGAAAATAGGGTTTTGGTGGATGCCGACTACTCACAAATCGAACTTAGGGTTTTGGCACACCTTTCCGAAGACAGCGCACTACTAAATGCCTTTAAAAATAATATAGATATCCATAATCAAACGGCAATGGCTGTGTTTGGAGTTGAAGAGAATGGTGTAACCCCCGAAATGCGAAGACTTGCAAAGGTTGTTAACTTTGGTATGAATTATGGAATTAGCGAGTACGGGCTTAGCAGGGATTTGAAAATTTCGGTGCTTGAGGCACGGAACTATATTTCTGCATACTTCAAATTACACCCTCAAATTAAAGAATATATGCAAAATGCAATTGCAAGTGCAAAAGAAACGGGTCGTGCGGTTACCATTTTAGGTAGAACCCGCAAAATGGCCGACCTTAATAGTTCAAATTTTATGGTTCGCCAAGGTGCCGAACGAGCTTCACAAAATATGCCAGTGCAAGGAAGTGCTGCAGATATTATAAAACTTGCTATGCTAAAATTAAACGATACATTAAGTGCTTCAGGGTTAGACGCACGATTGATTATGCAAGTGCACGACGAACTGATTGTGGATTGTAATAAAAGTGACGCGGAAAAAGTTCAAGACCTTGTAATAAAATCAATGAGCGAAGCCTACAAATTACAAGTTCCGCTTGTTGTGGATAGTTCCATAAGTTACCGCTGGAGCGACGGGCATTAGAAAATAAAATCAAATAGCATTCGTATTTAATAAATTTTAAAATTATTGATGAAAATTGTATAAAGATATTTATTTTTTATGTTATACTTAAATTATGAAGAAAAACATTGTAGGAGAAAATAATGGCAAATATTAGAAAAGAGCAAGAAAGAGAAGAATTACATAAGGCTATATGGAATATTGCAAACGACCTTCGTGGAAGTGTTGATGGTTGGGATTTTAAGCAATATGTTTTAGGCATTATGTTTTATAGATATATTTCTGAAAATATTACAAATTACATCAATGAAGGTGAAATCGCTGCAGGAAACACAGATTTTGATTATGCAAAATTAAGTGATATAGAAGCAGAAGAAGCGAGAGAAGATATGGTAAAGACAAAGGGTTTCTTTATTCTTCCTAGTCAATTATTCTGTAATGTAAGAAAGAATGCTCATAACAATAAAGACTTAAATGAAACTCTTGAAAAAGTGTTTAAGTCTATTGAAGCATCTGCAAAAGGAACAGAAAGTGAACAAGACTTTGAAGGCTTGTTTGCTGACATTGATGTAAATAGCAATAAACTAGGCTCAACAGTTGATAAGAGAAATGATAAACTTGTTAAACTTCTTGATGGCATTGGTGAAATGAAGTTAGGAAATTATAAAGATAATTCGATTGATGCTTTCGGTGATGCTTATGAGTTTTTAATGGGTATGTATGCTTCTAATGCGGGTAAGTCAGGTGGAGAATATTACACTCCACAAGAAGTGTCAGAACTTCTTACAAAATTAACAGTTGTAGGCAAGACAGAAGTAAACAAAGTTTATGACCCTGCTTGTGGCTCTGGTTCTTTGCTTTTGAAATTTGCAAAAGTTATTGGTAAAGACAAAGTTCGTCAAGGTTTTTATGGTCAAGAAATAAACCTTACAACTTACAACCTTTGTCGTATAAATATGTTCTTACACGATATTGATTTTGATAAATTCAATATTGCTTGTGAAGATACTTTAATTAGCCCACAACATTGGGATGAAGAACCTTTTGAAGCAATCGTTTCAAATCCACCTTACTCAATTAAATGGGAAGGGGACGATAATCCTTTGCTTATAAATGATACTAGATTTGCTCCTGCGGGCGTGCTTGCTCCAAAATCAAAAGCAGATTTAGCATTCATTATGCACAGCCTTTCTTGGCTTGCCACAAATGGAACAGCAGCAATAGTTTGTTTTCCGGGAATATTCTATCGTGGTGGAGCAGAGCAGAAAATTAGAAAATATTTAGTTGATAATAACTTTATTGATGCTATTATTCAATTACCAGATAATTTATTTTTTGGCACTTCAATCGCAACTTGTATTATGGTTATGAAAAAGTCCAAAAGCGATAACAGTGTATTGTTCATTGATGCAACAAAAGAATGTGTTAAGGTAACAAATAATAACAAATTAAGCGAAGAAAATATTGAAAATATCTTAAAAATCTTTACTGAAAGAAAAGAAGAAATAGCACATATTTCAAAACTTGTTTCAAATAGCACCATCGCAGAAGGTGGATATAATCTATCTGTTTCAACTTATATAGAAAAAGAAGATACAAGAGAGAAAATTGACATTAAAGTTCTAAATGCACAAATTAAAGAAATTGTTGCTCGTGAAGAAGTCTTGAGAAAAGAGATTGACAAGATTATTGCTGACATTGGAGGGGGCGATAATAATGAGTAAGATTGAAGAATTGATTGAAAAATTGTGCCCGAATGGGGTTGAGTATACTACCGTAGGAGAAGCTTGTGATATTTCTCGTGGTGTAGTAATGT
>CAYSOX010000007.1:0-66654 GCA_964432825.1 uncultured Lachnospiraceae bacterium
GATGTTAAAATTTAAACGAGTTAAATTTTAAGTTGCTAATCGCAACCACCACGATAAATCGTGGCATCACAGTTTGAATAAACATCGGGCACTGGAAAATGTGGCTTCGCCCCGCTAGAGGGCGCCCTTGAGATTATTAATATACGCGGAAAACCCCTTTAACTATGCCTAAGATTTGGCAATCTTTTAAAATAATAGGTTCGTATGTATCATTTTCTGGTTGCAAACGGATATGGTTAGACTCTTTGTAGAATCGCTTTATGGTGGCACTATCATCAATTAGAGCGACGACAATTTCTCCATTTTTTGCCATTGGTTGTTTTTTTATAATGGCTGTGTCGCCATCTAAAATTCCAATATTTTTCATACTATCGCCTTTCACTTTAAGTGCAAACATTTCGTCTTCGTCACCTTGAATCATATTTTTCGAAAATGCAAGCATATCTTGTATATTTTCTGTTGCATAAATAGGTGTTCCGCAACTAACCGTGCCAACAAGCGGGATGGAAGTGGTTGCAATTTTATTCAAAGGTTCTTTATCAACAAGTTCGATGCTTCGATTTTGAGCAACACCGCGTTTTATTTTACCCATTTGTTCAAGTTTGTCCAAATAATATTGTGCAGTTGCTGATGATGAAACATTTGCAGAAACACAAATTTCCCGCACTGTAGGTGGGTAATTATGGGTGCTAATATATTCGGTTATAAACTCTAAAACGCTATTTAATTTATTGATAGTTGCCTTTGCCATATTTTTCTCCAATGTTTAAGTCTATTTATTATAGCACAAAATTCAAAATTTTGCAAAACAAATGTTTGAAAATTGCAAAATTCATTGTAAATGTCCACATTTTGTGGTATACTTATTAAGTAAAATAATAATAAAGAGGGAATAATGGAAAAGGACGATGAATTTTTAGATTATAACATTGTTTTTAATGACGAAATAGAAAAAGATGATTTGGTAAGCGATGAAGATAACCTTTCTGAAACTGAGAAGACAAAAGAAAATGCGGATAATTTTTATGCTAATTATTTTAATCGAAAGCCCACAAATGTTGATGGTGTAGAAAGTGATAGGCAAACAACAAACGCGAATACAGAAATTTCTGGATGCGAATTAGATGATTGTAATTGTCACGGAGAAGACAGTGAAGGATTGCATTCTCACAACTGCCACGATAATTGTTGCAATGAGCATCACCATAATTTAGAGCATAATTGCAATAAAGGGAAAAATTCTAACGAACAAGAGGTCGATTTATTAAATCAGCAACTGTCAGAGGAAGAATACCTTGAAATTAGAGCAAAAAATCTTCAAACAAAACTTTCGAAATATAAAGAATATGAATTTGATGACGAGACGGATTTTTCGTGCGAACTTGACCCGTCAAAAGTGTGTGATAATTGCGGAAAGTGTTTAGAGTCTTATAATACCGATAGTGAAGGTTTTACGCAAATTAAAATAGATAAAATTGACCAGTCTAAAACCTCACTTGATAGTCTATATAAAATGTACGGGCTGGATGACGAATAAATGCAAAAAAAACTTTACAAAAGGGAAATCCTAATGTAAAGTTTTTTTAATTTAAAACTTAATCGTTGTTTGGTGAATCGTCGCGAAGTTTTATTACATTTGCAACATTTCGTCTAATATCTTCACTCATAGCCGCATAGTGCTTTTTTGTTGTGTTTACATCTTTATGGCCTAAAACATCGGCAACAATATAAATATCTTTTGTTTCCCTATATAATTCGGTACCAAAAGTACTTCGTAGTTTGTGGGGGGTTATCTTTTTAAGCGGGGTGGTTATATTTGCATATTTTTTTACCAGTTTTTGAACACTTCTTACAGTTATTCGTTTATTTTGTAAGGATAAAAACAATGCGTTTTCTCCTCGGGCATCTTTGTTTTCGGCTCGAACGCGTAAATACTGTAAAAGGGCAATACGAACTTCGTCACCGAAATACACAATCTCTTGATTTCCTCCTTTTCTCGTAATTCTAATTCCGTTTGTTTCAAAATCTACATCATCCAAATTTAAACCAACACATTCAGAAACTCGAATGCCAGTGCCTAACATCAATGTTATCATGGCAACATCGCGTTCTTTTGTCTTGTTATGATAGACCTGCTCGTGGTCAGATAAACATTTCCCACTTTCGGCAACTGTTATAAGTTTTGATATTTCATCTGTTTCTAGCCTAATTATTGGCTTATCGTGAATTTTTGGGGTTCTAACTTTTTGTGTTACATTTTCACGGATTAATTCTTTATTATAGAAATAACTGAAAAAAGATTTAATAGATGATAGTTTGCGTGCTTTTCCGATATCGCTATTGGTAAATTCTTTACTATTTTCTGTTTCATAATGAGTTAAAAAACTTAAAAAATTTTCAATATCTTCAGCAGTTACAGCATTTAAATCCGAAACTTCTAAATTTTTAATGGTTTTTCCTTTAAATACATCTGTTTGAGTAGATAAATATCCTAAAAACAGCCTAATATCATAAGCATAATTAAGCCTTGTAAGAGGGGAAGTTGTTTGTTCGATCCCAACAAAATACTTATAGGCAAAATCTGGAAGTTCTGCCATAACCTGTCTTAATTTTATTAAAGTTGCTTTATTTCTTTGTTCAAAATATGTGTTTTTCATAATTTTATGATATCATATTTTAAATTAATTGTAAAATAAATTTACAAACTTTTCGCAAAATTTATTTGCCGTACTACTTGATTTTTTTATAAACTTTTAGTATAATAAGTCGCATAAAGTCGAGTAAAAAGAAATTCAATGTTTCAGATTCGAAATTTTAACATAAACTTTTAGTAAAAGCATTGATTTCTTTCTAAAAGAAGATGTGATGGCATCTTCTTTTTGTTTGAATATGTATGGCGATTTTTGGGAGATTTTTATGGGAAAAGCAAATAATGATTTAATTGGTACAGCAGAAACTGAAAATCAGTCTGTTTTAGCGAGAAAGAGAAATAGGAAAAAATATGAAAGTCCTTCTTTTCAGATTATAAATTTTGAACAGGAGAATATTTGTGGAATAAAAGACAATTATGCATCTTCTTCACACTTAAGCGATTTGGATATATCTAATTCGCGGCTAGAAAATGGCAATACGGATTTAGGTGTTGAGAAAATTGTGCAGAGTCATCCACAAAATCTACAAAGAGAGTCCTTTAGTAACCCCGTTAAAAATTTGACAGATGGTTCAAGGAGTGGGGATGTTCCTGCGGTTTTACAAATAAAAAATCAAATACCTGAAGAAATTCAATCTTTAATTTTAAACCTTGAAAGAATTGATAACCTTGCAAAGAAATTAAAAGAAAGAGGTAAAAGCGACGATGAAATTGCAGGTGCTTTAACTGAGGAAGATTTTGCAATTGCTGAACATTATGCAAGGGTTTATGTGTATTTGAAAGATGTCTTAAAATTAGGGAAAGAGTTTTTTTCTAAGATGGACAGACTTGTTGGATTATTGGAGGCGGATAAGCATTTTAAAGATTTAGATGATTCGGTTGAATGTGTGGGAAGCAATACTCCAAAGATGGAAAATGCCGAAAATACGGCATACAACACCCGAGAGGTAAATAATGACAGAATGATAGATGGTAATACACCTCGTGGCGGTTCTAAATCGACAACTGAAACGAGTGCAAAAAATAGTCGCTCCAAAACCAGTAGTTTGCAAAATAAAACTAAAAATGGGAGAGTCGCCACTTCAAAACAAAGCGAAGAAAATTCAATTTTAACCTCTAAAATTTCCCAAGAAAAGCCCACTATAATAGGAGGGAAAAAGGTAGAACAAACATCTGCTACTCAATGTCACCCGAGCGAAATTAAGCCTTTAAGCGAAGAACAGAAGCAAGAAGTTCCAGTCATTAGTAGTGTCCAATATGGTGGATTATCAACAAAGGAACTTTTAGACCTTTATAATTCGTATGGAGTAGATACATCTATAGAAAAAATTGTATTTAAGAAAAAGGAGTTAAAACCCGAAATTAAAGAGAAAATGGGGGTTTTAAATCCTGAAAAATTGTTTTCATATATAAACAATAGAAAACTTTGTATGCTTATTGAGACTGAAATTTATCAACCATCAGTTGTGGCTGAAAGATATGGGGTAAATAAAGATAGTTTAATTAATAACAATTCTGCAGTACGAAGAGAACTATTAGATTTATTGGTGAATGCAATTAACATTAACTCGTTACAAAACGAGGGTTTTAGTGTGTCACAAATTGCCCAAAAACTGAACATATTTTCTGCTTCTGAGGTAACATATTATCAGTCTGTATACAAACATATCTTTGAAAATGGTGCAAAACCAAAAATTGAAACAGAAGATGTAATAAAAACCACTAGTGTGGTCACAAAAGAAGATTTTCGACTAGCACAACAAGCAATTAACAAGCCTAAAGATGTAGTTGTGCCAACAGAATGTACAAGGGCTATGAATAAGGTTTTTGAGGCACATTATGGATTGGTTAGGCTTATGAACCAAAGAGTTTTTGGAAATTTATCTTCAGGACAACGCGAGGAAATTGAAAACGCCATTTTGGACGGATATTCTTTTGCGATTGAAACATTTGATTATGAGTCGTATGATAAATTTTCAACCTATGCAATCCGCTGGATGCAAATAAAAATGGGAGCGGTTTTACGACGAATTTATAGCAGTTTGGGAACTTCTGAGCCATTGCTTAGAGCGGATACATTGTGGCTTGATAAACCAATAAACGATCAGCAAGCGGATAATAAATATAAAACAACTTATTCGGAATTTTTCTCGGATGGCTCTTATGAAGAAATGAAAGACGATATTGAGAGAAGAGATGATATTGAATACACGAAGCGATTACTAATGTATTTAAACCCTCAACAACAAGAAGTATTACTTAGAAAATATCGGGGTGAAACATTTGAATCTATTGGGCGTTCTAGAGGAATTACTCGACAGTCTATCGAATTACAACATAGATTGGCTATGGATAAAATTAGAACATTAATTAGAAGAACATCTACGGTTGGTCAGTTTATAGATCAAGGGAAAACCTTTGAAGAAGTGTTTCGCGAAGTCGGTCAAGAGTTGGGGCTTAAAAATGTAGACAAGGTAAAGTTGGCATATAGACAATTTGTCCATATAAATAAAGGTGGGGCATTTCCATATGTAAAAACAAATGCAAGTACTACTACAAGTATGAATACTGCTCACCCTCAAGCAAAAGCACAAAAAACAAGTCGTTCAACAGAAAATAGTGTTGCAACAAAAAGCAAAACTTCGGAATTGGGCGTGTGGCATGTCTCACATCAAGATAGTAAAGCATATTTTGAATCTAAGATAGAAGAATTCAAAAAATCCGGATACTTGATTTCGGATGATTTTAGAACAAAAATGTCCATACTCAATATATTGGATGGAATAGAACTTTTGGTTGATGGAAAAATTAATTTAGATTTTCAAATATCTGAACTGTATGCAGGATTGTCTGTTTTTAATGCATTGTCTACTACTTCAAAAGAGTCTAGAACGCATATTAATGAATTTTTTAATGCAATATCTGAAGGTAAAACGCTGAGCGAAGTGCTAGAAATGATAATGCAAGCAAAACCTAACAATAAAAACAAAAAACGCCATGTAATACTGCAACAGAATTTTACAGTTTTGACTAATAACTTTATTAAAATTATTAAAAAAAGTTCGTTGGTACATCAAAAAAACGAATTATCAGCAAAATCACAAGGTGAAATGGAAATGCTTTCATTATTGGATGGTTTTTATTTGAAGTTTGTGGATGGTGCTACAAATACACTACTAGAACCTAATTCAAAAGAAAATAAAATGATTAAGATTATCGATTTGCTTTATGGCAAATATGATGAAATAGATTTTGAACTTGTTGAAAAACTTGCAAATTGCAATATTCAAAAATTTTTTAAGGCAATTGGAAGTGGATTACCTTATGAATATTACGATTTTGCAAAAAAAATATATTATAGGACTCCAGAATTCTACGAAGAAAAAGCGGGTGGTTTGAATTATTTCGCCCATAAAATGTATTTTACACAAACTAAGATTAAAAAATTCCTAGAACTCATAATTAATGAACATAACAATTCGGGTATAAATAGCCAACTGTTAAACTATTATTCGATAATATTTGAGGATGAAAGTCAAAATTTAAAGTAAATTGTATCCGTGCAAATTTTTGAACCTCAAAGACTAAGCATTTGGTTAAATTTAATCATTAATATTATACAACAATAAACAATGTAAATTTTAAATAATACTTTAGTTAAACAAGTTTGCGAGGCTTTTGTAACAATTGTTAATGACAGTAAAATTTAAAACATAAAGTGGGGTAGGGACTTTGGATGTTTGATTTTATTTTAGAATTCAATAACTTTGACCCAAAATAATTCGCCAACTTTTCGTAAAAAATTATTTTGCTACTTTTTGTTTATAATAACGCATAATAGTAATAAAACAAATTTTTACGAATACAATTTACGACACATAAAATTTAATTACTTACTTATTAAAATTTTACCACTTAAAACTTTTGCCAATATCACCAAACCAATTATAATTAAGCAATTTTTAAGAGAAATAATTTTATTAATTCTGTGTCAGTTTATATATGGCTTAAATTAATTTTTGATAAGCGTTATGCCTACTAATTGCATTGTGAATTTTTCTGCTGTGTAATATTTTATAAAAATTAATTTTGATATTTTGCTTAATACAATTTGGCAATAAATCTTTAAGTTTCACGGTAATTTTGAATATGACAACATTTAATTAAAAAATTTTGTCCGTGCAAATTAAGTTTGTAGTCTAAAATTAAAGGCAGATGTTAATGAATTTTCGATTAAACAAATTAGACAGCAGAAGAACCTTAAAAAGTAAAAATAATTATAAAAATTTAAATATTATTCTTTTAAACTTGCATCCATACAAAATATGACTAAAAACCTCTAACAATTCGTAAAATCTGTATTTGGCGAATACTATCTTATTGATTATAATATACACAAAGACCTATTCCCTGTCAACTAAAATTTCAATATTTTTTAAATATTTTTAAATTTGTCTATGATTTTTAGTAGATATGCAAAAATATATTCGTTAAAATCTAATACAAAATTTGAATTTATAAAAGGCTTAAGTTTTACTTGTTTATCCTTTCCAAGTTGTTTAAAGTAAAAAGACGGGTTGTCACATAACCAAAGAAGTTGCAATAACACATAATCACTTTTAGACAATTTAATACAATCAAACAAATTTAAATTTCCACACACCATAATTTGAGGCAATTGCTTAGAAACAACCAAGTAATCACACGAATTGGTGCTAAGTTCTAATCGGGTCAAATCATAATCTAAATCGCTCTCAATGGCTTTATTGTAGAGTTTAACTCTTCCGTAATCACTAGTAGAACCTAAATATTCTGTACAATTTACACCAGAACAATCATAAACAAATTTTTTATAAACACGTTTATCCTTAACAATAGACACATATTTTTTTGATATTGGTAAATCAATTGCAATATCATAAACGCTCAAAGTCAAATTTATATGTAAATAATGCATATATTCTAGAACCATTGTTAACTCTTTACACTTCCCTACCCTATTCGGATTAAATTCAATAAAACAACTAGTTTTTTCAGAAGACTTCAAACCTTTAAATCCTAAACCTACAGCAAATGTGTAAACACTATTATGAATATGCACCTTAAGTAAAACATTATATGCAAACGACTTAGCAGACTGATAAACATCACAATCAGCAATGTCACTAATAAAACCTCTTAGTAAGTACATTTTTTGAGGAGAACAATAAAATTTAAACCTCAACATATCAATTGAATAGATAACATTATTTAAACTTTTATAACAATCAAAATATTTTAACATACCAACCTCAAAATGCGGAAAACCGCCATTCACCGCCCCTTGTTAGACGGGGGCTAACAATAAGTGCAATTTTTGTTTTTTTAAAAAAGGTGCCACTTCGTGGCATTATTTTTTTTTTGCATAAGTGCATACTATACACTCAACACAAATCGCAACACTAGACACAACTTTAGCATAGTAAAAATTAAGGGGACACCCCTTAACAACCAATGATTAGCACGAAGTCTTTTAATCAATTAAACGCGAAATGTGTTTTTGAACACGCTGAAACATTGGGTACCCACAATGAACAGCAGAAAAAACTGTAACGCTGGTTAATAAAAGTTGACATACTTTTTGAAAAAGTATCAAAACAAGTAAGCAGAGCGTAAATTAAACGATAACAAAAACTTGCAAACACACAGAAAAAAGTGTATAATATACAAAAATAAACAATTAGGAGAAAATATATGAAGAAAGAAAAAACAACAAAAATTATAATGCTAATAATTTTAAGTGTAATTGCAATACTAATAATAGCAACATCAATAATAACAAATATGAATATTGCTATAACAATCTCTGTATCACTACTATCAGCAGTAGCAATAGTAATAACAATAACTACATTATTTGAAAATAAAGAAATTAAGTTCAAATATCAAACCAAAACAAAGACAGAAACTAAAACCCAAGTCAACAATACAATAGAAATACAAAAACAAGAAAACGAAGAAACACATAAAACACTTCAACCGATAATCAACGAAACGCCTACAAAAAAAGAAAATAAACCACAAAAACCAACAAGTGACAATGCAACCATTACAACTCTAAACATAATTAAATATATTTTATTTGGACTATTTGCAGTAAACACTATAATAACAATAGTATTTTATTTCACAATATTACTTATATACTTCAGCATAATAACAGAAATAATTGCAATAATCGAATTGATATTTGCTATATATATAGAAAAGAAAATTCAAAACATAAAAACAAACAATCTATTAAGCGAGATTCTAGAACAAATCAAAAATAATAAAAAATAATTTTTTAGTTTTTTTTTGGGGGGCGAATAAATTCGCCCCCTTTAAAACCCTAGAAAACAAAAAGCCAACCAATAAAATAAGTAACAAACACCAAAACTTGAACAAGGCTAACACCAATAAAAATCAAAACATTAAAAACATTTATGAAGTAATTTAAAAAACGGAAAAAGGACCCCCAGACGACAGAACCGGTATCCAGCAAAGGAATAACCGAACTAAAATGAGCAATATTAACCGAAGGAACACTTTGAAGAAATTCCAAAAAACCACGAAAAGTTATAGTACTTGCACCAATCAATGTACGATATAAAGCAAAAACAAGTAAAATCATAACAAAAATTTTAAAAATTGAACCAGAAAACTTAAATTTATCCGCTTTACTCATACTTGTATGCTTTGTAATTTTAGTAAAACCCTCACCGTCACTAAATTTATCAACTGTTATCTTTCTAGAATGTATGCCACGACCAGTATAAGTTACACTTTGAGTTAAACTACCTTTTTGCTTTAAACTTTTATCACGAGAAACCATAAAACTACCACACTAAATAAGCATTTTGACGACACAAATTATTACAGCTAGAGTAAAAAGCCCAAGAAAAAAACCACTTAAATTGACACCCAATATTTCAAAATTAAAAAGACTAACAAAAGTGTTAACTGGAACATCTATTACTGCACTAATAAGACTTGTAAAAGTATAATCATTAGCACTATCAACACCAGCACTATAGCCACGATAATAACCTTGTGTATCACCTGCATTATAACCAAGAGTATAGCCAGCAGATTGACCATCAATATTACCAACAGAATACCCATCATTATAACCTGAGGAGTAACTAGCACTTTCTTCATCAACACGAGTAAAATAATAAGTTCGACTTGTAAAACGACTTGCAGAGTTATACAAGTTATTAGTTATAAAACAAAATTCGATAAAATTAGTAGTATCAAGATTTCCATTACTATCAGCACCAAAATAACGAACAATTGTAAGTGAAAGCGTTCTAGTAGAAGCACCTTTAAAATCGTCAGAAATTTGACCAGCAGAAACAACGCAAGAGTAAATAGTTACGCCCAAAACATTACAATCAAAATCAGTACCAATAACATACATAAGAGGAAAATAAACATCAGTAACACCGTAATTAATATGACGCATATGCCACACAACACTAGAACCCGGCGACCAATGAGAAGAATAAAAAGTTTGGCTAAGAGAAAACTCAAACGCAGAGATAATAAAACTATTATTAACACCTTCAGTTAAACTAAAAGTACTTTTAGAATTGGAAAAACTAAAAGAAACGAAACCGGTATAATAATACGAAGTTACACTTTGCAAGGGGTTAACACCCTTAAAAGACGACCACGGAACAATTAAATTTGAACCAACAAATGAATAATTATTATCAGAAGAAACATCATCCGCACTAGCAACATTTTGTTTTAAATCAGCGGAACCAGTATGCAAACTACCGACAATTGGAGCAACCAATAAAACTAAAGCAAATGCAATTGAACCGAGTATAGAACAAACACGCATTATATTTTTTTTATGCATACTACTTACCTACCTTTCTATTTTTTAACCAAACACCAAAAAGAACTATGCCGGTATTTGCAAGTAATGTACAAACAACAGAACCTATAATAGAATAAACAATTTCCACTAATCATCACCCCCAGCAAATTTTAAAAGCCATTTTTGGCTTAATTTTGGAATAAATAACAAAAACTCAATCAATAGACGAACGATAAAACAATAAATTAAGTAAGTTGAATATATAAATATATCAGACGATACAAACATCGGGAAAATACCGCCAACGCCAAAAATACTAACTAGAGCAGTATACACAACACTATCACCTACAATATTCAACCCTATAAAATCGAAAATTTCAGAAAAAACGCAAGGCTTTTTCATTACAATAGTAATTACAAAAAACATAACAATTGGTAGCAAATAAACCGAATACCACAATATATTTTCAAACAAATTATTTATACTTCTTTTTCGCATAATAACCCCCTTTTTTATACCATTTTACCTTTTTTTTAGGTTCGTCCACTTCTACACCACCTTTTAATCGACTTTTTCGGAACGATACAATATCCAAAGCCTTTAAGTTATTTGCAGATACAACACTATTTTCAATTGGCAAACTATCGGTTAAAGCAGAATAACAATAACAATCAAAAGTTTTCCAAACTCTTTTTCTAAAAATTACCTTTCGCAAAGTGTTTTCCACATCTTCATTTTGAGCAGTAATTGTAGAATTGTCATCCGAATAACGGCACTCTTGAACATACGCAATTAAAAAGAATGGTATCCATTTAACTAAGTGATGCACATAGATATATTCAGACAAACACCTTTTAATTGAATAGTGACAATCTGACACACACTGTGTATCATAGATTAAACAACCGCCTTTAGTTTCGTGACCAATTAGTTTATTGAAAAGAAGCAATCTTTCGTTTAACTTCAAATCTGAAACCATCTGAGAGTCAGCAACCAAACTAGCCTCACCAATATACACAACGCAATTATAAGCAAAACGCTTTTTTCTAAGTAACAACTCTTCAGTAACCGGGACATAAGGAACCGACAACGGAATATTCGAATAAAGCAAAGGCATTTCAAATAAAGGCTTTTTAAATATTTTTCTAAAGAAATTTTTAAACTTTACCTTTTTACAACGAGCACGATACTCACTCATAGCAGTTGCAATAGCAAGTGTAGTTTTTCCGCACTTAACACCACCACTAAACAAAGCCATAGAACCAATCTTTGGAACTTTAAATTTACTTAAAATTTTATGCAACAACCAGTAAACAAAAACGATAATTAATAACCAAATTAAAACTTTAATAAAATCACCACCTAATAATAAAAATAAAAGGCTAGAACAAACTAGCCTTTAAAACTATCTGTTTCGAGAACCTAGACTAGTACAGAAATTGACAACCCAACGACATAAACCAGTTGCAAGACCGATACCAGCAAAAATAACAACTAACGAGCCAAAAACTGAAAGTTTAGAAGTATCACCAGACGCATCAATAAACACTGACTTAGCAAGTGTTGATAAACCTTCACCAATTCCAGAGGCAACACCAGTAATACCGCCAGTCAAAAGCGAGATTATCTCACTAAGAATATCTGTCATTTATCTTCACCCCCTTTAATATTATTGCTATTATCTTTTAACCGCTTTCTCTTCAAGCAGTCAGAAATAATGCCATAAACCTCATAAACAACAAAAGCAAGAACGCATAAACCTAGAATTACACCAAAAACATTCATACTACACCTCTTTCTCAACAGATACGATGCCTAAATCAACCAAAACCTGTAATGCACCTTTTGCATTTTTCGTTGGGGCAAGTTCTAGAGTTGTATTACCTATATGCCACATAACACGACGATAAGCAATTTCCTCACCAGTTTCCTCATCAGTAAATACACAGTCCTTTACAGTGCAATAATTTTGAATTTTTTCCATAATACTTTTTCCTTTGGCTAGTCATCTTCAGTACACCAGTAGCCAAGTGGTGTAGACACCGAACGAATGGCGAAGTGTTCGGTGTTTCGACTTTTTCGGAGAAAAAAAGTTGAAATTAAATTGGAAAATATTTATTACCACCGAATTTACGGTAACCAATTACCAATGTTTACAACCAAAACGAGAATTGTAATAGCACTCTTTCCTAAAATCATCCAATACTTCAGAGGAACTTTGTTTTTTAGGTTTACTTTCTGTTCTAATATTCAAACGAACACCCTTAACTAATTCAGTAAATCCTAAAAGGTTCCAACGAAAATTAAATAAATTAAAAGTAACACCAACTTGCTTATAAGCATTTAACATATCAACACACTCACTGTAATATTTCATGAAACTTAAAACACCCAAAGCCCTCTTGAATGACTTAAAATCGGTTTGATAATCACTTAATACCGCTACTTGAAAACAATTTTCACTAGTTCGCTTAACAATAAAAATTGTATTATTTTTAAAATCGCAAAAGCCATATTCTTTTTGATTGATTTGACGAACTACAAAGCGTTCTCTTAGATATTCATTTTGATAAAAACTTTGCATTAACCAGTTCCAATGATAATAGAAACCATCTTCCAATTTTTCTCTCATATATCCACCTCACTAAAAAAAATACCAATACTACATTCAGTATTGATACCTTAAAATTTGTAAAAAAATAAAATATCAACACTATAAGATAGTATCAATATTTTATTATAGTCCACTCATTTTGCGGACTAAATCGCCAAGTCTGTATTTGGCGAATACTATTTTATTGACTATAATATACAATAAAGACCTATTCCCTGTCAAGTTCTTTTTATATTTTATGGTGTGTTGTAGTTATTAATAATGTTTTGCGGTATTCTTTTTTAGTATGGTTTTGCTTTGGTGTTCTTTTGTAATGGATGGTTTTATGTAGTTATTTTTTTAGTTCTTTGTAGTTTTTGTGTAATTCAAGTAGATTATTATATCTATGTGAAGTTAGTTAATTTTATTTTACATATATATGAAATTGTTTAATTGGATTATTGTGTTCATTGAAGTTATTTAATTGAATAATTGTGTTTGTGGAGTCGTTTAATTGGATTGCTATATCTCTGAAGTTATTTTATCAATCTGTTATATTAATATGGCACCATTTAATTTGTTTGCTGTCATTACATAAAACTGTTTAATTAATTTTGAGTATTTTATGCGAATTGGACTATGACAACTTGGTGAGTGTCCAAATGTTCTTTATAATTAAGTTTTGTTTTTTAATTTGAGTTGATTTTACAGAAAAATAGTGTTCAAAATTTTGTGCAAAAAACTATTCAAAAATAAGATAAAAAATGAGATTTTTAATAATTTGATATTGTATGGAATGTAAAATTGGGGCAAAATTTGGTTGTTTTTCGGTAGATTGTGTAGTATCGATAAATTCCCTACCCCACCATATATAAGTCAAAATGGGTGTGGTAAATTTTGTTATTTTTCTAAAATTTGATTAAACAATTATTCTTGTTTTAGGCTATTAAATTTATCAATATTGCAAAAAGAAGATAACTTTTTAAGTGTGAGGATATACTAAATTTTGAGCAAACAGAATATTATTGGTGATAGTTTACGGAAGTTTTCAACAATCTGCATTGGGGGATTTTCTCAGCAGGCTGTAATGATATACATTTTTTGTGTCACAAATTTTTGTAGGGCAGATGGATTACAACTAAAAATTAAAAGCCGTTAAATTCTTACATTATATTATATTTATTTATGGGGATAAATTTGAGAAATTGAACATTGTTAAAGTTTCCAAGCATATCGTTTTATATACACATAAGAGGCATAGGTTTTTAAAGATATAATTAAAATTTTACAGATTTTCTAGAATCTATAAATGCATAAACTTATACGAAAAAATATGTTGTTTATAAAGTGATTATTCAAATTGTGCAAGATTTAGTTGTAAACGAGCAACGATTTTGTTATACTATTAATGATAAAAATGTGAGGTAATTTTTCTATGGAAATAAAAAATGAAGCGGATAGAATACATCGTAAAATAATTTGGAAAAATATTATCATTGTACTTTTGATAGGTGTTGCATTATTCTTATTTCTAAAGTTGGTGATTGAGATTGACCTACTTGATGATAAAAAGAAAATGTATCTAGAAATTGCAATTCCGTCGCTCGTTGCAGTTGCATTAATCATTGCGTGGACTGAAAAAAAGGACAAGAAAGCATGGGAAGAAGCCGATAAATATTTTCATCCAGATAAATATGGTAACGGAGAAGCAAGGCCCAAAACAAATCTTGAGCAACTTCGAGAGGCAACTCAAAATAAAATGAAATCCTCTTCCCTATCTGAATTAGGTCTTGAAAAACAAGATGATGAAAATAAATCTTCCGACAATGAATCATCCGAGCAAGCAGACGACAATGTTATAGGTTCCAAAGCCAAGGTTTCATCAGACGGAAGAGTTTCTGGAATTGGCGAATATAAATTCACGCCTCCTGGTAAAAATACCATAAATGGCAAAAAAGACATTGGTGGGTTTGGCAAGTTTAACACTGGTGTTAGGAGTGATAGCACATTAACCGGTCAAACGGGCTCTATTTTAGACAGATA
The DNA here is from genome assembly GCA_964432825.1 of uncultured Lachnospiraceae bacterium. Classification (GTDB taxonomy): domain Bacteria; phylum Bacillota; class Clostridia; order Christensenellales; family UBA1242; genus UMGS1908. The sequence goes on from CAYSOX010000007.1 coordinate 15,139, forward strand.
TAAAAATGATTAATCAATTTGGTTGGATGTAAACGACCGTTCTAAATGTAATGGCTAAAATAATACATTCAAATGCACATTTGGTGCAGTATAGTTATAATGAATTGATTAAAAGATTTGATATGATTGTTTTTAATCATCATAATGTTTTGGAAATTTGCCCTATTCCACATTATTCTGATTTATATTTCTAAATTATATAAATCACCTTTCGGTTGCTGTTTGTAACAATATTTTTCTAATTAGCTTTAATCAAATCAAAATAATTAACGTTTACCATAAGCGACTTTTAAATTAGAATAATTAGACCTTTTCAAAATTATTGAAGAGGTCTTTTAATTTGTCATTAAGAGAATTATATTTAATCTGAAGATTTTAATCCAACCGCTCCAAGCAGTGGTTATTTTTGCTAAACACTACAACAAAAAAATTACCTCGTGAATCTTTCACAAGGTAATTTACATTCTTTTAAATTTATTTAATTTTGTTGAGCCGTAAAGTTTTTAATTAATTTTTATATTTCGGATTTATTAACCTAACTTTTCTACTAGTTTTAGGTCAATTCGTCCCTTTTCATCAATTTTTAGCACATTTACTTTTACACGGTCACCAATTTTTACTACATCTTCAACTTTTTCAACCCTCTTTTCTGCAAGTTTTGAAATGTGAATCATTCCATCTACTCCGTGACGAATTTGCACAAATGCACCAATTGGAATTATGTTTACTACAGTGCCTTCATAAGTTTCACCAACAACAGGTTCGAAGCAAATATCTAAAATCATTGCCTTTGCCCTTTCTGCACTTTCCTCATCTGGAGTTGAAATCATAACCTTTCCTTCGTCAGTTATATCAATCTTTACACCAGTTTCGTCAATAATTTTGTTGATAGTTTTTCCACCACTTCCAATAACCTCTCTAATTTTTTCTGGGTCAATATTGAATGCTATAATTTTTGGTGCATACTTAGACAAGTTTTCACGAGGCTTGTCAATAGTTGCAAGCATCTTCTTCATAATTTCCAATCTACCAACGCGTGCTTGTTCAAGTGCTGTGGTTAAAATGTTTTTATCAATACCCTTAATTTTAATATCCATTTGAATAGCGGTGATACCCTTTTCGGTACCGGTAACTTTAAAGTCCATATCACCATAGAAATCTTCTATACCTTGGATATCGGTTAAAACTGCAACTTGGTCATCCTGTTTGATAAGACCCATTGCGACACCGGCAACAGGTGCTTTAATTGGGACACCGGCATCCATAAGTGAAAGTGTGGATGCACAAGTGCTTGCCATTGACGAACTACCATTACTTGATAGAACCTCACTTACAAGTCTTAATGTGTATGGGAATTCATCCTCGCTTGGAATAACTGGTTCCAATGCTCTTTCGGCTAATGCTCCGTGGCCAATTTCTCTTCTGCCTGGGGCTTTAAGTTGACGAGCCTCACCAGTTGCGTATGGAGGCATATTATATTGATGCATATACCTCTTTTCTTCTTCCAAATCTAACCCATCTAATTTTTGAACCTCACCTATTGAACCTAAAGTTAATGCATTCATAACTTGAGTTTGTCCTCTTGTAAATACTGCACTTCCGTGAACTCTTGGCAAAATTCCAACTTCACACCATATAGGCCTAATCTCGGTTAAAGTTCTTCCGTCTGGGCGAATATGTTTATTAAAAATCATATCTCTAACGATTTCTTTTTTAAGTTTATAAAGAGTATCGTTAACTTCACGATTTTTTTCTGGATAAACTTCCTCAAAGTGCTTTACAACATCCGCTTCTACTGCATCAACAGCATTTTGGCGAGTTGCTTTGTCGGTTGTAGGGGTTAATGCCTCTTTTAATGCGTTGTATGAATACTCGCGAACCGTATTTTCAATTTCCTCCGGAACTGAATAGTATTCAATTTGTGCTTTTGGTTTGCCAATTTTTTGTACAATCTCTTCAATAAAAGCAATTTCTTGTTTAATATATTCATGTGCAAACATAATAGCATCAAGCATAGTTGCTTCACTCACTTCATTTGCACCTGCTTCTACCATCATAATAGCATCCTTTGTTCCAGATACTGTTAAATGCATATCGCTGATTTCTTGCTCTGCACTTGATGGGTTTAAAACAAATTTTCCATCAATCATACCCACAACTACTGAGCCTGTAGGTCCTGCAAATGGAATATCTGAAATTGAAAGAGCAACAGATGAACCAATCATAGCAAGAACTTCTGTTGGAAATACATTGTCAACACTTAGTGGTGTTGCAACAACGGCTACATCATTATAAAAGCCCTTTGGGAATAATGGTCTTAGCGGTCTATCAATTAATCTTGATATTAAAATAGCCTTGTCGCTACCCCTACCCTCTCTCTTTTTAAAGCCACCAGGAATCTTACCTACTGAATACATTTTTTCTTCAAAATCTACGCCCAAAGGAAAGAAATCCATTCCTGCGCGTGGGGCTTTGCTCATGGTAACATTTACCATTACCGAACTTTCGCCAACACTTACAATACAACTACCGTTTGCAAGTCCAGCATACTTTCCACTTTCAACAATGAGTTCTTTGCCGTCTAAGTTTAAAACGAAACGAAAATCGTCCATAAAATTTTCTCCTTTTATTAATTTAATTTATTTACTTCAAAAAAGGCGAACGGAAAAACCGTCCACCCCTTCAAAAATAATTACTTTCTGATTTCAAGTCTTTCAATCAATGCACGATAACCTTCAAGATTTGTTGATTTGTAATAATCAAGCAAGCCTCTTCTTTTACCTACCAATTGTAACAATCCTCTTCTTGAGTGGTTGTCTTTTGGATGGGTCTTAAGGTGTTCGGTTAAGTGATTGATTCTTTCAGTTAAAAGTGCGATTTGAACTTCTGGAGAACCTGTATCTCCTTCTTTTCTTTGATAATCAGCAATAATCTTGTTCTTAACTTCTTTTTCCATTGTTTTACTCCTTATATAATTTTCACTAAAATCCAAGTAGCCGTCAGAGTAACCTCGCGAAACTTAGACTAAAGTACATTTAATATAATAACATAATATTTCTAATTTGTAAAGAGTTTTAATAAACTTTTTTATTTTCTAAACACATTTTTTACTCCGCTAATTTGCGAGAGTTTATTAATTATATCGGTTATTTGGGAATTGTCTTTAATTGTTACAGTTAAGGTTATTGTTGCAATTGAGTTTGTTGCTTTTGCATTAACCGCGGTAAGCGACACATTTTTCATTGAACCTAATTCCCCAGTAACTTTGGCTAGTAAATTTGGTGAATCGAGTGCCTTAATTTGAAGTATTGCAGAATACCATTTTGTTTCATAATCTCGCCACATTACCTTTACAAGGCGGTCACCATTTGAATGTAAGGCTCTAATATTTGAACAATCCGCCCTATGAACAACAATTCCCTTCCCTATGGATACAAATCCTAAAATATTGTCTGGAGGAATTGGATTGCAACAACCTGCAAGTCTAATTGGAAGCCCTTCCACACCTTTTACAGTAACACCGCAATCGGATGTGGCTTTGATTTTACCTAACCCGTTTGTTTCTTTGTATTTTTTGCGTTCTTGTGATTTAATTTCACTAATTAATTGGTTAACAATATGGGTTGCAGTGACCCCTGCATAACCGACTGCAGCACAAACATCGTCAAAAGATAAAAAGTTATGGAATTGCATAATTTTTTGAACTATCGACTCGTCTTTTGTAAGTTCTTGAAGCGTTGTACCCTTTCGCTTCGCCTCTAATTCTAGCATTTCACGACCAATTTTAACATTGTCCTCTTTTGTCTCTTTTTTAAAGAATGTTCGTATTTTGTTTCTAGCCGATGAGGTTTGTGCAATTTTTAGCCAGTCTCTGCTAGGCCCTTTACTATTTTGGGAGGTTACAATTTCTACAGTGTCACCTGTGGTTAGTTTGTATGAAAGCGGAACCATTTTTCCATTAACCTTCGCACCAACACAAGTGTTTCCAATATCGGTATGCAAAGCATATGCAAAATCAATAGGGGTTGACTTTTCGGTTAATTCTATAACTTTATTTTTTGGCGTAAATACAAATATATCATTTGCGTAAAAGTCCGATTTTGCAATACTTAAGAAAGTTGTTGTATCCAATGTTTCGGCATTTTCTTCAATCATTTGACGAAGAAAGGTTAACTTTTTGTCCAAATCGGTCACCTTGCTGGTTTTTGCTTTATACATCCAATGGGCTGCAATACCATATTCACAAACCTTATGCATTTCATAAGTTCTTATTTGAACTTCAAAAGGAAGCCCAGACTCAGTCAAAAGTGTGGTATGCAAGGACTGATATCCGTTTGGCTTAGGTGCAGCGATATAATCCTTAATACGCCCCGGAACAGGTTTCCAACGGTTATGAACCTCACCCAATAGCACATAACAATCCTTAATATCATTTACCAAAATCCTAAGTGCTAGGATATCATAAATTTGCTCAATTCCTTTTGATAATTGTTTTTTGTATATACTATATTTTCGCTTAAACCTACTCTTTACTTCGCCTTTAATATGCAAATCTTTTAAAACATCTTTTAGTTCTTCACCTATTGTATCTAAGTCCTTTTGATGTTTTGCAAACACCTTTTCTAAAAGTCCAGATATTCTCTCGTGTTCTTCAGGATATAAATATTTAAAAACTAAATCTTCTAACTCACCCTTGATGGTGCTAAGACCTAATCTTTCCGCTATCGGAATATATATGTCACGGGTGTCCATAGATTTTCTAATTTGATGTTCTTTAGATACGCTGTCCAATGTCCGCATATTATGTAAACGGTCGGCAAGTTTGATAAATATAACTCGAATATCCTTTGCCATTGCAAGAAACATTTTACGTAGGGATTCATCATTTTCGTTTGCACTGCTTTTATATCTTAATGTTTTAACACGGCTTACTCCATTTACTAGTTCAGACACTTCTTCGCCAAAAAGAACTTTAAGTTCTTCTGGAGTCACACCAGAATCTTCAACCACATCGTGCAAAAGTGCAGCACTGATAGCCCTTGCATCCAAACCGTATTGCAATAAAATGTCTGCTACTGCGATTGGATGAATTATATAAGGCTCGCCGGTATCCCTTTTTTGGTCTTTATGTTTTTCTATAGCAAAATCTAAAGCCCTCAAAATTAACTCTTCATCTTTGGCTTTAAACCTTTTATGAATTTCAAATTTAAAAACTTCTACTTCATTTATCATTAAATTTTCCTCCTACAAAAAATTGAAAAACTTAGATGATTGCAAGTTTGTTTTTCCTTTTTTAGCGACCGTCAAAAGTTCTATTATATCACTTCGCCTATATCCTATGAAGCCAAGTTCTGCACACACAAAAATTGTAAATGCTAATTGCGTTAAACTTATGTCCTCGTAATTTGCTTTTATTTTCTTGGCAATTTCAATTATATCATTACCAGAATTTGGAACCCGTTGCATTACCAACTTATAATATTTTGCAAAAGTCTCTCTTGATTTATCGACCTCAATTTTGCAACACTTGTTGTAAATAAAAGTGTTTGCCTTAATTTCACCAAATTGTGAATCACCCAAATTTGAATCCGCGAAAATAATGTTTTTATATTGGATATAATTTGTATAATTAATACAAGATGTTGGGTTGTACAATACCATACTTCTACCATTGTTTATTGGAATTGTGGATAGTTTAAGGTTGTATTTTTTTGATAATTCTTCAGCCTTTTTAAAGTCTTCAGTTACAACTAAAGTTCCGCTTTTATAGTTTAAGTATTTTTCTACTTCGGTTAATGAATCAAACTTTTTAATATAATTACACTCTCCCGAAATTATACTATTAAAAACCATTTCCATTTTTTTAACATTTATTTCTTCGCTTTTGTTTGCAATTTCTATAGGGTCAACGGCTATATCAACCAAAGTTGCCTTTGCTTTTGTGCATTTAAAATATGTGTCTACTTCTAAATTTAAATATATCTTTTTAGTGGTATTCATTTCAAAGATAGATTTGTATTTTTCACCATAAAAAGCAATAATTTCTTTCTTTTTAGGGGTAACAATTCTAAAATGGCGAAAACTTTTCATAGGCTCAATTTTTGCATTTTGAGTTTTTAATAAAAGTGTAGGCTTTGGATTACAGAAACCAAAAGGCTCTAGCGTTGCGATTGCTTGTGCAAAATTTAAATTTAAATCTTGTTCGGTAATTTCTTCATCATAGTTTATTTCGGTGGCAACCTCTAATTTGTCATATATTTCTTTAATGTCTGATTGAATTTGCTTTTTAAAGTTGTCGTAATTTTCAGGCGAAATTGTAAGCCCGCCCGCTAAACTATGCCCGCCGACATCAATTAAATCTGCACGATATTTATCCAATAGTTCAAACACATTTATACCCTCAATACTTCTGATTGAGGCTTTAAAATTGCCACTTTCGTCAAGCGTGAATACAAAAACCGGGCGATTGTATTGCCCGCATAGTTTGGACGCTATAATACCAATAAGTCCTAAATTTATGTTGTCACTCTTCACAAAAATCGCAGGTTCAGAATTTAAATCTATGCCAACCAATTGTTTGTTTATTTCTTCTTGAATTTCTTGTGACTGGCGAAGTCTTTCATTGTTATCCGCTTCAATTGATGCGTATTTTTCAGCAATTTCATCCGCATTTTCGCTTATCAAAAACTCAAACCCTTTAAATGCGCTATCCATTCTTCCCGATGCATTAAGCCGTGGAACCAACTTAAAGGCAATATCGGTGCTATCAATTTTTGCCATTTTGATATGCTTTTTGAAAAAATCAATAGATGGCCTAGGGGAATCGCCATTGATTTTATCTAGTCCAAATTTGGTTAAAATTCGATTTTCATCTATAAGCGGAACAATATCACCAATTGTGGAAATTGCACAAATGTCGATATATTTTAGTGCCTCTTCAAGCCCGCCTAAATATTGTATAACTTTAAACACGACACCTGCACCACACAATCCATTGAATGGGTATTTTTGACCGCTACATTTTGGGTCTACAATAATGCAATCGGGCAAAACTTCAGGAGGCTCGTGGTGGTCAGTTACAATAACATCTATACCACAGTCCTTTAGCATTTCTACTTCATTTTTAGCGGAAATTCCAGTATCCACCGTAATTACCAAATCCGGAAAATAGGTGCTTGCAATATATTCTACAGTTTCTTCGCTTAAACCATAACCATCGGTATGCCGATTCGGAATAAAAGCAATAGGCTCTATGCCTTTAGTTTTTAGAAATAAAAAAAGCATACTGACAGAACAAATTCCGTCAGCATCATAATCACCATAAATTAATACAGTTTGTTTTTCTTCAATCGCTTGCAAAATGCGATTACCGGCTTCGCTCATTCCATTTAACAACTTAGGGTCGTGAAGCCCTGATAAAGAAGGATTGAGAAAATTTTGGATTTCTTCTTCCGTTGAAACCCCTCGTTTCCTCAATATGTTTTTAACCTTCTCTTCATATAGCATAATGTATTTTATTTACCTTTTCCTTTATTTTGTTTTGATTATTTTAGGTGCAACCTTTTCATCTTCTTTTATTGTGAAATAGAAGGCTCCACTTAAAAATACCGAACTCCAGCAACCAGCAAATGCACTAATTATACCTGCAAGTCCAAATTGTACTAATGTTGCATTGAATGTAAACATAAATGCAATGCAAGTTAGAACTAGTAATGAAACTGGAACCAAAATTGTCCATAATGATGAATTAATTGACTTTACATATAAATTAACTAATTTTTCTTTCTCGCCATGAACACTTGCCTTGTTCATAAAACTGGTTGAAGTATAATATATAAACGCAACCACTCCAAGAATTGCACAAGCCGAAAGTACCCCTATGCTTGCAACACTTATTTGGGTTCGAGTTACTGCAAAAAGTGACAATCCTAAAAGAATAGTTCCTGCAAATGCTATCATCAATGCAAAGCCATAAATGTAATTTCTTCTAAGCAATCCATACACAAATAGTCCTACAAGTGCTATTGCGAATGGTAAAATCAACCAAACTAAATTTTTTGTGAAGTATGTTTTTGATAATTTATTTACTGAAATGTGGTCGGCAACAACTTCACCATCAAACATTTCTACTAAAGTTTGTTTTACTGTAGCAATATCGGTTGAGTTTGATTTAAACTCAACACTAAGGGTGTATAAATATTCCTTTTCACCATTGGTTGAATGGGTAACTTCCCCATCATTTTTTTCAATAACTTCAGAAATATTTTTGATGTAACTATCGGTTCTATTTGCATCAATATAATCAATGCAAACTTCGTATTGGTCACCAAATTGATAAGATTTATTAAAACCAAACACACAAACAAAAATTACACCTAGTGCCAAAATTGTAGCACTGAATAGCAACATAAATTTTAACAATGTTTTTGGAGAACTAAACAATTTATTCATTTACAGTTTCCTCCCTTTGTGGTAATGCATAAATTTGAGGTTTCTTTTCACCAAATGCAAAACTTAATTGTATTAAATATCTTGCAAGAAGAATATTTACCAATGCGGTTATAACTGATGATAAAGCAAAAATTGTTCCAATAACAGTAATTTCTAGTTGTCCTAAACATGCAAAAGATAATCCCGCAATGAACATTATTGCACATACATCAAGTTCTACCCATCTAAATTTATTAAATGAATCCTCAATTGATGTAACTAAAGATTTACCTAAACTGTATTCGGTTTTAAACTGGCTAAGTTGTGCAATAGTTAAAGCGAATTGAATGATTTGAACAATACCTATTGTTATAACTCCGGCAACACCAACCGATGCCCAAGGCATTAATTGTATTGAGAACAACAAAACATAGTCACCTAAAAGAATACTTAGCGAGAACAATAATCCTGCAACCCTAAACTTTATAATGGTGAATACTGCAAGTATTACTAAAATTGCTAAAACGGAAATGAATGCAACAAGATTTGCTGTGCTGTTTGCATTTGTATAAACAATTTCAATATCTTCAGAGTCCAAATTGATAGGAATTAACCCACATCTAAAGGCTTCATAATAATAATTTGCAGAATCTAGCGAATCTTGTAACCAGAAAGTAAAAGAAGTTTGTTCGCTGGTAACATCTACCGAATTGTAATTTGAACTTGGGAAAGCCTCACCATCAATAAACATATAGCAAGTTTGCCCTGCCATTTGCATAAACTTATCTTTACCGCTCTTTGTAAATTCTACGGTGATGCCATATTGACCTTTGTAGTTTGTAGTTGAAACTGATTTCATTTCTGTCCAACCATCAATAACTATTAAATCTTGATGTTCGTCATCTTTTACAACGGTGGCACTTTTATTGTTTCTAAACTCTAAACGCCCACCTGCAAGTGTTGTGAAAAATGTTTCAAGTTCGCTTGCTGTTGACTGTTCTAAAGGTTTAGCAACTTCAACTTTAAGTTGGGAATTGCCAAATTTTGAAACATTGACGGTATTTGCTCCATATTTTTCTTCAAGAAGGTCACCAATCATTTTGATAGACTTATCTAAATTGGTTGCCTCACTCTCAGTAAAATTGTATATTGCACTAATGCTGTCACCGATTTCGCTGGTTTTACGAATAGCACCGAATGATGACAAAAAGTCCTTTGCGCCAAATTGCATTGGTACAAAAGTAAAAATTGTAAATACCGCAAATACTAGTGCGAAAATGCAGTAAAGAACAATAGTTTTTGTTTTGCTAAAATTTTCCATTTTGCCCTACCTTAAATTAATCTTACCTTATAATTATAATCATTTATTGACCGTGGGTCAAGCATTTAAGCGACCTTTTTACTCTTCTGTTGAATCGCTTTCAGTTTTTGTTTCGGAAACATCTTCCGTTTGCCCTTTGCATTTTGCAATTAAATCGTTTAATATCTCGGGGTTGTTTAATAGGTAATTTCTTGCATTTTCTCTGCCTTGACCTATCTTTTCGCCATTATACGCAAACCATGAACCGCTCTTTTCAATATAACCCATTTCAGTAGCCATATCCAAAACACAACCTTCTTGACTTATGCCTGCGCCGTAAATAATATCAAATTCTGCAGTTTTGAATGGAGGTGCGAGTTTGTTTTTTACAACCTTTACACGAGTTCTGTTTCCTACACTGTCCGAACCATCTTTAAGTGTATCAATTTTTCGAACATCCAAACGAATACTTGCATAGAACTTAAGTGCCTTTCCCCCAGGTGTGGTTTCTGGTGAACCAAACATAACGCCGACCTTTTCACGCAATTGGTTAATAAATACAACACAAGTTTTTGTTTTGTTTGTAATACCTGCAAGTTTACGAAGTGCTTGGCTCATAAGTCTTGCTTGAAGGCCTATATGGTTATCACCCATTTCCCCGTCAATTTCTGCCTTTGGGGTAAGTGCTGCAACGGAGTCTATAACAACAACATCTAATGCCCCACTTCTTACAAGTTCTTCAGCAATTTCAAGCCCTTGCTCTCCGTTGTCTGGTTGTGAAACATAAAGATTTTGAAGGTCTACACCAAGTCTTGCGGCGTATGTTGGGTCTAAAGCATGTTCGGCATCTATAAATGCACATGTGCCACCTGCCTTTTGGGCTTCTGCAATTATATGAAGTGAAACAGTAGTTTTACCTGAAGATTCTGGTCCATATATTTCTACAATTCTTCCACGAGGAATACCACCTATTCCCAATGCAAGGTCTAAAGTTAAACAACCGGTAGAAATAACATCAATTGGTTGAACAGATTGTTCGCCAAGTCTCATAATTGAACCCTTGCCATGTTGTTTTTCAATAGATGCAATAATTTGCTCTAATGCTTTTAATTTGTCTTCTTTTGTTAAATTCTTTTCGTTTTCTTTTGCCATATTTTTCCCCTCTACTAAATAGTTTTATTATTGGACTATGCTACCTTTTTGATTAATTGGATACATTTTTTTATTGTCCAAATGTGCGATACACACCAACTGATTAAATTATATCCTATAACCAATTCCATTTCAACATAAATTGAAAATTATTTTTGCGAATTATTTTCTTCCTCAATATTTTTATCTAATTCAATCTCTAGTTGAACCTCGTTTGAATTTTCAACTTCTTTTGTTCCAACCAAATGTGCCCAAGCCCGTCTTGTATAATTTACGCAAGAAAGTATACTGAATACACCCGCAATTGAAAGCAACACTATTCCAAAACAACCAAGATATTCAAGGGTGACATCACTAAAAAGCAAAGTATTTTGTCCATTTTTTAGCATTCCACATAATGCGGAATATAAAAACAATGCGCCTAATGAAATATCCATAAGAATTGATTTGATTTTACCCCAAACATCAGCAGATATTATTAATCCCTTTGATGCGGACAACTGCCTTATGGTGCTCATCCACGAATCTCTTAATAAAAATACTAACATTATAATGATTGATATCCATAATCCTATTACATTATACTCGGATAGAAGTACCAAAATAAGTGCAGAGGTTTGTAAAAATTTATCAGCAGCCGCATCTAAAAGTTTTCCCATATCACTAATTAAATTGTATTTTCTTGCAAGGTATCCATCTAACCAATCGGTTGATGATGCAAGTAAATACACTACAAATGCTAAAAGTTTACAAATTCCATTTGGAATTAAAAACAATGCAATTACGATTGGTGTTAATACTATTCTTGAAAGTGATAAAATATTTGGAATGTTTTTATTAATTTTCTTCATTACGGTTTCCTCTTTGTTCGTTTTCTTCTATGTGGGCAAATAAATCGTATCCTTTTGCTTTATCAATTGTTGCCATATAAAATTCGCCCGGTTTTAATCTTCCGGCATTTGTGATATAAATTATTGTGTCTACATCAGGGGATTGATATTCGCTTCGGGCAATATCTCGACCACTTTCAAGGTCAACACCTTCATACAATACCTTTATTGTTTTGCCTATAAGTGAACGGTTATACTCTTTTACTATTTGTTTTTGAACCTTAACAGCCTTCAATAATCTTCGCTTTTTGGTAACCTCATCAACTTGATTATCAAGCCGTGCAGCAACCGTTCCATCCTCTCTTGAGTAGGTAAAAAATCCGACATTTGGCATCTTGTATTCTTTTATAAAATCCAACAATTCATTAAACTCTTTTTTAGTTTCACCCGGGAACCCTAAAATAAAAGTACTTCGGATTGCAATATCGGAATTGTCTTTTCGTAACAATTCCAAAGTTCTTACAAGGTCTCCCTTTTGAACTTTTCGATTCATTATTTTTAAAATTTCATTATTGCAATGCTGGAATGGAATATCTATATATTTGCACACTTTAGGATTGGTTTTTATTTCATTAATAACCTCATCGGTTAAATGCTCAGGATAACAATACAATAATCTAATCCACTTTAATTCTTTAATTTCACTCAATCGTTGAATAAGTTTTGCAAGCCTATTTTCTTTATATAAATCTTCACCATACTTAGACACATCTTGGGCAACAAGAATAATTTCTTTTGCACCATTTTTTACTAGGTCTTTGGCTTCTGCAATTATACTTTCAATTTTTCTTGACCTGAATCTTCCACGAATGTAAGGAATTAAACAATATGAGCAAAAGTTGTCGCAACCATCGGCTATCTTTAAATATGCATAAAAGTTTGGAGTTGTAACAACTCTTCCCTCTTCAACCGAATCTACATTATAATTTTCATCAACCTTTACAATATCACCTTTTTCGGGATTTTGCAAAAACTCTTTAGTGATTTCTACAATCTGCTTATAATCATTAGTTCCAAGGAATATATCCACCTCAGGAAAATCGTTTCTCAAATCTTTCAACCTAATTTGAGGAAAACAACCGGTTACAATTAAGCAAATACACCTTCCATTTGTTCGGTAATTTGTCATTTCATCAATTGTTCTATAAGATTCATCCCTACTAGACTGAATGAACGCACAAGTATTAATAATTATAATATCCGCCTCCGAAGGGTCACCCGTGAAGGAAACTCCCTCCGATTGTAAATAAGTCATCATATTTTCGGTATCAATTCGGTTTTTGTCGCATCCTAATGATATTACACCAATTTGCATACCCTTTAAACTAACTTCTTTTTTCATAGATTTTTCCTCTAATTGACATTATCGCCAAACTTTTCATTAAATTCTTCCATTGACATATGAACGGTTCGGAGTTTACTTCCTTTACCCGGTGAAATATATCCTGCAAGTTCCATCTGGTCTATAATTCGTGCGGCTCGTGAATAGCCAACCCTAAATCTTCTTTGAACCATATTAATTGATGCTCCGCCGGATTGAATGCAAAGTTTTAAGGCTGATGGGAGCAATTCGTCTTGGTCGGGATTTTCAGGGTCATATCCACCCGTTGTATCTATTGCTGATTTACCTTCTTGTTTTGGGTCGGTTAAAATTTCTCTTTCAAGGTCATCGTCAAAATTTATTTCGTTGTGGTCTTTTATATACTCTACCACCTTTTTAACCTCATCCATACTCATATAACCACCTTGAAGTCTTACAGTAACATTTGAATCTTGAGCCGAAACCAACATATCCCCATAACCTAAAAGTTTTTCAGCACCCGTTTCATCTAGAATAACCCTAGAATCCACCGAACTACCAAGCGACAACGCAACTCTTGTTGGTAAATTGTTTTTAATGGTTCCGGTGATTATATCGGCAGATGGTCTTTGGGTTGCAATCATCATATGTATACCACTAGCACGACCTAGTTGAGCAAGTCTTGCAATCTTTTCTTCTACATCTTTTTTCCCGACCATCATCAAATCTGCAAGTTCATCTATCACAATTACTAGATATGGTATCATTTGTTCTTCATGTGTTTCGGTTACACATTTAGAATGGTTAAAGTCTTGAATATTTTGGAAACCATATTGTTGCAACTTCTTAAAACGCCTATCCATTTCTTTAACCGCCCAACCCAATGCATTTATTGCTTTGTCACAATCACAGACGGCATTTGGTATCATCATATGAGGCATACCATTGTAGCACGAAAATTCAACTCGCTTTGGGTCAATCATAATAAACCGCAATTGTGATGGTGAACATTTGTACATTAAACTTAAAATCAAACTATGCAAAAATACAGATTTACCCGAACCGGTTGAACCGGCAATAAGCATATGAACAAGTTTTGGAAGTGACTTAACCACCACTTCGCCAGTGATACTCTTACCAAGTGCAACAGGAAGGTTTACGCTAGAAGTTTGAAATTCTTTACTTTCAAGCATTTCACGAAGTCCAACCGTGCTCCGTTTATCATTTGCAACTTCTACACCAACGGCATTCTTCCCTGGGATTGGAGCCTCTATTCTGACACCGCCTTTGCTTCTAAGTGCTGCCGAAATATCGCTATCGTAAGATAATATTTTTCTAACACTTGTTCCATACGGCATACTTAATTCATACTGGGTTACATTAGGACCTCTTACAACACCTATCACTTTTGCATCTACATTAAAACTACTCAAAACTTGCTCTAGCGCAGTACTTTTCTGCTCAAAATCGCCACCATATGTACTTTCGTCATCCGAACGATATTCAAGTATTGATGTAGGAGGTGGACAATATGCTTTATCTGTTTGAGGCTTGTATTTTGTCGGTTTGCCAATATTAATGCCTATAGGGATTTGCTCAGGTCCTGCTTTAGGCTTTGAGCCAAAGAATTTATCTATAGGGTTTCCAAGAGTTTCTTGATCGTCAGTACCATTTTCCATGCCTGTTGAACTAAACGGAGTGAACGGATCACCCACGCCACCACCGAAACGGTCACGACCTCGTCCTCTTCCTAAACCGTCAATCGTGCCTGTTTTAGAAGTGTCATCAATTTCTTCTGTAGGTTGTCCTATTATCTTCGTTATCCAATCCGGTGTAGTACCATCGGAGTCATCTATAATTGGATCATCGTCGGTTGGATATTCGTCATCATTTTCCGAATAATCATCACCTATTATATATCCTTCGTCTTCTGTATTGTCTACATCGTCACCATTTGTTTCGTAACCTTGCTCAACATCCTCTTTAGGCGAATACACATAAACGCCATTTTCATCCTTAGTGTATACATAAGGTGTGGATGGTTTTTTATATGTATAAGGGTCGGTAATTGGAACCGCATTTTGAGGCGATGAATTTTCTGTTATATCATTATACCCATTTTTATCACCTGAAGTGTATCCACCATCAAAGTTAAAGGGTTCAGACTCCATGTCATCTTCTTGCCCATTGTCAGCACCTGTATTTACTTTAGATGAATCTTCTAAAAGTCCACCGATTGTATCCGTCTTGGCAGTTTTTTCGTCATCGACATACCTAGTGTTTGCCGTTGCTTTGATTTTTCTTCTATCCATACTTTTAATATTTAGATAATAATCGGCGGTTATGGCAACAAAAATAACTAGTACTATGCCAAACATAATACATGCACCAACACCACTAAGTAAACACATAATTGGATAAGTGAATATGCTAAGAATCACTCCGCCTACGGTTACCCCTGACTGATATGTGACAACACTTTTTAAAAGGCTAAAATAATTAGAAAATTTGATTCCGTCTGTTTTTGCGAAATCAATCAAAAATGCCGTATGCAACAACATCGCCAAACTTATTGTTACACCTATAATGTATGCCAAATTTTTGTTTGACATAGAAAATCTCATATTAAGCGAATATGCAATACTTATTAGTATCCCTAAAATCATCATAGGATAAAACATCAATCCAAAAATGCCTAAAATAAAATTGGTTATTTTATGCAAACCCGAAAAAAAAGTTAAAAGTGTAATGAGGGATAATATACCCGCTACCACTATCCCCTTCCATTTAATTTCTTTTTTTACCTTTCTTGAATTAAAATACACTTAAACGACACCACTCCTACTTAATCTAAATATTTTTCCTATTAATTTTACCATAAATATTGGCAAATTTGCAAATAAATTTATATACTAAAATTTAATTGTTTCTCTGAGTATTATCATATACTAACTTCAAATCTTTTTTAGCACCGAACATTTTTCTGAACGCTAAAAATAACTATATTCTAAAATTGATATACAAAAAAGTTTATTCTACGATTGATATATGCAATTCGTCTAAATTAACGACCTCCCGAAAAACGCTTTCGCACTCGGCTTTTGTCATTGATTTTAAGTCGGCTAAAATCTCGTCTGTATCCTCAACCTTACCTGTATATGCAAAATAAGATAAATTTATATAAATATCGTCTTGTTGCATTAAAAAACTATTCACTAAAACGCTTTTTGCGGTTTCAAACTCCTCGTCGGTTATGCCGTTATCTAAAACATTTTGCAATTCCTTTTTTACCGCATCTATTGCAATATCACGGTTCTTTTTAGATGTTGCAAAGTCTATAAGCATAAACCCATTGTTTTTGTAATAATACTTATCGGTATAAATACTATAGCAAAGAGACATTTCATTTCTAAGTTTTTTAAAAAGCCTTGAACTCATACTTCCACCCAAAATAAATGCCATAAGCGAAAATCTTCGGCGATTTGGGTTTAATGCATCCATAGTGTATAATCCCATCATAACATTTGATTGAAATAAATCTTTGGTGTTAATCACCGTGTTGGTTGCACGCTTTATGTTTGGAAGATAGGTTTTTACAAAAGATTCGTTGCCGTCAATTTCTTTAAACCGCTCTGAAAAATATGTTTGAACCAACGACTTAATCTCTTCAATATCAAAATCACCTATTACCGAAATAATTGTGTTTTGTGGGATGTAATGTGAATTTCTAAAGTTTATAAGTTCTTCTCTTGTAACCTTTGTTAATAATTCAGGTACACCGGCAATATCATACCCCATTGGAGTATTGCTAAACATACTTTCCATAAGTTTATCAAATGCAAAATGAGGTGGATTGTCATTACACATTTTAATTTCTTCAATTATTATTTGTTTTTCTTTTTCTAGTCCCTTTTCATCAAAGACGCTGTCAAAAAACATTGACGAAAACAACTCAAACACGCGTTTTACATTAAATTTTGGGAAGTGTGCCTTATAAGTTGTAAATTCGTTTGAGGTGCTAGCATTGGTGTTTGCACAAATTTTATCAAACTCAACACTAAGTTCCTCTTGGGAATAGTCTTTTGTTCCTTTAAACATTGAATGCTCCAATAAATGTGCCAATCCTTTTGGACTACTTTCATTTTCGCTACCAGTTAGTACCAAAATATCAAGCGAGGCCTTAACCTTGTTTGTCTCCTTCTTTTTAAAAATAAGCCTTAAACCATTTTCATACTCTACTATAATTTCTTTCTTCTTCATTATTATTTTATCCTCCAATCTCTAAAAAGGGATTAAACTCTTTATCAATTTTTCCTATCGCAACTACCAATACCGAATTAAAATCCAGTGTTTTTACGCAAGTAATATTAAAATTATCGTAACTCAAGGAGGAAATTTGCTGTAATTCGTTATCCAAATTGAAAAGTTCATCCTTTAAAAACAACATCTTGTTATACCTCACAGCAATTGTTTGAGGTGTGGTATGCTGAAGTGCAACCTCGGTTTTATATTTATCCAGCATTATATTAAACTCTTGACGCGTAATCTGTTCACTTTTAAGTTTTTTAAGTGACTTAACCACGCAATGATAAACATCTTCAGCCACCGCACTATCTACAGCAAAGGTAATAGAAATATGGCTATTGTTTTTAAACTGGCGAACAACAACATCCACCCCATACACTCCCGAAACCATTTTTAATTCCATTCTTAGGTATAAATTTAAATACATTTCAAAAATTTTAGAATACTTATACCCTGCAGATTCGTGTGGTGCCGTTGGAAAACTGATTTGAAACCTTGTTTGGTTTAGTGGTTTATTTTTTGAAATAAATACCGGACTTTGCAAAGCAACTGGCGGTGTGGAACGCGGTCTCCTTCGACCATTCTTTTCCATTATTCTAATATAAAAATATTGATTTATAAACGACTGAACCTTATCAAAAGCCTCAGCAGTTGTTAAATTTTCTCCATTTTCATTTTTTTGTAAAGTTAATTCACCAACTATGGAAAGCAAAACATTTTCTGGAAGTAAACAATCATGTAAAAATGCACGAACATCCTCAAGGGTTATGGTTTGCAAAGTCTTTGCATTACCTAAAACCGTTGTGGATAGATTAGTCCCTTTATAAATATATTTTTGAGTAAGATTGTTTAACAACGCCGTTGGATTAAAACTTTCCTTTTCAATCTCTTGTGTAATTTTAAAAATTTCTCTATCCAAACTTGCCTGCTTTGGGAAAAAGTCAAAAATGCATTCGCTAAGTGCCTTTAAACACTTTTCTAATGCACTTGATTGACAAGACACATTAAATTCAATATGTTCAAAATCAGTTTTCGTTTCAATAATTCCACCGAACTCCGAAACACTAGCCGACAAATTCGACCTAATTAAGCGTTCTATCAAATGCGATATTCCCGACTTTCCCTTAGGTTCCAATTCAGCACCAATACAAATACTCAACGACACTGCAACCATTCGGCAATCTTTATTACAAATAACCGCTTTAAACTTGTTTGGAAAATTAATCAATTTATGTTCCATACACTTTCTCCTTATGTTCCATACACTTTCTCCTAAGTTAGACTTTGATTTAATTATAACCTAAACACAACAAATTTTACAAATAAATTGCCATAATATTTTGAATTGTTTGGTTAAACCCTTTGTTATTCCGCCTCGACCTTTAACTGGTAAGCAAAATGGGTCGAACAAAATTTTTAAACTTAGTGCAAATCAAAAAAGTTTTAAAAATTATTTTTAATATTGTCAGCACAGGAGTTGATATCCACAATATAAAACAACAACCACCCCTCACCTCAAACAGTTTATTGGAGTGATTTTTAAGTAAGCACAAAGAAAGCCCAAACAGAATTGTTCGGGCTTTGCGGGGCGGATATTATCCACCCCCTACAACTATCGTATTGAAATCTTTTTAATTAAGGGAAATTTTTATCCTCATTTGGGGAGGATTTTAAAATTGGGTTAATCACATCCCCGAATTTGTTGAGGAGAGTTGCGAACCGCTTATTGGTGTAACTCTTAAATTGTGCTAATCACTTCCCGTATTTATTGGGGAGAGTTGCAAACCGCTTATTGGTGTAACTCTTAAATTGTGCTAATCACTTCCCGTATTTATTGGGGAGAGTTGCAAACCACATTTGGGTGCAACTCTTAAATTATACTAATCACTTCCCGTATTTATTGGGGAGAGTTGCAAACCACATTGGGTGTAACTCTTAAATTATGCTAATTACCTCCCCGTATTTGTTGAGGGAAAAAGTTAACCATCGATTACAATATGTTCTATAGAATTGAAGCATTCTTCAACTAATGCATCTACATCTAAACGGGCTTCTTGGTCTAGCACTTTTTGAAGTTTTGGTTTTATTACTGGGCTATCTGGCAAGAAAACTGTGCAACAATCGTCGTATGGGCGGATGCTAATATCGTAACTACCTATCTTTTCGGCTAGGCAAATGGTTTCAATTTTATCAAATCCTATAAGCGGTTTAAAAAATGGCTTACCGGACTGAAGTACCGCACCAATGGTCGTCATACTCTCTAGTGTCTGACTTGCTACTTGTGCTAAACTTTCACCGCTCACTAAACTGCCTATATTTTTCTCACTTGCTAGTCTTTCGGCTATTCTTAACATAAATCGGCGAACTAGGGTAATCATATAATCTGGGTGACAATTTTCGTGAATTTGCTCTTGAATTTTTGCTATATTACAAACATACAAATTTGTTCGTCCGTTATAACCCGCCAATACGGTGGCAAGTTCTATTGCCTTTTCTTTTGCTTGAGGCGAGGTATACGGAAAACTTTCAAAATGCAATGCTGTAAGTTTAAGTCCTCGCTTTGCCATCATATATCCCGCTACTGGGCTATCTATTCCGCCAGACAATAATAATAGTCCACTTCCCGCCGTTCCGACCGGCATTCCACCAACGCCAAATATTTCATCGGTAAAAACATATGCTTTATGGTTTACGCGAATATCTATCTCCAAATTGGTATTAGGGTTATGCAAGTCCACCGACAAATCTTTATATTCACTTAAAATCTTTCCGCCCAACTCTTTAGAAAAGTCCATTGAGGATACTGGGAAGGTTTTATCCGCCCTTTTGGTTGTAACCCTAAATGTTCCTCTTTTATTCTTCATAATTTGTAGTGCAATTTCTAAAATATTTTCGGGTGTCGCGTCAACCTCAAATGCCGGCGACAATGAATATACACCTGCAACTTTTGAAAGTTTGTTTTGCAAACTTAGTCGGTCTGCTTGCTTAAAATTTGTTATTATAAGTCTACCCGCGGTGGTTTCTATATCCGCACCAAATGGCTCTATTACTCTTGATATATTAGTCTTTAATGCCTTTTCAAAAAAACCACGGTTTTTACCTTTTAAATATATTTCTCCATATCTTACTATTATAGTCTGTAATTCCATCTACCTATTTCCTTTTAACTTTTAATCTTTAATGATTGTGTGATAATAAACGCATAATAAAATATAAATGCTTTACAATCTTCCTATTTTCTTTTTATTTCTTTTACACACTCTATTACCTTAGTGGTTATATAGTCACTGTCGTAATTTGTGCTTTCTGGCTCAAATGAAAATCTAATATTGCCTTCTACCTCTGCTTTTGTTTTACCTAATCCCTCTAAAACTCGGTTTCCACTATGGTGAGAATTGCACGCCGAACCCGTTCCAACTAAAATTCCAAATCTTTCTAAACTATGCAACAATATCTCTGCACGAATACCAACAAAGGACACACTTAAAATGTAGGGCGACGAATTTTCCATTGAACCATTTAGGTGAACTATTATATTTTCTGCCTCTGCCCTTTTTGTTAAGCGTTCCCAAAACAACTCCTTAAATTCTTTAACCTTTTTATAGTCATCCTCAAGTGTGGCTTGGTGAATCTTAACCGAATTTATAAACCCCTTAACGCAAGGAAGGTTTTCAGTTCCACTGCGTACGCCATTTTCTTGCCCGCCTCCCAATATTTGAGGTAAGACTTTGCATTTTTTACGAACTACCAAAACTCCCACACCTTTTGGTCCATTAACCTTATGGCTTGAAAGTGTTAAATAATCTACTCCCCATTCTTCCATAAAAATTGGAACCTTGCAAAAACCTTGAACGGCATCCACATGAACTAAAACCTTAGGATTGATTGATTTTGCAATTTCTACAATCTGCTTAATATCGTTAACACTACCTGTTTCATTATTTACTAGCATCACCGATACAAACCCAACCGCACCATCCATCCGTTTTGAAAAATCGTCTATATCCAATCTTCCGTCTGCCGTTAATGATAGAAACTCAATATTGAAATTATCCTTTTTATCTGCATTTGCTGGCTCATAAACCGAAGAATGCTCTCCGCCCGAAATTAAACTTTTATAATGCTTTGATATAAGTGTATTTAGTACAAGGTTATTACTTTCGGTTGCTGACCCTGTAAAATAGCAATCATAGTTTATTGCGCCTACCGAATTTAATAAAACCTTTCTGCACTCATTAAGTTCCTTTTGAGTGTTTAGCGCTTCGGCATATTTGGCGGAAGGATTAAAATAATCATTGATTAGTGCATCCTTAATTATTTCGGCACTTGACTCAAAACATCTTGTTGTGCTTGCATTGTCTAAAAAATACATATCACTCATTTCCTTAATCAATTTATCAAAGGATAATATATCACATCAATCACCTTTTTTCAAGTTAAAAATCATAGTTCGCTAGGAAAATTCCAGTTTTTAGCAGTTGCGTTTGGAGTGGTTAAATTTTAAGCGATATAGTTTTTGTAAGCCGAACTTTAAACAGTGAAGTTTTTGCGGTTTGAATTTTAAATTGCTAAGTTTGGAAAGATTGAGTTTACATGAGTTCTAATTTTTTGAGTTTTGGATAATTAAGTTTGATGAATAAATTTAAGGCATTTAAAGTGAAGGGTTGTTAAATTATTATATCCACTTTTAAATAACAAAGAATTTGATTTACAAATAACGAGGGTTAAGTTGAATATAAAAATGTAGATACTACTAGGAATAAAAAATGTAGGTTCTGGCATTAACACAAACAAAACAAATACTAAAAAGAACAAAAATGTGATAATGTAGATACAGACAGATGCAAAAAAGAAAAATACTAGCGGAAATAAAAAAGGAAGCAGATATAAATTGTATCCACTTCCTTAAATTTGGTTGCTAACTATTGGTTATTAAATTTGCTTTTCAGACTTTTATGCTGAGAACCAAAGGTTAATATAAATTGTTTTTTGTTGTCTTTTAAGAAATCTTTCTTCAATTTCTTTTCAATTACTTATTTATACTCTTTCTGCTTCTAGTAATTGGTGTCTGAATGCTTCCTTTCTTTCTTTTGCATAAAGTAAAGCGTCTTGGTATCTTGCAGGTCTATCCACACCTTTACCCTTTAGGTATGCTATTATCTTTTCATAATTTTTGTATATGGTTTCGTCGTCTAGGTCGTAAACTTCAACTTCGTCATTCAAAAACTCATTTATTGTAGCCGATGCTTCCTTTGACTTTTTGTTTTTTGTGCCTTCTTTATCCGATTGTTTATTTAATAAGCCATCCATCACAGCCTCTACTACTTGGTTGGCATTTGAATGCATTGACTTAAACTCTTCATCAAAAGACTTTTTGCTTAATTTACCCATTGAGTCTATTATTCTCCACGAGGTCTCACCATTTGGCACAACCCATGCATATCCGCGAATATACTCTTCCGCCTTTTTGTAACTACCATGTAAGCCACCATCGATATCTAAATATTGGTAACCCTTTGCTGTTTTTACAAGTGCTAAACCGTTAGAACTATATGGATAAGCCTCAGAAAAGGTGTTTACAACAGGTTCGCCATTTTCATTCTTTCGTACTTTATTTGGCTTTTCAGGATTTACATATCTCCATATTCCATTAATCTCATCTTGAACTGGTGCATATCCAAATGCACAATACCCTGCATCATAATAGCCTTGTGGATAAATTGTACCTTCTTCATTCATAAATTGGCATGGTGAATCTTTGGTTATCTTAATTATTGAAACTCCGCTAGAAAAATCACACATCAAATAGACACCGCCAACTAAAATGTCACCATCTTCGTTGACCAAATTGTAATTTCCTAAACAACCTTCAATGTGTACTTTGTTAGCCATTTTCAGTAACCCCCTTTTTTTGTTGATATATTATAACATATACTTTTAGGTTTTGTCAATATTTATAATAAAGTCCAATAAAATAACTAAATTAGAGGGAATGCCAACAAAAACTAGGTTAGCCTGCCATATTTAGAAGGTCGCTTTTATCTTCTGCCATTAAGTAGGTATCTGGAACCTCTCCTATAATTAAACTTTCGGCAACCAAAATATCTTCTTGTACCGCCTCGTTTATCTTTTTAACTGGCAAAACCGCCGAAACCGAAGTTTCAACCCTTGCATAAATTTGATGCAATGTTTGGTTTATGCCACAAGATGAAAATTTGCTTAAGAAATTGCAAACCACACTCCCGTACGGAACCATATCCACTTCTACAATAGGCCCGCTTGAAGCAAATGCGGGGACACCCGAAAATGAGCCCAGTGGAATTTGGAGAGGCGAATGCAAGCCACTAAAAAGTTGTTGGTAGGTTTTTTCTATCACCTCTTGTATAAGTGAATTTATAACTATGGTATTTGCTTGCAATAATACAATTTTGCCCGAACCATCGGTGACTATATGTATTAAATCATCATAACACACCGAACCCGCCATAACTTCCTTTACCGCCGAATTAATTGACTTGAAACTGATTTCGTTAATTTTTGCTTTACCTGTTTTTATTATAACGGGAGTCACCAAAAACTTCATACATAGAACAAATACCGCCGTTACCCCCATAATTGATGCAAAAAATCGTATTATTTTACGGCGAGTTATAAAATTTACCGCAATAATTCTGTTATTTTTTTGACTACCCACAACCTTTACCATTATTTATTACCCAATAAATTTTATGTTTTATCTAACAATTTTAGCACGGTAACTATTTTAATTTTTTGTACGATAGTTTTTTCAATTTCTATATAAGCCTAAACTAAGCAATAAAAGCCCAAACATAAAGTTCGGACTTTTAAAATTTGTAAGATGTTTAAAAACTCAATCATACAAAACCAACACAAAATAAGTTTGATTTTAAAAACTAAAGACTTATAAACCTTTAGTGCAACCATAGACACATAGTAAGTTTGATTTTAAAAATTAGAGGCTTATAAACCTTTAGTACAACCATAGGCATAATAAGTTCTATGTTTTAAAATTTGAATGGTTTTTACTTACAAAAACGCTTTATTGTTTTTAGTTTCTTTCTTGAATATGGCATATACTTTAGTTTTAAATCCTTTTTAGAATTTGTAACTAAGACACTTTTGAAGTGTGAGAAAGTATTGAAGGTTTTTTCACCATGATATGAACCCATTCCGCTACTTCCAACACCACCAAAAGGCAAATGCTTATCACTAATATGCATAATACAATCATTAATACACCCACCGCCATAAATTGCATTTTGCATTACATATTCTTGCTTTTTAAGGTCGCTTCCAAAATAGTACAATGCAAGTGGATGTTTTTTTGTTTTTAGGCGATCTATCTCTTCAGTTAATGTGGTAAATGATATAATTGGTAAAATTGGCGCAAAAATCTCTTCTTGCATAATTGGGTCATCAAAAGACACATTATCCATAACGGTTGGCTCAAGTGTTAAGCCGTCGAATTTTCCGCCAACAACAATTTTCTTTTCATCTAATAACTTTTCAATTCTTTGCTTTTTCTTTTCATCAACAATTTTTACAAAATTTGGTGTTAAAAGTTCTTCAACATAAAATTGCTCTTTAATTTCTTTCTTTACACATTCCAAAAACTGCTCTTTGATGGTTTCGTGAACCAAGCAATAATCGGGAGCAATGCAAGTTTGACCAGCGTTCAAAAATTTACCCCAAACACATTTTTTTGCAGAAAGTTCTACATCTGCATCAAAGTCCACAATGAGTGGAGACTTTCCGCCAAGTTCCAAAACGCAAGGTGTCAAATTTTTGCTTAGTTTTTCTGCCAAAATTTTACCCGAATCTTCTGAACCGGTGAAGAATGCAAAATCATACTTTTGGTCAAAAAGTCCATCTGTTTCATTTCGGTTTCCACAAACACATGCAATATACTTTTCATCAAACACAGCCAAAATCTCTTTAATTACACTTGAAATTGTTGGAACACTAGAAGACAATTTTAATACTGCAGTATTTCCAGCGGACATAGCACCTATTAGCGGAACTAAAGATAATTGCAAAGGATAATTCCAAGGGGCTACAATTAGCGTTACCCCATATGGCTCCGGAACGATTCTACCTGTACTGAAAAAATTGATTAAATCTGTTCCTGTTTTTCTAATTTTTGTGAGTTTATGCAAATTTTTCATCAAATAGTTTAATTCTGACTTTACAATGAATAATTCAGTCATATAAACATCTTGCTCACACTTATTTAAGTCGTCCAAAAAGGCTTGCAAAAGGGCAGGCATATGTTCTTTTAAACTCTTTTCAAGTTTTTTTAGTTGTGCCATCCTGAAATCTATACTTAGCGTTTGGTGAGAATTGAAATATTCTCGTTGACCATCTACAATTTTTTGAATATCCATAATTTTTACCTCAAAAATCCTTTAACTATTTTTTCTTGTGCTTCGCTTTCGGTTAGCCCAAGCGTCATAAGTTTTGTTATTTGCTCTCCAGCAATTTTACCTATCGCTGCTTCGTGAACCAAACTCGCAAGCGTGTCAAATGCATTTACTTCTGGGTCAGCATAGACATTTGCATTATCCATTATTATGCAGTCGCATTCGGTATGCCCAAAGCACTCATTTTTGCCGTTTAAAACCGACTTAAAATGTTGAACCGAACTACCCTTTGCCACCGCTCTTGAAGTTATGTGTGCCGAACTATTTTTACCCTCCAAGTTACAAGTAAATTCCGTTCGGGCATTTTGGTTAAACTCGGTTAATATCTTTTCATTAATCTCCAACTTTGCATTGGTTGAAAGTGTCGAAGATGTTACGCGTTTGGTTTTTGTGATACCGCCAATTTGAACGGTTTCCATTTTAAATAATGAATTTTCACCTACTTCAACCTGCGTTTCGGGATTCATTTCCTTATACTCGTTCGACCCTTCACCAAAATGCTTTTCTATATAGGTCACATTACAATTTTTACCAATAAAGAAGCGATGTAAACCGTTGTGTGCGGAAGCATTTTTGCCATCGTTATGGATTCCACATCCGGCAACTATGGTAACACACGAATTGTCTCCCACAAAAAAGTCGTTTTTAACAACATCGGTTAGTCCGCTTTCCGACAAAATAACTGGGATATGCACACTTTCATTTTGTGTGTTTGGAGCAATTAAAATGTTTATTCCCGAACCCTCTTCATTTGTTTCAATTACAATATTTGCCGAACTGTTTCGACCAATACTTTTTCCATTTTTCCTTATATTATATGCACCTTGTGGTATTTCGTGAAGGTCGGCAACAATCTGCAATAACTCTTTGTCTACTTTTTCAAGTTCCATTATTTGTCACCCCCTTCAATTCTTTTACATGCACCAACTGCGTTTATTTCTTTCAAAATCACATTTGGGCTATCAATCTTTTTGATTTCACCATTTACTAGCAAAATCACTTCGTCTGCAATTTCAATTATGCGTTCTTGATGCGAAATTATTAATGTATTCATATTTTTTTGTTGAATACGCTTAAAAACGCCAATTAAGTTATTGAAACTCCAAAGGTCAATACCGGCTTCTGGTTCATCAAAAATGCTAAGTTTTGAATTTCTGGCCTCAAGCATTGCAATCTCAATTCTTTTTAGTTCTCCGCCCGAAAGTTTATCGTCTAATGGACGATTAATATACTCTCTAGCACAAAGCCCAACATCACTTAAATAGTTACAAGCAGTTGAAATATCCACACTTCCACCCGCACTGATTTCTATTAGGTCCTTAACCGTTAACCCCTTGAATTTTACTGGTTGCTGAAAGGCAAACCCGACTCCAAGATTTGCTCTTTCGGTAATTGACATATCGGTAATATCGGTGCCATCTAAATATATTTTGCCCGCAGTAGGCTTTTGAATTCCCATAATTATTTTTGCAAGGGTACTTTTTCCGCTACCATTTGGGCCCGTTACGACGACAAATTTTTTATCGTCAATTTCTAAGTTTATATGTTTAAGAATATCTTTTTTTGCACCATTTTCAGTGACACTAAAAGATAAATCTTCAATTTTTAGCATAAAACCCTCCTTTGTATTAAAATTTTAGTAAATTTGTGATGGTTTTATTCTTTTTTTCATAGAAAAAACCTCCATCGGGTAATAGTGTACCACATATTTATGGAGGTTGACAACAACTTTTTTTATTTTATTCAGTTTTAGTTTTTGGTTTAAAAATAAGGGCTACAAGATATGATAAAGCAATTGAAACACTGACTCCGGCGGAAATTGAAGCAAGCCCATGAGACAATGCACCGAGTAGTCCTTCTGAGTTTGCACCCTCAATTGCACCTCGGGAAATATTGTAGCCAAAGCCGGTTATTGGAACTGTAGCACCCGCTCCCGCCCATTCAACAATATAACCATATAACCCAAGCCCGCCCAAAACAGCACCTGCCATTAAAAAGACGACCAAAATTCTTGCGGGAGTCATTTTTGTACGAATAATCAATATTTGAGCAATCAAACAAATAAGACCACCTACCAAAAACACTTTGCAATACATCCATAATGCCATTAACATATTTTTATTCCTCCTCGTGTTCAAATACTACAATTTGGGCTATACACGGTATGCTTTCGCCCTGCTGGTTGGTTGTGGTACTCATTAATGCTCCAGTCGCCATAAATATCACTTTACTAAACTCGCCCGACTCCACCTTGTCCAATATGTATGAATTTAACACCGACGCCGAACATCCTGCACCACTTCCGCCTTGAAAGGTTTTTTGTTCGTTATTATATATTGAATGCCCGCAATCCATATAATTTTGCCCAAGGGGATATCCTTTTGAGACCATTAAATCTTTCAATATATCCGAACCTAATTTTCCAAGGTCGCCCGAAACTATTAAATCGTAATCTTCGGGTGCCGTTCCCGTTTGTTTAAAAAAGTTTGTTAAACTGGTTTGCGCCGCTGGTGCCATCGCTCCGCCCATATTGGCAATATCAGTTACTCCATAATCTACAACATTACCTATTGAAACCATTGTAATTTTTATTGAAGATTTTTGTTCGGTTGATAAAACCGTGGCTCCCATACCAGTAACCGTCCACTGCGAGTAGGTTTGACGCTGACAACCGAGTTCCAATGGGTTTCGAAATTGTCTTTCCGATGCCGAAAAATGGCTCCCCGTTGCACACAATATATTGGTTGCACCACCGCCGTCTAATATTAAACTTGCCACAATTAAACTTTCACTCATAGTGGAACATGCACCATACACCCCTAAATAAGGAATATTATAAGCCCTTGCGGTATAATTTGTGGTAACAATTTGGTTTAATAGGTCGCCACCAATAAAAATATCTATGTCCTCTTCTGTTCTATTGGCATTTGAAATCGCGTGATGCACCGTTTCTTCCATCATTCGTCGTTCGGCTTTCTCAAATGAATCTTCACCCATTGTGTCGTCAATTACAGAATTTTCAAAATATTTGCCCAGTGGCCCATCCGCTTCCTTTTGGCTAGTCTTTGACGCTCTGCCAATAACATATATTGGCTTTTCTAATTGGTATGTACACCTTCCTATTTTTTTACTCATATTACACCCCACATATCAAATAAATTATTCCGACCAAAATTGAAAATGTTACGCCGTTTACAATAACCGGTCCTGCAACATAGAACATTTTGGCACCCAAACCGAAAACCAAACCTTCTTTTCTAAACTCCATTGCCGAACTTGTGATTGAATTTGCAAAACCAGTTATTGGAATAACCGTGCCGGCACCCGCAAATCGTCCAAGTTTATCAAAAACGCCCAAACCGGTTGTTATGGTTGTCAAACTTATGATGATTATATTTATCCAACTTGCAACCGTTTTGTAATTCATTATTGGGTCAACTGCTTTAAAAATATCTCCAATAAGTTGTCCAAAACAGCAGATACTTCCGCCCACCAAAAAGGCGTGAAAAAGTGGTTTTAGCCAAGAACCTTTGGGGGCTTTAGCCTCAATATAGTCCAAATACTCTGCATTTCGCTTTTCAAAATTCCTTTTTGCGTCACATTCTAAAACTTTTTCTATTCTTTGGGTTGTAGAATTTAATTTGTTTTTTTTTGAAATATAAGTGTTCATAAATTCACCTCTAAATCGTTTTATACCGATTATCGCCAAAAAATTTGTTTTCATACACATAATTTTTGAATTATTTTTAAATTTTCTCAAAGACTATTACTATATACTATCATTTGACGCTAATTTTAATGTAATTTCTAAAGTTTAAAATTATTTGTATGAATTTTTGATAAAATTACATATTATTATCGTCAAATTATAAAAATTTTTAAACCTTTGATTTTATGCAAAAAAATAAACTTAGGAGACTATTAATGAAAAAATATATAATTATATTAGTTACTCTTTTAATTCCTACATTCTTTTGTTCGGGATGTGTTGCAACCGACACCGAAATTGCCAATTCTTTGGATGGCAATATGACACGACTCGTGTATTCCGTTGGGTATTTAGATAGCATTAGCCAAACCGAAATGGCTGACCTCATTCAAAACACTAGTTATTTTGGAGGCGTTGAAACTCTTCAAAATAGTAATTTGGGATTGTCTGGACTAAAAGAGAACAACTTTAGGACAAGTGTTTTTAGTAACCCGCTCACTTCTATAAATTCTAGCATAAACCGAAATTTTGAATCGCCAAGCACTGCGAATTTTTCTTCCTCTAATTTTAATGGTGAAAATTGTTCTTCATATAATCAATACGGCTCAACTGGTATATACGGAAATAATACAAACGAATCCGCCAATGTTTTAACGGGACTAGCAAACTCTTCGGGCGACGGATTAATTAATAACAGCAACACAAATTGTAATTTTTGCGAAAATTGTAATTATAGAAATAAAAATTTAACTGGTAACACTTTAAGCGGTAATAACAATTTTGCAGGGGGGACTAATATGTATGGTGGTAATTTGGCGGGTGGTTCTAATACATATAATTGCAACACATGTGCCGGTGGGTGCAACACCAAAGTTTATCCAAATGGAAATTTGAATACAAATGGTGAAAATCTTAATGGAAACAATACGCCTTGCGAAAACTACGGAATTGCCACCCTTCCACTTGTGGATGATGAATACCCTATAGCGGATAATGTAAACACCGGAAATGCATCTGCAAATGCTCTTGGAGGACTTTATGAAACAAATGGAGCAACATCAATTAACGGAACCCAAACTGGATTAAACACCTCTTTTAATGGTCAAGAAAACATTAACACTTTAGATAGTGTCGGAAATTTAAATTCGGCAACGACTGAAACAATCACGGATGAAAACAATCAAACAAGCGGACTTTCGGGGGTTGTGGACACCTCGCTTCTATTATCTTCTGCTAGTGATTTGAATGAAATTTTAATGCTTATTAGTCAAAAACGCGGTATTATAATGCTTTACTGTACCGATTTGAGAGCGGGCAAAGGAACACTTACTGCCGACAGCAAAGAGGCTATAACTGAATATATTGCGATAATAAAAGAAACCACCAATTACCTAAACACCTACTCTAATACGCTAACAACTTATATGAACAATATAAAAACTATTGCTTACACCGAAAACGCACAAGAGTTAATAAATGCAAAACTCATTAGAACCAATGAAATATTAAAGACTCGATATGCAAAACTTGACACTTGTATTGATTCGCTTGATGCAATTATTTCAATACTTCAGCGGTCTATTGGAATGGATTATGCATCTAATTACACACTCCAAACTGAAACGCAAAATGTGGCTATAAACAATGGTTCAGCACTAAATAATTCTACCGAAATTATTGAATCACAAGGAAATATTTTAAACAATTCAACGGCAAACTTGCAGTCTAGCCAAAATTTAAATTCGTATAATAACGAATTGAATTCAACCTCAAAAATTTTGAATGGTAGTACAAATTTAAACTATAATGAAAATTTTACGATTAACCCTTATTCTAATAACTCAAACCTCAGCAACAATAATTGTGAGAACAACCTTTCAAATAGTTGCGGGAACTATGATAACCCCGTTTATCCATATTGCAATAATTTAAGTATTAATAAAAATTGCACTTGCGACACAATAAATCGCACCGCAAATAATAACCGTATTAATGATAGTTTTAATACCAATGCGCAAAATCAAAATGGAAATACAAAAATACTAAATGAAAAATTTTCTTCGGGTAATAACTTGGTAAGCGAGACCAATAATATTGCGGGAAACACCTTGGGAAAGGAAATTGAGAATAGCACTATTGGGAGTAACTTGGCAGTCGGAATTGATAATACTACTGCGGGAAACACTTTGGGAAAGGAAATTGAGAATAATACTGTTGGTGGCAACTTTGCTGACGGAATTAATAACAATGTTACGGGAAATAATTCTAATATTGAGAGTGTTTTAAGTGGACTGCCAGCAAACACGCAAACTTTAATTTTAAATCAAAGCCCAAACCAAACCACTGAAGATATTTTAAACGGATACCCAACCGCCTCACCAATAACATCACCAAACCCAACCAATATAATTTCATCAATTGAGGTGAGTTCCAGCGCGACCGATTTAATGGATGAAGAAAATACTACTCAATCAATAAAAGAATTAAAAGAAGACAAAACTAAAATTCAAAACAAAATAATAGATTCAAATGTTGTTGTTATGCCTCAAGGTGATGAATTAAGTTTATCCGAAAACCAAAAAGATTCAAAAAACAAGGGATTGAGTTTAGAAAATAATAATGTTGACAGTGAAAAATTGCACTCAAAATTAAATACAAAAAAGAACGAAACTAAAAGTGAAAAGACAAAAGATGAATTAAACACTAAAAATAATCAAAATACTACTAATATTGAAAAAAATATAATTTTGGTTAATGACACAAAGTTTGCAAACAGCGACAATTTCGAAACTTCAAAAACTAGTTCAAGTTTAAACGAAAATCTTCAATTAGAAAACTTTGACGAAAAAACAACTACCGAATTTATAAACCATATTTCATCAACCACCCTACCTACTATTGAGTCAGACAAAATGTTTTCAGCAACCACACTTTTACCCGTCGTTAAAGAACAGGACACCGTAAAAACTCTACCTTACTATCCACAATTTAATTAAGTTTAATTTGCAAAATTTTAATAAATTTTCTAATTAAAATATTAAATTTCCCCTTAAAAATTTTTTGTAAATATTTATTGGATTTTTGAATTATTTTTACGATTTTTATGATTTATCAATTTTTAAAAGTTGTTTTTAGCCCCAAAATTGCCCCTATTTCGAAAACTATACCCTTATTAATAAGTAAGTCAACTTAAAAAACAGCCCAAATTTTAGGGCTGTTTCATTTATTTATTTTCGCAAAATTTTACGCAACTTTTGGGGCTTTTATAATAGACTCATGTGTCCAAGTTTTTTGATTTTTTTCAAGCCATCCGCTGTTTTTTAGTACTATGTTGTTATTTGAACATTGCACATTGTAATCTGATTTTTTAGCCATATAAACAATATTTCCATTAAATGACTCATATTCATTTTTTGAATAATTTACACACAAAGTTGTAACATAAACACACTCGGTATATTTTGAAATTACATCTATAAACTTTTGTGTTGGGAATTGATTTAAAACATTTTGGGTGTATTCTGAACTTCCCGCACAACAGCAAACGCAAACTACTTTTGGTTTTACAACACTCATCAAATCGTCGGTTGAAGATGTTTTTGAGCCATGATGACCCGCCTTGTATAAATCACAATCGGCAACATTTAATTCTCCAGTTTTATAATTTTCCGCCAACCACTTTTCACCCTCGGCTTCTAAATCCCCAGTAAACAAAAACTTCTGTTCGGGTGTTTTAATTAAAGTACAAACCGAATAATCGTTTTCGGTTGAGGCTTTTGTTGTATAATATTTGCTATTCAAAATATTTAAAGTTATATCACCACTTTCGGTATTTCCTATTACATATTGATTTTTTGCATCTCCCGAATTTTCAACACATTCACTAGCCGTATATGTTTTTGTTCCGCGAGCCTCGGCTTCCGCAAGTTCTCTTTTGAAGTTTTTATACAGCGAACTACTATCCTTTTGATTGGTTTTTGCAAAATAAATTATTGTGCCAATTTCATATAAATCAAAAATACTTTTCACATTTTCTGGTGTCGCGAAACCCGCATAATGGTCTTGATGGGCGTGAGTTACTATAACATATTCAATTTTGCCGTCGGTTATATAATTATTAAGGTAACTTGAAACAGTTGTTACACTGTTAGACTTTGAACCGCAATCTATCAATATATCCGTTTCATAGGCTTCTCCGCTTGCATTTATTCCACTGGCCTTTATGTAGGTGCAGTCACCTGTATATTTATTTCCAAGTTCCAAAAAATGAACAGAAACATCAGATTCATTAACATTTATTTCCGCCAAATTATTTGATGTATTACTGCTTGCTTTGGAATAAAAAACCTCTTCTGAGACTTCCAACTCTTCCGTTAATGGAAGGTTTACATAGGTGATTACTCCAAAACCACCAACCACTCCAAGTATTAATGCAACAAAACAAATTATAAATCTTTTCATTATTCAACTCCTCCATCAGGTGATACTGTAGATTCTTCAGTCGGCAAGTCGCTAGAACCCTCCTCAGGTGTAACCACCACTTCATTTGCCGAATTTTTTTCTTCTTCTTCAGAAGGCTCCACCACTGTTATTAAGCGAATTTTTTGGACTTTGAAAATTGAACCATATTTTAGTTCGTTCGTTGAATAAATTATATAAAATGTACCTACTTTATCTGAGTGATACAAACCATTTTCATCAACTTTTAAATTTGTGTCTACCACCACTTTATCTTCAATGTTTTTACCAAAAGCAACAATGTTGACACCTTCATCGCGGTATTTATCGTTTAATGTAATTGTGATTTCCTCTTCACCACGAATGGTAAATTCGTCCTTTTTACAAACTAAATAAAATGAGCCTATGCCAATGCCCACACCCAAAACCAAAACAAGCAATGCCATTAGCACACCTTTAAGACCCAATCCCTTAACTGCCTTTTTGGCTTTTCTTGACCTTCGTTTTTTTGACCTTTTGGAATTGTAGGTATAACTAGCCTCTTCTTCACTTCCTATTGGGAAATTAATTGTTGCTCTTCTTGAAGTCTTTTTTACCGATGAATTTTCAGCCATTATTTTCTCCTTTTATTATTAATTAAAAACTATATTTCAGATTTGTTTGAATATGTCTAGTAATTAAAGAAGTCTTCCCATTTAATTAACTTATACTTACAGAATGTTCAAACAACACATTTTATACCCCGTGTGATGTGAATTTGTTCTCAAGTTCACAAATCTCGTTTGCTAACGCAACCACCGTAATAGATAACGGCATCACAGTTTGTAAAACCATCAGTTGCGGGGATTTATTCCTTCGGACTGCTTTTCGACAACTTCCGATAATATAACATAACTATTTTAACATATTGCAAGAAAAACACAAAACATTTTTGTATACCTTGTAAAAATTGTTGATTTCTAAAATAGCAATATTTTAAACGGTTTGGTACAATAATTTAACTAGCATTTGGCAAAAAATTTTAACCTTTAAACAAATAAAGCGTATTTCTAAAATTTTCACCATTTAATTATTTTTCTCATTTTTTAGAACTATTTAAAAACTGAATTAAAATTGTTGACAAATTTGTTTCAATATGATATTATAATTAAGTCAATTGAAAAATTTAGGGGAATAGCGCAATTGGTAGAGTAGCGGTCTCCAAAACCGTCGGTTGGGGGTTCGAGTCCCTCTTCCCCTGCCAAAATCCGTAAGTTAACTTGCGGATTTTTTTATTGAAAAAAACCTCCCGCGGGACTTGACTAATTAGCCACCACGGGAAGTTTTTTTTACTTAAACTATAGAAATTTAAAAACTACAAAATTCTATTAATATACATTTAAGTTTCAATATTATTTATTACATGCTATTTGGTTTTAAAATCAAAATTAAAATTTCAATCACCATTTAAACAAACTTTATATTGTTATCCTATTATTTCAACACAATATAATTGTGTGCAGGTTTTAAACTCTTTTTTTCTTCTTTGTTTTTCTTCCTTCTTCTGGAGTTTCATCAAACTTAAAATTTAGTTGAGAAATTGCATTGGTAAGTTGTTCGGTTATGCTATCAATTTCATCAATCATATTTTCGCTTTCCATTCCATCTTGATTGTAAAACTTTGTTTCGGTATTTTCCGAATTTTCAACAATTTCGCCATTTACCTTTTTTTCGGTTTTTGTGGTAGTTGTTATAACTTTTGTAACTGGGCTTTCGCTATTTTCAGGTTCGTCAACAACTCTTACTTCAATTTTTGTTGGTGCAACAACTTTCTTTTTAGGTTTTTCTTCAACATTTTTAGAAACTTTAGCGGACTTGTCGCTATTTCTAACTTTTGCACTGTTTTTTGAAGTATTTGCTTTCGCTTTTGAGGTTGATTTGCTTTTTTCTATCTTTTTAGAATCCACTTTTTTATCCAAATCATCTGCTTTTTGTAAGTCTTTTATGGTTTTAGTTGTTACCATTTCAGATTCTTCTAGCAAATCCAACTTAGAGTCTTTAATGTTATTAAAAACTGTAATATTCTTTGATGGGAAAACTTCTTTCTTTCTTGAATCTCTTTGATTCAGCGTGCCTTTATCTCTTTTCTTGCGATAAAGCGTAATAACCTTTTTTAGAGTTAAAATGGAGAAAGTCACCTTTGAATAATCTTGCTTCGAAATTTGTTTTAATGATGCAATTATATCTTTTTCGGTGATTTTTTCGGCTTCTTCTAAACTTTTGCCCGAACTTAGTTCGCAAAGTGTTGTCATACAAGCAAACAAATTGATTGAACCAAAGGCTTGGAAGGATATTGATTTTATTTTGTTATCTCTAACAACTATGTAAAATTTAGCGACCTCGCCCGTTTCCTTGTTTTCGTTTTTTGCGATAGCATCGGCACCAATGGTTGCACCAGAATATTTCGAATTGTAAAAAAGTTCTATTGCGTTAGACGAATATTTTTGCATATTACTTTACCTCCTTTTTAACCTTAACGGGTGAAATTTGGCGAAGGTTAGCAACTATTTTCATAAGTTCGGCTATTGTGTAATCGATTTCTTCAAGTGTGGTTAGGTAACTAAATGAAAATCTTACTGTGCTTTTTACTCTCTTTTTATCTAGCGCTTTAATAACATGTGAGCCACCTGCAACGCCTGACGAACAAGCAGAACCTGTGCTAACTGCAACACCGGCAAGGTCTAAAAGCATCAAAACTGCCTCACCATCAACATTCCTAAAGTCTACACTTACAATATTATTGACCTGATTTATAAGACTGCCATTGATTTGTACATTTGGTATCTTTTCTAAAATTGTGTTGACAAAATATTTTTTAATTTTTGCAATAGATTTGTCGTGATTAGCAAAATTTGATGACAACAACTCACACGCCTTTGCAAAACCAACAACGCTTGGAACATCCACCGTTCCCGCTCTCATATTTCGCTCTTGCTCACCACCAAACATCAACTTGTCAATTTTTGTGCCATTTTTAATGTATAATGCACCAATTCCTTTTGGACCATAGATTTTGTGAGCAGATAAACTTAGTGCGTCAATCCCCATATCTTGAACATCAATTTTGATTGAACTTAAGGCTTGAACGGCATCGGTATGGAATAAAACCCCATAACTTTCAGCAAGTTTAGCAATAGCCTTGATTGGTTGGATTGTGCCAAGTTCGTTATTTACAGTCATAACAGAAATTAAGATGGTCTTTTTTGTAATTAATTTTACAAGGTCTTTGTAATTAATTAACCCATCTTTGCCAATTTTGACATATGAAACCTTGAAGCCTTCCCTTTCTAATTGTTTGCAAGACTCCAAAATTGAAGGATGTTCAAACGCTGAAACAATTATATGGTCGCCTTTATCTCTGTTTGCTCGTGCAAGTCCAAAAATTGCCCAGTTATTTGCTTCAGTTCCGCCCGAA
The DNA here is from genome assembly GCA_964432825.1 of uncultured Lachnospiraceae bacterium. GTDB lineage: Bacteria > Bacillota > Clostridia > Christensenellales > UBA1242 > UMGS1908. Next base: position 52,578 of record CAYSOX010000007.1, read on the forward strand.
GTGAAGTAAACTTCGTTTGGCTTACAATTGATTGTTTTTGCAATTGACTGACGCGCATCCTCTAAAACACCCGAAGCCTCTCTTCCAAAAAAGTGCAAACTACTGCTATTGCCTGTGGTGTTTTGAAAGCAATTTAACATCTCTTTATATACATCTACATTTAAAGGCGTAGTAGCAGCGTAATCTAAATAAATTCTTTTATCCATTAGAATTTGTCCCCCACTAATATTTGTATGTATTTTACCACATTATGTGTGTTTTGTCAATAGTGACAGATTACAAAATAGCGTCTTTTGATAATTTTTTGTTTTTTAAAATTAAAAAATAGTAGCGTTTAATATAACTCTACTATTTATTGTTTATTTTGGTTATTCAATCAAAATGTTTGAAGAATTAAAAGCGGATAAACCTATTGATAACCCTGTAAAAATTTTGCACCACTAGTACAACTTAATGCCGGAAATTTGTAGGAATTGCGTGCTTTGGGTACGGCTTAATTTTGTGAACACCAGAAACTTCAATTCTTGAATATAACTAACTTTGTGAAACAATAAAATACCCGCTTTGGTAATTTAAAAAATTACGCTAACTATTGCAAATTTTTAACAATTCGTGCTATTTCATCGCATCTTTTAAAACCTAAATCCCTTTCTTTTAGAACTCCATCAACAAAATAAAGCGTTGTTGGAAGAACGGAAACATCGTAACTTACTGCAAGGTCTTCATTTTCATCAGTATCAATATGCAAAATTGTAAGTTGCGAATTTTCTGCTTCTAGTTCTATCAATTCATCTTTTAATAACTGACAATATCTGCACCATTTTGCACCAAATGTTAGGATTGTAACTCCTAATTTATTTAAATCTTTTGCGAGTGAATCGGCTGATGATTCTTTCATAATTTCCCTCATTATAATACATATTTTTTAAGATTAAAGGACTTCAATGTATGACTTAAATTCTTTTCGATATATTCTTTATCAATCTTTACATTAATCATTGGATGATTGCCATCGGCGTTGTATGAAATGTCTTCCAAAAGTTTTTCTAGCACATTGTGTAATCTTCTAGCCCCTATGTTTTCACTGGTTTCATTTTCTAGTTCGGCTATTCTTGAAATTTCATCAATAGCATCCGCGGTGAACTCTAAATTGATATTATCAACTTTTAAAAGTGCTTTATATTGCTTGATTAATGAATTTTCAGTATTGTTTAAAATATCTGCAAAATCTTCCTTCTTTAAACTATTAAGTTCTACAAGTACTGGGAAACGACCTTGCAACTCAGGAATTAAATCTTCAACCTTTGCAACATGGAATGCTCCCGCTGCGATGAATAGTATATAATCCGTTTTAACTGGGCCGTATTTTGTTGAAACCGTGCAACCTTCAACAATTGGCAAAATATCCCTTTGAACACCCTCTCTTGAAACATCAGGCCCCGAAGAATTTCCGCCCTTACCCGTAATTTTATCTATTTCATCAATAAATATAATACCGCTTTGCTCGGCACGACGAACGGCTTCAGACTGAACAGCATCCATATCAATCAACTTTTCACTTTCTTCTTGAATGATTATCTCTCGGGCTTCACGAACAGTCTTTTTAGTCTTTTTCTTACGGCCACCACCAAGCATATTATCAAACATTTCAGATATATTTATATCCATACCCATATTTGAAAGCACATTTATTTGCTTTGGCATTTCGGTCATATCAATTTCTACAATATTTTCGGCAAACTTTCCATCCTTTAAGCCGTCTACAATTTGGTCTTCGGTTAGTTCTACACCGACTTCATTGGTTGTGTGTTGGTCTTTTAATAATTTAGACAATTTTTCAATTGCTATCTTTTCACTCTTTTCGCGAACCTCGGTAAATCGTTCTTTTTTAACCAAATGTAAACTAGCCTCAACCAAGTCTCTTACCATACTTTCGACATCTCTTCCAACATATCCAACTTCGGTAAACTTTGTGGCTTCGACCTTTACAAATGGTGCGTTTACAAGTTTACTAAGTCTTCGTGCAATTTCTGTTTTACCAACACCAGTTGGACCCTTCATTATAATATTTTTTGGGGTAACTTCATCTTTTAAACTTTCATCAAGTTTGCTTCTTCTGTATCTATTTCTAAGGGCAATAGCAACTGCTTTTTTTGCTTCTGTTTGCCCAATAATATACTTATCTAATTCACTTACAATATCCTTTGGTGATAGTTCCATTTTTAAACCTCCTCAACTGTTATATGTCCATTTGTGAAAACACACATACTTCCTGCAATTTCTATTGCCTTAACAGCAATTTCCCTGCTAGAAAGTGTGGTATTTTCAAGTAGGGCTAGTGCTGCAGCCTTGGCATAAGGTCCGCCCGAACCAATTTCTATAACATCATTTTCGGGTTCAATTACATCACCAACACCCGTCAATAAAAACATATTTTCTTTATCCGCAACAATCATTTGTGCTTCTAATTTTCGAAGTGCATCATTTCCTCTCCACATCTGAGCGAGTTCTACGGCTGCACGCATCAAATTCCCGCTATACTTTTTGAGCATTTTTTCGAATTTTTCGGTCAATGTAAAAGCATCGGCGGTTGAACCGGCAAATCCGACTACTACTTTGTCTTCATAAATTCGTCTAACCTTAACGGCATTAGACTTGACCACATATCTTTCACCTGCGGTGACTTGACCATCGCCCGCAAGTACAATTTTGCCATCTCTTTTGACGGCTATAATAGTTGTTCCTCTAAGTTCCATCATTTTTCTAATATCTCCTTTAATTTCTCTATTTCTGCCATAGACCTATCAAATATTGCTTGGCGTTTTGATTGCTTATCCTTAAACTTTCCATCAATTGTTGCTATTATTCCAAAGTTTGAATTCATTGGCTGAAAAGATTCTTGATTTGCAGGGTTTGAAATGAATCCCGCAATTGCACCTAACATTGTATTATTACTAAGTGTAAAAGTTGTGTTTTTTAACCTCAAAATTATAGAAATTGCGGTCATTAGCCCACTAGCAGTACTTTCTACATATCCTTCTACACCGCTTAATTGCCCCGCTATATAAATATTTTTATTTTTTCTTAAACTAAAATCTCTATTTAAATTTTTGGGTGCATTGATAAATGAATTTCTATGCATTACACCGTATTTTATAAACTCGGCATTTTTGAGTGCTGGGATAAGTGAAAAAACTCGTTTTTGTTCGCCAAACTTAAGATTTGTCTGAAAGCCGACCAAATTATATGTCTCTTCTTCGGTATTTTCTTTTCGAAGTTGAAGAACAGCATACGGCTTTACACCTAATGGGTTGATATTTAACCCTACCGGTTTCATTGGTCCAAAGCGAAGCGAATCCTCGCCCCTCCTTGCCATAACCTCAATTGGCATACAGCCCTCAAAAATTTCACCCTTTTCAAAATCGTGCAAGGTTACAACCTCGGCATTTATTAGTTCATGAACAAAATTTAAATATTCCTCACGATTTAAAACAGCATTTAAATAATCTCCCTCGCCAATATTTGAATATCTATCCTGTTTAAAACATTTTGAATAGTCTAACCCTTCCGAACTAACAATTGGTGCAGAAGCATCAAAAAAATGCAAAGATTCCTCACCTAAAATATTTTGAATTGTCTGTGAAAGCGAATCACTTGTAAGCGGTCCGGTTGCCACAACCCAAAAATCTTTGGTATTTTCATCTAAAGATGTAATTTCATCTTCAAAAAGCGTAATATTTGGATGGTTTTTTATAATTTCTGAAACGCGTGCACTAAACTTTTCACGGTCAACAGCAAGTGCCCCACCCGCCGGAACACGAGTTTCTCTTGCAACACGCAAAATCATCGACCCTAATTTATCCATTTCGGCTTTTAATAGCCCCGAAGATGTTAGCGGGTCTTCATTTTTTAATGAATTGGAGCAGACTATTTCGGCTAGGTTTTTGCTTTTATGTGCAGGAGAAAACTTTTTGGGTTTCATTTCATAAAGATTTACATGAACACCAAAATTTGCAAGAAAGTATGCACACTCACATCCTGCAAGCCCTCCACCTATTATATTAACCGTCGTTTTGAACACTTTCATCTTTTCCTTTTTCTATTTTTGTTTGATAATCACACTTTGTACATTTTATTAATTTATATCCCGTGTATTCTTTTTCTATCATCATTTCATTGCACTTTGGACACTTTTCCTTGCTTGGCAAATCCCAACTTGCAAAATCACATTTTGGATAATTTTTGCAACCGAAAAAGATATTCCCCTTGCGTGACTTCTTCTTTAATAATTCCCCTCCGCACTTAGGACAACTTCCTACGACTTCTTCATTCACTATATTTTTAGTATTTTTACATTCGGGATAATTTGGACAAGCCAAAAACTTTCCAAATCTGCCCATTTTATAAATCATTTTTGCACCACACTTGTCGCAGATAACATCGCTTTCTTCAACCTCAAGTTCCACCTTGTCACGGTCTTTGTAAGCACTCATAAGTTCTGTAAAGAAATTTTTATAAAAATCTTTAATTACATCTTGCCAAACTTGACCGCCCTCTTCGATTGTATCAAGCCTATTTTCCATATCGGCAGTAAATCCAACATCCATAATATCGCTAAAATACTTAAGTAGTAAATCAACAACCGTTCTACCGAGTTCGGTAGAAATTATATACTTGCCGTCTTTTTGCAAATACAATCTTGAAAGAAGCGTGTTGACGGTTGGCGAATAAGTTGCCGGACGACCAATTCCCTTTTCTTCCATTGCTTTTACAAGGCTAGACTCTGTGTATCTTGCTGGAGGTTTCGTAAATTTTTGCTCGGGCTTTAACTCTTTGTTTTCTAATTTTTCGCCCTCTTCAACTTGAGGAATTTTGCTATTGCTTTCATTTTCAGAATCTTCATTTACGACAGCATTGTTATATAGAACGGTAAAACCATCGAAAATCATAGTTTTACCAACAGCTTTGAAGATTTTTTCCGAACCTACCGCCTCAATATCTACATTTACGCTATCATATCTTGCTTCAGACATTTGGCTTGCAAGAAATCTATCATAAATAAGTTTATACAATTTATATAATTGTGGGTCAATCACACCCTTTAAGTCCTCGGGTCTTCTTTCTAGTGTGATAGGTCTTATCGCTTCGTGGGCATCTTGAATGTTCTTTTTACCCTTATATATATTTGGAGTTTTAGGGCAATATTGCTCGCCGTATTTATCAATTATATACGCCTTTGCTTTTGCCTGTGCCTCTTCTGAAACTCGGACGGAGTCCGTTCTTATGTATGTTATAAGTGCAACCTTACCCTCACCCGGAATGGTTACGCCTTCATAAAGATTTTGCGCAAGCGAAGATGTTTGTTTTAATGTAAAACCAAGTTTGCTTTGAGCATCTTGTTGCATTGACGAAGTTGTAAAAGGTGCAGACGGATGAGACTTACTTTCCGCTTTTTTGACGCCAACAACTTTATATTCTCTATTTTTAAGGTCGGATAAAATTTCATCCATTTCTTCCTTTGACCTTATTTTTTCATTCTTTTTAAGTGACAAATTTGCTTTTATTGGTTCGCTTCCACCAATTTTCAAAAATGTAGCCTGAAGTGTCCAATACTCTTCTGGTTGGAAATTTTCAATTTCGCGGTCTTTATCCACCACAAGTCTTAATGTTACCGACTGAACTCTTCCAGCACTTAAATTTTGACCGCCTTGAATTTTGTTGGTCACAAAAGGAGACAATTTATACCCCACTAGTCTGTCTAGAACACGCCTTGCTTGTTGGGCATCAACCAAATTTTCATTGATTGTTCTAGGCTTTGTTAATGCGGTATTAATTGCCGTTTTTGAAATTTCATTAAATTCAATTCTTGCTTTTTCACTTTTCTTTATACCTAAGCAATGTGCAAGATGCCATGCAATAGCCTCACCTTCGCGGTCAGGGTCAGTTGCAATATATACGCATTCGCTCTTTTTGGCTTCGGCTTTTAATTGGTCTATTAATTTCTTTTTGTCGGGCATTATTTGATAGTCGGGCTTAAAATTTTGCTCAACATCAACCCCTAAGGTTCTAACAGGCAAATCCCGAACATGACCTTTGGTTGCAATTACTTTATATCCATTTCCTAAATATTTTGATACAGTTTCTTGTTTACCTGAACTTTCTATTAATACTAACTTCATTATTTCACTCCGTAATAATTTCCAGATTGGCTTTTTATTATACCTAATATTTCCATATCGGTCAATAAAACATTTAATTCCCTTGGCGACATATTTAACTTTTGGGCTAGGTCGTCAAAGTGCATATCTTCCACCCTCAGCAAATCATACACTAATTGTTGTGCCATTGTCAACTGAACAATTTGATTTTCTGTTAGATTTTTATTTGCACAAGACTCCACCCCTAAACTGTTTAATATATTTTTAGGGTCTATAACTATAGAATGTGGGATTTCATAAATTAAACGATTACTGCCTTTACTTTGAACACTTGTTAAATTCCCCGGAACTACAAACAACTCTTTCCCTTGATTTAACGCAGTTTCGGCGGTTATTAGAGAACCCGAACGCTCGCCTGCTTCTATTATCAAAACTCCGTCACTTAACCCGCTTATTAATCGGTTCCTTTCGGGGAAAGTGTATTGAGTTGGGCTTTGGAATGGTTTATATTCACTAATTATTAAACCGCCCGTCTCGACAATATCTTTTGCAAGTGAGGTGTTTGTGCTTGGGTAAATTTTAGCAATTCCGCCACCTAATACTGCTATAGTTAAACCATTGTTTTTAAGTGTTGTATTTGCGACTACGCTATCGATTCCGTAAGCAAGCCCCGACACCGTTACCACCGAAGATTTTACAACTTCACTCACAAAAGCCTCGCAAATATCCCTACCATAACTTGATGGTTTTCGCGTGCCTACCACCCCTAAAATATGTGGGCTGGATGCAATTGATAAATCTCCTTTGTAATAAATGATAACTGGAGAATCGGGAATTTCTTTTAATTTTTGCGGGAAATTGTCGTCCTTTTGTGTTACAAAATTTATTCCTAATTTATCTAACTCGGCTAATATTTCATCCACCCGCTCTTCATTCAAATTTTCTTTTAAATTTCTATATGCGGATTGACCTAAAGCAGAATCTATCAATTCTTTCTTTTTATCCAAATCTGTTTGAATATCGGATAAATTTTCAAAAATATTTTCAATTTTCTTTATCTTTGCTTTTGAGTAGCCTAAATAATCCAAGCATAATATAACATTACTTTCTTGCATTTTTCACCTATAATTCGTATTTTTCTATCGTTCTGTAACTTATTGCCTCTGTTAAATGTCTAATTTGAATATTTTCTTCACCATCTAAATCGGCAATTGTTCGGGCGACTTTTAAAATTCTTGTATATGCACGCGCCGAAAGTTTATACTTATCAAATGCACATTTTAAAAGGACTTCCGCATCTTGCCCAATTTTACAAAATTCCTTTATTTGTGCGGAATTCATCTTTGCATTTGTGTGAATTTTGGTACCCATATATCGTTTTCGCTGAATTTCTCGGGCTTTGTTTATTCGCTCTTTAACAACGGCACTACTCTCCTCAACACTTGTACTTGTAAGGTCATAAAAATCGACGCGGTCAACATCAATTTTTAAATCTATTCTATCAAGAAGTGGACCCGAAAGTTTTTTAAGATATTTATCAATCTGTGCCGGGCTACATTTACACTCCAATGTTCTTGAGCCAAAATTTCCACATGGACACGGATTCATACTTGCTATCATCATAAAATTTGCAGGATATTGAACGGTTAGACTTGCACGGCTAACGGTTATGTATCCATCCTCTAAAGGCTGTCTTAATGTTTCAAGTAAATTTTTGCTAAACTCGGGCATTTCATCCAAAAACAAAACACCGTTGTGGGCAAGACTGATTTCACCCGGTCTTGCATTTTTACCTCCACCAGTTAGTGCTACGGGAGTTGCTGAATGGTGTGGTGCTCTATACGGTCTGGAGGTTACAACTCCAAGGTTTTTATCCAAAACACCGGCAATGCTATGAATTTTGGTGATTTCTAAAGCCTCTTCAAATGTTAAATCCGGAAGAATAGACGGAACACATTTTGCAAGCATAGTTTTGCCCGAACCCGGAGCACCTACAAGCATTATATTATGACCGCCCGCTACGGCAATTTCTAGTGCTCTTTTTGCTTTGAACTGCCCTTTAACTCGGCTTAAATCTTCAGCATATGAAATGTTGTCCTTTGCCCAAATCTTAGGACTTACCGGCATTACCTGAATTTCTTCCTTTAAAAATTTTACAACTCCCTCCAAATCTTCAAACGCATATGCCTCCACCCCTTCAAGGTAGCACGCCTCAGCCTCATTACTCTTTGGGATAATAAACTTTTTGTAGCCTTGTTCTACCGCCGAAATTAATAACGGAAGCATTCCATTGATTGGTCGCAATTTGCCGTCTAGCGACAATTCACCCACTATTACATATCCTTCATAATTTTGGTTGTGGATATAACCGCCCGCCTGCAAAATTCCGATTGCTATTGCAAGGTCAAATAATGACCCTTCTTTTTTTACATCCGCAGGTGCAAGATTTATAACCGTTTTTTTTGTTGGCATATAAAAGCCTGAATTATATACCGCTGACGAAACTCTTTCTAGTGATTCTTTAACGGTAGAATCGGGAAGCCCAACGACAATCGTACTTGGATGCCCCTTTCCTAAATCAACCTCGACATCTATTTTTACACCCGTTAAACCAATAAGTGTAAAACTTTTTACTTTGCTTAACATAAACATACCCTCTCATTTTATTTCATAATTAATTATAAAACACAATAGAAAATAAAACAACAAAATTTTCTAAGATTTCAATTTGAATTAAAGTGAAAATTTTAGGTGCTTATATTTGTTGGTTTGAAATTTATGGTTTTTTGAAGAGGTTTTTAAACTTTTTAAAAAAGTCAATGATTTATTGATAAATTGGAGAGAATGTTTATTTTTTGAGGAGAGTGATTTTTTGGGGGTAATTAAAACAAAACATTTGTGAGTTTTATAAAAGTTATTGGATATTTATAAAAAAATTGAATGCGTTGATTTTATAGGTTTTTGTAAAAAATTTGAGAGAGTTGAATTTTATAGGCTTTTGCAAAAATTTGAAGGAGTAATTTTATAGATTATTGTAAAAAATTTTGAAAGGGTTGAATTTTATAGGCTTTTGCAAAAATTTGAAGGAGTTAATTTTATAGATTATTGTAAAAAATTTGAGAGGGCTAAATTTTAAGCTAGAACATTTTGGGTTTTGTTGATATGAACCCGAAAGAAAAAATTTACATAAAAAAATCTTACCTAAAATTGCTTTTAGATAAGACTTTTTATGAAAGGTATATTAAAAACTATTCAGTAACAGTGGTGTTTTTGTTTTCAAATCTTTGTTCAAGCTTTGCAGCCTTACCAGACCTGTCACGAAGATAGTATAATTTTGCTCTTCTTACTTTACCATGTCTTAAAACATCAATATGGTCAATTTTTGTAGAATGCAATGGGAATGTTCTTTCTACACCAACACCATAAGATACATTTCTTACAGTAAAGGTTTCACGGATTCCGCCATTCTTACGAGCGATTACCACACCTTCAAATCCTTGTAATCTTTCACGATTACCTTCAACTACCTTAACGAAAACCTTAACGGTATCTCCAATAGCGAATTCAGGAAGATCAGTGCGCATACCTTCTTTTTCAATTACATCGATGATATTGCTCATTTGATTTCTCCTTTTAAAAAATTAGTATGTCCAAAGTGTTCATACGGCTCTTTCGTAGCGGACCACTCGTTTTACCTTATAGAATAATAACATATATTTATTTATTTTTCAAGCGTTTTTTGAAAATATTTTGAAAAAGTTTAAATTTATTCATTTTGTTTATTTTGCAAATAATTTTTATAAAAATTTTGATTATAAAAAGTTAAAATCAGATTTTTACGACTAAAACTCATCACCTACACCGAATTTTCGGGCTTTTTTATAGATGGCACCTTGACTTTTTGTTATTTTTATATTTTTTACTCCAAAGTCTTTGGTACAGCAACACAAATCTACTTGACCTTTTTTATATTCCGGACGGCGAATTACAATATTTTGTGCTGAAATATTATCGAAATTCCCCTTTTTCATTATAATATATATAAAATTCTCGTCCTCATATGATTTTTCCGCCGATTTTACAAACTGGTCAAATCTTGGTCGTTGAATGCGGGTTCTAAACTCGCAAAAATCATTTTTAAGTGGGCAAATTAAACTTTTACATGGAGAAATAATTTTTGCACCAAGCGACAATAAAATATCTTTATATTTCATTATCCTATTAAAACCAAACATTGAACCCGCCTCAATTATTAGCATATAATTGTTTGATAATTCGTACATTAATTTTAAAGTTTTTTCAATTTTTTCGTCGGGTAATTCATTTAAAACATAATTTGCCATTACCAAATTATAACTTATATTTTTCATCTGCAAATTGGTCAGGTCCTGTTTTATAATTTTACTGTTTAAATTTTCACAAAGATTTTGTGTTTTTTCTAAAATTTCAATCATAGCATTGCTATTTTCAACCATCTGAACTTCGGCACTTTCCATGGCTTCGCTCAAAGAAATTAACCCCGCCCCCGTTCCAGCCCCAAGGTCTAGAACACTTTTAATTTCCTCAAGATGTAATTTTTTTAAACAAAAAGATATAGCACCAATCGTTGCAGGCATTCGACCAACAACATACGCTTTGGCTTCGTCTTTAGTTTTTAAGGACACTCCACCCTTTCCACTATTGTTTTTGTACCTATCGCTAAATGATTGAAATGCCTGCTTTTTATTTTGTAACTTGTCAAACTCTATTAATTCAATTAATTTATCAATTTTTTCCATATAAACCCTATTTAAAATAACTGTAACAACTAATATTTTTTGGCTTTTAGTGTAAGTTATTATCCGTTGACTTTCATTAAAAAGCATTTTTAAAGTGATTTTTTACCGAAACATCCACAACTTCAATTATATCATAACGAATTTGATAATTTTGCAAGTGATTTTTTTCAATAAATTCAAATGCAGTTTTGTAATATCGTTTTTGTTTTTCTTTATCGACCGCTTCATAAGGGTTGCCATACAAAACATCTTTTCGAGTTTTTACCTCAACAAAAACCAAAATATCTTCTTTTTTCATTTCATCACTCATTCGCTTATAATCTTCATCACATTTTCTTGCACTTTTGGTTTCTATTGCTATGATATCAATTTCTCCCGAACGCGTAGTAAAATTTCGAGCAATAACTTTATATTTTCGTTTTTTTAAATATTTTACCGCCAAATCTTCACCGAAATTACCATATTCCTTTTTTGGAGAAATCATCTATGCCTCCTGAATAAAATTTTTAATAAACGACCGCCTATGCATTTTTGTTGCACCAAACTCTTTGAGTGCTTTTATATGTTCGGCTGTTCCGTAGCCTTTATTTTTCTTAAAATTATATTGCGGAAACTCCTCATCGAGTTTAACCATCAATCGGTCTCGGTAAACTTTGGCTAAAATACTTGCACATGCAATATTATAACTTTTTGCATCGCCCTTTATGATTGGCACTTGTTTTATTTTAGGGTTTAGCCCATCAAGTTTGACCGCATCAACCAGCAATGTTTCGGGCTGAATAGTTAAACCCTCAACCGCCTTAACCATACAATTTTTGGTCGCATTTAAAATATTGATTTCGTCAATCGTTTTTTCATCAACCTCTGCAATATTAAAACAAATCGCTTTTTCTTTTATAATGTCAAAAAGCCTTTCCCTAGTTTTTTCGGTTAACTTTTTACTATCATTAACACCCTCAATCAATTCATCAAGTGGCATAATGCAACTTGCACAAACCACCGGACCGGCTAATGGACCCCTGCCCACTTCGTCCACACCAGCAATTAATTTTACACCATTTGCTATTTCAATATTTTCAAATTCAAGCAATTCTTTTGGGTCTTTCATTTTATTCTCCTTAAAATTAACATTTTATGTTTATTAAAAATCAATTTGCAACATAAATTTTTCTATGCGGATATTTAATGTACCAATTCGAAACATAAATATTTCTATGCGGATATTCAATTTATCAATTTGCAACACAAATTTTTCTATGTGGATATTCAATTTTATTAGACAAATTAATTTTATGAATGTATAACTATAATTAAAAATTTTTACTCTGGTTTTTCAAGGCTAATTTTTCCAATTCTCGTTTTTCTAAAATCATCCACCAAACTTGTGGATGCACGAGAAATATCAAGTTCTCCACCTTTTAAAACGAAGCCTCTAGACTTTGCAATTTTTTCTACTATAACTTCGCCCGAATCATCTTTGTCAATTTGGACTTTATATCGCTCTTCTAATTTTTCTTTAGCCAAAACTTTCAATCGTTCGGCGGTGATTTTTGCTAACTCCTCATAATTGGTGACAGCCTCTCCAACCGAACCTAAAATAGCCAAATTTTCAGCCACAATTTCGTCCGAAAATTTTGGTGTTAAAGTTCCCGCATTATCCATTAATTCCATCGACTTTTCAAGTTTTATCCAACTAGATGACCGTGTTACACCCGCAATATTGCCCGTTTTTGACAAGTAACCACCCGCTAGAGTGTTTAATAGGGTCGACTTTCCGGTGTTAGGAACACCCACAATTGCAACACGAATTTTCATTAAAAAGCCACGCGATTTCATCTTTAATTGCTTATCCTTTGTTGCTATATTTATCGCATTTATAACTGCACTTTTACAAGAATTTTTGGTTGCGTCAATTCTTAAAACTTGCTTGCCGTTATCTTTAAAATATTGTTCCCAGCACTTTGTGATAGTCTGGTCGGCAAGGTCAATTTTATTGATTGCATATATAATATTTTTGCCTGCACAAATTTTTTCAAGTTCGGGATTTATGCAAGACTTTGGTGCTCTTGCATCCAACACCACAATTACAGCATCAATATTTTTTAGTGATGCTTTTAGTTGGTCGAAACTTTTTTTCATATGCCCTGGGAACCAGTTTACATTAATTTTATATGATTTATCATTGCTCATTTTTCTATCCTTAATTTTCTTTATTTTATTTTTGATTTAAAATTTTCCTACTTTTATATATAACCAATTTTATTTTTTGAATAAATCAGGGCGTTTTAATTTTGTTATTTCTATAGAATTTTGTTTTCGCCATTCGGCAATTTTTTGGTGGTTGCCCGAGATTAAAACTTCAGGAACCTCCACACCTTCAAATACTCTTGGATGGGTATATTGAGAATATTCCAAAAGCCCATTTGAAAAACTTTCTTCTTCCACACTTTCAGTGTTCCCTAGTACACCATCAACATACCTTGAAACACTATCAACTAATGCCATTGCTGGGATTTCTCCACCCGTTAAAATAAAATCGCCAATCGAAATTTCCTCATCAATGTATTTATCTAAAACTCTTTGGTCAACACCTTCATAATGCCCACAAAGAATTATTAGGTGGTTCTCTTTTGATAATTCTACGACTTTTTTTTGCTTTAAAACTTCTCCTCGTGGCGACATATATATTTTTTTTGCACCCGAAAATCCGTCTATACTTTTTATGGCATCGGCAATAGGCTGAGCCGTCATAACAAGCCCTGCACCACCACCAAACGGATAATCATCGCATTTTTTATGTTTATCCAATGAATAATCCCTTATATTGTGAACATTAATTTCTATCGCTCCCACATCTTGACCCCGCTTTAAAATACTTGTTGTAAGGGGTGTAAACATTTCTGGGAAAAGGGTTAAAATATCAATTTTCATCTATTACCTCATAAGTTAAATAAATTATTTTAATATACTATGTAATGTTGATACGCTTACAAGTTTGCCAATCGGTTCGCTAATGCAAACCCCGTGATAAATCACAGCATCACAGTTTGAATAACCATCAGTTGCGGGGATTTATCCCTTCGGGCTGTTTGCCGACAACTTCCGATAATATAAACTATAGGAAGTAAATTTTTCGCCTTG
>CAYSOX010000008.1:0-60367 GCA_964432825.1 uncultured Lachnospiraceae bacterium
TATTATCCTTTAATCACCACAACGCCCTCTGGTTTTATTTCTATTATATCGCCAGTTTTTACGGTATTTAAGAAGTCGTCGCCCAAATTGTCAATTGTAGGCATTGAGTTGTTTGTCCAAACATCTGCCAAAATTGTTCCAGCGGCGGCAAGCGAGTCTATAGGCTTTGAAAAAAGCATAGCACCGGGATTGCATCCAATAACTGCCGAATTGAAAAGTACCATTCCGCCGGTGGTTGAACCAATGGTTTGAGGAAGGCATAGCGCAACCCCAACGGTATTTTTGCCATATAGGTCGGAATTGCCTTGGTCGGTGCAGATGTTTTTGCCAACCTTACAATCTTTAAACGATGCAAGTGTGTTGAATCCGTTGTGTGAAACTAGGGCGGTGAGGGTGGCGCACCCCGGAACCACAACGCGTCCTTTAAATTCTTTCATTATTTTTTACCTCCTGTGATTTGGTCTAAAATTTCGGCATCAGTGTAATATCTTGCACTTGTATATGTTCTAAGTTTGTTGGAGTTGGTTATAACGGGCATTTTTGCACATAGAGGGTTATTCATATACATAAGTGGGCAAATGTAAGAAAGAACGACGCCCATCTTTTTAAGTTTTGCATAATTTTCGGTTTGCTTAAATTTCTCAATAACAGCAGGAGCCGAAGTGAATACCGTTTTAATTGTTACCTTTTTGCGATTTTTGGTTTTTAGGACACTTTCAAGACGGGTTGTCCAGTCGTTTAATTGAGCGAGGGTCATATGCGGACATCCCATAAAGCATAATTTTGGTTTTGCTGATGGGTTTTTCCATATTACTGGATAATTTGATTTAACTCTTTCAAGTTCGGCATCGTCAATAACATAAACCTTTGCATCTTTGTTTATTAACTTGTCTTTAAGTTCAACGGCTTCAGGTGTAAGGTTTTCAATGTGATACAAACCAACCGAGCCGTTTGAAGCGGTCGCTGCACCAAAATCTTTCAAATATGTGGTAGCGTCGTCGTTTAATTCGGTGCCAATCCATTTGTCTAGACCTTTGACATATGGTACATCTTCTAAAACTTTCATTCCAATTGCCGAACCCAAAAGTTGTGCTTCGGGCTTTTTGCTGGTTTTAACTTCTACAATCCAGTTAGCACGACGCCCTTCATCGGTCAAAAGTCCAAAGTAAGGAACATAGCCGATTATTGACCCAAACATTTCAATAATACCACTGTTTCGGTTGCATCTAGCCCCCAAAACGGAGTTTGCATAGTTTACCGCACTACTTTCTGCCCAAGATAAAACATCTCCCTTTTTAGGGCGATTCCCAACCTCGGGGAAGTAGCAAGCACAAGTAAATGCATTGTCTGAAAGAAGCCCTATTTCTCTTAGTTGTTTTTCATATCTTTTTTGCGGTGAATACATAACCTTAAAAACAATATCTTGCAATAGGTTTTTAGGAACATTTTTGTCGGTTGGTCTAGGGTCGGCGGAAAAAAGTTGCGTACTTTTAATACCGCTTGCCACAAGTTTATCCATAAGTTCAAAAACACCTTTTATTACAATAACGCCAAAACTTGTAACAATATGCCCATAAGTTGAGGTAACTGGAACCATTTTTGTTGCTCCAAAAGTTTCGCCGTACATCACCAAAGTTTTCATTATTTTTGCCATTTCTTCGCCTTTTTCACCGTTTAAAATGGCGAGTTGTTCTTTTGTTAATTCCATTGTTTACTCCTTAAATTTTCATAGCAACATCCCAAGCCTTCCATATAACCGTTCTTAAATTTCCGACCTTTTCGCAGTCTCCTACAAGGTGTACATTTTTGGTTGCAAGAGGGTTTGGAACATAGCCAACTGAAAGAATTACACTATCTGAATCAATTTTCTGGATTTTGCCATAATTATCTTTTACGATAACTCCATCATCCATAATTTCTAATACACCGGTATTTAAATGGGTTTCAACCTTGTTTGTTTTAAAGAAATCTCTAAGGTAAGAAGAGTTTGCCAAGCAAACACCCTTAACGGCAACTAGGTCGTTTTTCATTTCCACAATTATTGGTGTGTTGCCTTTGTTGTATAGGTCGAGTGCAATTTCGCAACCCGTTAATCCGCCACCAATAATTACAACCCTTTTGCCAACCGGTTTTTTGCCTCTTAAATATTCGCAGGCTTCAATTCCTTTTTCGAAGCCTTTTATGTTTAGTTTTCGAGGGGTGGAACCTGTCGCAACCACAATTTCGTCATAATCTAATTTTGAAAGGTCTTTTATTTCGGTTTCCATATGTATTTCAATATTCAAATCGGACATTTCCTTTCGGTACCACTCAATAAGTGCCTTGTCGCGTTCTTTAAAGTTGGGTGAGGATGCTGAAATAAATACACCGCCAAGTTCGTTAGACTTTTCAAAAAGCGTAACTTTATGCCCTCTAAGAGTTAAAACTCGTGCAGTTTCCATTCCGCCAATTCCACCACCAATAATGGCAACGCGTTTTACTTTTTTGGTAGGGATTATCTTGTATTTTTTTGATTGCATTGTTTGAGGGTTTAGGGCACATCTAGCCATACCAGCATTATCTGACAGGCTTTGGTCGTTTGCCACACCGTTGTAGTGTGCCATATTAAAGCAGGCGTTATGACAGCAAATGCAAGGCATAATATCCTTTTCATTTCCATTCATAAGTTTTGTAACCCACTCAGGGTCAACCAAAAATTGAC
This sequence comes from uncultured Lachnospiraceae bacterium, assembly GCA_964432825.1. Lineage (GTDB taxonomy): Bacteria > Bacillota > Clostridia > Christensenellales > UBA1242 > UMGS1908. The sequence goes on from CAYSOX010000008.1 coordinate 2,702, forward strand.
GCGCAACACCCATGGCATCCAGTTCGCCATTTTCAATACATTTACTTGCAACATCGGGAGTCATTTTGCCTGCACAAACCACAGGGATATCCACAAATTTTTTAATATGCTTTGCTTCTTCTAGGTTGCAATTTTCAGGCATATATGGGGCGGGATGCGCCCAATACCACGCATCGTATGTTCCATTGTCGCAGTTTAACATATCGTAGCCGGCATCTTGCAAATATTTAGCCGCACGCTCACTTTCTTCCATATCTCTTCCAACTTCGGTATACTTTTCGCCGGGGATTGCACCCTCGCCAAAGCCTTTGGTTTTGCTTACGACCGAATATCTTAAAGATACCGGAAAATCTTTACCACAACGCTCCTTTATTGCTTTGACAATCTCAACGGGGAAGCGGTAGCGGTTTTCAAAACTTCCGCCGTATTTATCCGTTCGGAAATTGGTGTAATTAAGGGTGAATTGGTCAAGTAGATAGCCTTCGTGAACGGCGTGAACCTCAATGCCGTCAACACCCGCTTCTTGACAAAGTTTTGCCGTTCTAGCAAAAGCCTCCACCATTTTTTCTATTTCTTTTATTGTAAGTGGTCGACTAATGCAACTATCATCCCAGCGGTTAGGGGTGGATGATGCCGAAGCCGTCAAATAACTAACATTTAAAATTGGTTTTAAAATCGTTCCAAGTGCCTTGTTTTTAAGTGCTTTAACCATTAAGTCGTTAATTGCTAGGCTTCTTCCAAATCCCGCAGTTAATTGTATAAATAATTTGCATCCCGTTTTATGAAATTCATCCATAAAAGCCTTTAATTTTTTAAACTTGCCCTTGCCTTGATATAGCCACTTTCCTAGAATCATATCTTTTATAGGTGCGATACCGGGTAATATTAAACCGACATTATTTTTTGCGCGTTCTAGCAAAAATTTAGCCGATTCTTCATCAAAATGGTTGGGTTCTAGCCAACCAAAAATTGATGTTCCACCCATACTAGTCATAACAATCCGATTTTTAATTTCAACATTGCCGATTTTCCACGGCGTAAATAAGGTTTCTACCGATTTATCCATACTTTACTCCTAATTTATTTTAAAGCAAAACTCGTCTATTTTAGACAAAATTTTACATTCTATGCTAATTATAAAGGTAAATTTTTTAGTAGTCAAACTTATTTTGGTCTTTAGATGTAAATTTATGTTTAAATACCAATATATTAATAAAAAAATACTAAAACGGTTGCATTGGTAAGGTGGTATGATTTATAATTAAACCATACAAAAATACAAAGGAGAAAAATTATGAATTGGAACGAAATTTGGAATACAATTAAAACCTTTTTCCAGAGCAACGTGTGGACAATAGTTGGATTTTTTGCGACTTTAATTATTGGACTAGTGCTTTTGAAAATAATTTTAAATATTACTTCCAAAGTTATGAAAAAAACAAAAATGCAAGAAGTGACACAAGGCTTTTTGTACCACATTTTAAAATTTGTGCTATACTTAATTTTAATTTTGATTTTACTAGATATTATAGGTATTTCAATGTCGGGTGTAGTTACCGCAATAAGTGCTGCCGTGCTTGCTATTGGTATGGCACTTCAAAACATTATTGCAAACCTTGCAAACGGAATTATTATAGTATCTACCGGTATGTTCAAAAAAGGCGACTACATTTCAGTGAGTGGTGTAGAAGGTTCGCTAATTGATGTTAACTTTTTGTTCTGCACAATTATTACAACTGACAACAAAAGAGTTACCATCCCAAATTCTACAATCTTAAATGATTGTGTTACAAACTATGGTGCAAACCCAACTAGAAGGGTGGATTTTAGTTTTGATGTTGCTTATGAAAGCGATGTTGAGGTGGTTAAAAAGGTGGTTTTAGATGTAATGCATAGCAATGGAAAGGTTATGCTAGAGCCTAAGGCTCCATTTTGCCGATTAAAGTATCTTAATGCAAATGCGATAACTTTTGTTGCAAATTGTTGGGTGGATGCTGAAGATTATTGGGATGTTTACTATTATGTTATGGAAAATGTCTTTAATGAATTTAAGCGAAAGGGAATAACAATCCCATATGCCCAACTTGAAATTAGAGAGCGTAAAGAAACTGTTTCTATGCCGGTAATTGGAAAGGGTTTGCCCGAAAGAGAAGAAAAGGTAAGAACGGAAAAGAAAAAATCTATTGATTTAGAACACGACAATTTATTAAAGGTGTTTGCCAAAACCAAAAAGGAAAAACCGGAAAAGGAATCAAAAAACAAAACAAAATCAGCATAGGTGAATGGTGGAAATTACAAAAACTCATTGGACTAAAGTCGATGTAGAGGAATTTGTAAAATATCTTCAAACTTTTTCAAAGGGAAAAGAAAAGGGAGAGTGGGAAAGGCGTATCGTTAATACCACTCTCCCTTGCATTGCTGTTCCAAGTCCAATAATTAAAGATTTCGCGAATAAAATTTTTAAGGGCAACTTTGAAGAATTTTTAAGCCATTTTAAATGGGTTAATCATTCTTGCTCACTTTTAGAGGTTGGCATAATATCCAAGATTAAAGATTTTGAAGTTTTAAAACCTTACCTTATAAGTTTGTGCAAAAAAGCGGACAATTGGTCTACAATTGACAGTTTTAAGCCAAAGTTTACTGAGGATAATATGCCAAAATTTATGGACTTTGCCGAAAATTTGTTAAAAGATGAATTGCCTTTTGCAAGACGGATGGGGCTAATAATTATGTTAAAACTTGCAGGCAAAGAAGTTTTCGCAGAGCGAATTTTAAATAATTTAGCCACATTAAAAGATGAAACACATTATTATGTAAATATGGCAAATGCGTGGACACTTACCGAAATGTTTACCAAAATGCGAGATGTTACACTTGCCTTTTTGGAAAATAATTCAACCAAGTTTAATGCTTTCACCTTAAATAAATTTGTCTCAAAATGCCACGATAGTTTTCGTATTTCAGATGCAGATAAACAATTTTTAAAAAAGTTCAGACAGTCAAACTAATATAATTAATTGTTTAAAACCAATCCCAAAAAGTAGACGCAAAAATTAAATTTTCAAGGCTACAATTTGTGGTTGGCTTTTTATTTGCAGGTGTAAAAACGGGGTTCATTTCAAATTTGTGGTTTTTTATACAAATAAACCAAAAGCCTAAAGTTAAGGCAATTAAATAAATCCCAAACCTAAATCTCATAATCTTTCCAAAGTGTGGCACCATTGCTTGTATAAGCACAAAATAATAAGTGTGCGAAAATAGGTTTAAAAATTGGCTGTTGTCACTTACGCTTAAGAAATCACAAATAATTAAAGTTTACAAAAATAGGTTTTAAAATTTATCTGTTGACACTTTCGCTTAAGAAATCACAAATAATTAAAATTTACAAAAAATAGGTTTTAAAAATTATCCGTTGTTACTCTCTCTCTTTAACCCCCACGAATAATAATTCAAAAATGAAAGACAATATTAATATGAAAAACATTTTATTATATTTAAGTGCCTTCATTCCAATGTATTTGTTGGTGATAATAAAACAATGCGTAGAAATTATAATTGGAAATATAAAAGCGAACTTTTTTAATTTTTTGGTTGTCGGACTGTTGGTTTTGGTGATTATTTTGGGGCTTGTAGGCTTAAAAATGGAAATTTTTGACCAAAAGCGAAAATCTGAAACAATTATTCTAGTAGACAAAACAAACACCACGGATGAGCATTTTTTAGGGTATTTTTCATTATTTGTGTTGTTTGCAATATCATTTGACTTATCAAAAATTAGTATGCTTATAGTATTTTGCATAATAGTTTCTATGATTGGTGTGGTTTATGTTAAAAATAAATTATTTTACATAAATCCCTTTTTGAATATTTTAGGCTACAATTTTTATGATATTACATATAAAGAAAACAAACTTGCAAAGCCTCAAACAACAAAGATTTTCTTCAAGGGCAATTTACTATTAGACCACGAATATATCCTAAAAACCAAAGATGAAAACTTTAGTTTTTTAGAAGACAAAACATCGCAAAAATAATTTCTCCCTTGTTGCGGAATAAGATGTTTAAGAAATAAATGATGCTACCGAACCAGTCTGCATAAAAAGATAAAGGAAATGAGGCAGTGAAATATTTTATAGGTTTTTGATACATTGGATTATACAACCTATGTGTAATATTTGCAGGTAAAATTTGGAAGGAAATTATTGAGTGCAGAAAAACCCAAAAATCTTTTGTGAGATATGAAAACAATTATGATTTTTTTGAAAATAAAGCGACAAAGATTGTGGTTGTTTTAAAAATGGGGTGTTTGATGTGGGCGGTTTTTTAATAGAATAATGGAATATAAAAAATTTCTTAAATTTGTACTCTAGTGCTTTAAAATAAAGGCAAAGAGCGGTGTAAAAAATGGTATGCCGTGACACAAATTTATGCAAACTGAAAATTGATATGATATAACAAAAGTGTAAAAACATGTGGAACAACTTCCGCATGTTTTTGCTTTAAATTAATTTTTAGGAGTATAAATATGAAAAAAATAATTATAGATATCACAAAAGACAATTCTTTTCAAAACTTTTATAAAGAGTTTTATAACAAAACTAATGGTTATAGTGTAAAGGGTTTTGATAATTGTCCAAAACTCGGGTATGGCGGGAAAAATCTGGCGGAATATTTAAAATTGTTAAAGAATAAAAATTGGCACATAATAATTAAAGGGAAAAATATTAAGCCTTTTATGAAAATCAATAGATTTTCGAGTGTTGAAGAATTTGACGATTTTAAATGGAGTATTATAGTTCGGGAATTGACAAAATTTTCAAACGAAAACACCAAAAGTTTTGTTGAGTTTGTTGCATAAACACTAAGTTAAATGCGGGTTTGCGGTCAAAAATTTTGATTGTATTCATTAAATTGAATGTTTTAATTTTCAGAAAGAATAAATAAATGACAAAAAGCCTCTTTGAAAAGTTTTCAAGGAGACTTTTTGAATTTTTGTTGTAATTTCAACGACTAAATTTGTTTAACGGTTAAAACTTAAAAATATCTGGGTCAATATAGGTTGGGTCGACTGAAAAATCATCATCGTCATCGGATTTTTTATCTGAAGCGGAGTTGTCGAAATCGTCGTCGGTTTTTTTGTTTGCATTCCTTTTTGCATTTAAGCGGTCTTTGGCAGAAAAAATGAAATCGTCGTGGCCGTCTGAAGAAGAATTAGTGGTGGATGATTTTTTTAATTTTATAGTAAGCATCATACAAACAAACCAAGCAACCATATATACGCCAGCCGAAATAATGAGTACATAATAAATTATTACAAGGTTTTTCAAGTGGTTGTATTCAGAGTCGCCTTGTGTGGTTTGGTAAGCTAGCGGAACGGAATTTGTGTGCTCGGTTGTTTCTTTAGTGGCGGTTGCGATAGAAATTGTGGTGCCTGGTCGTGGAGCGTCTAATTTTGTTTTGTAAACCGAAAAACTATGTCCGTAGTTTGTGTTACCATCGCTTGCAGTAAAGACATACGATATATAATAACCGCCGTTTTCAGAATCTGTTTTAATATCGGTAACTAAGCCATCCACAACAAGTTCGGAGTTTTCGGTTGCATTTTTTGCAATGGTGAGGAAATAATCACGGTCAGATTTGATTGCCTTAAATTCTTTGTTTGTCCCCCAAAGTTCCATAACGCAACTTATAATAACGCAAAATGCAATGATAAATAGAAGTAAGGATATACCTTGTATTTTTTCTTTTTTAGGTGTGATTTTTCTTTCAATAATATCGGGGGCATCATACTTTTCAGCACATGTTGGGCAATACAATCCAAACCCTGTAAATTTGGTTTGACACTTAGGGCAAGTTTTTTCAATAGTGGTATTGTTTTTCAAATCTTTCCAATATTCTCTTTCGGGTTTTGCGTATCTATTTTTAAGTTTTACGGATAAATACATAAATAGTAGGGCAAGCAATAGGTTAAATCCTGAAAAAATCAAAAGAACGGATCTAAGTACTGATGCGATTTTGTAAGTTGAAGTTTCTTTATATGAGTGCTTTGCAAAATCCATTGGAATGTAATCGGTGTAGGTGAGGGTGCTTTCGCAAGACTTTGCAAGCGATATTTCGTCACCAACCGCTGGGAGTTCGTCTTTGGAATAAATATATGAGGAAACCCCTCGTGCGTTTATTTGCTTGCCGTTTTGGTCGGTTTGGGTGGTTGGAACTTCGAAGGAAATTGACCACTTGCCATTATCGTCGGACCTCAATTCCGTGACAGTGCCTTTAGTTTGCAAATTTTCATTTTTTTCGGCTTCTTTAACAATGGTGGAACAATATTTGTAAGAGTCTATAAGTTCGGCTGTTTTTGAGTGAAAGGTGACAAATGCAGAAATAAAGAAAACAATCATAGCAATAAGCGAGGCGACCACCACAATGTGACGGTCTCTTAGCCGAACGCTGCTTTCTTTTGGGATGATGTAAGTTTGATTATCCCGCTTAAAATATATGGGTTCGTACCACCTTTTTGAATATTCGGTGCGTTCGCGATCCCAACGATCGTCACTAAAACTACTTCCGTGATAACTACTACTCCCGCGCGAACTACTACGCGAGTGACTTCCTGATGGCATAATATTTTTCCTCCTTTAGTAAAAGATTTAAAATATGTTAAAAAATATGTTCAAAATTCCGCAAAGGGGTTATTTAGTCTTCAAAATGTTTAACATATTGATAAATATTAAATTTTTAAAATCATAATATGTCTTGCTGGTTTAAATTAGGTCAAATTAAACTATTAGGTTAAGTTTTAAGTAAATTAATTGGTGAATTTTAATTGTAGTCGCTTTGGTCAAATTCTTTTTGATTTTCAGGATTTATTATTTCGCCACAATTTGAACAACAATAATCACTTGATAAAACCTCTTTACCACATAGTTGGCAATGTTTAAGTAAAGCATCTTCTTCGTCTTCAGATTTACCATTTTTGATAACTTTAACATATCCTCTTATGGTGAAATAGATTAATATTAAATCAATGGCTCCAAACAGAATTATAAAGAAAATTGAAACGGTTTTCCCCATTTTTGTAACGCCGTATTCGGGATTATCATTAATGGTATAATTTATATAATCCATTGGCACGGTCAGTGAGTTGGCATCTGTATCGGTGGATAATGTTGCAAGTTTTACCGTGTCTCCAATGGAAGGCGTTGTGGCAAGCCGATTGTACACAACTTGGCTTTTTTGGTTTTCCACAACGGTGCCATCGCTTGCGGTAAATTTGTATACAAAATACCATTTGCCTCTATCTTGAAGAACATCGGTGACCTCTCCGTCCACAATTAACTCTGGATTTTCATTGGCTTTTTCAATTGTTGAGATAAACAATTTGTGGTTTTCTTCCATTTGGTGTATATCATTAATTGCCGTTGAAAGTAGGTATGCAAAACAATAAGTAAAAATTGATAGTAAAAATATAAAAAATAATTTTGCAAGGTTTTTAAAACGAAAGTCGCCGGAAAAAACATAAACCTTTCCCCTAATTTTTATTTTTCGCGTTTTAAAATGGTTGCGACTGGTTCGGTCGTGGTCATAGTCGCGAGAACCAAAACTAGTGCTAGAACTAGAACTGGTTCCACCAAAATCTCGTGAGTGACTTCCTGAAGGCATTTTATTCTCTCCCTTTGTAAAAAATTTGGAATTGTTCTAAAAAATTTATTTTGTGTAAGTTGTTCTAAAGTTATTTTTAACTAAAAGTTAATTCTTGCACCGCAACTGTTACAATATTTGTCTTCGGTTGAAATTCTTCCACCGCAATATTCACAAACATTAGGATTTTTATTTGGAACAGCATTTGCATTGGTGTTTGCAGTTTGCTTTGCATACTCTTCTTCTTTTTGTTTAGATTTAATTATTGAGACGACTGCAAGCGTAATAAATAGCGCTACTCCGCAAATTGAAATTGTTAAGAAAATTTTGGCAGTTTTTTGTGTTGACTTTGCAGAAATATAATCGGCATCTTTTTCTATTCCGTATTCAATATAATCCATTGGTATTGAGTCAGAGTCTCCGGTTGTGTCTACTCTTGGCACGGCAAGTTTTACAATTTCGCCTTCTGCTGGGGCGCTATGTCTTGAATCATAAACCGAGTAACTAGCACCGTCTTTTACAATCTCGCCATTTTTTGCTGTAAACACATATTCAAAGTACCATTTGCTAGGATAATTTGGGTCTTGAAAAACATTTGTAACCTTTCCGTCAACCACAAGTTCGGGATTGCTTTTTGCTTTGTTAATCATATCAATATAGCCTTCGCGGTCGCTTTTAATGAATGCAATATTTTGATTTGTAAGCACCAACATAAAGCATGAAACCAAAGCAAAAAAGCCAAAGATGAGTGTTGCAAATAATTTTCCATTTATTTTGCTTCGGGATGCTGGTGGAATAACATATACGGTATGACCCCAATGAAATCTGAATGGTCTTACGGGGCGTGGAGGATGTGGGCTGTGGTGACCAGAACTGAAACTTCTGCTAGACCCTCCGCTATGGCTTCTGCTTCCGCCTCCTCCTCGAGAGCCTCCGCCAAAGCGTGCATGACTTCCTGATGGCATAATATTTTCCTCCTTGTTTAAAATTTAGTCAAGTATATCACAAATTTTTCAAATTGTAAATATATTTTGACCTACCCGCACGCAATTTAAAATTAAAAGTAAAATTATAAAAGTGGTGGGGATTTTGCGATATATTATATGTAAAGTTTTTGTTTAGATGTTAAAAGCCGTATTTATATATTTCAAGTTAATATTTGGATGTAGAAAGGTTTTGTGGTTGGTGTTTAAAGTCTTGCGGTTGTACATTTAAAGTTAATACTTATATTTCAAAAGGTGTTTAATGGGCAAAAAGTTTTTCTTTATTTATTTTAAGCCACTATGTAGATAGTGAAAGTTTTATGTTTATATATTGTAAGACAATATTTAGAGGCTGAAAGTTATTGTGTTTGGTGTTTAAGGTTTTGCGGAGATTATACATTTAAAACTAAACTTTATATATTAAAGGATTTTTATTTGCGAGCAAAACTTTTTGTGTATTAAGAGCAGATTGTGGAAATAAAAAACCCCAAACGAAAGGTTTGGGGTGGTGTGGCTGGCATTCGCCTAATATTACTTAGTTGTCTTTTTGGTTGAAGTGGTTCTTTTTCTTGTGGTTGTCTTTGGTTTTTCTTCAACGGCGTCGGCAATTGATTGAACCTTGCGAGTCTTTGGTTTTGATTCGCTTTCGGTTGTTTTGGCTTTCGCTTTTGTGGTTGCAGATGTTTTAGACGATTGACTTTTGCGAGTGGTTGTTTTGGCAGGCTTAGTTTCGGTGTCGGCTGAAGATTCCTTTGCTTTTGCAGATGTAGAAGATGTTTGAGTCTTTCGTGTTCTGGTTGTTTTTACGATTTTGGTTGTAGTGCCTTCATCTGAATGAATTTCTGTAGTTTCGGTAGTTTCTTCTACAACGGGTGCACTTTCGGTTGGTTGTGGTTGTTCTTCCGCCAATTTTTCATTTGAAACTTTGTTTTCGGCGGTTTCTTCGGCTTTGGTTTCTTCAACTTCTTCTTTGTCAGATTTTTTAGCACAAGCAACAATTAAAAACATTGTAGTGATAAAAAGAACTAAAATTATAGCAATAGTTGCATAAACCAACCAATCACGGCTTTTAAAAGCCTCCTTAAATGCGTCAAGCACCGAATCAAAAGTCTTTAAAGTTAGTGATTTGAACATAATTTTCTCCCTCAATTATTTTTTTACATTATATACCAAATTGTTAAATTAGTCAATATTTGAGCAATAAATATTTTCGAAAATTTAAAAGTCAATCAATGTTGATTGACTTTTTGCTATGCAACCAAAGGAATGATAATTCCAAGAACTACAACAAGTAAACATATTAGGAATAAAACTTTCCAAACGGTTGGCTTTTTAGATACATATCTCCAAGCAAGAGTGCTGGTAATGATAATTAAAATTGCGGTAGCAAAACCTTGTAATGCGCTAATTATTTTTAAATTAATATTTCCAATAGCACCCAAAACTGCAGAGATTAGATAAAGAATAGCCACTGCACAGATTGTATAAAAAGAAATTTTGTTGATACCCCAACTGGTTGAACTTCTTTTAGTGCTTGACGATGAAGTGCTAGAAGAAGATTTTGAGGTTGATTTTTTCTGTGTTGAAGTTGAATTTGCCATTTATATTTCCCCCTTTTAAAATTTCAAACATAGTTTAGTACAAAATATGCCAATCTGTCAAAGAATTTTTATAAAAATAGAAAATTAATTTGTATTATCCGATGTTGTTTTTAACTATCCCGAAGGGATTAATCCTCGAAACATAGGATTATTCAAGCGATAAATCCGTTATTTATCACAAGGTTTATATTGGTAAATTAATAACACAAAGTTTATATCACTAGAGGCGGGAGAAATGCGACACCTTGGTGGAATATTTCTATAGTCAATGGTTTTACATACGGTGATGCCGTTATTTATAACGGAGTTTATGCTAACGAACCGACTGGCGAGCAGGTTATCAAATCAACAACACAAAGTTTGCATCTTGTTAAAATCTCGCCATCTTGACAAATGGCAAAATTGTGATATAATATTATTCCAAATTTATTATAAAAGGAAATTTTTATGGGAATAAAAGAAAAAATAAAAAGATTGGTTAAAAGTAGGGAATATTCGGATGAAATAGCGCTTGCTCAGGTGGTGTATGAAAGATTGCCAGAAATCACCGAGCGACTAATAAGAATGGATATTTATGAGTCTACAAACCCAAAAACTTGGTGGAACCCGTATGACTTAATGGTGGATTCTTGTGAAAGGATACGCCCGGAAACAAGCGACCAACACGCATTGATTTATTCAAGAATAATTATGGCTATTGCTTGCGCTTATTCAAAAGAGTGTGGCAAACGATTGGATGATGTTGTTAATGATTATTGCGAATTAAAGGGAAGCGAAAGAGGGAATGAAAAGAAGGTTTTGTTAAAGGTCATAAAAGTGCTTAATATTCCACAGAACAAAAATCTTTATGCATTGATGAACCTTTATTGTATGTATGAAGCCGAAATTGATAAAAGATGCGAAAATGCACGAAAAGAGTTTATGACACTCCCACGAGGAACAAGAAAACAATTGTTAATTGGTCAAAAAAGAGAAGAGTTGGCTGATGACAATTTGACCGAAGAAGAAAAAGAAGTTGCAGTTGAACAGTTTGGGTCGGAGTTGGACCAACTTGGCACAAGAGCCTCATTGTTTTCACCAATAAGGAATAGACTATATCTTAATATGGCGGTAGATGAAGTTGTAAAAAGATATCCTGAAGATTTTAAGGGTGTCAACATGGGCGTTTTCTATGAAATAGCATCTTGCAAGCCATTAGATAGTTTGTATAAAGAAAAGAAAGGTATTGAAAAACTTGGTGCCGAAGAAAATAGCGAGAAATAGTAAGTTTTACTAGAAAGGCAAAGAAATTAAAAAATTTATAAAAAATCAAAAAAATGACACACTAATATTCATTTTGAAAAATCTTATGATAAAATTAAATAAAAGGTTGAAGAAATTTATGTTTCTTCAACCTTTTGCATTTTTAAAGGAGGTATGTTATAATAAATGGAGAAAGGTCCAATCACTTATGCAGAATATTGGACAAGTAAATATGCTGAAGTAAATCATTTTTATTCCTATGGGTACAATATGGGATATAGTTTATATTATCGGAGGGCGTCGGAAAGCGGGGCGTAGCCACATTTTCCAGTGCCCGATGTTAATACATACTTGGAAGGCAAAATTTTAATTTTGCAGGTGCGTTTTAGCACCAAATTTTGAGCAAGGCGAAAAATTTACTTCCTATAGTTTATATTATCGGAGGGCGTCGGAAAGCAGCCCGAAGGGATAAATCCACGCAACTGATGTTTGTTCAAATTCAAATGATGAAAATAATATTTCATTTACCGCAAAAATGGTTCACTATATAAATATAATAAAGCCACTAATAAATTTTTGATAATATAAAAAGAAGTGAAAATACTTATTTACTTTTAGCCTAGCAGGGGTATTGAATATTTTTATGACCAATTTGATAATTATGAAGGGACAATATCTATAACTTGTGACAAGGCGAATAGAATTGATTGGTATGACAATAAACAAAAATTAATAGCCACAAAATTTAATTCTGGAGAGAAATTTGTTGCAAAATTTTCTGTTAAAAATTAAAATTATCCCTATAAAACATTTAAATTAACTGGAGAATTTGGAAAAAAATTTTCAAAGAAATTTGTACTAAGTAAATATGATTTTACCAAAATGCGGTAAACTAATGTAAATTTTAATTTTGGAGAGAAAAAATGAAGGTTGAGTTGAATAAAGATGGCGAGGTTGTGAAAAGAATACAAGAAGGACTTAAAAGAACGGGTGGGTATTGTCCATGCAAGGTTGGAAAACGCCCCGAAAATGAATGTATGTGTGAGGAGTTTAAGTCGCAAATTGCCGACCCTAATTTTGAGGGGTTTTGTTATTGTGGTCTTTATTATAAAACAAAGTAGTTTTGATTGGCGAAACTAAGATAAAGTTTGGACTATTTTAGTAGGGCGGTAATTATTTTGTAGTATAGAGTTTCATCCATTTTAACAACTAGTCGGGTGTTAAAGTTTTTTATAACACGAAGAAATTTTGGGGCGATTGACGGGTCGTCGGTTTTTATGCAACCATCTAGTTTTGCGAGAATTTTTTCATAGCAGTTTGAAAAATTGGTTATTGTTGACAAAATTACTTTATTTATTGCGGTTATTTCATTGGCTAGCATTTTAAAGGGTACACAAATTTGTTCTTTAGGTAGGTCTTCGCTTTCAATTTGTATTCGTTTTATAAATGCAGTGGTAAATTTAAAAAGTATTTCGGAAAGTTTTCCGTCGTCGGTTTTAAAATCAACCAAAAGGGTAAAACAATCGTTATATTTTTTTTCGGTTAATAGTCCTTTTTTCTTCGCTTCATCTAATATTTTTTTAATTTTTAAAAAATAACCATTTGAGAGGTCGGAAATTTTATTTGCATTTTTAACGGCTTCATTAAGTTGTGTTAGGCAGTTAACTATGCTTTTTTCATCAATAGGGAGATAATTTAAGTCAATTTCGCCCTTAAATAGTTCGTCTATAATTTTAGAAGTTTCATTTATATCTATTATCATTTGTTTTTTCTCTTTTAAATAAGTTGCAATAAAGATATCACACATTAAATAATTCGTCAAGGGGGAACATTGACGAATATTGTCGAAAAATGGCAAAAGGTGAGTGGTTTGGTGAATAAAATTTGAAAATTTGAATTTTGAATTTTTAGTTTAAAAATCTAGTTTTTTGAAGCGTGTATTATCTAAAATCGCTGCAATTTTAAGTCTCAGAAATAAATTATTGAGGGATGGCAATATTTTCATTGTTTCGTTCTTTTATGTGGTCTTTATATATAATGATAGTAGTAAATATAATACAAATAAATTCATTTATCATATTAATATATCCCGAGTAAAGAGAATTGTATGCAATGGTAAAAATATTTGATGCAATTGAAAAATATCTAAAAACGCGGGCATCATGTTGCCAAGCGCCGTAAGTGTAAGTTAAACCCTTTAGTGTGATTAAAAAATATTCAAACCAACTATTAAATTTAATAAAGCCTACACCAATAAATAGTAATGAAAAAATTATTATATCGGGAAGTTTTTTGTGGATTCCTTTTTTGGCGTAAATATAAAAAACTGCCGTTCGAACAACCGAAAGAATGGTGCAGAATAGCCCCATATATGCCGAAAGGAACCATAAACTTATGCAGACAAAAATGTTTGAAATCATATTAAAAAATAAGTTTTTATATTGGTCTTTAAAAAGTTTGCCCGTCGTATTAAGTATCAATGCAACCAAACTAAAGGCTTGTGCAAAATAAAAGTGCATATTTCCTCCATTATGTATTAGGTGAATTATTTACAAAGTTTAAAATTAAGTTTTTGCATACCGCTTCTAGGGAAAAATCCCGTGAAGATATGGTGTGTAAGATTATTTTCTTTTTAGAATTTAAAACTAGGAAAGTTTAATTTTGTACCGCAATATGTCACATCTTTCTTGTGTTACTATATACTTTGTGATGTAAAAGTTTAATTTCTTAAGTTTTTTGTGGCAAAACTAAACCTTTTAGGGAAAAATTTGTGACACCACGGTGTGTAAGACTGTTGGACACTATTGGGTTTGGTTGGTTGTTTTTTAGAGTGTCCGCACATAATACAAAACTATTATATCAAAGCCAATAGGTTAAACCAAACAAATTTCGGTTTTTAAACAAAATGATTTTGTAAAACTAAATTGATTTGATATACTAATGTCAAACAACGAAAACTTGTTAATATAACCTACAAAAAGGAGAAGATATGATAAAAAAAGAAAGTGATGATTTTAAAAGTATGTTTCGCGAATATGATATTCGAGGTAAGGTAAATAAATTTCAATTGAATGACGAAAGTGTTTATGTGATAGTTTCGGCATATGCAAGATTTATAAAGGAAAGGGGTATCAAAAATGTTGTTTTAGGGTATGACAACAGAGATTGTTCGTCGGCTTTTCACGATAGTGCATTAAAAGCATTGATAGAATACGGAATGAATGTTTATGATATTGGTTTAACCCTAACCCCAGTTGCATATTATGCACAGTATAGACTGGAAGCCGAAGGTCTGGTTATGATTACCGCTTCGCACAACCCAAATGGTTGGAGTGGTTTTAAATTTGGTTCGGGCTTTTCCAAAACACTATGTGCAGACGACATAAAAAGGCTATATAGTTATGTGGGTGAGCCATATAATTACAAAGGTGGTCGTGGCAGTGTTCAAGAGGTAAACATTCGTGAAGATTATATAAATGAAGTGTTAAGTCGTATTCATATGGGCGAGTATAAGCCTAAAATTATTATAGAAACGGCAAATGGCGGGGCGGGACTATTTGCTTATGAACTTTTCCAACGCTTAGGGTGTGTAACATTTTTGTTGAATGCCGAACCGGATACTAGTTACCCCAAATATTTCCCAAACCCAAGTGATAACAATGCCCGTAAAACTATTGAAAGGCTTATTTGTCACCCATACATCAACGCCGATATAGGCTTGTTTTTTGATGGCGATGGCGACCGCGTGGGAGTGACCACAAGAAATGGTAAGGCAATTTATAGTGATACAATTTTGGCACTTTTAAGTATGCAATTGCTTGAAAAACATCCGCAAAGTCCAGTGGTCTTTGATGTGAAGTGTTCAAGGGTTCTTTCTGAAACTATTGAAAAATTTGGTGGCGTACCTATTATGTGGAATACCGGACACTCATATATAAAACAAAAGATGCGTCAAGAAAATGCACCGCTTGCAGGCGAGCGAAGTGGGCATATATTTATAGGCGGTGATGATTATTTTGGCTTTGACGACGGATTGTTTGCTGGTGCGAAAATAATTGAATATCTTTCAAACAAAAACAAAGATTTGACCGAAGTGTTGTCCGACCTTCCAAAATATGTTACCAGCCCTGAAATTTATGCCGAGTGTGCGGATAATGTAAAATATGCCGTGGTGGACAAGATCGTAAAACGATTTAAGGAGTTGTATCCAAATTCGGTAATTGACATAAATGGTGCAAGGGTTGAGTTTGAAAATGGTTGGGGGCTTGTTCGGGCAAGTTCTAATATGCCACTGTTAAGTTTGATTTTTGAGGGCAAAACGCGTTCGGATATGGAAAGAATAAAGCAGATTTTTAAGTCGGTTTTAAGTGAGTTTAATGAAGTTTCAACATATTGGCAAAACGACGAAGAATAAAAAGCAAATAGATTTTTAAAAATTAAATCAAAATTTGGGCATTTAGTTGCAACCTAAAATTTTGTAATACACTCAAGGTGTCAGGATTTTAGTGGCAGTGGTCAAAAATTTGTAAAATATATATATCAAGATTGAATTCAAAGAATTAAAAAACTATTAAGTTTTGGGTTAAACTAATGTTTTTTTAATTATGAATCGGTCTTGATTTTTTTTGCTTATAACAATTGTCGTGTGTAAAAATTAATAAATTTTTGGAGTAATAGTTTTTGGTTTGACTTTTTATTCGGTAATTATTATATTAATAACTAATAGATTAACCAGAGGAGAATGTGGAAAATGGTGGATAAAGTCTTGCTTTTGGAACTGAAAAAGGTTTGCGAAGAAGTGTGCTTTGAAAAGAGTGCAAGCGGTGGCAGGGTCAGTGCTTTTGGCGATGATGTTTTGGAGCGAATAGCAGAGAGGTTGCCACGAACGGAGGCTGAACTTTTGGCGATTAAGGGAATAAACCAAAGTAGTGTTTCAAAGTTTGGTGGGTTTATTTTAGAGTGTGTTGAAAATAGGCTTTTAGAAACACGGGGTATTTCGTCTTTTTCAGGGGTAAACAAGTCCATATTTGAAAAATTAAGCGAACAGATTAAAGATAATCTTCTTACAAGTTCTAATGTTGAATTGAGTTCTCGTGCACAAGTGGTGGAAGTTGGGGATGAATTGGAGAAGTTTATAACGGGCGAAATTGAAAGTTTGGTTGTGTTAAAAAAAGATTCCCCAAACTTTGAGGACTTTTATGAAAAGATGGTTGCACTACAAAAAGAAAATGACCGATGTGTTTTTGTTGGTGGTCGGGAAGAGTTGTGCTTAGGGTTATTTCGTGCAAGTGGCAGACTTTGTGGCGGGATATTAAAAGTTGATACTCCGTTAGTTTTGGTTCCAATAAAACTTAATGTGGAGTACAATCAAATAGAGATGATTCGTGATAAAAGCCGAAAGGTTGGTTTAAATGGCACGATTCAAGTTTTAAATGGGGTGCAAAATTTTGATATTGATGATAGGCTACATTTAGGATTGGATGGTTTAAAAAATGAAATTATTGAAAGGTTTAAAAGTGCGAAGGTAAAATTTTATCCCGATGATAATTTTTATGGCAGTGGTTTGACGATAAAAGATGAGGCGGTTTTAGAGTGTTTTGATAGTTTAGATTTTGCTAATTTGCAAGAAATAGAACAGATTATGCGAAAAAATGAAATAAACAAAGTTTCGGATGTGTTGTTGTGTGGTGCCGAAAATTCTGTTGAAAATTCTAGCGGTCAAGAAGTGTTTAATATAACTCAAATTAATTATGATGAAGAGGAAGTATTGAATAATTATCAAAACAGAAGTGTTTGCGCGGTAAACTTGCCTTATGGTGAAGATGGATATAATTTGGTGCAAAATGTTGTTTCCGATTGTTTGGCAAAAAATCAGAATTGCCTTATAGTTGCAAAGGATAAAGACTTATTAGGTGTTGCATATAAAAAACTTGGTGAATTATCAAAATATGCTTTAAGAGTGGACGGGGTGTCAGGTAATAACTTTAGGGCAAAATTACAAGGCTTTATAAAAAACAACGAAAGGCTTGAAAATGTTTCCAAAAAGGAAATATATGAACTGATTGATGCTGAAAATTGTATTAAACAAAAGTTAAAAAGTCGGGACAATTGTTTATATGGTGAGTCGGAAAATTTTGGTAGTATGGACAATTTCTATTCCGAAGTTGAAGATTTGATGCTAAAAAATTCAAAAATAAGCGTCAAAAACAAGGTGGAAATTAGCGACCAATTAATGAGTGTTTCGGTGGATGAATTGTTGTTGATAAAAAGGAAGTTCGAAGATTTGGGTTTGTTAAAGAAAGTGTTAGATTTTCTTTCAATAAGTCGGTCGTATCCTTGGCTACAAGATATAAAAAGAGGTTTAACCCCTAAAGATAAAACTCGGCTTTTGGCTTTGGTTGAAGAGTATTGTGGTGGAAACAAAAAGAAGATTAAAGAGTTGGGAGAAAAATATTTTGTTTCAACAAAAAATATGAAGTTGTTTTCAGAAAATCCACAATTGCTTCAGTTAAGTTTGGTTAATTTTGACTATTTTCAAAGTTGTTTTTTAGATTTTATGCTTTTAAGCGAGAATGAAAAACAGGTTTTAAGTTTAATTTTTGAGTGTAACAATAATGAAAAAATCAAAATTGAAGATGGTTTAAATTTTGTTGTAAAATCAATTTTGGTTCAAAAATTGAAAATGTTCGAAAATGAAAATAAGGATTTACTGGGTGAGGGTGAAACATCATTTTTTGAATTAATAGACGACTTTATCACAATAGAACTAGAAAAGAATAATTTGGTTCGCAAGTTCTTGGATTCAAAATTAACTTCTGAAATAAAGGAACGCTTAGTGTATTCAAAAAGAGTAAATGAAATAAATGAAATGTTGGAGGGCAATAATCTTCAAATTTCAGACTTTTTGAAAGAGTTCCGTGCCGAACTGTTTGGCGGGGTAAAGATTTGGCTTGTAAGTATGGAAGAATTATCGGAAATGCCTTTGATATGCAACTTGTTTGACCAATCCATTGTTTTGGATTCGCTAAACATTCGCTCGCTAAACGCAGTGGGGATAATGTATCGCTCAAAAAGAATTATAAATTTGGGTGATTCGGCAAAAAGAGTTTTAAAAAGCGAAAATCTTTTGACGGATAAAAACTTCAAAATTGAATCGTCCTTTAATTTGTCGCTGTTTGAAAATGCTTGTGATAATGGAAACTTTTACAAGTTGAAATATGTTTCATGTCCTACAAGTCTAGAATTGTTTGACTTTGTTAATTATTCAATGTATGAAGGAGAATTGCTAAACTTTCAAAAGCGTGGTGGTTTTAAAGATAGTGTGATGGTGATTTCTTCAATGGGCAAAGCGCAAGAAAGTGGGGTAAATGGAATTGAGGCGCGAAAGTCTGCAATGGTGTTTAAAAAGGTGTTGGAGAGTTCTAAAGACAAGAGTGTGGGAATTGTTACCTTAAATTATTCACAAAAGTATGAAATTTTGAAAAGTTTGAAATTTTTGATTTCTTCGGACGATAAATTTAAAGCAAAGGTCGAGAATTATTTAAAGAGGTTTAATTATGAGAGTGTGGACAACCTAGTAAAAACTGCTTTTGAAATGTACAATAAACATTTTGATATTTGCATATTGTCAACAATTGTTTCGGTTGATAAATACCGAGAAGTTGAAGGTGGCGATGTTTTTGAGATTGCGGGCGGTAAAGAGTTGCTAAATATGGCTATTACACGTATGGGTGAAAAGTTGATTGTGGTAACATCGGTGACTGCTGAAGAACTTTCTAGGCCGTCGGGTGGAACACTGGCACTACAAATTATGAGTTCGTTTTTATCTTTTGCGGTAGCATTGATGCAAAAAAGAAGGGATGTTTGTGATAGGATATTGCAGTTGATGAGGTCGGTTTTTTGTTTAGATGAAACAAAGGGGTTGCAATTAGAACAACTAAAGTCTATTTTAGAAAGTAAAGGTTTAACGGTTAAACTTGTAACGGATGAATACATTTTACTCCCAAACGACTGCTTGATTGAAATTGAAAGTGTGTTAAAGAAAAAATACCAAAATGTGTTAGAACGAGATTTGTATCGAGTGATTGCGATTAAAAAATCGGGGCTTTTAACTTACCGCTTGTTTGACAATAAGTTTATTGAAAACTCAGATTTGGAAATTCAAAATATAATTAAACTGCAAACAAAATAAAATATTGGAATGCAAGTTGCGTTTTAAAAACTAGTATAATTAATAGGAAAAATTATAGCGCAGTTTTGCCGTGAAAAATATAATAAAGTTTTATAAGTTTTAAATTGTAATGATAAAAATAAAACTTGACAAAAAGAGAGTTGTAAAAATTTTGCAACGCTCTTTTTTGGTTAAAGTTAGTGTGTTTTTGACCCTTTTAAAAACCTATCAAAACCATAGTGTGTTTAGGGTGTTTGTGGCAAAATTTAAACATTTTTAAAATTTACCATATTAAAATTGGCTTGAAATTTGTGGTTAAATCGGAAGTTTGTGTGTGCTTGATAAAATACTTACCCACAAAAACATTGTCCAAAATGGGGCGAGTGAAATTTTTAAAAACGGGGTAATAGATGAATAAAAAAGATAAATTTTTGTGTTTAAATTTGCAAAATTTTTCAATAAAAAGTTTTCGCTTTGTCTGAATTTTTTTTAGCGAGGTAGGGCGAAGTTGATAATGGTTTAAATTTTGAAAAGAATTTAATGGGTAAAAAAGTTTGCTTTATTTTTGTAAAAATAGACGATTATAAAAAATATTTTTTTTGCAATTTTGATATGATTTAAAAGCACAAGTTAAAAGTTCAACTTAATAAAATCAATAAGTAAATACATAAATATAATCCCTAAAGTATAAAGTAAAATAATGTTCAGGTGTATTGGTCCTAAACAGAATTTGCATTGTTTCTAAATTAATGGTGTTGTTACCCCTAAACAATCCCAAAAGAATTACAAATTTATCATTGGTATGGATTGTAATGTTTGTTTTTTACCTCTAACAGATAAAATGCACTAATTACAAAAATTTCGCAAACAAATTTTTTGTTTTGGTTTGTAATTATTTGCTTTGGATTAAAGTCTTTGTTAAAATAAAATAAAATAACAAAAAAGGTGGTTTTAGTATATGTGTAATTGCAGTAGGCTTGGAACGGACGAACAGCAAAGCGCTTTTTTTAAGTTGCTTGATGAAAATGAAAACAAAAGTGGTAATGTGCTGGAAGTTCTTCAAAAAACGCAAGGTATATTTGGTTTTATACCCGAACGCGCGGTACATGAAATTTCAAGAAAATTAAGGAT
Source organism: uncultured Lachnospiraceae bacterium (assembly GCA_964432825.1). GTDB lineage: Bacteria > Bacillota > Clostridia > Christensenellales > UBA1242 > UMGS1908. Next base: position 23,467 of record CAYSOX010000008.1, read on the forward strand.
GGCGGATAGTGAAATTTTTGGCATTATTACCTTTTATAGTCAATTTTCACTTACACCAAAGGCAAAGTATAATATTGATGTTTGTCTTGGTACGGCATGCTTTGTGTTGGGGTCAAATGATATTTTGCAAAAGATTTTAAACAAATTAAATGTTAAAGTCGGTGAAATGACGCCCGACGGGAAGTGGATTGTGACAAGTTGTAGGTGCTTAGGCTGTTGCGGACTTGCCCCAGCAATCACTATTAATGGTGAGGTTTATGGAAAGTTAAAAGTCGATGATATTGACAGAATTTTGGATAGTTTTGAGTAAGATAAGGAGAGGGGTATGAACGAACAAGAATTAAATTTATTAAAGGAAAAATATTTAAAAGAAGTTAATTTCAGAAGATATGGCGATAAATCAGGCGTTTCATACAAATATGATATTTTGGTTTGTGGTGGAACGGGTTGCAAAAGTTGTAAAAGTGAAAAGGTTCAGCATGCACTTGAAGAAGCCGTAAAGGAAAGAGGGCTAGAAAGCGAAGTAAAAATTCACGGCGTTGGTTGTTTTGGACTTTGTGTAAACGGGCCTATTGTTTTGGTATATCCATATGATGCGTTGTATGAAAAGGTAACTGTTGAAGATTGTGGCGAAATAATTGAGCAATTGGTTCAAGGCAAACTTGTTGAAAGATTGTTGCACCATGAGGGCGGAAATGCCGTAGTTAAAAAGAACGACATCCAATTTTGCAAAAAGCAAAAGTATATAGCGCGAAACAATTCCGAGTTTATGAGCCTCGAAAATATTTTGGAGGACTACATAGCGCTTGATGGATATAGTGCACTACATAAGGTGGTTTCTACACTTTCACCAGAGGAAGTTGTGGATATTATCAAAAAAAGTGGACTAAGAGGAAGAGGCGGTGCCGGATTCCCAACGGGCAATAAGTGGGAGTTTGCAAGAAAGGAAAATGCTCCTCAAAAATATATTATCTGTAATGCCGACGAGGGTGACCCCGGTGCATTTATGGATAGAAGCATAATTGAAAGCAATCCGCATGCGATTGTTGAGGCGATGGCAATTGGTGGTTATGCAATTGGTGCAACAAAGGGTTTTGTTTATTTACGAGCCGAGTATCCACTTGCGGGAGAAAGATTGCAACGGGCAATAGATGAGGCAACAAAAAGAGGGCTTTTAGGTAAAAATATATTTGGTTCAAACTTCTCGTTTGATTTGGGAATTAAGTTTGGTGCCGGAGCATTTGTCTGCGGTGAAGAAACGGCATTGATGCATAGCATTGAAGGAAAGAGGGGTGAGCCTAGGTTAAAGCCTCCATACCCTGCCCAAAAAGGATTGTATGGATGTCCAACCGTTATAAATAATGTTGAAACACTTGCTTGTGTTGCCCAAATTATAAATAAAGGTGCCGAATGGTTTAATTCAATTGGAACGGAAGATAGCAAGGGTACAAAAGTTTTTGCACTTACTGGAAAAATTAAAAATTCAGGCTTAATTGAACTTCCTATGGGGACTACTATTCGTGAAATTATATACGATATTGGCGGTGGAATTCCTAATGGTAAGCGTTTTAAGGCGGTTCAGATGGGTGGGCCTAGTGGTGGCTGTATCCCTGCAGAATACTTAGATACACCGATTGACTACAAAAGTTTGACCGAACTTGGGTCAATGATGGGTAGTGGTGGTATGATTGTCGTGGATGAGGACAGTTGTATGGTTGACCTTGCGAAGTTCTTCTTACAATTTACTTGCGATGAAAGTTGTGGAAAGTGTACGCCTTGCAGAATAGGGAATAGAAGAATTTTGGAGATTTTAACAAAAATTACCGATGGTGAAGCAACTATGGACGACCTTAAAAAACTTGAGGAACTTTGCGATTATGTGAAATCAAATTCACTTTGCGGGTTGGGTCAAACCTCTCCAAATCCAGTTTTGTCTACATTAAGATATTTTAAAGATGAATATATAGAACATATAAAAGACCACAAGTGTCGTGCGGGTGTTTGCAAAAAGATGACACACTATAAAATAACAGATAAGTGTATTGGCTGTAGTTCGTGTGCAAGACAGTGCCCTGTTGGTGCAATAACAGGAGAAATTAAGAAAAGTTTTAGTATTGACAAATCTAAGTGTATAAAATGCGGTAAGTGTTATGAAACTTGCAGATTTGGTGCAATAGTTAAGGGGTAGGCATATGGAAAAAGAATTTTCAGTTAATATCAACGGTTTTGAATATAAAGCCCATGAGGGTGAAACAATTTTAGAAGTGGCACGCCGAAATGGTGTTGATATCCCAACACTTTGCTTTTTGAAAAATTTGAACGAACCGGCAAGTTGTAGGGTGTGTATGGTAGAAGTAGAGGGGGTTAAAAACCTTGTTACCGCTTGTTCTACCGCCGTTCGTGAGGGAATGATTATTAAAACCACCACAAATAGGGTTTTGCGAGCCCGCCGAAATGCAATTGAATTATTGCTGAGTAATCACAATAAAAATTGTTTAACTTGTCCTAAAAGTATGAAGTGTGAATTGCAAAAACTTTCAGCAAAGTTTAATTGCAACCCAGAAAAATATGCGGGTGAAATAAGCAAGTTTAAAGTGGATGACACCAACCTTGCAATTTCTAGAGATGACAGCAAGTGTATTCTTTGTGGAAAATGTATTTCGGTTTGTGCCAAAAGGCAGGGCTGTTATGCTATAACAAAGATTAATCGTGGTTTTGATACAAAGATTGGTGCTTGCTTTGATAGGCCAATGCAAGAGTCGGCATGTATAGGTTGCGGACAATGTACTTTGGTTTGCCCAACAGGTGCATTAGTTATGCGAAGCAGTTTAAATAATGTTTTAGATATTTTGGATGAAAAAGATGTAATTAAGGTTGCTCAGGTTGCGCCAAGTGTTCGAGTGGCAATAGGCGAAGAGTTTGGTGGCGAGATTGGTGCTTTTGAAGAGGGTAAAATGGTTACGGCACTTAAAGAGTGCGGTTTTGACTATGTGTTTGATGTAAACACCGGCGCGGATTTTACTGTTATTGAAGAGGGCAATGAATTGTTGCAACGATTAACTTCGGGCGAGGGGTTTCCGTTATTTACAAGTTGTTGCCCAGCATGGTTTAGTTATTGCGAAAAATTTTATCCAGAATTTGTCAACAACCTAAGCACCGCAAAGTCTCCGAATGAAATGATGGGGTCTTTAGTAAAATATTATTTTGAGTCGCTTGGCAAAAAGGTGAAAATAGTTTCGGTGATGCCATGTACAGCAAAAAAACGAGAGGTTGTTGCGCGTGGTGAAATAGACGAAAGTATAACGACGCGTGAACTTGCCCAACTTATAAAAATGAAAAATATTAATTTTAATACGCTTGCAGAGTCTAAGTTTGACACTCCTTTTGGGGAATATTCGGGTGCTGGGCTAATATTTGGTGTGACGGGCGGTGTTACCGAGGCGGCTTTGAGATATGCCGTGTATAAATTAACAGGCAAAAAGCAAAACATTATTGAGGCTGTTAGATATAGCGAGGGCGTAAAGGAGGTTAATGTTTCAATTGATGAAAGAGTTATTCGTCTTGCAATAATTCACGGCACTGCAAATGTTCCAAAGGTTTTAGAGGCGATTAAGTCGGGCGAAAAAATGTATGATTTCGTAGAAGTTATGGCTTGCCCAGGCGGATGTGTTAATGGTGGCGGACAACCATTGGTGGACTATAACACCATTTCGGTTGAAGAAGTTATAAAGAAAAGAGGTTCGTCACTATATAAAGCCGATGGCGATTGCAAGTTTAAAGAAAGTTCTGAAAATGAAAGTGTTAAAAAGATTTATTCTGAACTATTAAAGGGTGACCACGAACTTATTCATAAATTACTTCATTATATTCACGATGGTAAAAGGGTGTATTAGAGGTTCTGCTCGCCAAACCAGACGGGCGTAAGTGACTGGCGGTATCTTTGTTTATCCTTTCGGCAAAAACACACAAAACAGAGCAGAAGTGTAATCATTTCGCTGATGCCCGATTTGTGTGTTTTGTCTTTGAAAATCTAAACAACCTAACTATAAAGTGTCAAAACGAAGAAAAGCAGAACTTAAGTTTTTAACATTTAAAAGGTGCTTTTTCGTGGAATCCGATTTGTGTGTTTTGTTTTTGAAAATCCGAACAAAGCAACTATAAAGTGTCGAAATGGAGAGAGTAAGTGGAAATTATTATATATTAATGTTACTTATTATTATAAAATTTATTCCCAATTTATAGGGGTGAATATTATCCGTCTCACAAATCCGCCACAACCCGTGGCGGTTTTTTATGTGCAATATATATTTATTTTTCCTTGTTACAATTTCAGATAACTTCATTATGCTTTTTGTATAATTTTCGACAAAATGTTTAATTTTTTGCATATTGTGAGTCGATTTAACCAAACTAACAATAAGGAGAAAGTGGATGAGTAAAAGGAAGGAATCTAGTGTAAAAATATTAGGTGTGGTAATCTCTAATGCCATTTTATTTATTTTGGAAATAATTACGATTTGTTTAATTATAAAAACCAATAAGGTTAAGGCTTTGCTTTATTATACCGATTTAAGCAATGCATTTTCTTTGGTGGTGTCGGGCATTATGGTGGCGGGTGGTGTGGTTGCAATATGTAAAAAATCACCTCATATTCCAAAGTGGATTGTGGAACTTAGGTTCGTTTCTGCAACAATGCTTGTTATAACCTTCACTATTGTAATATGTTTTTTAGCACCATGGTTTGGCATAAAGGGATATATCACATTTTTGTTTGAAGGGTCTATGCTTTTTAGTCACACGCTTTGCCCACTATTTTCAACCCTTTCACTTTTTACCATAGAAAGGGGGATGGTTGAAAAAATCAAATCGACCACTTATGTGTTGTATCCCACGCTGGGTTACGGGTTGACCATTTTAATATTAAACATTTTAGGTGTGGTGGTGGGGCCCTATCCATTTTTTATGGTAAACCACTTTCATTGGGCGATTATTACAATTTGGTGTATGGGAATTTTACTGTGGTGTTATTTGATGTCGCTTTCTATATGGGTGGTCGCCCATAAAAGAAAATATTTTTATCTTTCTCGAAAATTTGAAATTCCAGCCGATAGTTATCTTTAATAACTGAGTTGTTTATGTTTTTTACTCTCAGTCGACAAAAATTTATGCTGTTTAATAGGTTTCCTAAAAAAATAAGAGTTTACCAATAATTTATGTGAAAGCAATAGTTTGTTAATTTTAAAGGTGTTAACGAGTGTTTTGAGGCAAAACTACTTTTATTAAAATATGTTTTTGTTACAAAAATTGGCTTTTACCACTTTAAAAAATAGCGAATGTTGGGTTTTAACAATTTTATAAAAAACATTTCAGATGGTTTAATTTTTTAACTAGTTTATAAAAATATTTAGATAATTTTTGTCTTTATAACTTTTTAAAACATTTTAGATGATATTGGTTTTGTCTCATTTTTAAAATGTATTAGAGGATGATAGAGGGTTGTGATAGCGTACCTATTTTAAGTTGACCTAAAAACTACAGAGAGGTGGAGCAATTTCCTCCTTAAAATTTATTTAAGAAAATTACGGAGACGCAACAGTTTTCATCCTTTTAGAATTTTATTCAAAAGGGGGTACATTTTCCACCTCTTTAAGTTATTCTATAAGCCTTTGGGTATATTCCTCACCATCTTAAAAATTTTTGAATATACTTATAGTGATAGTCCAACGATTATCTAATTTTTTTAAGGAGATAAAATATGCCAACGCAAATAAACAATACAGCAAGTGCGACTTATAGATATGGAGAAAATGGAAGTGCAAGTGCAACAAGTAACGTTGCATCCACCTCATTATTATCACAATATCAATTAAGTGCAACTAAAACCGCAGGAATTACCACTTTTAGACCGGGTGAAAACATTCCGTTTGTTGTTCAGGTAAAAAATAGTGGGACGTCACCGCTTTATGCTGTTACACTAAAGGATGATTTAGGGGCGGGAAATTTAAACTTTGTTGAGGGAAGTGCCTTCGTTTTAAGAAACAATGTTTTAACCCCTATAACTCCGACGGTGGATGGAAATGGGTTGTCGGTTGAGGTTGCGGACGAACTAGGTGCTGGAGGGGAACTTTCGGTGCTGTATACGGCAAGGGTTGACGAAAATTTGTCAGGCGATGTGGATGATATTCAAAATACTGCAACATTTACCGCACAAGGAGTTCGAGGTGGTACATTAATTTCGGATACACCAACGGTAGATGCTACCATAACTCGCGAAGATTATGCATCAATTGAGATGACCAAGGCGGTAAGTTCTGAGCAGATTACGGCAGGTGTTCCCTTTGATTATGTTATCACGCTTGAAAACAATGGTAACACTTCGGCAACTAATGTTGTGGTTACCGATACGCTTCCGGACGGATTTACAATAAACTCAATCACAAGTGTTAGTGGTGGAACAACTACCACATTTACAACCGATGATTATAGTTTGGATACGGGAACAAATACGCTTACACTTCCAAGTGCATCGTCCAGCCTTGCAATAACCGTTCCAGAAAGAGGTGATGCTGGTGGAAACACTACAACAATCACTATAAATGGTCAAATAGATTAAATCATCAATGCGAGTTTTAAATAATACAAAATTAAAAATATTTAATAAAAGCCACAATTAGTTTTGGATATTGCCACAATTTGTGATAAAATGACTATGTATAAATTGTGAGAGGGATACTTTTATGGAAAAAGAAGTGGAACAATTTTTATTAAGTTTGCATGCAAAATATGGTAATTGGTATAAAGGAGATAGTGTGGTTCCGGGATTTACGGAGTCGCTATATCCTTATACCAATATTTTTAGTCCTATAGAAATTAATGGCTTAACCATAAAAAATAGAGTTGTTATGGGTCCTATGGGAAACATCAATATGTGTGATGAAACGGGGCGACCAAATCAAAAAATGTTGGATTATTTTGAAGAGCGAGCATCGGGCGGTGTTGGGCTTATCACCACGGGGCTTATTCCTATGTCGCACGGAATAGACCCAACAGTAACTGAGAAAAATAATTTGACCTATTTTCCGCGTATAGATGGTTCAAGAACGGTTCTATCGGGGTGGAAAGATTTGGTTTACACTTGCCATAATCACGATGCAAAAGTGTTTGTTCAACTATCTGCGGGGCTTGGAAGAGTGGGGAGTCCGGAGTGCCTAATTAAAAAGCATAAACTTCCAGTAAGTGCATCGCTAAACCCTAATTTTTACATAAATCAAATCCCTTGCGTAAGGCTTAGTGATTGCAAAATAGATAAAATTATAAAAAATATTGCGAATGCAAGTGTTGATGCAAAAGAATGTGGATTTGATGGGGTTTATCTTCATGCACACGAGGGCTATTTGATTGAGCAATTATCTAATCGAGCCTTCAATCGTCGAAAACTAAGTAGATATCGAAACTATCAAGCCTTTGGAATAAAATTAATTAAAGAGATTCGCAAAAAAGTGGGTGCAAATTACCCTATTATGTATCGAATGGACTTATCTTTGGCACTTAACTCAACGTATGGATCAAGAATGGAGTCTGAAAAGGCTTTAAAAAAGTTTAAAAATGAAAGGCGAATAACCGAAACACTTGAATATATGCAAAATTTGGTTCGAGCAGGGGTGGATGCTTTTGATGTCGACCTTGGTTGCTATGATAATTGGTGGCTTCCACATCCTCCCGCAAGTATGCCTCCGGGATGCTTTTTGGATGTGTCGCGAATGGTTAAAAACTTCTTTGATGACAATAATATTTTGTCGAATGTGGGCAAAAAGGTGCCTGTTGTGGCGGTTGGAAAACTCGGGTATCCCGATATGGCAGAAAAAGCCCTACGCGATGGTTGGTGTGATATGATTATGCTTGCAAGACCACTTCTTGCCGACCCTGAGTGGTGCAATAAAGCCTTTGCGGGTGATGTTGAGAGAATTACTCCGTGTATTGGTTGCCACGAAGGTTGCATAAAGGAGTTTGTGAATGGCGGGCATCCGCAATGTGCGGTTAATCCAAGATGTGGCTTTGAAGATAGTTTATCCAAAGATATTCCACCCGCTTCTAGTCAAAAAAATGTTTTGGTGATAGGCGCTGGGCCTAGTGGAATAACGGCAAGCGAGGTGCTAATAAAACGCGGGCATAAAGTAACCCTTGTAGACAAGGCAAAAAAGATTTGCTCAACGCTTGATATTGTGGGTAAACCTAAGTTTAAATATGAAATAATGAATTACAAAAAGCATCTTGAAAACACGGTCGCTTTGTTGAAGAAAAATTCTAATTTTACACTAAAATTAAATACCGAAATAAAGTCGGATAGTGACTTTGAAAAGTATGATTGCATTATGGTTGCGGTTGGTTCAAAATCTATTCGACCAGGAATAGAAGACAAAGAATTAACCAAACTTATTTCGGTAGATGAAGTTTTAAAAAATCCAGATATATTAAAGGATGCAACCGATGTCGTAATTTTGGGCGGTGGCGAAAGTGGTTGTGAAGCCGCCTTATTTATAAAAGGCGAACTAAACACAAATGTTACCGTTGTTGAGGCGGGAAAGTATTTGATGGCATCGGCATGTACTGCAAATAGAGGGCATATTTTACACTATATGCAAGAAGAGGGTGTTGTGGTGCATAATATGTCAAAACTCAAATGCATAAACGATGACGGAACAATCACTATATATAAAAATATAAATAAAAATGTTCCAAATCCGTATAACACATGGAATCCTGTTTTGCCAAATAATGTAAAAAACCCATTTGAAAAACCAATTCAAGAAGAGTTGGAGCAGGTTCGAGTAGATGCAGACTTTTTGGTGTATGCATATGGCAGAATCCCAAATGGTGGGTTATATGCCGAACTTGTGAAAAATCATTCGGCAAAAGAAATTTATAACATTGGGGATAGTGTTGCAGTAGGAAAGATTTTCCAAGCCGTAAAGTCGGCATACAACAAGGCGCGCAATGTATAAAATTAAACAACAAAAAAGTAGGATAGTGCAATTGGAGTTTTTCAATTTTCTATCCTACTTTTATTGTTAAAGAAAACCACGGGTTTGCTTCATTTACCCGTGGATTTTTATTTTTTATAATCGTCTTGATTTTGCAAATTGGTTTGCTTCTGCAATTTTTGTTTTTAACTATTGTTTAAAAATAAGCAATTTTTGAATTGTTGAAACTATTTAAGAGGAGTTTTTAGGGCGGTTTTGAAATAAGTTGTTTTTACTCCGCAAAAATAAAATCCATTTTATGTTTGCATCTGCTTTCGGTATGATTACAATATAGAAGGTGCTTTTATGGTTGGTTTTTTATAAGTCTTTAATAATTTCTGAGCGTTTTGCCTCATATTCTTCTTTGGTTATAAGGTCTTTTTCATACATTGTCTTTAGTGATTTTAGTTTGTCTTCAGCGGTTTCAGGTTTAGTGTCGGATGTTTCATGGCTTATATCTTTTCCGCGGGAAATATCCTCGGTTAGATTGACCATTCGTTTGCCCTCAATTCTCTTTAACACCGCATTTGTTATGATTACATATAGAAGGGCTAATACAAATAGAACTACCATAAGTTTAGAACCCAAAATTTCAAGGTTGTCGTTGATTTTCAATTCGCCATTTACGGTTGTTATACAGCACATAAAGAAGGTCACATAAAAGTCTACAAAAAGGTGGCTTGCATACATAATTACTTGAATAGGCAGATAGGTTTTTCGGTATTTTGCAATGGTTGATGCAATGGTTGATGCGGTAACAAATTGGATGGAAATGATAGCACTTACTTTAAAGAATCTCAATATTCCAATCATTGCCTTGCTACCTTCTTCGTCGGTTAAAGTTTCGTCGCCTGCAAGTTTATAGATGCGTTGTATTTGGAAAATGCAGATAACCCAAAGGACACAAACTACAAAAATTAATCCTAAAAATACATAACTTAAAATTTTAAAGTCGTTGTTTTCAAGTCGTCTAATCCATGGACAGGCAAGTAAACAACATCCACAAATGGTGGCAATTGAGGCAATTAACACAAGTAGTCCAGAAGAGAATGTTAAAACTTCGCTGAACGCCAAAACCAAAAGCGAAAGTGCTACAAGAAGTCCGATAATGGCGATTGTCTGAATGGATTTGTAAATTTTTTCTTTGTTTTTGATGCTCATAATAAATCTCCTATTAAATATTTTGATATTTTAATATATTCATTATATACCGCACTTTAGAAAAAAATCAAACAATAAAATCAAAATTTAAAAATTGGCAAAAAAATAGGCGAGTAAATATTGCATTTACTCAGCCTTAATTTGACTATATTCATAACTTAAAGCCCTAAAACAAAAGCAAAACTAATTTGTTTGCGGGACTCAAACTAAAGTTATTAAGTAGTCTGCTTGTTTATTCCTTTGTAAATTCGTTATTAGCACAAGATGGGCAGGGTGGCATTTTGTCATGCTTTCCAAGGTCTACATGTGTTCCGCAATTGGTACAACTGTAGGTGCCATATCCCGGCTTTTCACCAGTTTTTACAATTCCGCTCATATTTTACCTCCAATTATTTGGGTGTGATAAATTTTCTCGAGAATTTCATCACTAATATTAGGATGTAAAACTTGGGCGAATATTATTCATTTTTTATCGAACATACGAAAGACTTTTGGTTATTTTGCACAAATTTTTCAACTTTTTTTTGCAAAATGACGGCAAAAGATATTGACAAGCCGAATTGGGTGTGTTAAAATATTGCACGAAGCGTGGTTTGACCTCGCTTTAATGTATTGAAAAAATTATAATAAACAGGTGTGCGTTTAAAGTAGTTTTTTGCAATATTAATTGAATCCTCTAATGGGTTGAACAGAGAATTCAGCATTTTTACTTATTAATTAGGAGGTAGAAGTTAATGCCAACCACCCAACAGTTGATTAGACATGGTAGAGAAAAACAAACCGTAAAGCCAAAATGTCCAATCCTAGAAAGAAATCCACAAAAGCGTGGGGTATGCCTATCTGTAACTACAACATCTCCAAAGAAGCCAAACTCAGCACTTAGAAAAATTGCAAGAGTTAGACTTTCTAATAAGATGGAAGGTACAGTTTATATCCCAGGTATCGGTCACAACTTACAAGAGCACTCTGTAGTTTTGATTCGTGGGGGTAGAGTTAAGGATCTTCCTGGTGTTCGTTATCACATCGTTCGTGGTACACTGGATACAGCAGGTGTTAAAGATCGTAAGCAAGCCAGAAGTAAATATGGCGCAAAAAGACCTAAATAGGTTGAATTCTAAATCAATTCCAAAATATTAAAGGAGGAAATTATGTCAAGAAGAAATAAGGCTGCAGTTAGAGAAGTGTTACCAGATCCAATTTATGGTTCAACAGTTGTTACAAAACTTGTAAACCAAATTATGCTTGATGGTAAGCGTGAAACTGCACAAAAAATAGTTTATGGTGCATTTGAAATAGTTAAAGAAAAGATGAATCTTGAACCTATGGATGTATTTAACCAAGCACTAGAAAACATTAAGCCTGTTCTAGAAGTTAAGGCTCGTCGTGTTGGTGGCGGTACATACCAAGTTCCAATCGAGGTAAGACCTAGCCGTCGTCAAACGTTAGCCCTTAGATGGTTAGTTAATGCGACAAGAGCAAGAAACGAAAAGGGAACAGACGCTAGACTTGCTGCTGAAATTATGGATGCATACAACCAAAGTGGTGCTGCTTTCAAAAAGAAAGAAGAAGTGCATCGTATGGCAGAAGCAAACAAGGCATTTGCATCTTATCGTTGGTAAGATTTTGCTATTATTTGCAAAACAAAAACAAAATTTACGCAAATTATGTAAAATCGTTTGCATTTTTGATGTCAATTTAATATAATTTGTGTATTAGTGAATGGTCACTAATAATTGTTCTCAATTTGGAAACAATTTAAGAACAAACGAAACTAATTAGGAGAATATATCTATGGCTAGAGATGTCGCTTTAGACAAAATTAGAAATATCGGTATTATGGCTCATATTGATGCTGGTAAAACAACAACAACTGAGCGTATATTGTTCTATACTGGTAAAACCCATAAAATCGGTGAAGTTCATGATGGTCAAGCCACTATGGACTGGATGGAGCAAGAGCAAGAAAGAGGTATTACTATCACATCTGCTGCAACCACATGTAAATGGAAAGATCATAAGATTAATATCATTGATACCCCAGGACACGTTGACTTTACAGTAGAAGTTGAAAGAAGTCTTAAGGTTCTTGATGCTGCTATCGAACTTTTCTGCGGTCGTGCAGGTGTTCAGTCTCAATCTGAAACTGTATGGCGTCAAGCAAACAAGTATGGCGTTCCAAGAATTGCATTTGTTAACAAGATGGATAGAGATGGTGCAGATTTTCTAAATGTTGTTAACCAAATGAATGAAATGCTAAAAGCAAACGCTGTTCCTATTCAACTACCAATCGGTAGTGCAGATACTTTCAAAGGACTAGTTGACCTAGTTACTATGAAGGCAATCATTTACGAGGATGAAAAGGGTACTGTTATGGATACCGTAGAAATCCCTGCAGATATGGTTGATTTATGCAATGAATGGAGGGCAAAACTAATTGAAGCAGTTGCAGAACAAGACGATGCTTTATTAGAAAAATATTTTAATGGTGAAGAACTAACCGTTGCTGAAATCAAGTCAGGTATCCGTAAAGGTGTTTTAAGTCTTACAATGACCCCTGTACTATGCGGTTCAGCACTATCAAACAAGGGCGTTCAACCTCTTCTTGATGCGGTTATTGATTACTTCCCAAGTCCACTAGACTTGCCTCCTGTAAAGGGACAAAATATGGACGGTAGCGAAGGTGAAAGAAAAACCGGAGATGATGAACCTTTGTCTGGTCTTGCATTCAAGATTGCTAAGGATCAATTCGGAACACTTACATTCTTCAGAATTTATAGTGGTAAACTTACTTCAGGTTCTTATGTATATAACTCTACTAAGGATAAGAGAGAAAGAATTGGTAGAATTGTAAGAATGCACGCTAATAAGAGAACGGAAGAGGAAGAAGTTTATGCAGGTGATATTGTTGCAATCGTTGGATTGAAAGACACCACAACTGGTGACACTCTTTGTGACGAAAAGGCTCCAATCATCCTTGAAAAGATGGACTTCCCAGAACCAGTTATCAGCGTCGCTGTAGAACCAAAAACTAAGGGCGACCAAGAAAAAATGGCAATTGCATTAGCAAAACTTGCTGAGGAAGACCCTTCATTTAGAAGAGCAACCGATGAAGAAACTGGACAAACTATCATTTCTGGTATGGGTGAACTTCACCTTGATATCATTGTTGATAGAATGAAGAGAGAATATAATGTAGATTGTAATGTTGGTGCTCCTCAAGTTGCATATCGTGAAACCATTAAGAAGCCAGTACGAGTTGAAGGTAAATTCATTCGTCAAAGTGGTGGTAAGGGTCAATACGGTCATTGCGTAATTGAGATGAGCCCACAAGAACCAGGTGCTGGATATCAATTTGTAGACCAAATCGTTGGTGGTGCTATTCCTAAGGAATACATTCCTGCAGTTGATAAAGGTATCCAAGAAGCAAAGATGAGTGGTGTGCTTGCAGGCTACGATACAGTAGACTTTAAGGTTACACTTGTTGATGGTAGTTACCATGATGTCGACTCATCTGAAATGGCGTTTAAGATTGCTGGTAGTATGGCATTCAAAGAAGGCGCACAAAAGGCTGACCCAGTTCTACTAGAACCAATTATGAAGGTAGAAATTGAGGTTCCAGACCAATATTTAGGCGATGTAATGGGTGATGTTTCTAGAAGAAGAGGAAACCTTCAAGGTACAAGTATGAAGGGTGCTTCTCAAATAATTAGAGCAGAAATCCCTATGAGTGAGATGTTCGGTTATGCAACCGACCTTCGTTCAAACACTCAAGGTCGTGGTTCTTTCTCAATGGAACTAAGCCACTATGCAGAAGTTCCAAGAAATGTTGCTGAAAAAATTATTGGCGACAGAAAGAAAGATTAATTAATTTAGTTTATATTAAAAAAATATAATATAAAAACAAATAAAAGGAGATTTTTAAAATGGCAAAAGCAAAATATGAAAGCAAAAAGCCTCACGTTAACATTGGTACAATTGGCCACGTTGACCACGGTAAAACAACTTTAACTGCTGCTATCACTATGGTACAAAATCATTTCTTCCCAGGTGTTGGCGAAGCTAAAGACTATTCTCAAATTGACTCTGCTCCAGAAGAGCGTCAAAGAGGTATTACAATTAACACATCTCACGTTGAGTACGAGACTGAAAATCGTCACTATGCTCACGTAGACTGCCCAGGACACGCAGACTATGTTAAAAATATGATTACTGGTGCTGCTCAAATGGACGGTGCTATCCTTGTAGTCGCTGCTTCTGATGGTCCTATGCCTCAAACTCGTGAACACATCCTTCTTGCTCGTCAGGTTGGTGTTCCAAGAATCGTTGTATTCATGAACAAGTGTGATCAAGTTGATGACCCAGAACTACTAGACCTAGTAGAAATGGAAATCAGAGAAATCCTTAACCAATACAATTTCCCTGGAGATGATACTCCAATCGTTCGTGGTTCAGCACTTAATGCTTTGGAAGCATCTAAGGCTGGAAAGTGGGACGACCCAGCAGTTGCTCCTATTAAGGAACTTATGGCTGCTGTTGACTCATTTATCCCAGAACCAGAAAGAGATAAAGACAAGCCATTCTTAATGCCTATCGAAGATGTATTCACAATCACTGGTCGTGGTACAGTTGCTACAGGTAGAGTAGAAAGAGGCGTTCTAAAGATGAACGACACAGTTGAAATCGTTGGTATCCGTGAAACTCAACAAACAGTTGTAACTGGTATCGAAATGTTCAGAAAACTACTAGACGAAGCGCTAGCAGGTTACAATGTAGGTGTTCTACTACGTGGTATCCAAAGAACTGACATCGAAAGAGGTCAAGTACTTTGCAAACCAGGTTCAATTCACCCACATACCGAATTCTCTGGTCAAGTATACGTACTAACCAAGGAAGAAGGTGGCCGTCATACTCCATTCTTCAACAACTATCGTCCACAATTCTATTTCAGAACAACCGACGTTACTGGTTCAGTTGAACTTCCAGCAGGTGTTGAAATGGTTATGCCTGGTGATAACGTAACTATGAATGTTAAGTTAATTACCCCAATCGCTATCGAAGAAGGACTACGTTTCGCTATCCGTGAAGGTGGCAGAACAGTTGGTTCTGGTGTCGTTTCTAAGATTATTAAGTAATTTACTATTAAAACATAAATAAGAGTTGAAAAACAATTATTTAAGTTAAATAGTTTATTGATAAACTTACAAATACACAAACAAAGAGGCTTTCAGATTAATTCTGAAGGCCCCTTTTATGTATAAATTTAGGAGTTTTGGTTTGATTAAATTTATTGATAATAATATTGCAATAAAATATTTTACAAAGCATATAAAAAAGCGTATTAACAATTTTTGTTTGAAAACTTGTGAAATTTTTAAATTGCCAAATAATGTTGACATAACTATTATTATGTTAGATGAACACAAGTTTATTGATAAATTAAAAATTAAACATACAAAAGCGAGTGCGTTATGTGAAGGTAAAAAAATTTATATTAATGCAGGAGATATATCTAGGAAAGACTTTATTGAAGTTTTATATCACGAAATAGTTCATTGCTTATTGAATGAAGTTTATGGTTTGCAAGAATATTGGGTTTCTGAAGGATGTGCAATATATTTTTCTGGGCAGTTGGGAGGGTTGTTAAGGACCGCTGAATTCGATAAATTGGAAATAAACAAATATTCTATAAAATGTTTAGAAAATAATTTTGATTTTAGCTTTATGGACTATTTATTGTCAGGTATATATATAAAATATATATATGAAACCCAAAATGAAGTTTTTTATTTGTTAATATCGGGGAAAATTAAAGTTTATGATTTTGAAAAAGATGCAATTTCTTTTGTAAATGCTTGACATATATATATTATAATTTACTTGTAAAAATTACAAGGAGGGTAAGTTCTTATGAAGATTATTCTTAATGCTTCAGAAACTGCAGTTGAATCGTCTACAAAGCAATACCTTTGTGGACCATGCTCGCATTATGGTGGATGCAATTAGCCTAATGATGGATTTATTTCCATCATTAGGCTAGGGTAGGAGGTGATTGTAATGGAAAGTTTTACAAAGTATAGTTATATAAACAAAACAAAAGAGGGTTATTATTTATTTAATTTAAATAATGGGGCATTAATTTCGCTAGATGATGAAATGGTATGTAAAATTGATAACTTAAAAAATAATAAGTTTGATATATTGTCTAAAGAAGAACTGACTACACTTAGAGAATTGGGCTTTATAGTTAATCAATTAAACGACCAGCAATGGGCTGGTGTTAATAAACTTACATACGCGGTTTCTAAATATAACAATTTAAACGAACGTTTAAAAATAGATTTTGCAATTACAAATAAATGTAATTTTTGTTGCCCATATTGTTTTGAAAGAAGCGAATTAAATCGGTGTTCAAATAATGATAAAAACAACCTAATGGAAACATCAATAAAATAGCTTGAATACATTAAATTGTCAATTAAGCACGGAATAAAAAACGTGGAGTTGGTGTTTTATGGTGGAGAGCCGACAGTAGAGAGAGATTTTGTTATCGATTTTATTAATAAGGTAAATAATATAACAAAGCCTGATAATGTTAATTTTAAATATATATTTGTGACAAATGGTTATTTATTTGATAGTTCGATAATAAATAAACTGTCAAGTGAAAATTGTAAATATATACAAATTACTATTGATGGCGAAAAAGAGTTTCATAACCAAAGAAGAACAAACAACGACAAGATAAATACATTTGATGTAATTATTGAAAATATAAATCGGTTATGTAAAAATGGGTTTAATACGGTTATAAGATTAAATGTGGATAAAACTAATTTTGATAGTATTTTGAAATTTATTAAAAATATAGATAAGTATATTGATAAAAAGTATTATGGGACATGTTTAAGATTGGATATTGCTCGAGTTTTTGGAAGCGAAAACTCTTTTGGTTTATATGAATTTGAAAAATACAGAAAAAAGCTTGTAGAAATTGCGACAAAAAAACGATTAATATCACACAGGTTAAATTCTCAGCCGTTAACGGCTTTTTGTATTGCAGAGTGCTTGTCTAAGGATTTGGTTGTAGATTATAAAGGAAATTTATATAGATGCTGGAATAATGTGTTTGATGAAAAGTTCAGGATTGGTGATTTAGATTCTCTAAAAAAAAGGAATTATGATTCGTTTGAACATTCGCTTATTACACAGAACTATGTTGCAAACTTATCGTTGGAAAATATTAACAATAAAAAATGTTTTGATTGTATATTTGTAAAGTATTGTCAAGGATTATGTCCAAATGTTAGGCAAAAGATTTTAAATGGGGAGGAAGAGGATATACATAGAAACAATAAATGCAAGAAAATTATAGAAGAAAGATTAAAACAATCAATAAAGTGGGTGATACATAATGATAAGAGTGAATAATCTAACTATTACAACTCTAAAAGGGCGATGTTTGATTGATGGATTGACGATGGTGCTTAATAGCGGTGATAAGTTGGCTATTATTGGAGAAGAAGGGAATGGAAAGTCAACATTATTAAAAGCCATTTATAATAATTCCATCGTTGAGGAGTATTGTCATATTACTGGGTCGATTACAAAAGAGGGGGCGGTAATTGGTTTTTTGGAGCAAAAATTAAATCCTGAGTGGAATGCACTTAATGTGTGGGATTATTTTTTAAGAGAAACCCCAGAGTCGGATTCGGATTATGAAGCATATAACAATTTTCAACAAATTGAAACGGCGTTTAAAAAGTTTGATTTGGAAACGAAATATTTACAATATGATACACCAATCGGCCAATTGTCTGGTGGAGAACGAGTAAAACTTCAACTTGCAAGACTTTGGATTTCAAATAGTGATGCCTATTTTCTAGATGAACCAACAAATGATTTAGACATAGAAACATTGGAAAAATTAGAGGAGTTTATAAAAACAACATCAAAGCCAGTAGTTTTTATATCACACGACGAAACTCTTTTAGAAAATGTAGCAAATAGAATTTTACATATAGAACAATTAATAAAAAAATCCAAGCCAAAATTCACTTTGGAAAAATGCAGTTATAATGAATATACAACAAAACGAGCAAGACAGATAGACCATCAAACACAAATGGCGTATAGTCAAAGACGCGAAAAAGAAAAAAAGGAAGAGATATTAAGACAAATCAAACAAAAGGTTGAAAATGCTTTAGTTGCAGCGAAAAAAGATCCGTCGTCAGGAAGAATTATAGCAAAGAAAATGGCAAACATAAAAGCACAAGAGCGTCGTAACGAAAATGAAGAATTAATAGAAATTCCTAGTGTAGAAGAGGCTATAAAGTTGGTTGTGGACAAATCTTTGACGGTACCATCGCAAAAGAGAGTGTTGGATTTGGAAATCTCAGAATTAAGAGCGGGAGAAAAAGAGTTGGCAAGGAATATAGAGCTACATATAAAAGGGGCTGAAAGAGTTGCAATTGTTGGGAAAAATGGGTGTGGCAAGTCGACTCTTATTAGAAAAATTGTGTTAGAATTAACAAAAGTATCGGGTTTAAGTGTTGGGTATTTTTCTCAAAATTATGATGAAATGTTAGATTTTGATTCAACGCCAGTAGAAGAATTGTTAAATTCTTCAATTGACTTTAATCCAAGAACTTTGCTTGGAAGCCTAAAGTTTACAAAAGAAGAAATGGAGCATAAAGTTCGAGATTTAAGCGAGGGTCAAAAAGCAAAATTGTTATTAATGAAATTGATTATAGAAAAAAATAATTGTTTAGTTTTAGATGAGCCAACTCGCAATTTAAGTCCGTTGTCAAATCCAGCTGTTAGAAAAATGTTGAATGAGTATAACGGTGTAATCATTTCGGTGTCACATGATAGGAAGTTTATTAGTGAGGTGTGTCAAAAAGTTTATTTGTTAAATGAAAGAGGTTTGCAAAATTGTACAAATCAAATTTTTGGCGAAAACCAATCTGCACAATGATTAGTAAAAAAAATATAACACATGAAGAAGTTAAATTTTAAAAAACATTATCAAATCCAATAAAGTCCACAAATAATTGTGGGTTTTATTGGATTTTTGCGGTTTTTAACTAATGTTTAACGATTGTTAAAAACTATTATAAAATAGCACAAGAATATGAAAAGGTAGGGTAAAAAGTTGTAAGTACGCTCAATGCAAGTAATAAACTTGTTAGAAATTAAGTCCGAAAGATATATAACTAATTTAATAAATCAAGAAAATAGCATTAGGATTTGTTCCTAATGCTATTTTCTATTAAAACCCCCATATAGTGAAGTGACCCCTGCGAGGTTCATTTCATAAACGGTTGGATATTTATTAGTTTTGAATAATTTTGTGGTTTGTTTTTTGTGCCAACATTATAGAAAATTCACAAAGAAAGAGAGTTGTTTTGGGATTGAATTTATAGTTTGCGAAAAATGTATCTTAAAATTTGATGCTATAATTCTTTATCACTTTTGACAAAATTAATGTTTGTCAATTTTTTTATTTTACCATAAGATATTTTTCTAGATTAAACAAGTTCCACATTTTTTCATTTTCTGGTGGGTAGCAAATAAATCGCATATGGTCTTTGGTTACGGGGTGGTCAAAGGTAAGTTGAACGGCGTATAGGTTTAATAAGCCAGTTTTTGCCTGTTTTCCGCCGTATTTTACATCGCCGTAAATTGGTGTTCCGAGAGACTTCATCTGAACTCGTGCTTGGTGGCTTCTGCCGGTAATTAGATTAATTTTAACCAAACTATAGCCTTGTTTTTCTTCTAATACGGTATATTCAAGTTCGGCACGCTTTGCACCTGTTGTGCTTTGTGGCACAATTTCCACCATGTTATTTTTTTCGTCTTTTTTAAGGTAGTGAACAAGGTGTCCTTGTTTTATTTTTGGTGAGCCAACAACTACTGCAAAATAGGTTTTATGTACATTATCCGTTTTAAATTGTTCACAAAGTCGGCTTGCTGATTTATCTGTTCGGGCAAAAACCATTACACCGCCCGTTGGTCTATCAAGTCTATGCACAAGTCCGCAATAAACATTGCCTGGCTTATTGTATTTTTCTTTAATATAAGCCTTTACCATATCCAGCATATTGTCGTCTTTTGATGAGTCTCCTTGAGAGGGAACATTTTGCGGTTTTTCAACAACAATAATTTGATTATCTTCAAACAAAATATTTAATTTATTTTCCATTATTTTCTCCTATAAATATCGAACTGTTGCCACAAGGAAGAATTAAGCCTTCGCGTGTTGGTAGTCCCACTTCATAACTTTGGTAATTGCCTTTTAAACTTTTAAGGGATAGTTTTAACACGTTTTCCATTGCGGTGGCGCCCAGTCCTGTGGTGTAACTGTTTATTAATACAAATAGCGGTTTATCGCTTAAAACATTTGCACAAAGTTTTACAAAATCTGCAATATTATCTTCAAGTTTCCAAACTTCGCCATTTGCCCCTCTTCCATAACTTGGTGGGTCCATTATGATGGCATCGTATTTTTTGCCACGACGAATTTCGCGTTCTACAAACTTAAAGCAGTCATCTACAATATATCTAATAGGGGCTGTTTCAAGTCCGGAAAGTTTTGCATTTTGTTTACATCTTTCTACCATATTTTTTGCACTATCCACATGTGTTACGCTTGCCCCAGCACTTGCGCAGGCAATTGTGGCACCGCCGGTGTAAGCAAAAAGGTTTAAAACATTTATTGGTCGATTTGCGGATTTGATTAAGTCAATCATCATTGCCCAGTTTGTGGCTTGTTCGGGGAAAAGTCCGGTGTGCTTAAACCCCATAGGCTTAACCAAAAATTTTAAGTTGCGCCATTCAATTTGCCACTCGGCAGGAATTTGCTTCAAATATTTCCATTCGCCACCGCCCGAGGTTGAGCGGTGGTAGTGCGCGTCTGCTTTATTTTCAGAAATCTTTTCGCCCCAAATAACTTGTGGGTCGGGACGAAGAAGGGTAACCTTTCCCCAGTGTTCTAGTTTTTCGCCTTTGCCAGTTTGTATAACTTCAAAGTCTTTCCATTCGGTATTGTATTTCATCTTTTATCTCCATTTTAGTAATTATCTAGTATTGTTTGCATATCTATTATGTCGGCGGTGACTATAATGCCCACAGGTAATTCGGTGTATGCACCAGAGGGAGTTATGATAATTGTGGTTAATTTTCGGTTTTGTTGAAACATATACAACACATTATCTATAGTTATTTTTTCACTCACTACTTCATAATGGTTGCTACTATCCAAAACAGCAACACTATCCACAATGCGTTTATTTAACAAGTCGTCAACATTTCCGCCATGCAAAGTACATTCGCCAATAGCATCAATAATCATTTTGCGGTTTAAAACTCCAACCAATGTTCCTTGCAAATAAACGGGAACATTGCTATAACCAGTTTTGTATAGTTCTTTTAAGCAATCGCCTAGTTTTACCTCGCCTTGTGCTAAAAATACACTTCTATTAACAACGGAGTTCATAGCAAGTGGCGGGGTGGTAACTTTGCGAACAATTGACTCAAGTTGTTCCACAACATCGTCGTGTGGTTCGGCAATAACTTGGTCGTTGCTACGGTGAACAATACTGTTTCTAAGGCGTCCATAATCAATCAAATCATCTTCATACTTTTTTATTATAGAGTTGATTGAAGCACTTTTTCGAATAACATCCGAAAAACTTAGTGCTGGTTTAAAATTATATATGTCTCGAATGCATTTGTCAAGACGGTTGTATGCAGTTATAAAGCGAGTTGCGTTAGATTTTTCCATATTTTTTCTCCTAAAACATATTGTGGGTGGGCGATTAAGGACAGTTTGTCCTTGCCCCCGCAAAACCCCAAACTTCAGGGTTTTGCGGGGGAAAAGCCGAACGGCTTTTAATCGCCCCTATGCGTCAAAGGTTTTAACGGTTGGCAAATTATCCACTTTCAATAGTAGTATATCATAAAATACCGGTTTTGGGAACAATTTTTTAATTCTTTATGAAATTTTAGAAAAAATTATTGTATTTTTTAAAGTTTTGGTATATAATAATTAAACCGTGCTAGACGGGGAGTTAGTGGTGCCCTAAACCTACAATCCACTATATGTAGGGTCGAAAGCCTATCTAGGCTTATAGTATGGAAGGCTGAACACGAAAAGTAGTGTTGATACCAAGGTCTTGTGCAATAGCACTTTGTGAACCATGTCAGAGCTTGACCGCAGCAGCATTAAGCAAAATCTGTTATGTGCCACAAGGTAGCTTTGGAGGAGTTGGCTCTCGTGTTACCGCTTCGGTGCTATCTGTCAAAATAGGATGCACGGTTTTTTATGCAAAAATTTTAAAAGCCGTAAATTTTAAGGCTAAAAACAAAGTCAAAGCCCACAAAATTAAGGGTTGCATAAGCGTGCTGGGTTAAAAAATGTTTGATAAGTAATAAGTTTTACTTAGATTGCTAGTAGGGTCAACAAGCCTTGCTTAGATATGTTGGTGGGTCAATTAACTGCACTGAAAAATGCAACAAATTTTGATAAAATATGGTAAATTAAAGGTTTATATATTTTTATGAAGAAAAGAATAGATGTTTTATGTGTGGAAAAGGGGCTTTTCCAAAGTCGAGCAAAGGCAGTTATGGCAATCAACTCGGGTGTGGTTTTTGTTGAGGGCAAAAAGGTTTTTAAGCCAAGTGAGACTTTTGAGGAAGGCAATTCAATCACCATAGAGGGTGAAATTTTAAAATATGTTTCCAGAGGCGGGCTAAAACTAGAGGGGGCAATAAAGTCCTTTAATTTAGATTTAAATAATAAAGTCGTTTTAGATATGGGTTCTAGCACGGGCGGGTTTACCGATTGTGCTTTGCAAAATGGTGCAAAAAAAGTAATAGCCGTAGATGTTGGCAAAAACCAAATGGCGGATAAATTGAGGAAAAACCCTAAAGTGGAACTACACGAAGAAACCGATGTAAAATCTTTGCCGAAATCAAAGTTTTTTGAGGCGGACATAATAGTTGCGGATATATCTTTTGTAAGCATTGTAAAGATAATGGAAGGCATAATAGATAAACTTTCGGGACAAAAACTTATGCTGTTGGTTAAGCCTCAGTTTGAATGCGGAAAGGTGTTAGCCCAAAAACATAAGGGTGTGATTAAAGATTTTGCACTTTCGCGCCAAATCGCGGATGAAACCATTAAGAAACTAGCAAACCTTGGGTTAACTCTGGAAAAGTTGGACAATTCCCCTATAACCGGCGGGGATGGGAACCACGAATTCATTACACTTTTTAAAAGTCCACAAAAAGCCGGATAGCGGGTGATTATCTAAACTTTTTTAACCGCTAAAAAGAAAGTGGGGTGCTTTTTTATGCATACAGCCCAAACAAAAAGTGTATACAGCCAAAACTGAAAACGCGTAAAGACCAAAAAAAATATGCAAGCAAATTAAAATTCAACACAAGCCAAAGTAAAAGCCGACACAATTAAACAAAAACAAACACAAGCCAAGTAAAAGCCGACACAACTGAACTAAAGAACATACAAGCCAAAGTAAAAGCCGACACAATTAAACAAAAACAAACACAAGCCAAGTAAAAGCCGACACAACTGAACTAAAGAACATACAAGCCAAAGCAAAAGCCGACACAGACTAAACAAAAACAAACATAAACTAAAGTAAAAGCTGGCACAATTAAACAAAAAAATATACAATTAAAATCAAAACACATAACCCAAATTTATTTAATATGTAAACACCAAAAACAAAATGCCAATGCCGTATAATTTGAAAATTTTATGGAAAAAATACATTAAAGATAATTTCCATAAAACTAGGCTAGAGCCCCTAAAACTTGACAAAATGGATATTTTGGTGTATAATTTATAAGTGAATTAAAAAGGAGAACGAAATGAAATTTAAAGACGAAGAAATTATAAACTCAGAAGAAAAGATGAAGTTGGCAATAGATTCTATTTTCCACTCTTACGAATACGATTGTATGTGTTATCCTGTTGAATTATCGAGTGTTTGCAGTAAAGATATGGAGAATGCTGAAACTTTAATTGAGTCAATAGGTCTTTATTATAACAATGCACTTGAACTTTACCACAAAGTGGAAGGTGAGAACAAAAAGTATGCCGAAAATATTTTAAGAGTGCTAGAGAAAAAAAGAATTAGTTTACAAAATTTCTTAGATAAAAACAGAGAAGAATTTAGCAAGTTTTAACATTTTAAGATGAGGCACGGGGGGTTTTGAGGACGAGTGAAGGCGAAAAGTTAAAATAAGCCCCAAAAACTGTACTTTGGTAAAGTTTAGTCACAATCCTCAAAAAGAAAGGATAAATAAAACATATTAGTTAAAAACGGAGCGGAACCCTCAAGGTGGGGGCAATCCCAAAGTTAAACTAATATGTTTTTTGTTTGTAAAAATTACTAGAGTTTTGAAGAATGGTAAAATGAATATTGCAAATCATTAAAAATTTTTATAAAACCTTTTGTTTTTGCCATATCGCCATTACGGTTTTAACAAAAAAAGTTGTTGCAATTTCCGATAAAAAAAAGAAAAATCTAAAAAGATTTTTCCCTTATCTAAAAATGGAGCGGATGATGAGAATCGAACTCACGCTTTAAGCTTGGGAAGCTCAAGTTCTGCCATTAAACTACATCCGCAAAAAAGTTTTGTGGTTGGTTTTTGCAATTTCCTCATCGAATTCTGACCTCTTTAAAAAGTTAAATTTAAATATGGGTGAAGTTGGCAATTTGTTGCAAAAAAACCAGTGGCATCGTCTATTATGATGCGGGTTTTTGGGGTTGATTGAAGTGATTTGTGTTAAACCTACATTGAAAGTTGGATTTTAGAGTAGGTGAAGTTTGTAATCTACCAAACAAACTCCGAACCCGTTAAATGTTGGGTTTATTGTTTTGGGTTTAAACAAATAAAAACATGCATTCACATCAACATAAATATTATACCACAAAATAAATTATTATGCAACTAAAATTTATTAAAAGGACTATTTGCCGAAATTTTTCACCTTGATTTCGTTTGACACTGCCTTAAATTGTGATATAATTCAGACAATAATACATAATAATTGCAGGCAATAATTATTTTGTATGTATTAAAAGTTGAGAATGGATAAACTAAAATTTTCTAAATTAGTTGTAAGTAAATAACGAACGAACAAAAATTAATTTAATGCCGAGCCGAAATTTCCCAAATGCACTTCAGGTGGGGTACGCGTCGCCGTGTCTAAACTCAAAAGACATTTGCAAAATTTAACAATTATTGCTAAAATTTGTTGCAAGTAAAGAAAGAACGAACAAAAATTAATTTAAGCCGAGCCCAAATTACCTATAAGCATTGCAAGTAAAGAATGGTAAAATTAAAATCACCCGAATGCGGTGCAACTAATGGCAAAGATAATGTTTTATGGATTTTATGGTATTATAAAGATAAAATTTAATAGTTCATAAGAATAAAACTTTATGTATTCAAAGATAAAAATTTAGGGTTTATATGGGTAAACTTTCAAAATTAAAGGAGGTAGGTCGCGAAATGAAAAGAGAAACAAAATTTAAATTATTAAAAACACTTGTGGTTTTCGCTGTTTTTGTGGTTATTTGTTTGGCGGTGTATCTGCCTTTAAAATTATCGGGGGTTTTGGATAATATAACTTCGGTTGAAAAGTTAAAAGAAATGATATTGTCCGCGGGGGTGTATGGCTATTTAATTTTTTGCTTAATACAATTTTTACAAACAACATTTATTCCGATTCCCGCAATGATTACCACACTTGCGGGTGTGTATGTTTTTGGTGTTTGGCAAACCTTTTTGTTAAGCATTGTTTCCGTTTTGGTGGGGAGTATTGTAAATTTTGCCTTGGGGCGAACATTTGGGAGCAGAATTGTCTATTGGGTAATAGGCGAAGACTCGGCTAATAAGTGGAAAACTAAACTTGAAAAGGGTAAATATGCCTTCTTTTTGATGATGTTGTTCCCGTTTTTCCCCGACGACATTCTTTGTTTGGTGGTGGGTGCAATAACTTCTATGAGTTTTAGTTTTTTCTTCGTTACAAACCTAATTACAAGACCAATCGCTTTGGCTGTGATATGCTTTTTTGGAAGCGGAACAATAGTTCCTTTTTCGGGTTGGGGAATACCGGTTTGGATAGTTTTAATATTGTTAGCAATTGCTTCATTTTTTGTGAGCTTAAAATACGAAAAGAAAATTGAAGAATTTATCAATAATTTAGCAACAAAACTCTTAAAAAGGGAAGAAAAGTCTGAAAGTTTGCCTACAAGCACGGATGAGAAATAAAGAAAATGCAAAATATTTAAACCTTTATTGTTTATATAATTTATCAAATTTGTTTTAAAAGTGAAAAAATAGTGAAAAGTTTGTTGACATAATAACTCCAATTTTTATATAATGTTTGTATAATAAAAATTTATTCAGCAATTTTTATTTTCATAAAAAAAGGAGGAAAATTATGGAAAAAATTAAACAATGGATAGTATCGCACAAATTGTGGTCTATCGTTATTGCGTCTGCACTAGTTGTATGTATCACACTTGCAATAGTGCTTCCAATCACCCTTTCACATAAGCATTCATATGGTGAAGATTGGTCAACCGACGCAACTTATCACTGGCATGCATGCGAGGGTAAGAAGTGTGACGAAACTAAAGACAAAGCCGAGCATACTTATAGCAACTGGTCGGTAAAAACTGCAGCAGGACAAGGCGTTGATATTGTTAAAGAGCGTACTTGTTTAGTTTGTGGTAGCAAACAAGAACAAACAATTAGCGACACAAAACTTGAATCACACAACACTTTGGTAATGCTCGGTAAGGATTTTTTTACTCTTACTGATAGCAAAAAGTTGGCGGTAAGTGTAGACATTTTGAATGGAAGTGTTGTAGTTGGCGACAAACTTAAAGTTGATGGTTATGATACAGAACTTACAGTTGAGAAGATTGCAAAAAATGGAAGTGATGAAGTAAACGAAATTGATTATAGTTATAGTGGAGAAGTTCAATTGATGTTTCAAGAATCAGTTTCTGAAAAACCAACAAAAGGCAGTTATATAACAAAATCAGATGCACCTGTTCAAAGATACACAAAATTGACTTTAACTATAACAACAACAGCAGAACGAACTGCGCCAATCTTTAATAATTATGGACCACAAATGATAATTGGCGGAAAAACTGTTGATATAGTTGTAAGTGATGTTGTGAACACCACTCCAGATAGTACGGTATCGGGCATTCCTGGAAATGGCGGAACGGGAACTATGACAGTTACGGTGCTTAATGACGATTCTGTTATTGCATGGGAAGGAATGAGTGTTGTTGGTAAGGAAAATACAAAGACAGTGTTTAATGGGACTGTTACCGGTGTTTTGACCGATTAATCAATCTAAATATCAAAAGTTGTGGAGAAAATCTACGACTTTTTTAATTGCAGATTTAATTTGAATGGAAGTGTTGCAGTTCTCGACAAACTTAAAATTGATGATTATGATACAGACCTTATAATTTTGTTGGTTTTTTGGTAATTTATATATAATAAAAATTTTTATCATTGTCGGTTGAAAGTAAGTTTTATATTTGATGAAAGTGTTATTGTGGAAATTCCTAAATGCAAAAACTTAATTTTTTTGTGGGGCGGAGGAGAAAAATTGCAAATTTCGACATTCCACACTTGACAAAAGTTGCAAAAACACCATTTTTGTCAAGTGTGGAGGTTGATTTTTTATGTTTATTTGAAAAAGTTTGTATTTTGGGCGGGATATAAATAACATATTGTTTCATATTTTTATAAAAGACTAAAAATTTTTGATGTTTTTGAAATAGGTGTTTCTTATAAAATTTTTGAGTGTAACATGGGGCGAATAGGTGGTGGTTTTTGTCAAAAAATACAACTTTTGCCAAAAAGTCGTTCCACTTTTTGCCAAAACACTTGTTTTTTGGTTTCTTTTGTGTTATATTATGTTGTGATGGAGGAAATATTATGAAAAGAATGGTTGATTTTCAGTTGTTGAATTGGAAGAATAGTCCTGACCGAAAACCTTTGATTGTGTATGGAGCAAGGCAAGTGGGGAAAACATATTCTATTGTAAATTTTGGGAAAACTAATTTTGCAAATATAGTATATTTTAATTTTGAAGGGAATACGACTTTATTAAATGTATTTTCCGAAGATTTAGAACCGCAGAGAATTATTGTTGAACTGGAGGCTTTGTCTGGGCAAAAAATTTCACCCGATAGCACATTAATTATTTTTGATGAAATTCAAGAATGCGAAAGGGCGTTAACTTCTTTAAAATATTTTTTTGAAAAAGCACCTCAATATCATATAATATCTGCGGGGAGTTTGCTTGGGTTGGCAATAAATAGAGGCAAATATTCTTTCCCTGTTGGTAAAGTAAACATAATTACAATGTATCCATTAGATTTCCAAGAATTTCTTTTGGCTTTTGAAAGGGAAGATTTGGTAAAATTGATTGTGGAATCGTATAACAGCAACACACCAATTGAGGAATCTGTTCATAAAATGCTTTTGGGGTATTATCATCAATATTTAGCCATTGGTGGTATGCCTGCGGTGGTTAATTCGTTTTTATTACATAACGATTACGATTATGTTCGCATAACTCAAAATGAAATTCGAAGCAACTATTATGGCGATATGACAAAATATACGGATATGAAAGAGAGTAACAAAATTATTGCAACCTATCGAAGTGTTCCAAGTCAACTTGCCCGAGAAAATAAGAAATTCCAATACGCGTTAATTGGAAGCGGTGCAAGGGCACGGGATTATGAAAGTTCAATAGAATGGTTAAAGACTGCGGGTATAATATACAAGTGCAATAAAGCAAAAGAAGGATTTTACCCTATTAAAATGTACGAGGACTTTTCTTCGTATAAAATTTATATGAGTGATGTCGGGTTGCTTGCTTGCAGTTTGGATATTACAATTCCTAGCATACTTTCGGATAGCATTTCAAGTGATGCCAAGGGAGCAGTTGCGGAAAATTATGTTATGCAACAATTGGTCGCTGGCGGGCTTAATCCTTATTATTGGGAGTCAAATGGCAAAGCAGAAGTGGACTTTTTGGTTCAATTAGGGGAAAAAACCATTCCTGTTGAGTGTAAATATGCGGGTAATGTTCAAGCAAAAAGTTTAAAAATTTATACCGAAAAATATCATCCTGAATTTTCAATAAGAGTATCAAGCAAAAATTTTGGGTATGAAAATGGGATAAAGTCTATCCCGTTGTACGCATTGTTTTGTTTAAGTAAATAAAAGGTTGGTCGAGGGGAAACCCTTGACCATTTTTTATGGTATATTTTCCAAGCCGCAAAAGGCTGGCACTTTTTTTTAGTTTTGTGCTTTGATGGTACACTTGTATCGTTGTATTAAAAATAGTTTTAAGAATTTTAAGCATATTAAATTTGTAAAATATATTTTTTAAAATCGTTAGCATTTATTTGGAAAATTTGTGAAATTATGATATATTGGAACCAAAGGTAGGGGTTAATTTATGAATACAAAGGACAATGGTGTTAGTAAAAACACAAGAAAATCAACGGGTGCAAGCGGGTCAAAAGACAAACCGGCTAATGACTCAATGATTGAAAGCACGGTGAATATCAATGGTGAACCCGTTAGTGTTTCTTTGCCAAGTCAAGCAAAAAATGGTCAAGATGGTATGAATATAAATCTTACTATCAATCTTGCGGGTGAAGAAAAGAAAAAGCGAGCCCCAAGGTCTAGTGGTACGCCCCAAAAGAAGAAGACGCCCAAAAAGAAAACCGAAAAGAAGAAGAAAAAGTCTCATTGGTGGCTTTTGCTTTTGCTGTTATTACTTTTGGCGTTTGGGGTATATGTTGCCTATCCTCGTTTAAAAGAAACAATATTACATAAGCATAGTTTTAGTGAAGAGTGGGTGGCAGACGAAACCAACCACTGGCATATATGCAAGAGTAAGAAGTGTGACGAAGTTAAAGACAAAGCAAATCACTCTTATGATAATGACTGCGACACAACTTGCAATGTTTGTGGAGCGGAAAGAACAACAGTCGCCCATATTTACGACGATGACTGCGACACAACTTGCAACATATGTGGCCATACGCGTGTTGCACCACATAGTTATGGTGAAGAGTATGAAAGCAATGTTTTCAACCACTGGAAAGAGTGTCCAGAATGTCACACAACCACACCTGAAACTATTCACATTTTTAGCGGGGATTGTGACACGGCGTGCAATATTTGTGGATATATCCGAGCGGGGTTGGTCGACCATACATTTGGAACGGAATGGTATAGTGTTGAGGACGGCCACTTCCACAAGTGTACAATTTGCGAGGAAGAATCTACACCTCATGTTGCTCACACATTCAAAAACGGAATTTGTGACGTTTGCGAATATGCAAGAGAAGAACTTGCATTTAGTTATGATAGCGAAACCGAAAGTTATACCGTTACCGGCATTGGAAGAATAACCGATACAGATATTGTTATTCCAGCAACTTACGATGACGGAACAAATGGAAGCCACCCTGTAAAAAGTGTTGAAGAGTCTGCATTCGCTTCATTATACACAAGCAACCCATCAAGTATAACAAGTGTTGTTTTCTCTGAAAATATGGAAACAATAGGTCAAGGAGCGTTTTTTGGGTGTGAAAACCTAACAACCGTAACACTTTCAGGCACAATCAAAGAAATTGGTACTTGGGCATTCGCAATGACAGGATTGACAAGTATAAATATCCCAGCAAGCGTTGAAACTATTGGCGATAATCCATTTACATATTGTGAAAGTCTGACCTCAATAACGGTTGATAGTGCAAATACAAAGTTCCATGTAAATAATAGTTGCTTAATTGATACAGTAAACAAAAAAATAATTACAGGGTTAAGTTATTCAAATATTCCTTCAAATAGCGAAGAAGTTACAACGATTGGATGGGGTGCTTTCGCTAAAATGTCCGGTGGAACCACTTTAAAAATCCCTAGTAATATTGTAACAATAGGTGATGGCGCTTTTTCAGATTGTACAAGTATCGTTTCAGTTGAACTTCCTAATGAGATAGGAATAAGTAACGCTGCATTTGATGTTTGCACAAGCCTAACAACTATATATTACGCTGGAACACAAGCGGAGTGGAGCGAAAATGTCTCATATAATTCTTCATATAATACTGCATTTGTAAATGCAACAATTTACTATTACAGCGAAACCGAGCCAATGACCACTGGCAAGTATTGGCATTATGTTGATAGTGTTGCGACACCTTGGGCTGAAAAAATGACATACAAGGTAGAGCATTATGTTGAAAATGAAAGCGGTGGCTACAACACGCCTGAAAGCACTGAAAATTTAGTTGGAATAATTGGTGGTGAAGTAACGGCAACCCCTAAAACATATGCTCATTATACCCATGATACAGAAAACGATGATAGAGTAGAAAGCGGAACAGTTACGAGTGATGGTAATCTTGTATTAAAGGTTTACTATTACAGAAACTCATATACTCTCACCCTTACAAAAGGCACTGGAATTGCAAGTGTTTCAATAACGGGTGCATCTGATGTAACAACGATATCTGAAGGAAAATACAGTATTAAACACGGAGAAGCAGTAAGACTTATCGCTACCGCCGAAGCTGGTTACACATTCAGCGGTTGGACAGGCTACTCTTCTATTAATAGTAACAATGTGTTTACAATGCCAACGGAAAATGTTGCTCTCACAGCAAATGCAACTGCTAACACAAACACACCTTACACAATTAAATACTATATGCAAAACATTGCGGACGACGACTTTACTGAAGACACATTAAGAACTGTAAATGAAACTGGCACAACGGGAACAACGGCAACAATAACCGCTGAATACATCACGGGCTTTACTTTTGATAGCACAAAATCTTCAAATAGTGGAACAATCGAAGGTGACGGAAGTCTTGTGTTGAAATTGTATTACAACAGAAGAGTTGGGCAGTTGTTTATAACCAAAGGCACAGGAATTGCAAGTGTCACCGCAACGGGTGATAGCGTAGTTAAATTTAATGAAACAGATAGCCAAGTTGATTATAATGTTAGATATGGTGCAGAAGTTACCTTAACGGCTACTGCAAGCGATGGCTATACATTCAGTGGTTGGACGGTAGCCTCTAGTAGTACGGCAACCATAACCGACAACAAACTTATTCAAAATACAGCAAATGTTATTAATATCACAGCAAATGCAACTGCTAACACAAACACACCTTACAAGGTTGAACATTATCAAGAAGACCTTGCAGGTGGCACATATACACTTGCAGATACCGACAATTTGACTGGCACAACTGGCACAACAGCAACTGCAACTGCAAAAACGGATTATGATTACTTTACTCACGACACAAGCAACACAAACAGAGTTGAAAGTGGCACAATCGCAGGTGACGGAAGCCTTGTATTAAGAGTTTACTACACAAGAAAAACCGGAACTTTGTTAATCGGAAAAAATACTGGAGTTGACACTGTTTCGGCAAGCGGAACGGGTGTAACAGTCACTACAGGCACTGCAACTTATACAAGATATAGTGTTAAATATGGTGCAGAAGTTACACTTTCGGCTACTGCAAGCACGGGTTACACATTAGCAGGTTGGGAAAAGGGTTCGGAAACCTTGTCTGGCAACACTTATACACACAATGCTTTGGAAATTATGGTTACAGCAAAAGCCACTGCAAACACTTATAGTTTGGCATATAACACAAATGGCGGTGGAACAATCGCTTCAACAAACAAAACTTACAATACTGCATTCATAGGTGCAGAACTTCCAACAAATCTTACAAAAACGGGTTATGCTTTTGCAGGTTGGTTTAATGATAGTTCATTCACAACCGAGGTTGAAATAGGCGACCTATTTACAACCACAAATGCAACATTTACAAATGTTTCGACGGCAAGCACAACTGCAACAATCTATGCAAAATGGACAGAAATCACTTACACTATTGCATTTGATAACAATGGTGGAAGTGGGGAAATGGCAAGCCTAACGAATGTTGCTTACTCTGAGAACAAAACTCTTACAACAAACACGTTTGAAAAAGAAGGCTACACATTTTTGGGTTGGGCAACAACTTCAACAGGTTCAAAAGTTTATGATGATGGACAATCGGTTAGTGGACTTTCTGCAACAGATGGTGCAACCATAACACTTTATGCGGTTTGGCAAGATAATTCTAGCGAAAATTCAGGCTCTGGTGGAGAGTAAAAAAGTTTTACATAGACTTACCCACTCCACAATCCAACAAAAACTTTAAAAGGACAACAAAAACAGTTGTCCTTTTTTAATGCCATAGAAAAAAATAAATGTAGTAATTTGTAAAAAATATAGGTTATTTTCATTTTACAACAAGCATACCAACCCCATTTTGTGGTGGGTGTGTTTTCATACTAATTAAAAACTACAAACCAAACAAACTTGTTTTATCCTCTAAAATTCTTTATCCACCAATATATTTTATATTTTTGGGCAAAAGCAAAATTTAGTTATGTATGTGGGGCTCCCTAAAAATTTATTGATAGAAAATAAAATTTGGTAGCAATTTTTGTGAGGGTGTGATATAATTATTGCCTAAAATAAAAAGAGGTATATATTATGTATAATGAGTTGACCGAAGTTGATATAAAGAAAATGGAAGAAGAGATTGAATATCGAAACACCACTTTAAGAGAGGAACTTATAACCAACCTAAAAGAGGCTAGGGAATTGGGGGATTTGAGCGAAAATGCCGAATACCAGATTGCTAAAAGAGAGAAAAACAGAAATGAAAGCCGAATAAGGTATTTAAGAAATATGATTCGCACAGCAAAGATTATTACCACCAATGAAAATGTAAATGAAGTTGGAATTTTTGATAAGGTGGACTTATATTTTGAAGACGACGACGAAACTATCACTTATATGATTTCAACCACACTTAGGCGGAACCCAGACGAGAATATAATTAGCAAGGAATGTCCTTTGGGTGTGGCTATTATGGGTAAAGGCGTAGGTGATAGGTGCTATGTTGCGGTTAACGAAGATGTTGGATATTATGTAGTTATCAAAAAAATTGAAAAAGGTAAGGATGACGATAGTTTGCCTATAACCAAATATTAATATTTTTTGCCCGACCTGATAGATGGGGTGTAAATTGTTTGAACTTTGCTTTGTGGTTTGGTACAACAGCACCTGTCCATAATTATAAAAGTTTGGTGTACAAAATGAGAGAAATGTTGGGTTTAGCACAATAATACCCGTCCATCATAAATACGGGAAACTTATGTGTATTAATTAAATATATAATATTTTTCATTAATATAGAAAAGCAATCAACAGTACGAAAGCAACAAACATACGAGAGTTTGTTGGCAATAATATGAAAAAGTGTTGTGTGTAATGGGATTGCGAATATGCAAATAAAAACAAAGTGGTACATCAAGAACGATTTTGTGTGTAAATAAAAATATATAGATACAATCAATTATGAATACGCAGAGTGTTAAAAATATGCATAGTATATTAATTCGTGTATATTTACCAATGCTTAGAAGCCTAAGTTTGTGTGTAATAAGTGGTGCTGAAAATGGCGGGTAGTATTAAAAAGTTTGTAATCCCAACTAAATTCTTTTGTGCAAAATGTACAAAATTTTAAAAAACTTTTCAAAAAACTCAAGTTTTTTGGGGAGTTTTTTTTCAACCCGCAAAAAAGTTAGATTTTTTTTGGAAAAACTCTTGACACGGAGCCGTGTGTTTAGTATAATGTCAACGATGCATTTTGGGATGATGCGGAAGGTTACTCATTATGAGTTTTCAAAAGAGATAACTTTCGCTGACAATAGCGCCAACTAATAGGTGCGACAAATTACTTATCTTAGTAACCAATCTGTTTATGCATCCAGAAAGGTAAGTGTATTTGGGAAATAAAAAAGGAGAAGAAAATGGCTACACAAAAAATGAGAATTACTTTAAAAGCATTTGACCACAACTTGATTGATGCATCTTGCGAAAGAATTGTGGAAACTGCTAAAAAGGCTGGGGCTAAGGTTTCGGGACCTATTCCTATGCCAACCGAGAAAGAAGTTGTTACAATACTTCGTTCTCCACACAAACACAAAGATTCCCGAGAACAATTTGAAATAAGAACACATAAAAGACTTATTGATATCTACAATCCATCTTCAAAGACTGTTGATTCATTAATGAAGATTGATTTGCCTAGTGGCGTTGATATCAAGATTAAGCTTTAATGATGGGCAGGAGGATGAAAAATGAACGCAATATTAGGTAAAAAAGTAGGTATGTCTCAAATATTTACTAGCACTGGATTGGTTATTCCTGTAACTGTTATTGAAGCAGGTCCTTGCTATGTATCTCAAAAGAAGACAGTTGAAAACGACGGATACAATGCTGTACAATTGGCATTCGTAGACGCAAAGCCATCAAGAGTAACCAAAGCCGAAGTTGGTCACTTAAAGAAGGCAAACATCACACCTAAGAAATATCTTAAAGAATTTGATATTGATGGTACAAACTTAGAACTTGGTGCTGAAATCAAGTGTGATGTATTTAAGGCTGGTGATATGGTTGATGTAACTGGTCAAACAAAAGGTCGCGGATTTACTGGACCTATCCAAAGATGGAATCACTCTAGAGGACCTATGAGCCACGGTTCAGGTTACCACAGAGGTGTTGGTTCTATGGGTTCAAGTGCCGACCCAAGTCATGTATTCAAAAATAAGAAGATGGCTGGTCAATATGGTAACGAAAGAGTTACAATCCAAAATCTTGAAATTGCAAAAGTCGATGTAGAAAGAAATCTATTACTTATTAAGGGTGCTATTCCTGGTGCTAATGGAAATCTTGTCTTCGTTAAATCAGCCGTTAAAAAGTAAGGAGATAAATCATGCAAACTAATGTTTTAAATATAAAAGGTGAAGTAGTTGGTAAGGTTGAACTTAATGATTCAGTTTTCAAAGTTCCTTACAACGAAGCAGTAATCCACCAAGTAGTAGTTGCAACCCTTGCAAACAACCGTCAAGGAACAAAAAGCACATTAACTCGTTCTGAAGTTAGCGGTGGTGGAAGAAAGCCATGGAGACAAAAGGGAACTGGTAACGCTCGTCAAGGTTCTACTCGTGCTCCTCAATGGATAAAGGGTGGAGTTGTATTTGCTCCAAAGCCAAGAGATTTCTCTAAAAAGGTTAACAAGAAGGTTAAGGCTCTTGCATTTATGAGTGCTATTTCAACCCGTCTTGAAGAAGGCAATGTTATTGTTCTTGATGAACTTAATGTTGCTCCAAAAACCAAGGAGATGGCACAAGTACTAGAGAATTTAAAGGTTAACAAGTCTGCAGTTATCGTAACTGAAGATGTAAATGAAAATGTTGTTTTATCTGCTCGTAACCTTGAAAATATCGAAACCTCAACTGCAGATATCGTTTCAACCTATCAAATCGTTTCTAACGAAAAGTTGGTTATAACAAAGTCTGCTATTAAGAAAATAGAGGAGGCTTATAAGAACTAATGGTTAATCACGATTTAATTATTCGCCCAATACTAACCGAAAAAACTTATGCGGGCATTCAATCTAAAAGATATGCTTTCGAAGTTGCTCCTAAGGCTACAAAAACTCAAGTTAGAGAAGCCGTTGAAGCAATTTTCGGAG
>CAYSOX010000009.1:0-49220 GCA_964432825.1 uncultured Lachnospiraceae bacterium
GGTTACTTTCACAAAGTTTGTCCTTTGCCTCTTGGTCACCTTCGGTTACCCTCTTGCCTAGTTCAATCTCTTCTTCTTGTGTCAACAACGGCACTTTGCCTATATCTTTTAAGTACATTTTAACAGGGTCTTCAATATTGGATTGGTTAATAAGTTTTTCAAGTTCGTCATCATTTTCCATCAAGGTTGTTTCAAGAAGTTTTATTCCCTCTTCTTGAATTCTCGCCAAAATTTCATCAATTTGGTCGGCATTTAACTTTGAAAAACTATCCGCCAACTCTTCCATTGTTACCGAGCCTTTCTTTTTTGCTTTTTCTAAAACTCGATTAATTTCATTTTGGATTTTTTGTTGACGCGCATCGGATACACTTACCCCTAAAGTCTGATGTTCGGCTGTTTTTAATTCTTCCTTTTTATCGGCTATTAAGTTTGCAAGTTTTTGATTATTCTCAATCGTTATTGCAGACTTTTCGGTCTTTTTTGCCTCAGTTATCTTTGGTTGTTTTGGTTGTTTTTCATTAACAATAGCATCCTCTGTCTTTTTCTTTGAAGTCGTTTTTGACTTTTCAGCCCCGCGACCTTCGTCAAAAAGTGTTAACTGCGACGACTCAGAAACCTTTTTAGTTTCCGTTCGTTTAGGTTCGGTTTTAACTTTTTCTTCACTAGGCTTTGTGTCCTTTTTTGAACTTTTTGAGACAGCAGTTTTTTCGTCCGCCTTCTTTTCCGCCTTTACAACCTTTTCGGTTTCGGTTTTTGATGAAGCCTTTGACGATGTCGTTTTTTCGGGTGCTGTTTTAACCGAACCAGTTTTTGTTCCACCTTGAGTTTTTGGTTCTGGCGATTTTTTTACGGTTTCAACTTTTTCTACCGCTTTTGTTTTCACTTCGGTAGTTGCAACTTTTTTTGCAACCGGCTTTGCACTTTCGGTAGCCTTTGTTGATACGGTTTCTTTTGCCTTTGCTGATTTTAATTGTGGCTCCGTCGCTACCTTTTTAGTGGCTGGCTTTATTTCTTTGGAAGTTTCTTTAGTTTTAACGCTAGAAGACACACTTTTATTCTTGGCTTCCTTTTCAATTCTACCCTTTCTTATTATATCAAATATTCCCATTATTAAATACTCCTTTTAACTATCTTTTGTGATATTTCCATAATTTGTTTCATCAATTCTTTTTTCTCGTCTTGAGAGCATGTCTCCATTCTTTTTAAAAGTTCGTCTTTTTTTGCATTTAACCCGTCTTTTAGAACAACCCACAAACAATCTAAATAAATTTCTTTATTTTGTGTTTCATCATCGGAAAATACAAAATTTACCATATCTCCGACTATAGATTCGTATTTTTCACCAAATGCATTCACAAATTCGGACACGCTATGCTCTTCGTTTGTTAAAAAATCAACAATTTCTTTATACTCTCCGGTAAAACAGTCTAAGACATCGTCATTAATAATTACATAATCTTTTCGCCGTAACATATTTGCTAACACACAACTTAAAGACTGCTCAACCACACTATCCTTTTTTACACTTCTTTGGATAGGGGCTTGCTTAATTATGTTTGCATTTGTTAGTTTTAAATTCCTATCCTTTCGCAATTTATCGTGCAAAAACTCTATTGTAACCGATGCTTTTTCTTTAATCAAATTCAAATAAACTTCAGCCTCAACATCACTTAACTCGCCCAAAACAGCAATCGCCTCTTCTACATATTTGGTTTTGCCATCAAAATCACTTAAATTATATTGTTTTTCCAAATAATTCAATTTATATTCAATCAATGGCAAAGCATTTTCTAGCACTTTTTTAAACGCATCATTTCCTTGCGACTTTATAAGTTCGTCGGGATCCATCTTGTTTGGAAGCGTCGCAACTCGCACATTTAATCCCTCTTTCTTTAATATATCCAAACCTCTAAGGGTTGCCTTAACTCCCGCAAAATCCCCATCATAGCAAATAACAACATTATCTGAAAGCCTTTTAATCATCTTTGCTTGTTCGGGGGTTAAAGCCGTTCCAAGACTTGCAAGTGCCGAAGAAAATCCCGCTTTATGCAAACTTATAACATCAATTTGCCCTTCAACAATAATAACTTCACTCAAGCCCCCCGTTTGTTTTGCCTTTTTTACAAGGTTAATTCCAAAAAGGTTTCGACTTTTTGAAAACAACGGAGTTTCGGCGGTATTTAAATATTTTGCATAGTCAACATTTTTCTCCATCGTTCGACCCGAAAAAGCAACGACTTCGCCATAGATATTTATTATCGGGAAGGCAATTCGTGTTGCAATTGCATCAAACATATGGTCATTTTTAACTTTAGCAACACCACATTCTAAAATAATGCTATCACTAAAACCTTTTTTCTTAAGGTAATTAATTATTTCGTTAAAATCTTTAGAATAGCCTATTCCAAACCTTGTAATCATTTCATTTGGTATTTCACGGTCTTTTAAATACTTCAAAGCAACTGGACTTTCAAGCAAATTTTCGTGATAATGTTTTGCCGTCTCTTTCATACACCGAACAAGTTCTTCTCGGTGACGCTTATTCTTTTCATAATCGCTATCATCTTCAAGTTTTGGAAGTTGCATTCCCGCCTCGTCTGCAAGCATCTTAACCGCATCAAAAAAGGATACCGATTCCATCTCCATTATAAACTTAAATACATTTCCACCCGCTTTGCACCCAAAACAATGATAAAACTGGTCGGATTCATTCACCGAAAAAGATGGTGTCTTTTCCAAATGAAAGGGACATCTGCCCCAATAGTTCCCACCTTTCTTTTCAAGTGGAACATAGCGGTTTATAACCGACACAATATTGGTACGCGATTTTAATTCATTTAAAAATTCTTCACTAAATCCCTTCAATTTTTCTCCCCTTAGTATTATTTTGCAACTTTGCTTAACTATTAGTTCGCAAAAAATGTTGAAATTCCCTTTAATTTTTTATATAATTATTTTTGCAAAGCAATTTTTAGAGAAAAAGTTAAAATAGAATAAAAAAAACCTTGCTTTATATATTTTAGTTTTATTCACCGATTTTACACAAAGGCAAATTATACTCTAAGAAAAAAAACACATAGGAGGGCTTATGCCAAGAATTTTAATAGTAGATGATGAAGAAAGAATAGTAAATGTTTTGAGTGAATATGCAAAATTTAACGATTTTGAAGTTGACACCGCAAAAGATGGTTACGAGGCCGTTGAAAAGGTTATTGAGAATAATTACGACTGCATTTTAATGGATATAATGATGCCAAACCTAAATGGTTTTGATGCCGTTAAGGAAATTAAAAGCATTAAAAATATCCCTTGCATTATGATAAGTGCAAAAGGCGAAGAAGCCGACAAACTTCAAGGGTTCCAACTAGGCGCCGACGACTACATTGTAAAACCTTTTTCACCAAAAGAAGTTATTGCAAGAATTAAAGCCGTTTTAAAAAGAACGGGGGCTTATGTCGACCAATTAAAGGTTTCCGGTATTGAAATTGATACCGAGGGTCGCAACGTTTCGGTTGATGGCAAGAAACTAGACTTAACCAATAAAGAATATCAATTATTAATACTTTTAACTAGCAACAAAAATGTAGCACTTACACGAGATAAAATATTAAACACAATTTGGGGTTATGATTATTACGGGGACGGCAGAACAGTAGACACACACATTAAGATGTTGCGCGCACACCTTGGAAGTGCGGGAGAACACATAAAAACCATTCATGGCGTAGGATATAAATTTGAAGCCTAAGAAAAAACTTGATTGGCATAGTCTCCGCGTAAAATCATTTTTATATTTTCTACTACTTGCTACTTCAATTTTGACCTTTTTTATGTTTTTTTCAATAACTTTTTTTGAACCAATTTATAGACAATCCAAAGAAAAAGATGTTAAAAATGCATGCAATATAATGATTGAAGCCTATAAAAGCAATAGTTTAAGTGACGCGATTAAAAACACAACTAACCCCAATGATGTGGATGTCTTGGTTTTTTCAATTGAAGAAGAAACCGCTGTCGTACTTTTTAACGGCACACGAATAGATAAAGATGGTTTACTTTTTAGAATACAAACCTTTTTGGATAAATATGCCGAAGGTGAAAACTCTGAAATCTCTTTTTCGATGACCGAAAACGGCACTCAAATGGTGCTATTTGGAAAAAAGGACGAAATTAATGGTGAAGATATCTACTTTTTAACATCATCAAAACTACAACCAGTTGAAAGCACTTTAAAGACCTTTTCGACTAGCATCATATTTATATTTGTAGGAGCGACAATAATCGCGGGAATTTTGTCTTATATATTTTCAAACAGCATCGCTTCCCCACTTCAAAAAATGAGCAAAAGTGCAAAACTTTTATCTAAAAACAATTTATCAACAAATTTTGATGGCTTTGGTTATACCGAATCGGAACAACTTTCAGACACCTTAAACTTTGCGGTTGCCGAACTCAAAAAAACCGACGAACTTCGAAACGAACTTATAAGTAATGTTTCACACGAATTAAAAACTCCTCTCACAATGATAAAAAGTTATGCCGAACTTATAAAAGACATAAATGGCGACAACAAGGTGAAGCGTGAAGAAAATCTAGATGTTATAATTGAAGAATCAAACCGACTTGAAACACTCTTGCAAGATATGTTGGACTTTTCTAAACTTAAAAGCAAAACTATGGAATATACTTTTAGCGAGTTTGATATTTGCGATATGCTCTCAAAAATTGTATCGCGATACAAAACTAAATATGCAAATGCCGGATATAATATAGAACTAGAAAGTCCAGAGTACGCTTTAGTTAATGCCGATTATTCTAGGCTTGAACAAGTTATAACCAACCTTTTAAACAATGCCATAAACTATTCTAAGGAGAACAAAAATATTTTAGTAAAACTTAGCCCTAGCGAAGACCGCAAACTAAAACTAGAAATTATAGACCACGGAATAGGAATTCCAAAAGAAAATATTCCTCATGTATTTGAAAGACACTTCCGTGCAACAAATGCTGAAAGAGTTTCGGTTGGTAGCGGAATTGGACTAAGCATTGTAAAACAGATTTTAGACGACCACCACTTTGCTTTTGGTGTTAAAAGTCAAATCAATGTTGGGAGCACTTTCTTTGTGATTTTGCCCGAAATAACAAAACCGCAAAACACAAATACAACCACTTAAATTAAAGAATAAATTTAAAACAATTGTAATTTTTACATCAAGGAGAACATTATGAAAGGAAAAATTAAAAATATAATAATTAGTTTATTACTTATTATATGTTGCTCAACAGCCTTAGTTGGTTGCACAAATGGGCACAGCACCGTTTTGGATGTTGCAAAAAGAAATGGCATCGTTTCAACAATAAACAACTCGCAAAGCGAAAAATATTCAACCCCAGACACCACAAACTCAACTACCACACCTCAAATAACACAAGAAATAACAAACTTAACCATAAACAATTCAACTCAAGAATTTGATGTTTACGAAACCTATAAAGCACTAAAAGAAAATGAAGGTTACACCGGAAGTTTT
Source organism: uncultured Lachnospiraceae bacterium (assembly GCA_964432825.1). GTDB lineage: Bacteria > Bacillota > Clostridia > Christensenellales > UBA1242 > UMGS1908. The sequence continues at coordinate 5,532 of CAYSOX010000009.1, forward strand.
TCCGACTTTTTAAACGATTATGTTTATACAGATAGTGGAAAAACTTCAGAAATGACAAATTCAATAAACAAAAACCTTTTCAGTGTTGTAAGTATTGTTTCGGAATTTAAAGTTCTACAACTCAGTTATTCGCAATTCGTCCCAACCGTTACCCACTCTGCAGGTTCGGGTGTTATCTACCAATTAGACAAAAGCACGGGTGATGCATATATTATCACAAATCACCATGTATTATATCTAGAAAGCGGGTTTGTAAACAATTCATACATTCAAGCAATAGATGGCGGCACAGGCACAATTGCACAAAAAGTGTATTGTTATTTATACGGAACAACCGCCGGATTGATGGACACTCAAACCACAGACGAGGATGGTTTTAGAATATACCAACCAAACCAATATGCAATTGAATGCACCTATGTTGGCGGGTCGGCAGATTATGATATAGCCGTTTTAAAAGTTTCAAACTCTGAATTGTTAAAAAACAGCGATGCATCCGCCGTTACAATTGCAGACAGTAAAGATATAACCGTTGGCGAAGATATTTTTGCAATAGGCAACCCTGAAGCAAGCGGAATTTCGGTAACCAAGGGCATTATTTGTGTTGATAGCGAATATATTGATATGAACAACTCAACTTATAGAGTTATACGAATTGACGCCGCCGTAAACGGAGGCAATAGCGGTGGCGGACTATTTAATGCATCGGGAGAACTTATAGGAATAGTAAACGCGAAAATTATTAGTAGCGATGTCGAAAATATTGGATACGCCATTCCTTCAAATGTCGCAATTGGAATTACTCAAAACATATTAAAAAATTGTGGTGAAGGAACAAACAATACAAATGTAAAAAGAGCACTTGTTGGAATAACCTTAAAAACAATCAATTCACGAGCCGTTTACAACAGTGGCACCGGAAAAACAAAAATTATTGAAACTGTTTCTATTGACTCGATAACCCAAGGTAGCCTTGCAGAAAATTCAACATTGGAAGAAAACCAAATAATAACCAAAATTGTAATTAGTTATAGTGATTCTTCAATACCTTCTAAAGAAATAACAGTTGAAAGGTTGTTTGATGTGGTAGATAGTTCTCTTCCGCTAACAATTGGAGATACCATAACTTTCCACTTAAAAGACTCAAACGGCAACGACCTACCCGAAGTTTCAATTACAATTTCTGAAAATGCTTTATCTGTAGTCAAATAAATTTTAAGCAAAATGAAAATTAGATTAAAATTAAAAATACTTAAACCAAACCCTAAATCTTCTAGTTTTGAATCAAAAAAACACCTTTCAAAAAATGTTTTAAATTTTATCTTATTTTACACAAAATCCAGAGTTTACTCTGGATTTTCTTTTTTATCGTATCTCATTTTAGGCTTAAATTTGCCCCATTTTGACAACTTTATCTCTTCTTGATAGACTTTTCACCAACAAAAACCTACCCCGTATTGCCCCACAAAAAATATTTATAAAAGCACTTTTTTGATGCTTCTCATAAACAAATTTACACTTTTAAAAGATATTTTTTAGACTAATTTTTAAAAATTTTTCCCTTTAAAATTTGTAAGTTTCGGTCCCTTTAGTTAACACCACCCATCTTCAACTTTTAAAACCGGCATTATTTTTAAGCAAAAAAATAAACATATTAGATTGACTTCTAATATGTTTTTATATCAAAAAATTCAATATGAAATTATTATCCTTTATGTTTTTCAACCAAGAATTCCCAAATCAAAGAACCGTCCGGAACATGCTTTTTACTTAATGAAGCACATCTTCCAAAAACTTGTAATAACTCTTTTGCAAACCTCTCCTCTTCTATTGGCTTTAACATTTTAGGTAAAAATTTATCATATACTAGAGGCTCATAGATATGCGTGGTATCAACAATAAAATCGGCGGTATTTTTGTATGGCTCAATATATAAGTCCTCCCCCCTACAAACAATATTCCAATATTTAATAGTTTCTTCAATTGAAGTTCCTCGTGTCTGCATATCACGAACGCTACGCCTTATAAGTCTTAACAACCTTGGAGTTATCACAACATCTTTACCTATATAAAATTCACTATTAGCACAAACAAACACCCTCAGCACCTTATCTTGATAACTTTTATTTGTTATAAGTTCCGGATTTAAAGCATGCGTACCTTCAACCAGCACCACATCACTATCTCCAATTTCAATAGGAACAAACTTTTCCTTACGCTTTTGGGTTGTAAAATCAAACTCTGGCTTTTGCGCCTTATTGTTTTTCATTATATCGGTAAAGAACTTATTAAACAACACTAAATCCAACTTTGTGATAGTTTCTTTATCAACCGTGCCGTCAGGTTGCAATGGACACTTATCTAAATCTATAAAAAAGTCATCCAAAGATACAACAATTGCATTTATATTATGTTTTTTCAATTTGTTAGCGATGAAATGCGTGGTGGTCGTTTTTCCCGAAGAACTTGGCCCAGAAAGTAAAACAAACTTATATTTTTTTTCTGCAATGCAATCAACTACCCTATTTATTTGGTCGTCCACAACTTTTTCAGACACCTCAATCAACTTTTGTGGGTTTTCTTTTGCCAATCTGTTCGCCCTTTCCAAATTATAACTTGTTCTTGCTATATCTCCAAGATTTGTGTAAATATCAATTAATTCCAAATTTATTACTCTCCTTAATATTAGTTATATTATATATAATATCATATGTTTACCCAAAACACCAAACAAAGCATTGCATTTTTTAAAAAAGGCTGAAAATTGCACAATTAATTTTCAACCTTAATTATATTATCGGAGGGCGTCGGAAAGCGGGGCGTAGCCACATTTTCCAGTGCCCGATGTTAATACATACTTGGAAGGCAAAATTTTAATTTTGCAGGTGCGTTTTAGCACCAAATTTTGAGCAAGGCGAAAAATTTACTTCCTATAGTTTATTATATGCGAACTTTTAGATTTTAATTGTAATTTTTGTATAACAATTTGACTAATTTGTATATATTTGCTTTCTGTTATAAAAATTACAACTTTGAATCAATTTTATTTTTAATTTTGGCATTTTTCTTTTTGTCTCTTTTAGTTTTATAAAACAATGCACGCAAACTATTTAATACAGCAATTATTGTTACTCCAACATCGGCAAAAACTGCAAATATCATTCCCGTAACACCAACTGCCCCAAGCGATAAAAACAAAACCTTTATAACAAGTGCAAATGCTATATTTTCAACAACAATTTTTTTCGTATTCTTTGAAATGTCAATCAACTCAATTATTCGTTCGGGATTATCATCAACCAAAACAATATCACTCGCCTCTTTCGAACTTTCCGCCCCGCTTATTCCCATACTTATTCCAACATCGGAAACTGCAAGGCTTGGGGAATCATTAATACCATCGCCAACATAAGCCGTTTGAAATTTCTTTGACTTATTATTGATGAGCCAATTATATTTTCCTTCTGGACTCATCTCGCCAAAAAACTCATCCAGCCCCAGACTTTCACCTATAGAACTTGCAACTTTGGTATTATCACCAGAAAGCATTATGGTTTTTATTGACCGTTTTTTCAGTTCTGCAATGGTTTCAGGTGAGCCATCTTTAATAGTATCCGACAACAATAATCTTCCAATAGCCTCACCATCGGCTTTTATGTAAACCACCGTCTTTTCATTTTGTTCAGCATATTCACCGCCACCAATAGTCATTTTTATTCCGCCTAGTGTATACTCTACGCCCTTTCCCGCAATCTCTCTATGATTTTCAACATCTCGTAGTTTTACATCGGCACCATATCTTAAAATCGCTTTTGCAATTGGATGAAGCGAATATTGTTCTCCCCAACACGCAAATTTTAAAATATCTTGCAAAGAATAATTTTCATTTAAACTTTCTATTTCTTCAACTTCAAACAATCCATTTGTGAGTGTACCCGTTTTATCAAAAGCAACAGCACCAATCTTAGCCGAAGCATCAAGCGAACTACTGCCCTTAATTAATATTCCGTGCTTGCTTGCGTTTCCAATACCCGAAAAATAACTCAAAGGAACACTGATTGCAAATGCACACGGACACGAACATACCAAAAATATTAACCCCCTATACACCGCTGTATCAACATTTTTTGTAATAAGCCCCACAATAACACCTGTCAAAACAGCAAGTCCCATCACTATAAAGGTATAATATTTCGAAAATTTTGAAATAAATGTTTCAGTTTTGCTCTTCTTTTCGCTAGCCTCTTCAATCATTTCCAAAATTCTACTAACCGCACTATCTTTAAACTCTGCCGTAGTTTTTATAGTAATAACTCCGTCTTCTACAACACTTCCGCTTAATATTTCATCGCCAATAGTCTTAATTATTGGAACGCTTTCACCCGTCAAGTGACTAACATTAACCGAAGTTGTTCCACTTAAAATTATTCCATCAATTGGAACCTTTTCTCCCGGACGAACAATTATTGTTTTTCCAACTTCAACCACACTTGGGTTAACCTTTTTGTCTTTTCCGTCCGCATCTACAACCGACGCAAATTCAGGCTGTAAATCAATCAAATTTTCAATATCCTTTCGTGCTTTACCGACCGCCAATGCCTCAAGCATTTTACCAATGGTATAAAGTCCAACAACCATCAACCCTTCCCGCTCTTCGCCAACAATAATTGCACCAACAACCGAAATAGTCACCAACAAATTCTCATTAACCACACCTCTTGCCAACAGTTTAAATGCTGTTATATATGTTTGATGCCCTATAAGTACAACAGATATTATCAACATTGTCCAAAACAAAATCGGAAAACTTTCTAAAAATAATGACACAACCCCTATTGCTAGCCCTACAAAAACCAAAATATTTGAAATATTCAACTTTTTAGTTTTCGTTTTATCCCTTCCTATAATTTCAAAATTATGTTCTATGCTTTTACATTTTTCAATTATTTCACTTTCGGTTATTTCATTTTCATCAAATTTGATATACAAACTTCCTAACTTGAAATTTACAACTACTTCTTCCACCCCTTTCAATTTTACAAGGGAATTTTCTAAATTGCTTGCACAATTTACACATTCAAGCCCCGAAATTTTCCATTTTCGCTCAACTAAGAACTTCTCCTCATTAATAGTTTCAGTAATTTCTTCTATTACGATTTTTGGACTGAAGTCGCTAATTATTTTTTTAACCCTTGACATACAGTCTAAGATATCTATACCTTCTTCAAATTCAATAGTCAATCTTTGAAGCATAAAATTAATATTCGCCACAACCACCCCATCATCTCGACTAATCGCTTCGCCTAAAACCCTCGCACAATCGGCACAATGTAGGTTTAATATATTAAACTGCTTAATCATCCTTCACCTCACTTATATGCTCTATACTTATTTTTATCAAATCTAAAACATGGGAATCTTGTAATGAATACACAACTTCTTTGCCACTCTTTTCACCTTTTACAAGCCCCAATTCTTTCAAATATTTCAATTGATGTGAAACCGCAGATTTGGTCATATTTAACAACGCCCCAAGTTCGCAAACACAAAACTTTGACTTTGTTAGTGCATATAAAATTTTTATTCGGCTGGCTGTTGAAAAAGCACCATAAAATTGTTCTAACCCATCAACCAGTTTTTCATCAATTTTAACTTCCGTCAATTCTTTTGAGTGAATATGTTCACAAAAGTTTTCCTTCATTAAAACCTCCAAAAAAATAAATAACAGTTGAAACATTGTTCAACTGTTATTTATTATAGTTGAATAATCATTCAACTGTCAACCATTTTTATAAAATTTTCAAAACTTTATACCTTTTCAACCTCTTCTTTTGAGATTCTAGCGTCTTTAATTTCCTCAACCTCAGATTTCTTTCTGTTTTTTACAAAATGAATCACTAAACTGGTTGCAAGGATTATTATCGCAAGTGCTAAAAATCCATATGTTATTATATCCATACTATTTGGGAAAATAAAGCAAATTCCCAACATTATTAACCCCGAAATGCAATTTCCTAAAAATACAGCAACAACTCCCTTTACCCAGTGCATTTTAAGATATGCCGCAACTGCCGAGCCTGTCCACGCGCCGGTAAGCGGTAAAGGTATTGCAACAAAGGTTAAAACACCCCAAAACTTTATATTTTCCGTCTTTTTTAAATCTTTTTCCGACTTTACCTTTCTGTCTATGCCTTCACTTTTGTTTGAAAATCTTTTATCCAAAGCATTGGCAAGACGCGAAAACCATTTTGTTTTCTTCATCCAAGCAAAAATAGGAAGTAGCAAGGGTACAATTATAAGTGCCGGTATTGTAGACCCTACAACCGAACAAATATAAGCACTCCACCAACTTAATTTTTTACTTCCCCAAACCGAACTCATAGCAAAGGGAAGTGCCGTTCTAAGTTCGGTCACAGGAATCATTGCGAGAATAATAATGCCTAGCCACACATTGTTCCCAAAAATCGAAACTACCAACTCTTTAATAAATTCTACCATCTAAAACTTTCCTTTAATTTTTTGTTTTTAACTGGTCTAACACACTTCCTGCTTCAAGTTTTAACTCTTCACGCATCAAATCAAACACTTCATATTCTTCATCATTTAATGAGTATTGCCCAATTGCCAATATTACATCCAAAATCAAAATCTTTTGATTAATTGCAACCAATTTACCACCCTCGGTAGTCGCCATAGAATATTCATCATCTAAACTTGAAAGTCTTCCGTTTAACATATCCACCAACTTAAACCTTGATTGCAGGGTTAATAGTTCTGTTTTCTTTTGATTCTCACTTAAACTTTCATCGTCTTGAATACATCCAACATAGACATATAATTCCCTTACTGACCCTTCAATGCTATCCAATGCAAGAGCCTTTGCCGAAAGGGTGTTCCCCGATTTATATAAGCCTAAAACCCAATAGCCTTTTAGATAGGTTTCATAACTATTTGCATATACGCTATACACTTCGCCTAACGCCTTTTTCGTTTCTTCATCTATCTTTTTAGCAAACTTATTAAATTTATCGCCATTCATCATTAATTCTATATAATTTGCCATATCTTCATACTCTAAACGGTTTATTGACATCTGGATTACATTATATAAATTTTCATTTGAATGGTCCCTATTATATTTCCTTTTATATATTGTATACACCGCATCTTTTGCACCAACATACTCAAATGTTTTAATCATTAAATCGGGTGCAACCGAAGATAAACTCACAACCAAAAATCCTGCACAAACCACCATACAAAACACCGTCATTAAAGCAGTCTTAAAAATTGACCCAACATCAAATTTTGATTTATTTTTATTATTTTTCTCATTTTGATTAGTTTTTAATGCGGTTTTCTTCTTTAATTTTGTAGGCTTTAATCTTTTTTGTTTATTGTTTTGCTTTTTAACCTTATTAAAATCACCTGCATCCATTTTTTCGTCTACACTTTTAGGATTTTCACTTAATATATCTTCAAAAAGTTTATCAAATTCCATTTCTTCACTGCTATTTTCTGCCATAAACCTTCTCCTCATACTCTGAAATTTTATTTACTCTTCTTGCATGCCTTCCGCCATCAAACTCCTCCGTTAAAAACAACCTAAATATTTTTAGGGCTTCCTCTTTGGATATATTATCTGCACCAAAACACAAACAATTTATATTATTTTTATGGCGTGCCAAAATTACCGCGTTTTCATTTTCCAAAACACCGGCACGAACGCCCTTAACCTTATTCATGGCAATGCAAGCACCCACACCTGTTCGGCAAATCATAACACCCTTTTCGGTTTTATTTTTACTTACATTTTCGGCAATTGCGAATGAAAAATCGGTATAATCATCTTCCTTTTCTTCAGTCTTTGCGCCTACATCCACCCACTCAACATCGGGACAATTTTCCTTTAAATATTCTTTATACAAAAAACCGCCGTGGTCAGCACCTATAGATACTTTCATTTTATTACCCCCATTTCAATCAATTTTTCGATAATTGTTTTCATATACTTCACCAACACTTCTGCCGTCTTTAAGTATGCACCCCGTCCACCACCATAAGGGTCAACAAGTTCTTCGTTTACAAAATCTGCAAAACTTTTCACATTTTTGAAATTACAACCCCTTTGGATAGCATGCTTAATTTCACTTGTGGCAGTTATTACGAAGTCGCTTTTGTCCAAAATTTCCAGAGTCAACTGTGTTGGAATGTGTTTAATAGTTGGAATTTTATACTCGTTCAAAGCAAAATCTGCAAACTCGTTCACCGACTTTACCCCACCCGAAACGCTTATACCCGCACTGGTGGCGGATACCGAGTTAAAATACTTCGTCTTTTTTAACATATGCAAAAAGACCGAAACCATCATAGGAGACCTACAACTATCACCCGAACATACAAAAAGTATATTTACCATAATTTTCTCCTATTAGTAAATATACCATATTCTTCTTTCTTTGTCAAAAGATTATGTTAATTCTTTTTCATTCGTACAATTTCAGCATTTGCCTCAAACAATGCCGATTTTAATGAAAGATTATCGTTTTTTAAATATTCAATATCCCTTTTTTGAATACTTAACATATCTTCATAATCCTCAACAATCCTTTCTACATCCTTTCTTGAGTAGGTTAATTTATTCTTTCTAAACATAAAACTTCCCTCACTAAAAATAGTTTGAGAGAAGTTTAATAAAATTATTTATCATTATTTGGTTTTAGCAAACTTCCACAATACGGACAGATTGCCGATTCTCCATTAAACACAACCGATGCTCCGCAATTTACACACTTTGCACCATTTGTGTATTTTTTAGAGTTTGTCTTGTTTAAAATTTTTGCAATTTCCATTGCCTGTTCTTCCACTTCGCGTTTACGCTCTTCACTAAAGACCACAACTCTATCCCGCTCCAATTTTATGCCTTCTATGTATTCGTTATCAATCAAAAATGCTATTGCACCCGCAACTTTTGTTTGGCTTGCATTAACTTTTTCTGCAATTTCCTTAAGGGTACGAAATTTTTCATATAATATGATATCACCAACTTTTCGTGCAAGCACAACCTTTCGAATTCTTGCCAAAAACACAAAAAAGCCATATCCCGTAAAACAAAAGAAAAATGCCCCACCTATTATATAAACCCAATTTTCGTTATCAATCCCGCTTTTAATATACCCACACGAAGTTAAAATAATAGTAATAGAAACCATCATTAAAATAAAAAAAGAATAAATTTCTTGTCTTAATTTTTTATAATTCATACTCATGTTTCCTTAACTTTATAATTGTATTTTATCATAAAAATAACACAAAATCAATTTGTATTGCATATTTTGAAAAATTAATCAAAAAAGTTTACTTTTTATTTCAAATTTGATATCATATTAATAGAAACTTGCGAAAAATAGTGATGTAACCTAAATTTTAGCAGGTAGCGAACAACAACCCCACGGGTATATGGTTAATTTTTGCCCCCACTTATAAAAATAAGCCAAACAAATTAAATATCCATTAGGTTGTTATAAAATAAAGATTATGGAGAAATTTTATGAGAATCAATTCACTTTTAGGTGCCGTTCTTGAAACCGATGTAATAATTTTAATTTGCGTCGTAGGTGCCGTTTTAATTGGCGCAACCACAGTAAGCACAATTAGGTATTTCAAAAAACGAAAAATTCGTATGGAGGAAGCCGACCGAGAAGTTGAAGATGTTACCATAAAACGCAATGTAAGATACACCGAAGATGCCACAATTGTTGATAAACTTGGCGATATGAATGTAACATTTATCAAAAACGATATCGTTTTAAAGCAAAATGTAACCTATCACGCTGGCAAAAAACTAGACTTTTTGCCTGGGAAATACACAATTCTTTCAACCAAAGACTCCGAAGAAGAATTTAATGTAAGGATTGGGACTTTTGTTAAGTCGTACAAACATGGTCAAGCTGTAGTTATTGCGGAAGGTGAAGAAGTTACACCTGTAAGCAGTGATATTATTTTAAGATAAGGAGATAGAAAAATGGGATTTTTTTCTAAAAATTTAACACTGAAAGTGTTGGATTGGGAAGACAACACTCAAAACACTTTAGTTTACAAATTCCCAATGGACGGAAGAAAAATTTTCTTCGGTTCTAAATTAACCGTTCGTGAATCACAAAATGCTGTATTTTTAAATAAAGGGGAGATAGCCGATGTTTTCACCCCCGGAATGTACACACTTCGCTCGTCAAACCTACCAATTTTATCCAACCTACTTGGGCTTCCATATGGGTTTAAATCACCATTCTTTGCCGATGTTTACTTTGTATCCACAAAGCAATTCACAAACCTAAAATGGGGCACCACCAGTCCTATAACTTTACGGGATAAAGATTTCGGAACTATCAGGATTAGAGCATATGGTAGTTATGCATTCAAAGTTTCTGACCCCGGATTATTTTTAAAAGAACTTTTTGGAACAAACTCAACCTTTACAACCGAATATATCACAAACTACCTTAGAAGTATGTTAATTTCTTGCATATCCGACACAATTGCGGAATCTAAAATTGGCGCGCTTGACCTTGCTTGCAATTTGATGGAATTTAACAAACAAGTTAAAGAAAATGTAAAAGAACATTTTGCGGGGCTTGGATTAACACTTACAAATTGCATTATTGAAAACATAAGTTTTCCTGAAAGTGTAGAAAAAGCAATCGACACCCGAACTTCTATGGGTATTTTAGACGACTCTATGGACACATACATCAAACTAAAATCTGCCGATGCTATTGGCGACCTTGCAAAAAATCCGGGAATGAATGGGTTTGGAATGCAACTTGGAACAAGTGTTGCAGTAGGTCAAATGATGAAGGACCAACTAGACGGTGCTTTAAGCAACAATAAAACCTCTACCCCACAAGCCTCCGTCGACCCAACAACAAAAGCCTGCCCAAAATGTGGAGTTATGAATAAGCAAAATGCAAAATTCTGTTTTGAATGCGGAGAAAAACTCCCTGCAAAAACCGAAAAGTTTTGTCCTGAGTGTGGCACCAAACTTTCGGCAAGAACAAAATTTTGTCCAGAATGTGGCACTAAAGTTAAATAAATACACCAATTTTTACAATTAACTTTAGAACACATTAAATTTTAGTTTTTATCTCATAAAAATTATCAATTAATATATACTTCTACAAAAAATTAAACTATTCAAAAATATTTTGAAAAATTTAAAATAAATAGTTGACAAACTAAAATTTTTATTGTATTATAATATATGTCTTTTGGGATTATTCCCAAAGACACAACCCCTTCTTTGTAGAAGTATATAATTTGGGAGTTTAGCTCAGCTGGGAGAGCATCTGCCTTACAAGCAGGCGGTCGTAGGTTCGAGCCCTACAATTCCCACCATAACGCTTTAAGTTCGCTTAAAGCGTTTTTTTTGCTTAAAACACGCTTAATCATTTAAAGTTTTACCATTATATATTTTACTTTATAGATTATTTCATTTTATACGCCTTTTAAATAATTAAGTGCTAGTAATTCTAGTGTTTTTTAATTATTGTCGTTGTTGGCAAAATCTTTCCCATCATTTCTATTCTTTATAATACTAAAAAACAATTGTAAACAATTTTATAAACAAACTGTCTAATTTTTTGTGGCACCAACTTTGCACCAACAGCGTTTCACCTTTTGCAATTTTTCTAATCACTTTAATTTTTTGCAATTATGAATTTTTTTTAAAAACAGCCATTTAATTTTTGATAATAATTGACAATTTTCGTGCTTTTTCATATAATAAATAAAGTTAATACACTCTGGAGAAAACTAATGGATTTAAAAACTTATTGTAAAACCCGAATAAAAAACAAAACCTTTAGCATTATGCTTGGGATTTTTGTTTTGTTTTATTTTTCATCAATATTTTATTTTATCGCCCTAAAACAAGTGCGAAATATTTTACTTTCTGTTTTTGCCACCGTTGTAGTAGTTCCAATGTTTTTGTTGGTGGAATATACCTTTAAAATTAAATTTCCGCCTATCACCCAATTACTTTCATTGCTTTTATTTTCAAGCGGTGTGGTGCTTGGCCCCGCGTACAATATATATGCCGTATTCCCTGCCTTTGACGACATATTACATGGTGTTGCCGGCGGACTATTCTTTTGTATAGGTTTCTCTATTATTCAAACCTCAACACAAGGTATGCAATCAAACTTCTCTTTATGTTTATTTGGTGGAATTTGCTTATCTTTAAGCATTTTGTTTATGTGGGAAATATTTGAATATCTTGCAACTGTATTCTTTGGTTCGGATATGCAAGACGACCAACTTATAGACAATTTTAACTCTTATTACCTTACCGGAAATTATTATGATATCAAGGAAGTTACCGATATCACAAAAACAGTAATTTATTATGGCGATGGTGAAATGATTGTTCTTGATGGCTATTTGGATATTGGAATGCACGACACCTTGCTTGACCTCTTGGTGGGCTTAATGGGAACAATTTTTATGTCGCTAACATTAATATTTGACCATAAATTTAATTTGAAGCTAAAAAAATATATCATTCCAAATAGCACAAAAAACCAATTCAACGACTCGCTCGACCTTAGTAAAGCCTAAAAAATCAACCTTGCACCTAATTTAAATATAAACAATTGTGGAGTTACTTAAAAATCCGCACAGAAGCCCTGCAATTGCAAAAACAACCGGCTAATGCTTTAACTTTTACATTATATTATCGAAAGTTGCCTGCAATCAACCCGAATAAATATTTACCCACAACCGACAGTTTTACATGCCGTGAAGGCAAAATTTCAATTTTGCAAGTGCAACAGCACCAAAGTTTGAGCCTTCTGCGAAAAATTTGCTTCACTAGGCATATAACCAAACTTATAATTACACCAATAAATTACATTGATATTTTTAATAAAAAACGACGGGAGTTTTATTCACCCTTCAGGGTGTTAATTTCTCCCCTTTTTTAACCCAAATTCAAAAAAATAAATTTCGGAGGAAAAATATGGATATAATAACTATAAAAAGCGAAAATGGTTTTGACCAAAACTCCTATCTTGTGTACGATGAAAATAATATGGTGCTAATAGATTGCGGATTTAATTGCAAAAGGTTTGAAAATATTTTGGATGAAGCCAACCTAAAAAACCGAAATCTTGATGCCGTTATTTTAACCCATACACATTTTGACCATACTTTTTCAATTACGGAATTGGTTAAAAATCATAATTGCAAAATTTATCTACACAAAAATTGTATTGATTTCTTGTTTGATAAAATTAAAAATGCAAGTTGCTATTTTTGTGATTTTGAACCCACCCCTCTCAACAACTCCTACTTTGTCGAAGTTGAAGACCATCAAAATCTAAGTTTTGGGAATTTGGAATTTAAAATTTTCTTTACTCCAGGTCACAGCATCTGCTCTATCTGTATTTTGCTAAAAGACATCCTTTTTTGTGGCGACACCGTTCTTTTGGGGTCGGTTGGAAGAACTGACCTTTTTGGCGGTACAGATGAACAACTTTATTTTTCATTAAAAAAACTTGAAAAAATCAATTTTAAAACAGCCTACCCCGGTCACGGCGAAAAAATGAGCAAAGAAATGGTTTTAGGCATTATAAATATGTTTAGTTAAAATTTAACTTTTATACACGCCCAATAATATACGATTTGGCTATTGTTACCTTTAATTTAAGGGTAACTCATCCATAAATCCAATATATACTAATCAAGATATTTCCACCTTTAATTTGAATTGATTATCTATAACACCCAACAAGCCTGTTTCATCACCGCTTTTCTTAAAAGATAATATTTAACTTGAGTAAAATTAAAAACTTATTTTTTTATTTTATCTTGCGAAAATCAAAAATTTTACACCCATTGACAAATGACTATAAAAAATGTTAAAATAGACTTAAAGGAGAACAGGATGAAAACTTATAATACAAAAAATATTACAGACTTCGCTATCAAATTAGGCTTTGAACACTGTGCCAAAAAGGGCGACAATAAAGTTAAAAGTGGTCACAAATATTATGCAAATAAAGATGTATCCAATTTGACACTGTCAATTTCTGGTCACGACCGAAACACTCCCGAACAAACTTACAAAAGCATAGTAAACCAAATTGCATTATTTTTAAGAATTGAAAACGAATACCGTGACAATCCAAGGATATCACCAAAATACCAAGAACGATTAGATTCACTATTTGGAAATTATAAAACAATAGTAAAAGATGTTATTTCTGCCGTAAATGGTGAATTTAAAATGCTTCTTCCGAAACTTACCTACGACCGCATATCCACATTGTTGCCAAACCCAACCGATAAAGCGATAGTAGAATATGTTAAAGAACACCACGATTGTGGCGAAAAAGTTATACACAAAATAAATAAATCAAAGGAGGAATCAATAAATGTTAAATAATTATAATAAATCAACTCTAAAGATGTTTATTGGAATAAATAAAGCCTGTAACAAATTCACTAAACAGACAGACAATGAAAATATTAAATGCTCACAACAAATAATTGAACGAATCATTGCATATTTAAACCAACCCGGACTTTCTAAAACAGATATCGATTTAATTGACCAATGTTTATGTTCTATACAAAATCAATATGGCGACTGCGCTGGCGGAACCATATTATACTCATATGTTCCAACAAGCAAAAACGATGTTAAAACACTTTTAAGATTAAAACAAACTTCAACAATTATTAGCCATAATATATTGCATTCATTATCCTCACCTAAAGACAGTGATAAAAGAATTTTACCATCAGACATTTTTCCAATAAACTTCTGTTTTTCTGGATACAACCAAAAATTATTAAAAACCCACCCCGAACTAAACTTCTATTCTTCAATGTTAAGAGATTTAAACAACTTTAATGTCGACCCAAATCTATTACCTAAATCAACTAAACGAAACACCTCAACCCAATGCAGGCTTTAAAACGCATAATATATAATAATATTAAATAAAAATCCTTTATTTTAGGAAAAACCTATCATAAAGGACTTTTTTATTATTATATTATATTTTCACAAAGGTTTGGTTTTGTATCTTTTTTATGATATTTTTGGTTTGCAAGGTAAAATAACTTGACAACACTCCAAAATACAAACACAAGCAAAATATAAAAACCAACCATCATTAGCATATTTAAACTCATATTATCAAAAATCTTTACATAATCTGGACGAATTATATAATAAACAAAAGTCGTTCCCCTTGGCTTTATATCATAAAAAGCAAATGCATTAAATATCATTCCTAAAACTGCTAACCATATCTTGTAATACTTTTCTGGAATAAACTTGTATTTTAAAAACAATTGGAATCCTACTGTTAGTAAAAACGAATGACAAACAACTGCCGTTATCCATTCTCGCATGCTAAACACGGAAGCCGCAGACTCTCCGCCAATAACATAATAAATTAAAAATGCTGTTCCGGCTATCATACCAAAAAATGATGCAATCGGATAACCCGATTTAAACCTAAAAGAAACAATTATTGGAATCAAAAAATAACTAACAGCACTAAACTCAACCGGAAAAGACGGGATGCCTATCATATTTAATCTAACATAATCACATGTTTTGTATATTAAAAATATTAAACAGAAAATCTGCAAATATATTTCTATGTCTTTCAATTTGCTAAGACCCCAATTTAACAATAAAACACCCAGAATCACCAGAGCCATCATTAGTCTAAAGTTCATTTTATCTCCTTCTATAGTTAAATTTTTTATTGCCAAACCGCAAAACAACAAATTGCAACAAATTAAAATTGTTATTGAAAAACCTAAAAAGCACTCAGCAAAAAGTTAATTCCTTATATAAATTTAGTTTTACGGCAAAAACAAAGTTTTTGAATGAACCTATTATATCACAATGTATTTATTTTTGCATTAAAATTGTAAAATTTTTTTAATAAATATACAACAATTTTTAGCAATAAAGAATGTTTGTATAATTACTTTTGGTTTATTTTGCTAGATTTCTATTATAATATTCTTCTTTGCCGGTTACTTCTTCTATAATTTTTATAAATTTTGGAAATTTTATGCCTTGTTTTTCGTGCGTCAATTCAAGTTCCATAATTGCTTTATCTTTCCAAAATGGAAAAATATCTATCTCAAAATATTGATTTTTATATAACAAGCAATATCGGGTTTTTCTAATTTGATTTTGAGAGGTGTTTGCTTGTAACATCAATCTTAAATACTCATCTGCAGATATTCGCTTTTCGGTTTCTATCCTTTTTAATTCGTCAACCTTGCGTTTTATTGTTTTTGTATATATAAAACTTCCATTTTGTCCACGCTGACGAATTCGCACTTCTTCTTCATCGTTGGTTTTTAAATAAGTTTGGATTATTTCAACCTCCGAACAATTCTCCATTTTCTTAAGATTTTCAACATTAGGGTATTCAATTAAAAACTTTCTTTCAATTTCATAAGGCTTTTTATCACCTAAAAATAAAGCAATTTCTTTTAACAATGTTTTAAGTTTTGTTTCAAAGTTTCCCTCATTTCCAATTACCCTAAAATGCGGATGCCCAATCCATGCATTTTTTGTTTTTTCATCCTTTTCCTCAGCCTCGTCCGGATTTTCTTTTCGCGCCTTGTTTTCGTAGTTATAATATTCACGAGCACCTTTAGCCGCCGTCACCAAATGGAAAACCGCATCATAACCGTCACGAACAGAAATTTCATCCGTGCCAAGTTCTCTTAAAATCTTCTGAAATTGAATATCGGTAATATATGCCTTAGTATCCATAACACCGCGGTCGTAAACAATTAAAAACTTATTATATCCTTTAATTTCCCTCACTGCACGGTCGTATAATCTCTCTTTTTGAAGTTGTGATTCTACAATGTACTTTTGAAATGACCGCACACTGCCTAAAACCTCGGGACTAATACCGCTTAATATTAAATCGGTTGCAGTCTCCGACACGACAAAAACATAATAACCTCGCTTGGTGAATTCATTTTGAATCCAACTTAAAGCAGTTGACTTGCCCGCACAAGGTCCACCCGTTATAACAATTTTATGTACATTTTTATCCTTGTTCTTTTCGCCCTTAAGCAAACTATCCACACTTACATCAAACAATTCTGCAACATTCAACATTTGCCCCATAGATGGATAGCCATCGCCATTTTCCCACTTAGAAACAGCCTTATCTGAAACTCCTAGTTCAAACCCCAATTCTTTTTGTGATAACTTAAAACTCTTTCTTAATTCTTGCATTCGTTTTCCAAACTGTATATCTTTCATAGCCCCTCCTTTATTTTGAATTTATGATACCACACAAATTCTACCTCGTCAATGCAAAAACTCTACTTTAAGTGGAATTTTATTTCACTTCAAAACATATTTTTAGTCTTGAAATTTATTGATAATATGTTATAATATATTTATTAGTTAGTAAATCGTCTAAACCAGTTTATTTAAGGTTGCTTCCTATATATTATATATTTATATCCAGTGCCAACAATTGTCTTTTAGGACAACATCTAACAGCATCCAATTATATTATAAAGATAAAGGAGAAGTTATGAAATCAAAATATAAAATAAGCGAATCGGCATTTTCGATAATTGAATCAAGTGAGGGTATTGAAGGATTTTCAATCAATAACAGCACAATAAAGACTACAAACCAACCAACTGCACCCACTTTTAGTGGAGAAATTAATAAAGAACTGGTTTTTGAGTTTTTAAATTGCCCAGATACAAAAGTTTATGCCGTAAAACAAGATGATAGGTATTTACTTTTTGCACACAATGGTTCTTCAAACGAAACCATACAAATTGAGGGCTTGGGCGACCACTTTTTTGCACTTGCAAAAGCGGTACACCGTGCAAAGAATTATCTTAACGGCTCACCCAAAATCACTAAACCTATCACACATCAATTTGTCGAATCAATAAATGCCCAACTATTATCTATAAGATTTCAATATGAAGAGGTGGGTATTGGGAAATATAGAGATGTAGATTTTTTGGGAAAACCCGTTGAAGTTTGTATTTCTTCAATGAAAAACGGAAAACTTGTTCTTGAAACACCTTTTTATACCGAACCCGGTGGAGACGGAAGAGTTAGACGCGCCATGGATAATTTATTAAACTGGGTAAACAATGAGGCTTTTAAAGATGAAAACAACACATATACTGACTTGGCAAAATTTCACGCTGAATTTATACGAATTCACCCCTTCCGCGATGGCAACGGCAGAACAGCAAGAATACTAACAAATTATCTTTTGCTCATAAATCGGTTACCAATGGTTAATATTCCAGCAGAAAAACGCGAACAATACATTTCATATATAAACTATGCCGAAGCAATTTCTGAAGAAGCCTTTCGAAAAAAGAACGACAAATACAATGTATTATTTTCACTTTTGGAGAAAAAATATGGGAAACGCGACGAACAAACACGCTTTTTGCCACTTGCTGAATTTTTAAAAGAAAATAGCATTCCTACTTCCAAAACATTAATTGAAGAAATTATTGATTATAAAGGTGTTAACTCTAAAACACTAAAGTCCACCCAAGTACAAATTGACCCCAATATTGCTTTTAAAGAATAAAACAAAGCGTAACAAGAATACCTTGTTACGCTTTTATTTTTATAAAGAATTATCTCATACTCTCATTTTCTCTTTCACACTCTTCATAGTCCGAAGGGGTTGGCTGAGGCAGGTTTGATTTATGTGTATAATCAGTACCATTTATTACATAAACAAAATCATTTACCATAATTGACTGAAGGATTAGTGGGCTATACTCATTGGTATTTACAAACTCTTCCAAATCTAAATTGCCTCCTTCTGTTTCTAAAGGCGATTTTTCCTGTGTATTGGATATATCAATTGTAAAGTTTTGGAAATCTGCAACCATTGTAACGCCCTCTTTTTTAGGACAAAATCTCAATTCTGAAAGAACATCTATCAACTCGTTTCCGCACTTCTTTAACAGAATGAATTGATTTTTGTTTCTTTTTGTAGTTTTTTTACCGTCTTTTAACAATGTAAGATAGGATACATTGCATATTTCTAATGCTTTATAGTATGCTGACTCAATTTTTCTTTCTTTAAAATATCTAAAAATTTTAGCAAACCATTCAGCGTATAATGTTTTTTCCGATTCCGAGTTTTCAAAATTATCAAGTATAGCCTCTCCCTCACGCAATGATGAACATATTTCATTTAAATCATTGTCAATTTGTTCAATCATTTTACGCATAAATGATTTTTGAAGCCTCCGAAAATCTGTAGCACAACAATCAACTTCACTATTAAACGCATTTTGTAATTTATCCAAATAACTTTGTTTTAACTTATAACAATTTGCCATTTTGTCCCCACTTTTATAAATTTTTAACCCTTTATTTTAACTCTAGCCGAAAATTTTGCCCGAATTTTGGCGATTGCATTTTTCACACAATTTTTTAGAGTCACTATTATAGCAATTAGTATTATACATCAAAACTTATATTTGTCAATAGTGTGCATTTTATTGGTACAAATCTGAAGTTGTTTCATTTCTCAAAAAAAGAAAAAGTTCAAACTTAAGTTTGAACTTTTGTGGAGCTGATAGCCGGATTCGAACCGGCGACCTATTGATTACGAATCAATTGCTCTACCAACTGAGCCATATCAGCATATGATTAATGTTAAATATTAATATTTTTATGGGCATATCCTACCTTTTGATATGCAGACTATTGTGTAAAAGTTCCAACTGGTTGAATTTTGGTGTTTACAGAAACAACCGACACAAAAACCATAGCATTATAGGTATAATATAATATTGATTTGCCCGCAAGTTTGCAAATGAGTTTACCCACACAAACTCCGCTATAGATAACGGCATCAACGCTTAAATAACCATCGGTTGCAAGTGTTTATACATTTTTGTGGCTACTTGCCAACAAATTCCGACAATATAAAACATCTCAATGTTAGGCTTTTATATAATCCATAAAGGAAACTTGAGGCAATTTATTAAATAATTTGCACAAAAAACAACTTATTTAGAGTTTTTAACCCAAATTGACTTTATAAGTTTTAAACTAAAAGTCCTTCGTTAAAACTTTAATTTGGTATACCAAAAATCATTATACCTCAAAAATAATTAAAGGTCAAGGGCTAATTTCCCTTGACCCTTAAATTTTAATCATTACTATTTTGTGTGGCTGTCTACAAAGTCCACTAAATCTTTAACAGTTTTAATATCTGGAAGTTCAGAATCTGGAATACTCATTCCATAAGCGTCTTCAAGTCCCATATAAATTTCAACAAGGTCAATTGAGTCTGCGCCTAAATCTTGCAATAAATCCGCATCTAAAACCACCTTACTTTCATCAATAGAAAGTGTTTTTGCTATTATTCCTCTTACTGTTTCAAATGTAGTCATAATAATCTCCTCTTTCCAATTAAAATTTAATTGTACATATATTATAAAACTAAACGGCTGTGATTGTCAACTAAAAATAAAGGTTTACGCTATATCCGTTTGTGTGGAAACAGTTAGTTTAACCGTCCGCGTTATATTATTTCGTAAAACTTTTAAAGTTACAACATCGCCTTGTGATAGGTTATACAAATGGCTTTCTATAGTATTTATATGCGTGATTGGAGCAACAATAGTTTGTCCCTCAAAAGTATATGAAATAGTTGTTAAAATATCACCTGAATAAAGCCCTGAACTTGAAACTCTCATATATGAAGTGTAATTTGTGCGAAGTTTTCCGGTTTCGCCATCCACTTGAATGGTTGGATTTTCCCACTGGTAAGTTTTGATAAGTTGCAATCCTATTTCCGGCCTTTTTAGGGTTCCGCCATTTCGTATTATATTTTGAGCAACCGCCAAAGCCATAGAACTTGGAATAGCATAGTTTACACCTTGAACTATTTCACCATTGTTGACCAACCCACTTGGAGTTACATTGTTAAATTTCGCATTCACAATCCCAATCAATTTGCCATTTTCATTAAATAATCCTCCACCGCTATTTCCACTATTTGTATCAGCGGTATGATTTATATATGTTACAATACGATTTTCATCTGCCTTAGAATAAAACGCAACCTCTTCTATCGCAACAACACCCGTTGTCACTCTAAGATTGCCACCGAGCGAGTTTCCAACTGCAACACACGGCTCCCCCAGTGCGATATTATCTGAAACTTCAACATCTGCTTGCGTGCAGGCGCTATTTTTTAAAACCTTTGAGTTCGTGACTTTTAAAACAGCAATATCATACACACTGCTTCCACCAACATATTCCGCTTGTACAACCTCATCACTATCCCATGGCAAAATATAATAATAACCAAACCCATTCTTATAATTACCCGAATAATCGGTGCTATTTGCCACAACGTGATAGTTTGTTAAAATGTATGCCGAACCATTATTTTTATCCAGTTGAATAATTACACCCGTACCCATAGACTTATAGTGGTCAAAAAATTGGGCGGCTGTGGTTATGTTTGAATTGCTATCCTCACGAATAATAGCACTCACACACACCGAACTTAAAAGCCCTGATGCACCCGCGTGCGTTAAACTAGTATTTTGCGTGGTAATATCCATATTGTACACACCTCGTTCCGACTCAACATCGGTAACTCTTGTGTACATAAGCACAACCGCAACAATCAAGGTTAAGCATATCAAAAATTGCAAAGCGTCGACAACCCACTGTCTTTTAGAGCGTTTTTCAATTTTTTCTTCAACCTTTCGGCTTATAGGTTCACGGTCTATTGGAATTTTTTGATTCCTAGAACTATAACTTCCGTCGTACAAACCTTTTACCTCCTTATCTCACTTCATAGTTATTACGATTTTTGATAACCTTGTATAGCATAAAACCTAGATAAACAACAAACATTCCCGCTGTTATATATAGTAGTATAGCAACAACATCAACATCCTTTTTTGTTTTTTCAACTGAAACTGAAAAATTACTATTATGAATACCATCTTCTAGGTCGGTATAAGTATTGATTCGGTCGTCATAAACTATTATTTCAATATTTGCACTACCTTCTGAAATTGCCTCAATTGTAACTTTTTGGGTTACATAGTCAATATTTTTTATTCTAACAACCGTTTCATCGCTAGACTTAAATTTTGGCAAAAAGCCCGCAAAGTCAAATACTTCGTGAATTTTATAAGAAAGTTCTGCTGTTTCCCCAACCTTCAATTCTATTGAATTTTGAGTAAACCACACCCCCGTTCCGTAATCACCCGGAGTAAATCTTATAACACTCGCAACTGCGGGATAATATCCGTCGTTTTTACCAAAACAAAAACTTAAAATATATTCGCCCGAAGTCATTTTAAAACTTCGTCGCTCGTCGTCTTTTAATTCTTCGGAATTTGTGCCATAAAAATATGTCCTATCCTCACCTGAATGCTTAACTTTTACAACAAAATAATTGCTTGTAGCATAATCTTCGGTTAATAAATTCTTTTCACCAAGCCAAGCACATTTAAAAACATCTTGAACAGTTGGCAAATTGAAATATTCCCCAATAAACAAAGATTCTCTTGCCATTCCCTCAACCTTTTCAGTATCCACAATAGCAAAAGCAAAAGGTTGATGGTCAACAGCCACAATATTTGAAGTTGGCAAATACCCCTCTAACAACTCTACCGAATAAAAGTATACAAAACTTGGAGTATATGTTCCTGCACTTTGCGAAATATATAAACTATCCAGTGTGGAAAGGTCATAAGTCCCGTTTTCAACATTGGCAATCACACTTTCAAGTCCTGTCGCTTTTGAAAGCGGAAAACTTATTTGAACCCAGCCATAAGGAAGATATTCAAAAGACGAATCAAAATTGTTGTTATTCTCGCGTATTCCACCCGAAAGTACCGATTTGTCATAATCTTCAACCATGGAGCGAATACCTTGCGAGGTTAAATTGAATACTATTTTTTTTGTTTGGTCGGCAGATGCAGTAAACCCAACTTCAAGTTCATAACACGCACCTGCTTGGTTAATGTTTGAATCAAAGTACATCCAAATTTTAACACCTAAGTTTGAAATTTCTGTTTGCGACACGCCATTCATCCCGCTAAATAAACTACCAAGCTTTGTGCTTTGCGGAAACATTGTTTTATCACTCTCATTTTTTTGAGGTTTAAAACTTGTTCCTTCCATTCTAGCACCGGTATACTCACCAGACACCTTTTTAAGCGGAGTAAACTGAATAGTGTTGGATGTTTGAGTGTATTGATTTGACACAAAAAAAACATTTGACGAGTTAGAAACCTCATCCGCATCAGCACAACAAAAGTAAGGCGATACACCTATTGTTATACCGCTTAGCACCATTATTAGTGCAAAAATTACTAAAAAAGCCTCACGAAAAATCTTCTTCATAAACCTCTCATTCTACAAAAATGTATGCGCTATATTTTCTATTTGCCATTTAATTGGCGTTTCTCCCGCACTTTCCAAAATTGCATTTGTTTTAGAAAAATGCTTACAACCAAAAAATCCACCATATGCCGAAAGTGGGCTTGGGTGTGTCGCATAAAGAATATCGTGCTTAGTTGTATCTATTAAAGGCGCTTTCAATTTGGCATTATTGCCCCATAGCAAGAAAACAACCTTATTTCCCTTTTTATTTAAAGCACAAATAACCGAATCGGTAAATTTTTCCCAACCCAAATTACGATGTGAATTAGGCTCGCCCTCACGAACGGTTAGGACGGTGTTTAATAACAACACTCCCTGTCTTGCCCATGGAACCAAATATCCATTATCGGGTATAAACCCACCAATATCATCCGCAATTTCTTTAAAAATATTAACAAGGCTTGGCGGTGTTGGAATACCCGGCATCACCGAAAATGCAAGCCCGTGAGCCTGTCCCTCTCCATGATAGGGGTCTTGCCCAATAATTACAACTTTTACATCTTTAAAAGGCGTTAACTTAAACGCTGAAAATATCTTGTTTTCAGGAGGATAAACCTTATGTGTACCATACTCGTGGTCAACTTTATCCAAAATTTCTTTAAAATAATCGCTTTCTATCTCGCTTTTTAAAACTTTATCCCAATCATTATGAAAAAACTCCATCTATCTTCTCCTTGATTTTTTAGTTCAACAATTAACTTGTTAAAAATATTTTGCCTTTTCCCCCAATAAACGAGATTTGACCTCCAATTTTAGTTTATAAATTTTGAAAAATTCTTTTATCCCAATTTTTTAATATAACACTTATTAAAAACTACTAGAATTAAAATTTTACAATATACTTATTTCAACTAAATTCTGCCACCGCTCTCTTCTTCAAAAACGGCATAAAGAATGGTATCATACCTCAATTTTTGTGAAGGGTCAAAAGGGTCTTTTCCTTCCTCGTCATAAAACCAACCCAAAAACTTTGTGTCGTAACCCGACATATTTAAGTCGGTCGAACTTACAAGTTTTCCCTCACTGTCATTGACTATTGCTTTAGAAGATTGAGCACTATTTGGTAACAACAAACTTGACCCTACAGCCATTGTTATAGGAACGGGTCTTGAACCGATATATAAAGTTACATTTATTTTGTAATCTTTTGAATATTGAACCAATTGATACAATCCATAAGCAATTACAACTGCAGATATAACACAAGCAAAACAAATTGAAAGAATTCGTTTTTTCATAAACTTATCCCACCTTAATTTAATTTATTAAAATTATTATACTCTTTTTTAATAATTTTTCAAACTAATTTTCAAATATATTTATACTTTATTTATATTATCGGAGGCGGGAAGAATGCGACACCGCAAGGTGGCATATTCTTAGAGCCGGTGTTAATACACACTAGGAAGGCAAAATTTTAATTTTGCAGGTGCGTTTTAGCACCAAATTTTGAGCAAAGCGAAAAATTTACTTCCCATAGTTTATATTATCGGAGGGCGTCGGAAAGCGGGGCGTAGCCACATTTTCCAGTGCCCGATGTTAATACATACTAGGAAGGCAAAATTTTAATTTTGCAGGTGCGTTTTAGCACCAAATTTTGAGCAAAGCGAAAATTTACTTCCTATAGTTTATATTATCGGAGGGCGTCGGAAAGCAGCCAAAAGAGATAACCCCCGCAACTGATGGTTTTACATACTGAAACACCCAAATTCCATCGGTGAAGATTTTAACTCGCAACTAAAGTTTAATTTATTAAACTATTACAACTCCGTTTTTATTGTTTGAATATGTCGTTGTCCATCCTTCAAGATGCAATTTATAAAATTTAAAACAGCCTTCGCTATATGGAAACATTTATTTCAATATTATTTTTTTAGTTTTTACCGCAGAGAAATTAAAAATCAATATAAATTAATTTTAAGCAACCCGCCAAACCTAAGTATATAACCTTTTGTTTTTAGTAATTTTTACCAAACTTAGTTAAAGTTTGATTTTATTTTATTAAAATGTTTTGATTTTATTTTATTATTCGTGTATAATATTAAGAGTGAAAAGAGATTTAAAATTTTATTGGCAATATAGATTGATAATGGTGGTATTTTTTGGATGTATACTGCTAACTTGTTTTATGCCTATGATATCCATAGATACTTACACTGAATACAATTTCTATAACACTTCATATGCCGAAGATTATCAATCAAGTTATAAGCCTCTTGCAACAAAAATCACCCCCATTCAATTGATGCAAAATGTTTGGATGGACGACACTGAGTTTGAAATAATTAAAATTCAATACTCAAAATATCTTGAATGGTGCGACGCCAATTATTCTAGCGGACTTTGGACCAAAGAGGAATACGACTTAAATTTAGCCCAAGGCGAACAGACCAACGCGTATTATATATCAACCATTTATCAAGGCACTGCCGATTATGCAAGAATTCAAGACAAGGTTAAACTAATATCCATAATCACCATAGTTATTTATGGAATTACATTGATTTTGTTCTTATTTAACCTTATAAATTTATTCTTAAATGAAAGATTTATTTACATAATAAATGCACAATCATGGATTTACGCAACCATAACTTTAGCGTTTTTTATTTACATATTTGCAACCAGCGTAACAAACACGACCGAACTTAACAACAACGATGTAAAACAATACGATATCACCGGATTTTCGGTAACACCACTTTTTATTGTTATGTTGGTACTTGAAATTTTGTATTCGGTATTTTCAGTTATTATCAGCAATCGCTTTACAAAACTTTATATGAAGGTTTATGAAGTTCCCGAATATGTAAGCACTCGAATTCAAAACATTCCAAAAAGGAAACGCCCAACTTATATTCCTCAAGAAATATTAGAAAATTCGGCAAAGCAAAATAAAAATCCTAACAAACATAAACATTCAAAAAAGAAAAAGAAGAAAAAGAGTAAGAAAAATGGAAAAAAACGATAATTTTATTGGCAAAATTACCGACATTAACGATGACGGCGACGGAGTTTTAAAACAAAATGGCGAGGTTGTTTTTGTGCCAAACACCTGGATTGACGAAGAAGTTGAAGGTGTAATAATAAACGCCAAAAGCAAATTTGCCATAGGCAAAGCAACAAAAATTTTATCCCCCTCTGAAAAAAGAGTTGACCCGCCTTGTAAATTTAGTACAATGTGTGGAGGTTGCACCCTTCAACATATTTTATATGAAGAACAACTTTTATATAAGAAAAATAAATTAATTAACATTTTTAAAAAGTTTTGCGGTGTTGAAGCGAATGTCTTTGACCCGATTTTTGCAAGCCCATTTAGATATCGAAATAAAACAGCGCTCCCTTTTGACCCCAAAACCCAAAAAGTGGGAATGTTTCGAACCAACTCTCATTCCGTTTTACCAATTGACGACTGCATAATAACAAAAGTTTGGGTTAAGCCACTAATTGAATGCATAAACAATTTTGTTTCAAAAACCAAAGTTCCAATTTTTGACGAAAGCACAAAAAAGGGGCTTTTAAAACATCTTGTGGCGCGTGAAATTAACGAAAATATTTTAATCACACTCGTTATAAATGGCGAAGTTTTACCAAGTGCAAATACACTAATAGAGGATTTGACAAAACTTTTTGGAAACAACTTTGGCTTAAACATAAATGTAAATAAACTTATGAACAATGTGATTTTAACAGATAAATTTATCCATTTATACGGCATTCAAACACTAGAATCTACCCTTTTTGACATTTCTTACCCTATAACTAACGGTAGTTTTATGCAAGTTAATGACGATGTTGCAAAATTGATATACACTAAAGTTTTAGCCGAAATTTCTCCAAACGAAGAAGTTGTTAACGCATATAGCGGAGCCGGACTATTATCCGCATTGATTTCAAAAAAAGCAAAAACCGTTTATGGAATAGAAATAATCAAAGAAGCAACCGAAAGTGCAAATCTTTTAGCAAAAAACAATAATATTCATAATATGATAAATATTTGTGGCGACTGCACTAAAGAACTTCCAAAACTAGTTAAAAGCCTCACCAGTTTTACAATGATTGTTGACCCACCACGAAAAGGCATTTCAACCGAGGTAGTAACAGCAATAAAAAACTCCTCCCCAAACAAGATAATTTATATTTCTTGTAATCCTATAACTCTTGCTCGTGATTGCAAACTGCTTTTAGAAAACTCCGATTATAATATAGATTCTCTTACCCCATTTGATATGTTTCCCGAAACTGCCCACATAGAAACACTTTGCATTTTAACAAAACACAAAAAATAAACTAAATTTAAAATTTTAATAAAAAATATGGAGCCCCTAGTGATTCGATTTTAAAAAGTAAAATACTTTTATACCACTCACCAAACGGTTTCCATATTTTTATTTTCCAAAATTATTTTATTAATTTAAAAAAGTCCTGAAATTATTCCTGCGTCGTCTATTGTCATATTTTCCGATGCAGGAGTTTTCCCAAGCCCGGGCATCAAAAGCATTTCACCGCAAACAACAACCAAAAATCCTGCCCCTGAGCGAATTTCAATATCCTTAATCTCTACATCAAACCCTTCTGGTTTACCCATAAGTTTTTTATCGGCACTTAAACTACTTTGAGTTTTTGCCATAATTACAGGAAGCCCAGAAAAGCCAAAAGCGTCTATGGTTTCAATTGCTTTTTTTGCCTTTGAAGTGATGGTTATACTCTTTCCGCCGTAAACTTTTTGAACAATGTTTAATATTTTTTCTTCAACACTTGAGTTATAGTCGTAGGCAAATCCAATGTTTTTATGAGGTTCGTTACATACCTTTTTCACTGCTTCTGCAAGTTCTAATGCACCCTCGCCACCTTTTAAAAATCCTTCATTTAAAACGACTTCGCTCCCCACCAAAAGGTCTTTCACAAGAGCAATTTCAGCATCGGTGTCGGTCGCGAATTTATTAAGAGTAACCACAACTTTTGCATTAAACACATTTTTTAAAACATCAATATGATGCGTCAAATTTCCAATACCTTTACGAATTGCATCAAGATTTTCATTTGCCAAATTCTCATTTGCTTCACCACCGTGAAGTTTAATTGCTCGAATGGTTGCGACTAAAACAACACAATCAGGCTCAATCCCCGCCTCACGACATTTAAAATCTATAAATTTTTCAGCACCCAAATCAGCACCAAAACCCGCCTCAGTTATAGTATAATCGGCATGCGACATCGAAAATTTGGTCGCAACAATCGAATTACACCCATGGGCAATATTTGCAAAAGGTCCACAATGCACAATCGCTGGAGTTCCCTCAAGCGTTTGCACAAGATTTGGATTAAGCACATCCTTTAGTAGTATAGCCATCGCATTTTCGGCTTTTAAATCTTTTGCAAATATTGGCTTACCCTCAGTATTTAAGGCGACCATTATATTTCCGAGCCGTCTTTTTAAATCCGCCAAATTTTCCGACATACACATTATAGCCATTATTTCACTTGCGGCAGTAATTATAAATCGTTCGTGACGAGGATATCCTGTTTCGCACTCGACCTCACGAAGGGCACGCTCGTTTACATCCATACATCTTCTGAAAAATATCTGCGAGGAATCAATATTTAACTTGTTACCTTGGAATATATGATTGTCAATCAAACTACAAAGCAAATTGTTTGCACTGGTTATCGCATGAAAATCGCCCGTAAAGTGCAAATTAATATCTTCCATTGGAATGATTTGACTGTATCCACCACCAGTTGCACCACCTTTCACCCCAAAGACGGGGCCAAGAGAAGGCTCTCTAAGTGCCAAGCAGACACTTTCACCCAAGCGGTTCAGCGCATCCGCAAGCCCTATACTTACCGTTGTTTTGCCATTTCCCGCCCTAGTCGGGTTGATTGCCGTAACCAAAACCAACTTTCCCTTAGGGTTTTCTATATTACCAACTCGGATTTTTGCCTTATACCTACCATAATAGTCAAGATCATCAACACATACACCAATTTTTTTTGCGACCTCTTCGATTTTTAAAGGGGTCACCGCTCTTGCAATTTCAATATCACTCAACATTTTACTTCCTCCTTATTCGGTATATTGTTTCACACTCATTGCGCCACTAACCGTTTTTACCACGACTGTTATGCCAGAACCCTCTCCGTACCTTCGTAATGCGCCATCAACTTTTTCATTAAAATCGGTTGAATATTTACCCGACCTTGTTTCAAAATCAATTGTGTATGCTTTTATTCCGTTCGGAAAACCAATTTCAACCGAACCACTCGTCGTTTCCGCCTTCACATTTCCCGTTGTTAACAATCTTAGCCTCATTGAGCCCGAAACCGACTTTGCAACTATTGTAGGAGTTGTGATACCGCTTGTGTATACACCACCCGAAACACTTTCTAGCACTACAGACTTCGAAACAATACAAGTTTTAATATCAATATTGCCACTATTGGTTTTTGCTGTTAATTCAGATATATTTAATCCGCCGACAATAATTCCCCCACTTGTGCTATTTAAATTGACCTCAGAAATACTACTGGCAACCGCGCCATTTAAAAAGTTTCCCTTAATTTTAACATTCGCAGATGTTGTATTTGAAGAAATTTTGGTAAGTTGCTGTCTATCTGCAGGAACTTTTATTGTTAATGATTTTTCTAAATTTGTCTTAACCTTTTTGGATGAACTTGCACGATATTTTATCATCAACTTTCCATTTTCAAAAAGATAGTGAACCTTTTCGTCTTCATCCAACTCTTTTTTATAACTTTCTTCTATAGTAAACTCATCAATTTCACTGGAAATTTCAATTTCAACCGAACCTGTTATATAATCAACATCTATTTCGGTTAGAGTCCCTTCAGATATAGTTGCATTCCCCGACAAAAATTTATCCGCATTGATGTATGTATAACTACTTTTACTACACCCCGATAGCACCGCAACCGCAGAAAGAACACAAAATCCACTCAATATATAAGCAATTAATTTTTTCATATTTTTAACCCTCTATTATAAATTTTTCGGAAAAGCCTTTGGAAAGGTTTTTCCACCATTTTCACCAAGTGAAGAATTATTTAAGCCTTGACCATCGGAAGCCCCTTGAGTGATACCCGAAGTTTCCACAGGTTGATTGCTTTGCATATTTGAAGCAGTTGTAGAATTTTGAATATCGGCAGAAGTTCCTAAACTTGCAGAATTTTGAGTAGGCTCAGAAGCTACCACATTGGCAGAATTTTGAGTATTTGCAACAGTTTCTGCATTTGTTAGATTTTGGGCATTTGCTGAAACTACAACATTCTCAGGCGTTTGAACATTTGCGATATTTGGGTCTTTCGTAGAGGCTACCACATTTGTTAACGTTTGGACACTTGCGGTATTTTGAGCATTTGCAAAAGTTCCCAAACTTTCAGAATTTTGAGTAGGCTCAGAGGCTACCACATTGGCAGAATTTTGAGTATTTGCAACAGTTTCTGCATTTGTTAGATTTTGGGCATTTGCTGAAACTACAACATTCTCAGGCGTTTGAACATTTGTAGAGACTACCCTCTGAGGAGGAGTTCCCGCGTTGGCTGAGTGTTCTACATTTGCCGGAACTTCTGAAAAAGTGGCACCACTGCCGTTAATTGCACTCGCATTATTTGAATTTGGTTGAATGTTTTTAGAGTCGTTTGAAGCACCGAACCTCATTTCTTCCAGTTCTTTTACTTCTTTTTCTAACTTTTCTTCTTCACGCTTTTGCTCTTCTTCCTCACGCTTTTTTTCATCTAAGGCGTTTTCAACTATTTTTAAATACTGCTTGCGTTTTAGCAAAACCCAAACCACACAAACCGCCGTCGCCAAAACAAGAATAACTATCGCCAAAATGCCCGCAGTTGTATCGTTTAAATTTAACTTCCCACCCAAACTGGTCGAATCGCCAACAATTTCAAAACCATTATCAGCCTCACTATCAAGCAATAATTTTGCTATATTACCCAACATTTACTTATTTCTCCTTAATAATTATAGTGTGATTATAACATATTATAATTATAAAAATCAATTTGAAATAACTATTGATATTAATTTAATTAAAATTTTTCATTAAATACATAAAGCATTTTCTTTTTAAAATTTATACATAATAAAAATTGGAACTAATATAAGCGTGTAAAATTTAGCAAAAAAACTAAAAGTATTATAAATTTGAATCAGCAAATTTTTAACCAAATTTAAAAACAAGTAAACTAAATTATTAAACAAAAACCACAACACTTTTTAAGTAATTTTAATTTTTTTTGTTTTTTTGATATCAATTATTATTTGTTGCAGATTAAAACTTTTTGGATTAAATTTAACAGAAATCAACTTTTTACCTTAGAGTAAGCAATTTATTTTACGCCCAAAATACAATAAATTTTCACACAAAATGTGCAAGTTTTCCACAATTTAATTTGGCATTTGTGGATAAATTTAAAAATTACACATACCCCACGGCAACCACCACTTCCCGCCCCAAACAAATACTCATCCAGAGTTAAAACTGGCAAAATGAGGCAATTTTAAGCCTAATTTTGATTTGTAAAAAACCGCAAACTTCCAAATTTCAAAAAATTGAAGCAATTTTAATTATTTTAAAAATAGTTAATTTTTCGTTTGGAAAAATACAAATTTTGGTATACAATAGTAATTACTATGGATAATAAAATAAAAATTAAAAAACTTAAAAAAGCCGATTATATGAAATTCTATAATTCGCTAAAAAAAGCCCGCGAAGTTAACGATCACGGACTATTTGTATTACTTCGTGCGCCATCAAGTTTTAAAGAAACCAAAAACTTTTTGGCACAAGATAACCTAGGTGGTTTTGCTATTGAACCAAATGGCGAACTTATCTCCATTCATAAAAACAATGCCATTGCAAAACTTTTAAACAAAAAACACATATTGCCCCAACTTGTAGAACACGCATTTAAAAATGGCGCAACAAAGGGTGATTGTTATGGCGACTTTTTAGCAAACTACTATATGCAGTGCGGTTTTATTGTAGTTGCAAAAGTGCCCTTTAAATATGTTGAAGACAATCCTTCAAATTGGAATTTCAAACAATTTGGAGAGCCCTTCGACTACATTCTTGCCCGCGCAGTGTTTAACAAAAAAGAATACAAAAAACTTAAAAAACAAAATGGATTTATTAAACTTTCGGATATAGAGCCATACGTTAAAGAATTTAAAGACTATACCACCGCACTCTCTTACCGAGATACTATTTTGGAAGACCTTAAAAACCTTTCATATAACGAAGTGATAGATTATATAAAGAAAAATAAAGATAATAAGGATTAACCTTGTTTTAAATATTAACAATAAAAAAATTAGTGCAAGTTATATTGCACTATTTTTTTATGTAAAAAAAATTAGTGCCCCAACCACCGCATTGTTTTGTGTTGAAATGTTTAAGCTCATATTGACATTTTTAATTTTTTCGAATATAATTTAAGTAATTTAAGGAGAAAACTTATGGAACGTAAAAATAAAATATACAAAAATAAAAAAATCAATAAATTGAATACCACCATTGCCGTTTTTGGAATTTCAGCACTTTTAAGCACCCCAGTATTTGCAAAAAATTTAACCGAATTTGCAAACAACAAAGAATTATTAGAACAAGCTATTTCGGACTGTACAAAAGACCCAAAATATATTGAAGCAATTACAGATGAAAATTATCTTTTAAGCGAATATTACCGCATTGGAGAAATCGGGTTAGAAGAATATTATATACGCCATCAAAAACTAAACACAACAGTCAATTGGGAGATTTTGCAAAAAACCGCAACTAAAGAACAATTAAACACCATAGCAGAGTGCAAAAAGAAAGAACACCGCTTAAAAACTTTAACATACTCATCCGCAGTACTTAGCGGAGTATCAACAGGCGAAACTATTGCTCTTTCGCTTAAAAAGGTTTTAGATAGTAAAACTAAAAAACAAAACCCTGAGGAAGTTGACGAATACGAAAGATAGTAAAACTTACAACTTAATAATTTGAAAAAGTAAACAAATGAATTATTAATTATTTACAAGCCAAAGATTTTATTATAAATTTTTGGTTTTTTTAATTATTAATTGTTAATTATTATTTTTTATGTTACAATTTGAATAATTAATAACATTTTGAGGTTTAGTATGAACTGGAAAAAACTTGGCAAGAATATATTATATCCACCGCTTTGGGTGGTAATCACATTAACACCACTTTCAACTGCATTTTTAATTTATGCATTAGTATTTATCAACGAAACAAGTATAATAAGCATAATATCCTACCTTATTGCATTTTACACACTTACCATTATATCTGTTCGAATACCAAATTTTATTAAAAGTTTAAGGCGATTAAAAAATGAAAATAAATACATAAATAAACTCACCACCGATGTGCACTTTAGGATGAATTTATCATTATATGGCTCATTAATTTTTAATATTGCATTCGCAATTTTTCAATTAGGACTGGGTTTTTACCATAATTCACTCTGGTTTTTCTCGATGTTTGCATATTACATCATCCTTTCTGTCTTGCGATTTTTAATACTTAGTTACACTAAAAACTATAAACCTTCCGAACAAATTTATACCGAAATAAAAAGATATTATTTATGCGGTTGGATGCTACTTGCTTTAAATTTGGCACTTTCAGTTATTATAGTTTTTGTAGTCTTACAAAACAAAACTTTCTACCACCACGAAATTACAACCATTGCACTCGCTTCTTACACCTTTTTTACCTTTACATTTGCAATAATAAATAGAATTAAATATAAAAAATACAATAGCCCCGTTTACACTTCTGCAAAAAATATAAGTTTGGTAACCGCCAGCGTATCAATTTTAACACTTGAAAGCACAATGCTAACAACATTTGGTGGAGAAGTGTCCGAGGGGTTTAATCAAATAATGCTAGCATTTACCGGCGGTGCTATAATAATTTTCACCATTACCATTGCACTTTCTATGATTATTAAGGGTCAGTCAAAACTAAAAAGTTTAAGTTCAATTTCCAAAGATAATATCAATTCGAATTCGGATGACGATATCAATTTAAATTAAGTTTATAATACCTGAGCCGAGAAAATTACAAGACTGCTAGGCGACATATTTTTAAAGCCGATGGTTTTGCCTACTGTGCTTCCGTTATTTATAATGGAATTTGCGTCAACAAATTAATTGACAAACTTGTTAGCAAATCAACATCAACTAGTTTTATTAATCCCATTCTATTAGAAAAATTTTTATAGCATAGCAAAAATTCTCAAACCTAATAATAATTCAAATCTAAATATGCTATAAATTTATCTCAAATTTTGGTTCTATTTCAAGATTTTAAACCAAATATATTACATTGTCTTATTTATTTTCTATATAATAAAAAGCGTCGCTAATTTTTGACAAAAATCAAAATATTAGAAACGCTTTTTTGTTTTGTTTAAAAGTTTTTCATTATATATTTTTACCCATAGAATACGCTTCATTCATCAGTTGTTTATTCTGGGATGCTTCTCCAACACTTTCAAGCCCAACGCCATAAATCACCCCTTTTTCAACGCAATTTTCAAAGCAATCTTGCGTACATCCTCTAATAGCATTAAAAGTATTTTCCATATTTTCTGCATATCCATCCCACTGTGACGCAATCAAATATATATCCGCTCTGATTTTTTGATATATTGGCACCAATCTATCTATAAAAACCTTTAATTGCCCACTCATCGAATAAAAATAAACCGGAGTTGCAAAAACTATTACATTTGCTTTTAATAATTTTTCATACAAGTTGTTCATCTCATCTTTTTGAAAACATTTTCCCGTTTTATGACAAGCATAACAACCTTTGCAATAATTTAAGTTATAATCTCTTAAATTAATAAATTCCACCTTATTTCCAGAATCTTCTGCACCACGCATAAATTCGCGGGCTAGAACCTCAGAATTGCCACCCACTCTTGGGGTAGACGATATAATCACAACATTTTTCATAAATTTCCTCCTACCAATTTTTCTTTTCTTTTGAACAATCCTTATTCATTTTTCGTTCTTCCACCATTTTTGCAAACCACTCCACCATCCCCGGGTCGCTATGCGAAAAGAACAAACTCTTATTTGTATCCAATTGAGCGATTTTCTCCATATCATCATTGCTCAAACTAAAATCAAACACATTAATATTTTCTTCCATTCTTTCTTTATGGGTGGATTTAGGAATCACAACCACACCCCTTTGAATATTCCAACGAAGCATTACTTGTGCCGAGGTTTTGCCATACTTTTTGCCAATTTCTACAAGTGTTTCATTATTAAACAAATTATTTCGTCCCTCACCAAATGGCGCCCAACTTTCATGCACAACACAATATTTATCCATCCATTTACGAGCCTCAACCTGCTGACACAAAGGATTTGTTTCAATTTGATTTACCATTGGCTTAATTTTGTTAAAATTTGCAAATTCAACCAATCTATCCGGACTGAAATTTGAAACACCAATGGCACGAATTTTTCCTTTATTTAAAAGTTCCGACAATGCCAGCCACGCGCCATATGTGTCACCAAAAGGCTGATGCAATAGCACCAAATCAATATAATTGGTCTGAAGTTTCTTTAAACTTTCTTCTACCGACCTTTTACATTCTTCATAACCAAAATGTTCTATCCAAACCTTTGTAGTCAAAAATATTTCTTCCCGCGGAACTCCAGATTTTATAATTGCATTTCCCACCTCTTCTTCATTAAAATAACTTTGCGCGGTATCAATATGGCGATATCCAACACTCAACGCATCTAAAACACACCTTTCACAGTCTTTTTTTTCGATTTGGTAAACACCAAACCCTAATATTGGCATTTTTACGCCGTTTGACAATTGTACATATTCCATATATTTCCTCCATACACTAATTTTAACATATTAAAATAAAAAATTACTATCATTTTGTTAATCGTTTTTGATATTTTTATGAAATTTTAAATCCATTATTGATTTTTATTGACCTAAAACTATAATATGTTTAAAATAACAACTATAAAAGTAGTAAGGAGAAAAATCTATGAACGAGGCAATTTTAAACAGACATTCGGTTAGACAATACCAAAACCGCCCAATTGAAGGTGAAAAACGAACAATTTTAGACAACTTAATAAAGGAAATCAACAGCGAAAATAATTTACATATTCAAATCTGTTATGACGAACCAACAACTTTTGACACCTTTCTTGCCCATTACGGGAAATTTGAAGGTGTAGCGAACTACATTTGTCTTGTCGCACAAAAAAATAATGATGAAAAAATTGGATACTTTGGCGAAAAAATCGTATTAAAAGCACAAGAACTTGGCTTAAATAGTTGTTGGGTCGCACTAACTTATGGCAAAAGCAAGGCAAAAATCACAAAGGCGCGCGGTGAAAAATTGTATTGCACTCTTGCATTAGGGTATGGAAAAACTCAAGGCTTGCCACACAAAACCAAAACGATTGAAGAAGTTAGTAATTATTCGACTGAATTTCCCGAATGGTTTAAAAATGGTATTGAAGCAAGTTTGTTAGCACCTACGGCAATGAATCAACAAAAATTCAAGTTCAACTATTTAGGCGAGAACAATGTTTCAGCCTCTGCAGGTTCGGGTTTTTATACCAAAATAGACCTTGGCATTGCAAAATACCACTTTGAATTAGGTTGCGAGCAAAAAATCAACTGGGTAAAATAGCTCTTTTTGAATTTTTATCTTTATATGTTCGGCTTTAAGATTTTAAACCTTGGTTTTAGTTAAAATAATTTTTATGGCAAGCTTATATAATGCAACCCTACTTATAATTTTGCAGTTTGGGTTTTATTTAAAGATTAAAATCCGTTTACACAAATATCTTTAAACTAAAACTTAGCCTTTTAAATCGACACTTTTTTTGTTTTTTGTTGTGTAAAAACTCATTTTGAGGGTGTATAATAAGTGCAGAAAACAAAAAAGGAGGAAAAACTATGAATACCGATAAAATCTATGCGGAATCAATTGCAAATGAATACTCAAAAAAGGAATCCAGCAAGGTAAATCAGTTAAAAAAGTTGGATCGCAAGGCTAAACAATCATCCTATATATTTGCATACTCATTTGGCATTTTTTCAGCACTAGTGCTTGGAATTGGAATGTGCTTATGTATGAATGTAATTGGCTCCGACTCAACGGCTTCAATGATTATTGGGATTATTGTTGGACTTTTAGGAATAGCAGGTTGCGGAGTTAACTACCCAATTTTTCTAAAACTTAGAGAAAAGGGCAAACAAAAATACGGCTCAGATATATTACGCTTGGCTAAAGAAATCAGCGAAGAAGAAAAATAAAAACACATTGGGAGGTTGTTATGGATAAAGCAGAAAGCAAATATTATAACACCTCCCTTTTGTTTAACCAAGCACTTATAGAACTACTTAATAAAAAAGAATATGAATACATTACCGTTAAAGAAATTTGTGCAAAAGCGGGAGTGAATCGCTCAACCTTTTATTTGCATTACGACACAATAGATGAACTATTAGAAGAGGCAATTGAGAACTCAACTAAACGCTTTTTGGAGTATTTCCCACAAAACACTGAGGAGTTTTTTGGAAATTTTAATAATTTGTCAGCAGATGATTTAATTTTCATCACACCCAAATATTTAACCCCTTACTTAAACTACATTAAAGAAAATAAGGTTTTTCATCAAGTTGCAACCAAACATAATCTAATTATGAAATCGACTGCAAGATTCAACTCTCTAAATAATTTCGTTTTTAAACCTATTTTAAAAAAGTTTGGAATAGACGAAAAGTCTGCAGGTTATATGATTACATATTATTTAAACGGCACCACCGCCATTATAAACGAATGGATAAAAAACAACTGTGCCGACCCTATAGAATACATTGAAGACCTTATAATAAGTTGCATTCGACCGAACTTAAAGATGCCACCTAAAGATAATTTTTAAGTTTTTAACACATATTTTTCATATCATTTAATATTTTACAATAAAAAATAGCCGACAAATATTCTTTTGAAATATCTGCCGGCTATAATTTAATTTAGCCAATCTTTCTATTGATGTAGTAACTTTTCGCAAAGAATTCATTGTAATCGTTAATAAACTGCTCAATCTCTTCACGGGTTGGAGTGTAATTAGGGTTTAACGATGTAACATTTTCCCCGTCGGTGGAAGTTAACTTATCCCCCTCCATAAACCCATAACGATATGAAAACATCACCTTATTTTTATTGCTTTTTGTATCATCAGAAACCAAGGAATTTATGACTGGAGCCCCCAAATATACATCTTGTGTGTATTCTCTGCCTAGCATTGTTAAAATTGTCGGAACCAAATCAACAGACTGTGTAAGGTGAGTCACTCTTCTACTTACACCATATTCATTCA
Organism: uncultured Lachnospiraceae bacterium; assembly: GCA_964432825.1. Classification (GTDB taxonomy): domain Bacteria; phylum Bacillota; class Clostridia; order Christensenellales; family UBA1242; genus UMGS1908. The sequence goes on from CAYSOX010000009.1 coordinate 44,450, forward strand.
AATACTCGCTTTTTACTTGGGTCGAGTAAATAAATCCTTCAACAACATTCCCATATTCGTATGGGTCCTTTTTTAACACCTTTTCAACATAGTTTGACTTAAACACGGATATATTGTTTGAATACGCATTATGGTCGCCCGTTAGGGTTATAATAGTTTTATCAAGCATATTATTTTGGTATAAATAGTCCACAATATAGCACATTGCATATTCGGTATCTAAAACCCTTGCAAAATACTCTTTTACAGCGTTTTTAAGGTCGTTATCTTGAAGGGCATTGTACAATTTAAATATTTCGCTATCTTTTGCCATATTAGAATTCGCAACAGCATCCACAAGTTTGTAATTATAATCCAAAAACTCACTATAAGCATAATTTCCGTGAGTGGTAATTGTCATAAAATAAGATAAAAACTTCTCATTTGTTGGCAAAAAATCAAAATCTGTATTTGCCGATGTGTAATGCTTCATAGTAACACTATCCATGGTTAGACAATTTAAATCTGTTTTAGAACCAACCGCAAAATCCATATCTTCCAAAAATCTTGTATTATCAAACCCAATTTCTGTACTCATATAACTCTTTCGCTGGTAAAACTCACCCATATTGCCGTGAACATAATTAGAAGTGTAATCATCCAGCATCTTTGGAAGTGCAAAATCCCCTGAATAATACCTTCCGGTAAGCGACTTATACTCAGAAATGTTTGTACTTTCTGAAGACTTGTATTTTTCAAGCGTCAAACCAACTTTATCAAACTCAACCCCTTCATAAATATCTACATCCAATTCAATATATCTAGAACTTGAGTAGTCATAAGCAAAATCTTTTCTTTCAAAATCAACAACTCCACCTTCATTGGATTTGCCGTAAAATTTTAAAACACCCGAATCTGTTAAATCAACCCCATTTTTTAATGAATACAACACTGGCGTAAGTTCTTTGGTGATAGCATATATATCAAAACTTTCCGCATAAACCATTAAGCAATTGTTATCTTTTGCAACCGAATCCAAAATTGAAGTATAATAATCGTATTTATAACTATTTCCCGATGGTTCTCTAACAGCAGGCGCAAGCGACGGCGCAATCCTTCGTGCTAAATCTTCAAAATAATAACCATAATACCCAAACTTTTGTAAAGATGCATAACTAGAATTAAAAGTGCTGTACATAAAACTATCGCTAGAATAATACGCATTAACATCATATTTTTTAACAAACGCTTCTTTATAGTCCACCGCAAAAAGCGAAGTAAATGTTAACACAACAGCCTCTGAACATATTAAAAGCGACTTATAGAACTTCTTTAGATTAATTTTTTCGGTTTTCAAAAAAATCATTGTTATCACATAGGGTGAAATCGCACAAACACAGACTATTATTGGCAAAAGCGGAATTACCGCCATCCCTGAAGATATTTTTGCCTCTTTGATAAGTGTTATCATTGTCCAGTTAAACACATTTTTTGAAGATGCATAAATGCTTACACTTGCATTTAGAACCAACAACTCAAATATCAACAACCCTAGCTGAACTATAAATTGAGCAATTGTGGGCATCGCAAAACAAACAGCACTGATAATAATTAATGCCAAAATATCATACATCAAAAAACTTGCATGTGGTGTCATTTCCATATACGGAAATGTTATAGACACAAGCATTAAACTTATAAAACAAAACCAAAGCGACAATATCGCTTTTTTTATTACATATTTTTTCATAAGTAAAATTATATCAAAACTACTCCCCCAAGTCAACAAATTAGCAGTTTAAAAACAAAAATTGTTGTAAATTATTCGCTTTAGTAAGGCTTTAATTTTCTTTAAAAAATAACTTTACAAATTATATGGTGAATGATATTATTTACTCATAAGTAAATAACTCTAGAGTAAACATTTCAAACTTATCAAAAAAGGACTAATTTAACAACTCTTTGCACAGAACCTCACTTGAAAAATTTTTCAGCAGGTTCTTTTTTGTGTTTTTTTAACCTCAAATAAAGTTAAATTTCTATAAATAGTCCGTGTTAATTCTTGTATAATATTTACATTTCGCATCCTCATCAATTTTTTCTGCTTGAAAAATTCCAATATAGATATATTGCCCATTTTTTTGCTTTGCAAAAGTTATTCTTTCGGTTCTATCATAAAAATTTTCTTTATCGGTATCCTTCCAAATTTCTTTTATTGTCTTAAAGTCGCTACTAATGAAATCTGTCCAATTAGCATTATCATTTTTTTTGTTATTTATATTTGAATATGGTAAAAACAATACTGAATAACCCTCTTTTGTACAATTTACATCATACAACTTCTGCTGACTGCCAAAACTACCTTTTTTTGAATCATTCCAGCCAAAACATCTTACACCATCCGAATAAATATCTTTTGCTCTTGTGCCATATGCATGCATTAAAAATAATCCATCCGAAACTTTTGATGGAGAATTTGCATAATTCCCCTCTTGTGCCAGAATAAGGTTGTCATTTTTATCACCATCCACCGGAACTTGTGGTTTTTGAGTAACAATTTTTATAGGCTGTTTTTGAACAATTGCTTTTTTAATTGGATTTGAAACATACAAAATACTTATGGTATAAGAGTCATCCGCATTTACTTTTATTTCGTCCCCCTTTTTACAACCCATCAAAGTTTTGCCAAGTACAGAAGACTTTGAAACTTGATTATAGGTTTTTCTATTCATTGGCTCAACTATGGTTACTTGACGAGTTTCCTCATCTTCCAAAACTCTATATGTAACCGTAGACCCAACCACCTGCGTAATATTCCATTAACCTTTTTGAATCCATAACACTTCTTCCCTTGCTAAATCAATTTTAACTTGTATTAAATATTAAACCTCTTCAATTATGTAGCCCAACTGTCTTGCTCTTGCAACAAAGTTTGGAATATTTAAAATTCCCCACTGTGTGCAAACATAAACATCTCAGTCGATCAAGTGCAAAACCTCATCTTCTTTTGTAAAAAAGCGAACTTCATAATCCTTTCCTAATTTTGCCATTTATAGCGTTGTTAAGACGGAATTTGCTGGAATTTTACTAGATGAAAACGGAGCAACAATATATTCATTTGATGAATGCTTGCATTTTAACCAACCCCGAAAAATCCGAATTCAGCAATCTAAATTAGTAAGGATTTAATATATAAAACTTCATTCGTTTCGTTTACAAAAACAATAGCATACACAAACGAAGTTATTTTATTAGATTAAATATATATACATTATACAACAACGGATTTTAAAATCAACATCAAAAAAACATTTATTGGTGTTATTTTTACTTTCCAACAAGTTCTTGCACTATACCTACACCACCCTTGGTATAACCTTCCACGCCTTCACTAGAATGGTTCCACTCAACACTTACTTGAATCGCCTCACAATCGGTAACTGTAGAACTCGCCACATGCCCAATCAATTGCCCAGCATTACGGTCGGCTTTAACAACACAATTTTCAGCGGAACATCTTTCAATATTTCCACCCATGGCATAACCACAAATAATACCAGCCTTGTCGCCAGACTCGTCATCATTTAAATACACGCAATTTACATTGGCTTTTAAAACCTTACAATCTGAGATTGTTCCCGAATTCGAATAGCCCACAAGTACTGAAGTGTAGTGATTGCCTTCAATCACTGCACTGTCAATTTTTACATTTTTAACAGTACCCGAACTAACACATCCAAACAGCCCAACTCCAGCCGAGCCGACAGGTACACCATTCACAAGCACCGAACCACCCTTAGCAAATTTAGTTATTTTTAAATTTGAAATTGTAAAGTCACAACCATCAAACACCCCTTCAAAAATTGGCGTGCCACCCCAAGGATTTCCATACCCTATTGGAGTCCACTCTCTATTTAGTAAATTAATACTATTAGCCAATCTAATTATATAACCCGCATAACTATTGCCCTCATTTACATTTTTTGCAAGCATAGCGAGTTGACCCGCCGTGGAAATAGTAACAACATTTTCTTCTGGCTCAGGCAAATCCTCTAAGAAATCCGACCAGTACTCAACAACCACTGGAGCAGGCTCAGACTCTTGAGGTTTCTCCACTTCGCTTTTTGGACTTTCTGGTTCTTTTTCTTTTTTGCTATAACAAAAAATAAATATACCTAAACCAATTACAATAGCAAGAAAGAATGCAACAAGTGTAATTATTAAAGTTTTAATTCTCATAATGTCTCTCCCTTCTTTTGATACATCTATCTGTATGATAGATGTATATTTATTTTATACAAAAACCATAAAAATAGGCAAATTTTTTTTGTATTTGTAAAAAAATACAAGTTATTTATTGATTTAACTAGGTTTTTTTGACCGATTTTGCCAATTTGATACATCTATCATACAGATAGATGTATCAAAATTTATAAAAAATTTAGGCTTTAACACCTATTTCCCCTTGATTTTAAAAGGAAAACACATAAATTCAAAAAGTAAAAAAAATATTTTTCTTTATATATTAGTGTTGTATTATAGAAACACAAAAAGATTGTAAATAAAAATCCACGGGTAAATTGCGAAATGAACCCCGTGGTTTTCTTTAACAATAAAAAACAAAACCAAATTATTGGTTTTGTTTTTATGGTTGGGATTAGTGGACTCGAACCACCGACCCCCACCTTATCAGGGTGTTTCCTAAATTAAATAGGATTTACCCCTATCTCTTAAACTCCTTTAATTTTCGGCACTTTTAGGGTGCTTTTTTTATTTGCTACAAAACAAAATA
>CAYSOX010000010.1:0-48426 GCA_964432825.1 uncultured Lachnospiraceae bacterium
GCGCACGTGGTTTGGGACCATGGGGCCGGGAGTTCGAGTCTCTCCACCCCGACCAATTAAATTTATCCTTCAATCTAGGATTTGGACCTTTAGCTCAGTTGGTTAGAGCAACCGGCTCATAACCGGTTTGTCCGCGGTTCAAGTCCGTGAAGGTCCACCATAATTTGGCTCCGTAGCTCAGTTGGTTAGAGCGATAGCCTGTCACGCTATAGGTCGACGGTTCGAGCCCGTTCGGAGTCGCCATTACATTAAAGTTCGTGTCTTTGTTCTTGGCATAAAAATTTGCCTTGGTAGCTCAGTCGGTAGAGCAGGGGACTGAAAATCCCCGTGTCGGTGGTTCGATTCCGCCCTAAGGCACCAATTTGCTGGTGTGGCTCAATGGTAGAGCAGCTGATTTGTAATCAGCCGGTTGTTGGTTCGATTCCGACCACCAGCTCCATATATGGGTAGGTTGCAGAGCGGCCAAATGCAACGGACTGTAAATCCGTCGACTTGCGTCTTCGGTGGTTCGAATCCACCCCTGCCCACCAAACAAAATAAATCCAAGCGTTAGCGAGGATTTTTTTGTTTTTACTTTGATTTTTTTACTTTTCATTTTTTATTCTTCTTTAATTTTTGTATTTATTTTGAAATAAGAAACAAAAAAGAACAAAGAAAATGGGGTGTATCTCTTTTAGATAAAGTCGTTTTTAATTTTAAAACTATGATTTTAAAGTAAAAATCTTTTTATGGGTTATGTAATAATTGTGTTGGTGTTTATGGTGAATTTTTAAGCGATAAATTTTAGATTTGCGAAAGATATTTTTATGTTTTTTTAAAAAATTAATTATAGCATATTTATTTTTTTTAATAATATAATTTAGTAATTTATTTTTAGAGGTAAATAATGCTTTATTGTAATCCCAAACAAACTATTTTGTGCAAAGATTTTTTAGAATTTGCCAACGAAAAATTTGATATTAAAAATTTCAACGACGAAACGAGGTTTTGGATTTTACATTATTTGGCGGGTTTTGAAGAACTTTTAAACACTAAAGCGATGCAAGGAGAAAATATTTTAAGTAAGTACTCCTTGCTTGATAGAATAACTCAAAATCTTGCGACCAGTTTTGTGGATAGTATTCCAGATATGAAGATATTAGACCGTGTGCAACATAAAGTTTTTAGTCTTGCAAGTTTTTCAATGAAAAACGACGGAACATCTTATATATGTATAAACAATCGTCCATATATAGCCGAAAGAGTGAAATGTTTAGTGGGTAAAAAGCAGTATCCGTTTGGAAGTTATAAATATGCGCATATTGTTCGCCATGAACTTTCGCATTGTGCTAATGCGGACTTGGTAAATATTGAGAATGTGGAAATGCTAAAAGAGTTGGTGGCAAAAAGAGATGATAGTAATTTTTCCAAAATGGTTGCGATTACAAATATATATAGAACACAAGAAAGTGACAAGTGTGTATTTTTCAATAGCGGAATTGCAACATCAAAATTAGATGAAATTGTTTTAAACACTAGTTTGGTAGATTTGGATGAGGGTATAACTGAACTAGAGCAAATTTTAATAGATAGAGTATTAAACCGAAAAATTAGTGTACAAACAGATTACAAATTAGATATTAAAGTTGCTTACCATATTGCAAAAGTTGTAGGACTTAAAGAATTGCTTGAGTGTCGCTTTTTGCACGATTTCAACAACTTAAATAACTATTATATGAACAAAACAAATATAAATTTGTGTCAAATAGTGAAGCAACTTAATCAACTTAACCAAATTAAGTATGCAAGTGGGGTGAGATTTTGTTATGCTTGTGCAGACTTTATTGACCTTTTGGCAAAAATTGAAAATGATGCGGGAGTGAGAGGTAAGGGGCTATTGGATGAAGTCGAGGATTTGAAAATGTCAATTATTTAATGGGTAAGGATTAATTTATTTGAACTTTTACTTGTTTTTAATGTGTTCGAAAAATTTAAGACACAACAGTTTAAATAACCAGTGTTTTTATAAACATCTAGTACTTTTAGACAAAATTTTCAACCATAAAAACTAGTAAAAAAATAGAAAATTAAGCATTTAAGATAAAATAAAATTTAAATCTTTATTGTTAGTATTTGATTAAAATTTGTGTTGCTTAATATAATCCATAAATGGGGAATTTATAATATAAAAGAATTTCACAAAATTTTAAAAAAATTAATTAATTTATTAATAGTACTTGCATTCTGTTTAAAAAAAATGTATACTATATATTACTAATATATAGTAACAGGAGGAAAACTTATGGCAGAAATAAAGTATGAGGTTACTGAAAGACTTGGTGCCCTTGCTGAACCTGTAAATGGTTATGCAAAGGAACTTAATATGGTTAGTTGGAATGACCATGCTCCAGTATTTGACTTAAGACCATGGACTGTTTCTCATGATAGAATGAGTAAGGGTGTAACATTTACTAAAGCCGAAGCAAAGGTTTTAAGAGATATCTTAAACAGTCTAAATTTGGACGATTAGTAAAAATCCCTTTACAATATAAAATGGTTGAAAATATTTCAAATTTATTTTATAACAAGGGAAATTTTTAGTTATAGTCGACAAAATACAAAACCACAAGTAAAATTCACTTGTGGTTTTTCTATGTAAAGAATGTTTCATTTTTCTGCTGGAATGACTAATTATTCTATATGGAAATTGTTAATTTATTTATGTAAAAACGGTTTTTATATGTAAAAATTATTGTTTTTCTATATAAATAATGGCTGATTTTTCTATATGGAAGTGGCTTTTATATGTGAAAATTGTTGTGTTTTCTATGCGGAAATGGTTGATTATTATATGTAGAATAATTAATTTTTTTATGCGAAAATACTTGGTTTTAAGAGGTTTATAAAAACAAATCCATTTATAGTTCAATAAACAAAATGTTAAGCAAAAAATTATTTTTGTCTTTGTGGTTCGGACTGGGAAGTGCGAGTAGGTTCTCCAAATTTTTGTTCGTAAACTTTTTTTAATTCGGGTGATAATAGTCCTGCATCTGCCATTTGACGGAGTGTTTCCCGTGAAAAGTGTCTTGCATCTACTTCTTCAGGCAAATTTTCGTATTGCTTAAAATCGTCGTTGTTGGAAATTTTTCCGCTATTGAAATTTTCAAAAGTACCATTACTGGTTTGTACGGTGTGATGTGCTTCGTGCAGTGCAGTTTCCATTAAAAGTAGAGGATAGCGAGGGTCTTTAGTCTTTTTAAAATTATCAAATCTATCAATAACTGCTTGATTGAATACAATTGTATTGGTGGCGGGATAGTTCGCACCTAGTGTGATTTTATTGTTGGGTAATGATTCAAAGTGACCAGTTTCACAAACGGGTGGTTCGGCACCATTTTGTTCGCAATACACAGTTGTTAATCTAACCATTAAATTAATAACATCGTCTTTATCAAGATTATAAAAATTGTCTGGGCTAAAATTGCTTGCTATTGTTTGATATCCAACTTTATTAAACGAAAGGCAGGGGTCAATTGTTTTTGCACGATTGCCATTGAGTTTATTGTTGTTATTTAAAAAGTTTTTAACTTTTGAAAATGCTAAATTACGGCGTTGAAGATTTGGGTCGGTATGAGGATTTGCTAGAACAATTTTCCCGTTTACACTCTTTGCTCCGCCTGTAACAAAGGTGGAAAAGGTTTTTGCCGATGGTTTTGTTTTCAAAAATTTCATTAAAATTAAGGCTTCTTTTCTAAGTGTATTCATCTTTTTGTGTTCAAGTTGTTTTTTACGCCAAAGTGTGTGAACAAAAGCGATGTATTCTTGTGCAAACTTTCTGAGTTTTTTTGAAAATTCTTTATCAGTTGCCATTAGTAATGCACAAAAATCTAAAGTGTCGTCGTCGGACTCTATTTTTATTCCGTATTGGTTAAAATATTCTTCGGCGACAAATTTGAAAAAGTTTGTAAATAAAAGTGTTCGTTCGTTGTCGCTCATCTTTTGATATTCGGAATCTTTAATTTTTATCAACTTTAATAATTGGTCTTTGTATTTTGCAAATTTTGCAACATCAATATTTTCGCCCATTAAAATTGAATTATCGCCCTTTCCTTTTGCATTTCCGCCAGAATAATCGTCAGGGTTTTCATCAAATGGTGATACATAGGGTGAGGTTTGTGGGGTGTAAGGTTTTCTAGAAAGTGGTGCATCTCCATTGTCATCGTCTGTATCATTGGTAAAAAGTGACCAATTGTTTGCATTTTCGAGGGAAATACCCTCAACCTTAATATCTATATTGGAATTTAATTCATCTAAGAAATTATCTTCAAAAGTTTTGTTTTGTGACATATAATCTCCTTTGAGTTTAAAGTTAATTAAATTTATTATTTGTAACTACATTATTGTTCTGTAACTAATTGTTTATTGTATAGTGATGTAAAAAGTTAAACATATAAACTTTTAACTATTTTTTGTAACCACCTTAATAAATCACGATAAAATAAGGTTTTAATTATCGTTGGTGTTAAAAATGTGTATTTAAGGTTGTTTTTTCTCTTTTTATCTAGTTAAAAAACTATAGTAAGATTTTTGCTTTGCTCAAAATTGGTCGCTGTTACACTAGCAAAAAATCTTTCTTTTAAAATATGAAATTTTCGGTGCTGAAAATATCCCACAAAAAGGTGTTCCATTTTTACTGCATCCGATAGTGTAATTATATCATAGTTTTTAATATTTTTCAAGTTTTTGTGACATATTGAAAAGTTTAGACGGGCTTTTATTAAAATATAAAAATAAAAAACCCATAAGTTATTTTATTGAAAACGCAAAAATTTTAAGTATTATGCGATTCTTTTAATAGCACTTAGGGTTTTTATATGACTTTAAAACAAATAGGTTATTATAATCTACACATGGAATTTCTTTGATTTATATAAAATTTGATAAATTAAAGTGTGTATTGGTAAATAGCATACGCAAACAGCAGGAAGCAACCATCTATAATGAATGTAATCTTTTTGTGTAAAACTATATAATCCAAACGGAATATTAATTGCATAAATTATTATCAATGCTTGAATAAAAAATAAAAGAGAAAATATTATTGCTATTTTAAAATTAAATTTTGCTTTTACCTTTTTTGTCTTGTTTAAAAAATACATTACAGTGAATACAATAGGTACGATGGTAAGTGCGGTTATAAATTCACCTAAATAGAAGCCGGCAGGTAATGTGGTGGTGATTTTGCTCCAGTCCACAAAGTTGAATGAATTTGCAATCAAAAAACTTGTAATCAATAATGCAAGTGTTATGGTATATGCAATCCAACTGGTTGTACACTTAATTTTATTACACCAAATATAATTCTTTGCAGAAATATGTTCTTTTGGACGCCTTACATATTCGGTAACCATAATACCTTTTTTGCCCAAATTATTCTCCAGTGTTTCATAGGAAGATGTAGACTCTTGTAGTTTTTCGTGGGGGGAAGAAGTCTCGAAATTTGTTGAACCAAAACTTGAAAGAGTGTTTAATAATGTCTTGCTTTCGTTGTCGGTATATTGTGGAGTAAAAGAGCGTTTGTTGTCTACAAAAAGGGAGGCGGTTGCATTTTCATCCTTGCCATAAGGGTTGTAATAACTTTCGTCGAAATTGGAATAATCGTTGGTATTGTATGATGATTGTGCTGGACTATCATATTCATCACGAATAGATGGTGAATCGTATTCATCGCGAACAGATGGGCTATCATACTCATCCTTTATTGCAATTTCAGAACTATCACTTAGTTCTGGGTCGCGGTCGTAGTCATATTTAAAATTATCTTCTTCTTCATTTTCTTTAAGCGAAAAACCTTTATTCCAATAATTGAGGTCGGTAATGTTTGAAGATTTCTGCTCCTCATCAGAGGTGTTGCCAAAATCTAAGGATTGGTATGTAGGGTTGTCGTTATTGGATTCACTTAAAAACTGGTTATTGTCGTAGTAATTTGAATAATTTTCATTAGGTGTTTCGTTGTTTTGAGGTGAGTCATTGCTTAAAACCGTTTCGCTTGTATTTAACTCATCTGAATTATTTAAAATATCACTAAATGTTTTAGAAGAAAAGAAGTTGGTTGTTGCAGGGTGTGTTTTTGCAGGTTCTTCAGTTGGGCTTTCATAGTCTTTAACACTATTAAAGAATGTAGAAGTGTTAGATTTATAATCTTTAATGTTAAATTTTGTTTTTGCCTCGCTAACTTCACCAATTTTAATCCCACTTAATTTATTTGATGCAGAACTATTGGTTTGCTGGGTGGAGGTAATGGCTTGTGAAGGTTCTAAGGTTTCGTTTTTGTAATAATCTTGCAAAACATTAGTGTTATATATTTCGGTATGTTCATTTTCTTTTGCATTTTGAGTTTCGGCATTTGAATTTATTGGTGCTATGTTAGACATAGTTTCGGTATTTTCAGGGCTTTCACTGTTTTTGGTTGGAGAAAGTAGCGTATAGTCTTTATCTTCATATGCAGGGATATCGTTTGAAATCAAGTCGTCAATAATGCTTCTAGATGATAACCATTCATTCATATTGTCGGTGTATTCTTTTCGTCCAAGGTCGGTCAATTTGTAATAATGACGACGCCCGCCAATTTCTGAATTTACCCAGTAAGCAGAAATAAAGCCTTGACTCTCAAGTCTTTTTAAACAACTGTAAAGTGTGGGCTGTTTTAATTCATAGGTGCCCTTGCTTTTACTTTCAATTTCTTTTATAATTTCATATCCATATTTATCGCCGGTTGCAAGTGTTTTCAAAATAATAGTATCAACATGGCCTCTAATCAAATCAGAATCTATAGACATATTAACTCCTAAAAATCAGTAAATAAAATTAGTTGTATATACACAATCGAGCGTGTGTATATTTTATCATAATTTTGCAATAGATTGAAAATCTTCCAATTTCACAATATTTGATATAATTATTATAACTTTTTTTGATAAAACTTGTCAAATAAATTAATCAACACTTTATATATTTTACTTTACAATTTATGCAAAATTGTTTTATAATATTAAATATGATAGAACCTAAGGAAATATCTCGGTCAAACAGAAAGACTTTAGCATTGACAATTACAAGAACGGGCGACTTAATTGTCCGTGCCCCATTTAATCTGCCAGAATTTGAAATTTTTAAGTTTATAGAAGAAAAAGATTTGTGGATAAAATCTAAAATTGCTAAGATTAAAAAAAGGGAAGTTGGAAACCCTGATTTGATTAACTATCAAAGTTTTTTGTTGTTTGGGAAAAGATACAAAACAATTTTGTCTTCGGATGTAAAATCTGCAGTTTTTACGGCAGAAAATTGTGTGGTTCCTAAAGGTAAAACAAGAGAGGAATGTTTACATAAAGTTGTATTACTATATAAGCGTCTTGCAAAAAAGTGGCTAGAAGAAAGAACGAGTGAAATATCTAAGGTTTTAGGATTGCCTTTTTCTGAATTTAAAATTTCCGATACCAAGGGTAGGTGGGGTGCTTGTTCTTCAAAAAAAGTAATTAACTTAAATTTTAGAGTAGTTTGCCTTCCTCCGCAATTGATTGACTATGTAATTGTGCACGAGTTGACTCACACAAAAGAAATGAATCATAGTCCTAAATTTTGGGAAAAGGTAGAACGCGTTTTGCCCGATTATAAAAAACGAAGAAAAGCATTGAAAGACCTAAATTTTTTATTTGAAATATATTAAAATGGAAGTTTTGTACTAAGACGAATCTTAAAAAATATAACTTTTTAGGGATGACACTTTATTTTGCTAAACTTTTTCTATGTAAATTTTTATTTTGCAAATTAATAAAAGAAAAACAAATCTTAAAGATAATTTGTGTCACATTGGGTTAATTAAACTTGCCATGTTTTTAATTTTTAAGTTAAAAAATTAAATGTAATAATTTATAAAATTTTGCAATTGTAGTGGGTTTTTGATATCAAAAATTGATAATTATTGCCGAAAACTGGGTTTTATAAAAAAGTTTGTAAAAAGTCTTGACAAGGTGATTTTTTTATGTTATTATCTTAGTCCTTTTGAAATGAAAGTAATATTTTTCATAAAACTTAGATTTACAGCATACTATGGTAGGCAAGGTTTTTTTTCGCTAAAATTACTTTTATCTAAAGGATATAAGGAGTAAAAAATATGACAAAGAATGAATTAACACAAGAGATAAAATTTTTAGAAGAACAAATAGCAAAGTACAATGATGTAATAAAAAGTAATTTAGATTTGTATTATGGTCGACCTAAACTAGATCGTGAAACTGGTGATTTTTTCCCAAGCAAAACAATAAAGCAACTTGCATGGCAACTTGCTTCTAGTGCAAATAGAATGAAAAATGAACTTATTGCCCGTTTGGAAAAATTAAAAGCAACCATTTTAATTTTAGAAAGCGAAGAAGATTCTTCAGCAAGCGAAAAGTAATAAGGAAGATGTTTATGTTTATAAGAGAATTAGATGAAGAAAAAGATGAAACTTTAGGGGAAACTTTTAATAAGGTTTTTACTTTAGAAAATTACCGCGACGCCGAAAGAATTTCTAGTTATTTAATTGATGCTTTAGAAAAAAATAAAAAGCGAATAGAGGTATATGAAAGTATAGGCAATTTTGAAAAAGTGAAAGCACTAAAAGAGAGTTCGGCTGATATGCAAAAAGAACTTGAAAGTTTTAGCGAATATCTTTCACTTTGCCGAATAATGTTTAGAAAAAGCACTGAAAAAAACGATGTGGAAGAACGAGAAAATTAACAGAGGGAGAAAAGTGATGATTACTTCAAAGAAGGATATTAATGTTAAAATTGCTCGAACTAAAAGATTAATAGACCTTTTAGATAGCGAAAGAAAAGATTTGGCGGAAACATTGGAATTGTCTAATGAAGCCAATTTAAAAATTAGACAAAGATTAAATAATGTAAACAAAATGATTAACCGTCTAATAGAGGTGTATAATAATTTAAGCCTAGAAAAAGGGTTTGTTCGCAATGGTAAAGTTTATACAGCGTATTCAGACGAAGAGTTTAATTCAATTTTAGATAGCAAGGTTTAATTTTTACTGCCTTGCAATATAAAACAAGGAGAGAAAAATGAATAAAATAATAGGACCGAAGGACGAAATTGAACGACTTAAAAAGTCACAAGCAAGAATTTCGCAACTTATAGCATTAACTAAAAACTTAATTAAAATAGAAAGTGAGCGCAGAGTTCCGGACGAGAGAAGAATAATTGCTTTAGAAAATTCAATAAACCATTTTAAATGTTTAAAAGCAAAGGATGAAGCAAAACTTAATGCTTTAGTAGAGCCTTCTACTAGAACTCAAATAGTTTATTAATTTATAATTGTATTTTATTTCTTTAAAGTTAAAAGCCTAGGCAATGGAGATTAATTCTTGTAAGAATTATCCAAAGTGCTTAGGCTTTTTTATTAAAAAAATATCACAGCATAAATTGGCTTATTAAATAAAAAAAAGACTTCACAAAGAAGTCCTCTGGTGGGCCATCGGGGACTCGAACCCCGGACAAACAGATTAAGAGTCTGCTGCTCTACCAACTGAGCTAATGGCCCGAATGGATGATTGTTAAACTAACAAAAGATATTATATCACAATATTTTCAAAATGCAACAATTTTTTTGAAATTTTTTAAAATTTATGATATAATTTTTTAAAATTTATGTTTTTGAGGTGAATTTATGAAAAAAACAGTATTAGTAACTGGGGCTTCGGGCGGGATTGGTCGTGCAATAGTAACCAAATTTGCAAAAGAGGGCTATAATATTATATATCATTATAATGGTTCACGAGATGAGGAGTTTATTTCAAGATTATCACAATTAACAAATGTATTACCAATAAAGGCAGATTTTAAAAATTGTAATGAAATCATAACAATGTTTGATAAGTCTATTGAAGCATTTGGGAAAATAGATTGTTTGGTAAACAACGCAGGGGTGGATAGAGTTATGCCAATTATTGATGAAAACATAAATTCTATCAACGATGTTTTACAAATCAACCTTACAGGTGCAATTTTGCTTACAAGTTTAGTTTCAAAAAAGATGTGTGAAATGCAGAGTGGTTCAATTATTAATATTTCTAGCATTTGGGGTGTTTTTGGTGGTGGATGTGAAAGTGTGTATTCAGCGAGCAAGGCAGGGCTTATTGGTTTTACTAAAGCGATTGCAAAAGAACTAGGGGCAAACGGTATTCGAGTAAATTCGCTAAGTCTTGGGATGATTGATACAAAAATGAATAACTTTTTGTCTTTAGATGAAAAGAATGAATTTGTTTCAAATATTGCACTTCAAAGAATTGGAACTCCTGAAGATGTTGCGAGTGTTGTGTATTTCCTTGCAAGTGAGGATTCAAAATTTATTACTGGACAAAATTTAGGTGTAGATGGCGGATATGTTTAATTTTATACAGTGATAAGTGTGAAATTGTCAGTCATTTCCAAAATATCGCTTTACTTTTTAAATTTTAAGGAGTATAATAACTATATTCCATTTAAAAAAATAGGCTTAGACTTTTATAAAATGCTAGCATAAAAGTTTTTAATGGTTAACGAGTGTGGTAAAATGAGAATGGTGTAATAATTCTTTAATTACTTAACCTTAAACACTTTTAAAACAAAGAAAAACTATACTAAATTTATAAAAATTTAAACAATGTGGAATAATTTTGTAAAAAATCAAAATTTTTATTGACAATTTATCTCTTTTATGGTAAACTTGTCTAGTCAACTTGTGGAGGACTTAAATTTTGGTAAATATGCGGGTGTAGTTCAATGGTAGAATCTCAGCCTTCCAAGCTGATTGCGTGGGTCCGATTCCCATCACCCGCTCCACTTTTTTAAGACTTTGCTTGTTGCTTGGTAAAATTAACATTGGGGTGTCGCCAAGCGGTAAGGCACGAGACTTTGACTCTCGCATTCGTTGGTTCAAATCCAGCCACCCCAGCCATTTAAATTTACTAGAGCGGGGAATACCACAGTGGAATTTCCACACGACATTGGGGTGTCGCCAAGTGGTAAGGCATGGGACTCTGACTCCCACATTCGAGGGTTCAAATCCTTCCACCCCAGCCAAATGTACTTTTAAAACTTATCTAAAAATGGTGACCTAATATCTTGCGACAGTAGCTCAGCTGGATAGAGCAACGCCCTTCTAAGGCGTGGGTCAGGGGTTCGAATCCCTTCTGTCGCACCAAATATGGTGGGTGTAGCTCAGTTGGTTAGAGCGCCAGATTGTGGCTCTGGAGGTCGTGAGTTCGACTCTCACTACTCACCCCATATTTTTTAGATAAACAACTTAATCAACCTTATGATCCAGTAGCTCAGTCGGTAGAGCACAAGACTTTTAATCTTGGGGTCCCGGGTTCGAGTCCCGGTTGGATCACCATTTATGCAGGCATGGCGGAATTGGCAGACGCGCTAGACTTAGGATCTAGTATCGCAAGATGTGGGAGTTCAAGTCTCTTTGCCTGCACCAAAATAGTCTTGATACATTAAAAGTGTATCAAGATTATTTTTTTATTTTACTTAGTGATTTTAAGGTTAAAATAGGGGCTTATAGTATAAAATTTCAGTAGATTTGAAAAGACCTAACTAAAGTTGTCTCGCTTTGGGGATTCGCACCAATTGGGGGTTGGTGGATGAGTTTTTTCAAATTTTTAATTTTACTTTATAGGTTTTAAAAAACCAACAAAAGAAGTTTGTAAATTTGTTTTATATGTGTTATACTTTACGCAATATATATTGTTAAAGGGGCTAAGGTATGAAAGAGAAAATAATGCAAAGTGGTGATAAAAATTGTAAATTTATTGAACCGGATTTTAATAATTGCAACTTAAATATTTCATCAACACTAGCAGAATTTTTAGGTGTACAAAACAACAATGCAATTATTCCCGAATTAAAAAGCGAATTACAAAAAGGATACCAAAATGTAATTTTTATTTGTTTTGATGGAATGGGAATAAATCCATTAAAAATCAACCTTTCGGAAAATAGTATTTTAAGAAGAAATATTGTAAAGACCTTGGTTTCAACATTTCCATCAACTACAACTAATGCAACAACATCGCTTGCTACGAACAAGTTGCCTTTAGAACATGGATGGCTAGGGTGGGGTTTACATTTTGATGAAATAAATGAAAATGTAGATATTTACTTGAATACAATTTCTGAGTCGGGGATTCCGATGGAGTTTTCTAGTCCGTTATCTGATAACGCCGATTATTATTTTGATTACAACAAATCCGATTATGTAGTTGATACGATATTCCCTCCATATATTAAGGTTAAAAATGAGATGTTTAACCACCCAGCAAGTGATGTTTTTGAAATAACTAACGAAATCCGTTCAATAATTTCAAGCGGTGGCAAACATTTTATTTATGCTTACATGGACAATCCTGATGCAATAAAGCACCAAGAGGGAGTTACAAGTTTAAAGGCGCATAATAATATTCAAAACATTAATGACGAAATTGAAAAATTATTCAATGAAGTTGATAATAGTTTAATTATCATAACTTCTGACCACGGACAAATTGATGTGGAAGGGTTATGTAGAATTCTTTAAAGATAGTGAACTTGTTGAAATGTTGGAGTGTATGCCTTTTTTAGATGCGAGGACGCCTGCGTTTAAAGTTAAAAAAGAAAAAAGGGCAGAATTTAAGCAAAAATTTACTCAAAAATACGGAGAAGATTTTGTTCTTTTTGAATCCAAAGAATTAGTTGACCGAGGATATTTTGGAAGTCGTGGGCATTATGGCTATTTGTTAGGTGATTTTATTGCGATAGGAACATATACTCATAAACAATTTTTGGCAAATGCAAATTATCCCAGATTTAAAGGACATCACACCTCGCAAACCGAGGAAATGGAAGTTCCGTTAATAATTTTAAAAAAGCCTAAAAGGTAAATAAAAAAAGGTTTGAGTAAACAATTCAAAATTAGATACCTTATCTATTAAAGCCTTATTGTTTGATAAAGGGTGTGAATATTGACAAAGTGAATGGTTTATGATATAATATCATTATCCAATTTTAAGGAGTTAGATAATGATTATAGGTGAAAAATCGGGTGTAACAATAGACCAAAACAGAGATTTTATCTTGGTAACAACAAAAAATAGTTGTGGTGAGCATCCACATTATTTTATTATAAAATACTCTAATTGTATGTCAAAATCTTTAAGTGTAGTAGAAAAACACGCAAAGAGGAACAAGTTGACAATGGAAGAATTTGTTGAACAATATGAACGCCGTGGCGGTTTAGGAAAACCAAAAATAGTAGAGTTGCATCCCGGAAATCCAAAATTAAAAGAGTTTGTTTATTACGAAAAATTTGATGGATATATGGTTATGCATTATTTCAATGCAACAAAAAAAGATGGAGTGAAGTACGATAGTTACAAAATTCAAACTCCAGATGAAAACAGTCTAGAAGATGCCAATGTTAATTCATCTGATGATGAAAAGATTTAAATAAAGGATTTTTTTGATTTAGACCTTTGATTGTCTTAATTTTCAACTGCGAAATTAGTTTTGTGTTTTTTTAGTGCTTAAATGTTTAAGTTCTTAATTATGCAATTTAGCGAATGTTTTGATAGATTAATTTATAGGCAATTAAACTTCTAAGTTAAAAGTTAAAAATATGAATAGAAGACGAGAAATAGATATTCTAACCATAGAAGGGGATAATAAAAAGATGCTTGTTTTTCATCCTTTTAATGCTGAACCTTTCAAAATAGTTGAAACCTATGCGAGTATGGAAGAGTTATGCTATATTTATGGTGAGAACAATATAATAAATCATATTCCACTAATAACTAAAGAC
Organism: uncultured Lachnospiraceae bacterium; assembly: GCA_964432825.1. Taxonomy (GTDB): domain Bacteria; phylum Bacillota; class Clostridia; order Christensenellales; family UBA1242; genus UMGS1908. The sequence goes on from CAYSOX010000010.1 coordinate 13,850, forward strand.
AAGTGGGAAAGTTATGCCTTGAATGCAAAGTTTGAAAACAGTGTATATTCTGTATCTTACAATGTTAAGATTTTTGGAAATATAGATAGAAAGTATAATTTGCATATTTGGGCAGTAAAAGGTATGAATGGAAAGGTAAAGTTTAAGTCGGCAAGTAATTATTCACATCCAGACTACTATCCGCATTTTAGTGTGAATTATCCAATGATATGCTACTTAACAGATATAACGCATTTAAGAAAAAAAGATGCAGAAAAAGACTCAGAAAAAGTTTAATGTAATAGTGTTAAGAGGCTTAATCTCTCCAGCCCAACTTCTGCATTCGTTTATCTTGGCGGGTTTAATATTAATAATGGTTTTATGGCGATGCTTGGCGTGGTACGAAATGTTTAAAAGCAAAGTTGTAAGAACTGAAATAAAAAGATGCAATTTTGAATCATGATTGCATCTTTTTATATAAACTTTATTTATATTTTGAAATTTTATTTTTATTTTTTATTTTTTTAGAATAAAATGAAGGGAAGTTTTGTTTTTTGTAGTAATTTAAAATTGCAAAATATTTTTTTCTTTCAATATCAGATTTTAATCTTAAAGATTTTTCTTTTTGATATTTATTGGTTCCAAACATCTTAATTATTCTCCACATTATTTAATTTATCAAAAAAGTTTTCAATTTCATCAAAAATAGATTTGTAATCATCATCCGTTAATTCTAGTTGGTAATCAAGTATTGAAACAGATTTTATTTTAGAATATTTCACAGCGGCAATTTCTTCTTTATTTTTTGTATATCCAAATATGTAAAATTGTTCATTTAAATAAAATTTTTCTACCCCAACTGGAACAAAACATATTGATTCGTTTTCAGTCCTTATTTTTATAAATCTAGATTGTTTTTGTGCTTGCAATATAATTTTGCTAAAATTATAAATATGAAAATATTCGCGTTGGTAAAGAGGTTTTATGGAGTAGTCTAAAAGAAGTGTTCTAATATAATTTGTAAAATCCATATTATACTTGTTCAGATAATTATCAACAATATTAATAAAGGAATTCATGTATTGTTTATTTATCCTTAATTGAATTTTTACTTTTGAGTCATTTGAAATATCAAATGTTCTTAAATATACATTATAAATGTTTTGCTCTATTATAAGTGCTAATTTAGAATCGTTATTATTTTTTCTTAAAAAATTATTATGTAAGTCCTCTCTATATTGAGATAGATGATAAATTAGTTGGTTAAGAAAACCACTTATATTAGGTTTATTGTTTTTTATAAATCCAATCAGAACAAATAATGTCATATATTCCACTTGAGATTTTAAAGTTTGTTCCATCTATTAAAAAATTATTCATATTAGAAGTATACAATTTGTATAATAAAAAATCAACAATATCATTATATAATATTGAAAAAATAAGGGGAAAAACAATAATTTGTAAAGTGGTATTATTAAAATATCTTGTATTTCAATTTTAAAATAATCTTGTTATAATTATTTTACAATTAAATATTTAATTCTGCTATTAAATATCACGATTTGTGTTTGTAAAGTTGACAGGAAGGGGGGTGAATGATATAATGAGTATATTAAGTTGGTTATTTAAATCTAAAAAAAGAAATGTCTAAGAAAAATACAAAGCCAGTACGGGTTGGAAAGTATAAAGTTTCTTCTCATGCACAAAACAGAATTGTTCAGGAGGATAGAAATTTAACCAAATTGGGATTAATAGATAATCTTTTTAGTAAACCTAATGCAATTTCTGACATAAAAGGAGACAAGCCATTTAGATCTTATAATAGGATAGGAAAAACCATGACAACTTCTATTAATCCAGATACAAATGTTGTTGTAACGGCTAGACGGGTAAGTGAAAAAGAAAGAAAAAAATATAACTTAATAAGGAGAAAAAAGAAATATGTTAAAAAAGGTAGATGATAGCATAATAGAACTTTTGAAGAGTGCTTTGAATGAGTTAAATATTGAGAGTGAAATAAAAGAAAATGATATTGATAAAATTTTTGAATATTTTGAAAATAAAGAAATTGAACTATCAACAAAACAATCCAATGCTGAAGAAATTGATGTAGAAGAATTTGACAAAATATGTTTGGCGGTTGATGATTTTTTTATAGAAGCAGATTCAAAAGATTCTATTGATTTAAAAGATTTGAATAACAGATTAGGTTTTAATAATTATACAAATTAGAAAAAGAAACTGAATAAAAAAAATATATAGGTAGGTTACTTTTTGTTATTAAAATTTCTTAGTGTAATAACTGATGTTAAGAGGAGAAAAGAATGCGAAAGCCATTAAGTTTATATATTCATATCCCGTTTTGCAATTCTAAATGCAATTATTGTGCTTTTATAAGCAGTGTTGTTAGTGATGATATGAAGGAACAATATGTTGATGCTTTAGTAAAGGAAATTGATTTACGCTCAAAAACTTATGGTGCAAATAGGGTGATTGAAACAATTTATATTGGTGGAGGAACTCCATCGTCGCTTCCTGTTGGTGCGATTACGCGAATAATGACGGCAATTTACAATAATTTTGTGGTGTCAAACGATGCTGAAATTACTATTGAAATAAATCCTAATACATTAACAAGGGAAAAGGCGGAAGAATATTTAACTTGCAATATTTCAAGGTTTTCGGTAGGTCTTCAAGTCGCACAGTCACGACTACTTGAAACTATAGGACGAACGCATAAATATCTTGATTACAAAAACACAATTTTACTTTTGCAGTCGGTTGGTGCAACTAATATAAGTACCGATATTATGCTAGGGCTTCCAACCCAAACCAAAGAAGATATCAAAGAAACTATTAGATTGGTTAATGGGCTTGGTGTTCAACATATAAGTTCGTACCTATTAAGCATTGAAGAGGGTACAAAGTTTTATAAAATGAGGCAGGAAAATTTACTTGAATTGCCGACCGAAAAAGAAAGTATAGAAATGTACAATACGGCATTTTATGAACTGAAAAAATATGGATACAATAGGTATGAATTTTCAAATTTTGCAAAAGAAGGATTTGAATCAAGACATAATAAAGTTTATTGGTCAAGAGGTGAATATTTGGGGCTAGGAGTGTCGGCACATAGTTTTGTTGATAACTTCAGGCTTGCAAACACATCAAGTATTACCGATTATTTGGTTCATATTTCAAAAAATGAATTCCCGCTTGAATGCAAGGAAGAGTTGGATGATACGGATGCTAAAGAGGAAACAATATTGCTTTCTTTAAGATTAAAAAGTGGCATAGATTTAACAGCATACAAATCTCAATTTGGAGTTGATTTGATTGATGAAAAGAAAGAAACGATTGACTTATTAATAAAAAATGGTTTTTTAAAAATTGAAGGAAGCAATTTGATTGCAACCGACGAAGGTTTTATGGTGCTGGATAAGATTATATCAATGCTTGCAATTTAAAATGAAAATAAAAATATAAATAATTTTTAAAAAAAGTAAACCCAAAAAGTTTTTTAAACTTGGAGGGTTTGTTTTTTTATTTAAAACTCACTTCTAATAAAACGATAAAATAAAATGGTTTTTGTTATAAATAAATCATTTTTAATAAAATAAAAAACTCAATGTGCGTCGTTATAAACATACCATTTATAGTAAAAAATAAAATGTATTTTAGTTATAAACTAATCGTTGATAAAAGCAATAAAACAAAAAGTTTTTTCGTAGGCATTTATGATAAAACTAGCGAACAATTAGTGAACCACGCGTGGCAAAATAACTAAAAAGGGGGTGCATATTACATAATAATGTAACTTATTTGCTTTTTTATTTAGTAAAATTTAAAAATGTTTTTTGCATAAAAGTTAAAAACTTTAAAAGACTAACTATGATTATGAAAATGATTTTAATAATATTGTCAATATGTTTAATTGTTTTTTTAGTTTTGATTTTGCCCTTGCCGTGTAAAACAAAATTTGTATTAGATGTGAAGTCTAGAAGTTTTTATTTTACGCTTTCAGTGTTGGGGCTTAGTCTTGCAAAAGGAAAAATTTATTTATTGGACGACTATTCATTTTCAATAATTTCAACCACATCAAAAATTATGCAGTCAAACGACCCTAAAGAAATGCAACAAATGTTAATTCAGAATTTATTATCCAATGTAAAAATCAATGAAATTATATTTTTAATGGATGGAGGCTTGATTGATGACCCTTTTTTGACAAGTATGGCAATAGGTTCTTTTAAGTCAATTTTATCGGTATTTTTACCGCAACTAAAAACTACAAAAATTGACATTCGCTTAAATCCCGTATACAACGAAAATAATTTAAATATAGCATCCAAAATAAATATTTCTTTAACTATGTTAAACATAATAATTTCAATTATTTACGCAAAAAATAAATATAGCAAGTTAATCAAAAAAGGAGTTTTAAATGAAAAAGAATAAAGAAAGTGAGTTAAAAAAAGAACAGCCGATAGAGAATTTAATTTCAAACACAATAAAAGAAATAAAATCTATGGTGGATAGCGATATTGTGGTGGGTAAAAAAATAGTAGATGAAAATAACAAGCAAATTTTCCCAATTAGTAAAATAAGTGTAGGGTTTGTTGCTGGCGGTGGAGAATATTCAAAAAAAGAAGAGGAAAGGTTTCCTTATGCTGGTGGGTCGGGTGCAGGATTTTCGGTCGTGCCTATGGGTGTTTTAATTGTCGATAAAGGAGAAGTTCAATATTTAAAAATTACTCAATCTGACCCTATAATAAAATTATTGGACCGCCTGCCGGATTGTATTGATTCATTAACAAAACGAAAGGAGAAATAAAATGTTTAGTTTTTCAGAAGTTGATGATGTGGGGAGTGTTGATAGTTTTACAAAAAATCTCCCAAACAAAAAAATTAGTGAAGATATTAGGGTTGGACGATATTATAACGAGAAGCATTTTAGAAATTATAACGAAATTTGTGGCAATTATGAAAAAACAACAGACAATAATAGTTTTCATAAAGACAAACCCAAAACTCATATAAATATTTTTGCATGTATGGTAACAATTGCAGTAGTTATAGCGGTCGGTATAGTTGCATTTTTCTCTTTAAATGGAACACAAAAATACACAACTTTTTATAAGTCATTCAAAATTGGTGGCGCAAGTGAAAAGGTTTTGCCTTATAAAAGTATGTGTGTTTTAGAGCAAAACTCCGGTCGGATGATTTTAGGTGAAAATGAAGAAGATATGATACCTATGGCAAGTACCACTAAAATAATGACGGCAATTATTACAATTGAAAATACCCCAGATTTAGAAAGGGTTGTAACCGTGCCTGATTTGTCGGTTGGGATAGAGGGAACTAGTATTTATCTTCGTAAAGGCGAGGAGTTATCAATTATAGATATGTTGTATGGATTAATATTGGCTTCGGGAAATGATTCGGCAACCGCACTTGCTATTATAACGGCTGGAAGTGAAGAAAAATTTGTAGAAATGATGAACAACTATGCAGACAAATTAAATTTAACTCATACGCATTTTACCAATCCTCATGGTCTTCACGATGATAATCATTATACATCAGCAAAAGATTTGGCAACTATTACAACTTATGCCATGAAAAATGAAGTCTTTCGCAAAATCGTGGGCACTAAAAGATATACTATTGAAAAAACCAACAAAACAGAAGAACCGAGATATTTAAAAAATAAACAGAAATTGATGTTTGATGAAAGTTTAGAAGTAAAAGGCGTTGGAATTAGCGGTGTTAAGTCGGGATTTACACCAGAAGCGGGGAGATGTTTGGTTACAAGTGCTGTGGTTGATGGAAAAGAATTGGTTGCAGTTGTTTTAAACTGTAAAGAAATGTTTAAGGAAAGTCAAAAACTTATAATTGAAGCATCTAAAAAATTTCACAATGAAACCATAGTTGAGCCATTTTCGTATGTCCAAACTTTGCCTGTTTGTAAGTCAAAAACTCAAGAATTGCAAATATATACAAAAAAAGGATTAACATATCCTATCTTTAATGATGGTAGCGATAAAATAGAAACACAAATTTCGCTTCCGGATGTTTTGATAGCACCAATAAAGAAAGACCAAAAAGTTGGTACACTTTCGGTGAAAATAAACGATGAAGAGATTTTAGTGGCAGATTTGTTTGCACTAGCGGATGCGCCCGTTGTAACAACGATTGATATAGCGAGGGATATCTTGCAAAATTTTTAATAATATAAAGAATTTGTATTAAATTATTTTATGCTTATACATTAAAAGCAAATGTTTAATATATATATTTTGATGTTAGCGGAGCCTACAAAAGCCGTGTAAAAAACAATATAATTTAACCAATCTTGAAATTTTAATAATTATAAAAAGTAAATCAACTAGGTGATTTACTTTTCTTTTGGGGTCATTAATGCATATTTAGGGTCAAATGGCTTTGTAGTTCCACGAGTTAGTCCGCCGAGCCTAAGTGCTCCAATTTGAGTTCGTTTTAAAAAGACAACATTTTTTCCAACTGCTTCAAACATTCGTCTAATTTCGCGATTTTTACCCTCACTAATTACAACTTCTAAGCGTGTCAATCCGTTTGATGTTTCAAGAGGTTTTATGCGGGCGGGAGCGGTGATGGTGCCATCTTCAAGTTTAATTCCCTTACATAAAATTACAATTTCTTTGCTTGTAATTTCGCCTTCAATTTTAACAATATAATGCTTTTGAATTTTGCTAGAAGGGGAGGTTATTTTATTTGCAAAATCGCCATCATTTGTAAAAAGAAGCAATCCCTCACTGTCATAATCTAATCGTCCTACCGGCTTTACTAGGCGTCGGTATTTTTCAGGAATGAAGTCCATAACTGTTTTTCGTCCCTTTTCATCACTTAATGAAGTGATACAGCCTTTTGGTTTATATAGCATCAAATAAATGTAATTGTTTGTATATTCAATATGCTTTCCGTTACAAAAAACACTATCTTTATTTTCATCTACCGAGGTTGCAAGATTTGTTACTACCGCACCATTTATGGTAACTTTACCAGCGGTAATTAACTCTTCGGCTTTTCGTCTACTACAAACCCCACAAGTAGATAAAAATTTATTTAGTCTCATCATATATTTGTTCTCCTAAAATCATTGATATTATTTTTATTTATGCTTGATAATTTTACTAGAAAAATGTAAAATTTTCAACTATTTTTAATAAATATTCTTTGAATATATTCAAAATACTAGCAAAATTTAAAAATAGGTGATATAATAAACTTATGAAAAAGTTTTTTAAAAAGATTGGTAATGGAATTGAATATTTTTTTAAGTTTATAATCGGAATTTTAGCGGTTATATTTTGTGTTGTTATTTACCTTCCAACGAGGTTAATATATCCAATTAAAGTTTCGGGTGCAAAAAATTTAAAACGCAAACCTGAAGGTCAATTGATTTCATGTAACCATTTTTCAAATATGGATGTAATAATTTTGCAAATTTTATTTTTTAAGTCCATTTGGAATAGAAAATTTTTAGCAAAAAAAGAGTTGGGGAGTAATGTTTTCACTCGCGTGGTAGTTGGAGGCATCGGTGCTATATTTATCGACCGTAAAGGTTTAGATATGAAAGCAATGCGTGAAACTTTGAATTCATTAAAATCGGGTAAGAATGTAATAATATTCCCTGAGGGAACTCGAAATAAAACGGGCAGTGAAGATATTCAAGACCTTAAGTCGGGTGTAATATTTTTTGCCGACCGTGCAAAATGCAATATTGTTCCTATGATTATTAAACATAGACTAAAGCCATTTAGAAAAAATGAAATTATTATTGATGAGGGCTATAAAATAGAAAAATCGGGCAAACTTGGTCAAGCGGAAGAATTAGAAAAGTTAAATCAAAAATTTGATAATTTGAGAACGCGATAGGAGGCTTAATTATGAGAAATTTATTAGGTGCAGTTAGTATAGATTCATGGGTGCTGTATGTTATTATGGGGGTGCTACTACTAGGCAACATTGCATTCATCATTATGTTTGTCAAAAGTGTTATGCGAAATAATGAATTAGAAGACCGAATACAAAATGATTTGCGTGAAAAAATTAAAGAAACTGAATATGATAAGGCTCGTGTTCAGCCACTAGATTCCCAACCAAAAGAAAATGGAAATTATAAGTATAAAGTGGTTGAGAGTGCTAAAAAGGATGGCTTTTTTGTTGAGGATAAGCAAACTAAAGAAAAATTAGGCTTTGCAAGAACAAAAGAAGAGGCTAATGAGATTATAAAAGAACTTGCTAGAAAATAATATTGCTTTAGTGAAAAATATATAATAAAGGGCAAAAAATGGATAAAAAAGTTTTTGATGAATTGCAAAATTTGACAGATGGAAATGACGAGGTTTTTATTTCTAGTAATTTTGTTCATAATGTTAAGTTACCAACAAAAAGTATACAAGAAAATAATCAAACTATTGGACGAATTAGGAGTGAGTTAAAACCTAGCACTTTTAATGATGTGCAAAGAGCCCAAAATTTTGCAAGTTTTTTGATTGGTAAAAATGGTGAATGCTTTTTGTTGGCTGATTCAATTGAATTAAATCCGGTTACTAAAATGTGGAAGGCATACACTCAAGTTTTTGATGTTTTAACCAAAGAAGAGATGCAAGAAGTTAAAGATGGTTGCTCATTAAATGGCTCATATAATGTAAGCATTATGGAACATTCAAAATTATGGGTGAGTGTTCCGTCTCTTGGTGGAACGGGCAGTAAAAGAAAAGATATTGGAGAACTTTATTTGGTAAATGCATCAAATTGTTTGATGTTAACCAATGTTCAAGGGGTTACAGAGGAGTTCCGTGAAAAAGAGGTACTTCCAAAGACTATTGATTTTGATAGTTGGTTGTCATATTTCCGCACCAATACCATTATGAGAGACCGCGGATTTGGTAGAATTGCACTATCTCGTGCGGAAGAGATTGTTAAATTATTAACACAAAGAGCAAACACTTCTATTCATATTGCGGGGCAAATGTCTCCATTGGATCAAGGATTTAAATACAATCCTCAAAAACAAGGTGTATTACCCGTTCGAAATGCAAAAGGAAGATTTATGCCACCCGAATCCGCCTATGCAATTTTAAAAGGAATTTACGAACGTTTAGGCTTTAAAGTTATACCATTCTCATATAAAGGTAAGTTTGGAAATCAAACGGAATATATGTCACTTTTACAGAAATTTATAACACCAAATAGTTTTATGGAAGAAAGTTTTGGTTCGTCTCCAGAAAAAGAATAGTTATAAAAAGTGAAAATATCAAAATTATATATTCAATAGGTGTAGTCGCTTTATAGTTGACAAACGTGGTTTAATTAATTAAAATTATCTATATAAGGAGAGTTTTGCAAAGTGATAATTTTAGGAATTGACCCCGGTTATGCAATTGTTGGTTATGGTGTTATCGAAAAAAACGAAAAGAATAATTGTCGTGTTATAGCATATGGCGCAATTGAAACACCTAAAGAGGAAAATTTTCCGAATAGGCTTAAAATTATTAAAGATGGAATGACTCACCTTATTGAAAAATATAAGCCAGATGAAATATCAATTGAAGAATTGTTTTTTAATGATAACATTACTACGGGCATAAAGGTTGCTGAGGCGCGTGGAGTTATTTTGTGTACAGCGGTGGAAAAACTGGGTGCATTGTATGAATATACCCCCCTACAAATTAAACAAGCAATAACAGGTAATGGAAGAGCGGATAAAAAGCAGGTTCAGTATATGACTATGGCTATATTGAATTTAAAATCAATTCCAAAACCGGATGATGCTGCCGATGCACTTGCCGCCGCACTTTGCCATGCTCAAACCAACAAGACAATGGCGGGCTCGGCTATGGATACATTAACTACCGGAAATTGGACAAATAGAAAGTATAATCCCTTGCATTAGTATTGATGGTTTTTGCAATATGTGGTAGTTATAATTGTAATACAAAGTTTTTAGTCGGGTTTTTAATTAGGTAATAATGTGTAAAAAGTGCTTTAAAAAGTAAGGGCAACTTTAGTTAAACATTCGGTTTTTATGGGTTATATAATGCTGATTATAAATTAAAGACAAAAATTAATATTTAAAATTCAATAGAAAAAAATTTGTAAAAAATACCACCTAAGCAATTGAATGTATAAAGTTAAGTTAATAGGCTTTATGTAATAAACAAACAAAAAATAGCAAATTTAGAAATAAAATTACAACAACATTGGAGAATATGTATGATATCATTTTTGAGAGGAAATATAGTTGATTCGGGTGAGAATTATCTTGCAATAGATGTGCAAGGAGTAGGCTTTGAAATGACAGCCACTATGAATGCGGTGTTTAAATTTACCGCACTAGATGGAGAGGTGAACATTCCAACATATATGGCGGTTCGTGAAGATGCGATGACACTTTATGGTTTTGCCGACCGTAATGAAAAGGAAATGTTTTTAAAATTGGTATCGGTTTCTGGTGTTGGACCAAAAGTTGCAGTAACAGTACTTTCAAGTATATCGGCAACCGACCTTTGTCTTGCGATTGCAACTAGCGATGTGAATGCATTAAGCAAGGTTAAAGGACTAGGGAAAAAGACGGCTGAAAAAATAATTGTAGAACTTAGAGAAAAAGTTGGGAAAATTGACCATGGTCAAGTTGTGGGCATACAAAACAATGCGCTTAATATTGACGGTCAAGCGGTTGAAGATGCATGTGTTGCATTGCAAAGTTTGGGGCTTTCAAGTTCGGATGCTTTAAAGATTGTTCAAAAGGTTGCTGAGCCTAATATGAATGCTGAAGATATAATCAAAAAATGCTTAAAGGATATGGCAAGATAATAGAAATTTTAGGCATTTTAGTATAGATAATGCTTGATGCTTGCCAATGTTTATAGGGAAATAAAAAGTTGAATAAAGGAGAAAAGATGAAAGATTTTGAAGATGCGGAAAGATTTATATCCAGCAATATGATAAGTGAAGATATTGAAACAGAAGTTAGTTTGCGACCAAAAACTATGGCAGAATATGTTGGTCAAACTAAGGTGAAAGAAAATCTTAATGTGTATATCCAAGCGGCAAAAAATCGAAAAGAAAGTTTAGACCATGTCTTGCTTTATGGACCTCCGGGGTTAGGTAAAACCACGCTAAGTAATATTATTGCCAATGAATTGGGGGTGCAATTACGCTTAACTTCGGGACCTGCGATTGAAAAAGCGGGAGACCTTGCAGCCATTTTGTCTAACTTAAATGAAAACGATGTTTTGTTTATTGATGAAATTCATAGATTAAATCATTCTGTAGAAGAAATTTTATATCCAGCAATGGAAGATTTTGCTTTAGACTTTATAATTGGTAAGGGGCCAAGTGCTAGAAGTATGCGGTTAAATTTACCTCATTTTACGCTTATTGGTGCAACAACCAAAGCAGGAATGTTGTCTAGTCCGCTAAGAGACAGGTTCGGTGTAATGTGCCGATTAGAACTTTATTCAACTGAAGAACTTGCAACCATAGTAAGGCGATCAGCGGGGCTATTGAATATAAAAGTTACCGATGATGCGTCAATTGAAATTGCAGGAAGAAGCAGAGGAACACCGCGTATTGCAAATAGAGTATTAAAGAGGGTGCGGGATTTTGCTGAGGTTCAAGGACAAGATACTATAACAAAGGATATTGCCAAGAATGCATTAGACAAAATGGAAATTGATGATTTAGGACTTGATTTTGTAGATAGAAGAATGTTGGATGCTATTATTAACAAATTTAATGGTGGGCCGGTAGGACTTGAAACACTTTCGGCATTTACGGGTGAAGAGACGGCAACTATTGAAGATGTTTACGAACCATATTTGATGCAATTAGGGTTTATTGCGAGGACACCTAGAGGGCGTATTGCATTAGAACCTGCATATACACATATGGGTATAAAGTATACTCCGCCACAACCTAGTGGAAAATAAAGTTTAACTCGCAATATTTAAGGGTTTATAAAATGATTATAAACTTTTGGCTTGCGAGTTTTATTATTAAAATTAAGGTTGCAATTACAATAAATATATTGTATAATCTTCAAGCAAGTTTAAAAAGGGCTTAACTTAAATAGGTCCCGTTTTGTAGGGCACCGCTTAAAAATATAAGTTAAACAAAATTCAAGTTATAAATTATAAAAATTTAGAGGAAAAAATGAAGACAAGTGATTTTTATTATGAACTACCCGAAGAATTGATTGCACAAACACCAATAGAACCTAGAGATTCATCTAGAATGCTTGTGTATAACAAATCCACAAAACAGATAGAAGAAAAAATTTTTAGAGATATTTTAGATTATTTAACGCCAAATGATTGTTTGGTCTTTAACAGAAGCAAGGTTATACCTGCAAGACTTTATGGGCATCGAGAAAATAAAGAAAATGAGGTTGTAGAGATTTTATTATTAAAAAAATTATCCACAACAAGTTATGAGTGTTTGGTAAAGCCGGGTAAAAAGTTTAAGGTTGGTACAAAAATAATCTTTAGTGAAAACTTAAGTGGAGAAGTTTCTGAAATTTTGCCAACAGGTGAACGAGTTTTAGAATTTTTAGTTTTGAGCGGTGAGCCGGTTGAAGTTGAATTTGATAGAATTGGAGAAATGCCACTTCCACCATACATTAAAGAAAAGTTAAAGGATAAATCTCGCTATCAAACAGTTTATGCTAAGGAAGAGGGTTCTTCAGCCGCACCAACTGCGGGTTTACATTTTACCGAAGAGTTGCTTTCAAAGATAAAAGAAAAGGGAGTGCAGATAGAAGAGGTGGTTTTACATGTTGGGCTTGGAACTTTTAGGCCGGTTAAGGTAGATAATGTGGAAAGCCATATTATGCATAGTGAAGAGTATTTTGTTGACCCCGCCACTGCTGAAAGACTAACCAAAGCAAAAGCCAATGGTAAAAGAATAATTGCAGTTGGCACAACATCGGTTAGAACACTTGAAACGGTTACGGATGAAAACGGGGTCGTTCATTCAGGGCATGGTAATACGCAAATATTTATTTATCCCCCATATAAATTTAAGGCGGTAGATGGATTGATTACAAATTTTCATTTGCCCGAAAGTACACTTTTAATGCTTGTGTCTGCACTTATAACCAAAGATGAATTATTTAGATGTTATGACCTTGCAATAAAAGAAAGATATAGATTTTTTAGTTTTGGCGATTGTATGTGTATATTGCCCGAGTAATTAAATAATGGAGAGAAAAATGGAAGAAAATTTCAAATTTAATATAAAATGTACATCCAGTACGGGTGCAAGAATTGGTGAACTTAAAACTCCACACGGTGTGATAGAAACCCCAGTGTTTATGCCTGTTGGTACACAGGCGACCGTAAAGGGTTTAACACCCGAGATGGTGAAAGAACTTGGTGCGCAGATAATATTATCAAATACATATCACTTATATATGAGACCGGGTACTGAGATTATAAAAAATGCGGGCGGTCTTCATAAATTTATGCATTGGGATAAACCCATATTGACAGACAGTGGCGGGTTTCAAGTATTTTCATTGTCTAAACTAAATAAGATTAGTGATGATGGTGTAGAGTTTTGCTCGCATTTAGATGGGTCAAAACATATGTTTACACCCGAAAAATCAATTGAAATCCAAAATATTTTGGGGTCAGATATTGTTATGGCATTTGATGTATGCTCCGACCCTAAAGCCGATAAAAAGACTGCAAGAATTGCGATGGAGCGAACACATTCGTGGTTGAAAAGATGTTATGACTATCAAAAGAATCCAAATCAAATGCTTTTTCCAATTGTTCAAGGAAATATGTATAATGATTTAAGACTAGAAAGTTTAAATGAATGCAAAAAATATGCAAGAGTAGGACTTGCGATTGGTGGGCTAAGTGTAGGAGAGCCAAAACCTGTTATGTATGATATTTTGTCGCTGTTGCAAAAAGAATACCCCGAAGATAAAGCAAGGTATTTGATGGGCGTTGGAAGTCCTGACTGTATAGTAGAGGGTGTTATTAGAGGCATTGATATGTTTGACTGTGTTTTGCCTACTAGAATTGCAAGAAACGGAACGGCGTTTACAAGTACTGGCAAGGTTGTTGTGAAAAATGGGAAATATAAAGACGACCATACCCCTTTAGACCCAGAATGCGATTGTATGGTATGTAAAAATTACACAAAAGCATATTTAAGGCATTTAATGAATGCGGGCGAAATGTTGGGTGCAACATTATTATCTTATCATAACTTATACTACCTAACTCACTTAATGGAAGATATTAAAAAGGCAATACGAGAAGATAGGCTTTTAGAGTTTAGAGATGAGTATTTTAAAAAGACGGGATACGATAAGTCAAAAATATAAATAATTTAACAAAAATTTCATTGCAAAATGTGGAATAGATATGTTACAATAAAAATATAAATCAAAAGGAGAAATAATATGAATAGTTTAATATTGGCTGGTGGCAGTACAACATCTTCAATAGTTACATTAATCATAATTGTTTGTATGTTTATTGGAATTTTGGTGTTCCCATCAATTGGAAACAAAAAAAGAATGCAAGCATACAAGGAAATGCAAGAAGGGTTAAAGGCGGGCGACTTAATTCAACTAACAAGCGGTATTATAGGTCGAATTGTTAGAGTATCTGAAATAGTGGGAATCAAAACTATTATTTTAGAGACTGGTGTTAAGGGTAACAAAACTCTTATTGAGGTAAACATAGATGCTATTGCTGGAGTTATGCCACGCGAAGCAGAAGTTAGTGCAGACAGTGTTGTAGAAACACAAATAGACGACTATGAAGTTTCAGAAATAAAATATGATGAACTTTCTGAAATTGAAAAACTCGATACTGTTGTTGATGACACAATCAAAAATAAAGAGTCTACACCAGCAACAACCCAAAAGAAATCAAAATCAAAAAATAATAAAAAGTAAGTTTTTAAGGATGGTAATTTATCATCCTTTTTTGTTTGAAAATTTTTAGACTCATTTGGCAATGATTTTATTCATAAACCTAAAAGGTTAATCATACATTTAAGTATAAACAGAGAGGGAAATAAAGAATGAATCAAACAAGTGTATATAAAGAGAACACAAAAGGGAAATCCATTATCCGGATGGCGGTAGGAGTAGGAGTGTCGCTAATTGTATCATTAGTTTTAATTCTATTATTTGCATTGCTTATAAAATGGTTTAATTGGTCAGATGCAATAATAAGCCCTGCAAATATAGTTATTAAAATAATTAGCATCGCAATTGGAGTGCTGATTGTAACAAAGGACGGAAGTGCGGGTGCGGTAAAAGGAGCAATACTTGGTGCGGTTTATATAATTTTATGCTTTGTGGTATTCTCAATTTTAAATGGTAGTATGATTATTAATATATCATTATTGTATGATAGTATATTAGGTGTTATTGTGGGTGGAATTTTAGGTATCATTTCGGTTACTCTAAAAAAGTAGGTAACGGGTGTTTAACCTTAAATTAACTTATTTTATTAAATTTAATTTTTCATAAAATAAAGTTGTCTGATTTGTCTTTCAGATAACTTTTTTATTGCAAATTTATTTTTAGAGTAAATATGATTTTTTAAATAAAGGATTGTGTGGTATACTAAATAAAAGTACATTTTAAGGAGAAGAGGAATTGAAAAGGTTTGACTATTGTATAATTGGTGGCGGAGTTGTAGGTTGTGCTATATTGAATAAACTTACTAGGCTTGGAAAAACAGTTTGCCTAATTGAAAAGGAAAGTGATGTTGGAATGGGTTCTAGTAAGGCGAATAGCGGGATAATACATACGGGCTTTGATTGTAAAACGGGAACGCTTAAGGCTAAACTTAATGTAAGAGGCTTTAATTTGTATGAAGATATATTAAAGCGTTTAAATGTAGAATATAAGGTTAATGGTCATTTAGTCGTCGGAAACGACCTAGAAAAAATTAAAGAGTTGTATCAAAGAGGGGTGGACAATGGGGTTGAAAATTTGTCTATCTGTCAAAGTGATTTACTTCAGCAGTTGGAACCAAATCTAAATAAAGATATAAAGTATGGACTATATGCAAAAAAGGGTATGATAGTTTCATCTTATGAATTGAGTGTGGCATTTTGTGAAGAGGCAATCATAAATGGTGCGGAAGTCTTTTTGACGACTGAGGTTAAATCATCAAAAACAGAAAAGGATGGAATAGTTTTATTGCTTTCTGATGGGCGGGAAGTTGGTGCGGGCTATGTAATCAATTCCGCTGGTGCGGGCTATAATGAAGTTAGTAAAATTCTTGGAAGCGAAGAATATCCATTAGAGTTTAGACGCGGTGAATATTATATTATAGATAGAGGTTATGAAAATTTTTGTTCGCATACAATATTCCCGTTGCCAACGGCAGAAAGTAAAGGTATTTTAATTACCAACACAGCAAGTGGAAATATATTGGTGGGGCCGACATCATATTTATCGGACAATTCAACAAAGACCACCGAACTTGGGTTGCAAGAGGTAAAAAATAAAGCACTAGAAGAAATGCCTAATTTGCCATTGTATGGAAATATTAGAGTGTTTAGTGGTGTTAGGAATATATCGGGCAAAGATTTTATAATTGAAAAGAGCAGAATTAATCCATATGTTATCAACTTGGCAGGGATTTGTTCTCCGGGGCTTTCTTCCGCACCTGCAATTGCGGAATTTGTGGCTGAGTTATTAGGCTTAGACTATACAAAAGAATGTGACGGGCTAAAAACATTAAAACCGAGATTAAGGATTAGAAATTTACCGATTGAAGAACAAGATAAGTTGATTAAGAAGAATCCTAAATATGGTGAAATAGTTTGTAAGTGTGAGGAGATTTCTTTAGGCGAAATTGAAGATGCTATATTGTCTCCACTTGGTGCGAAAACGGTGGATGCCGTAAAACGCAGAACCCGTGCAGGGATGGGTAGGTGTCAAAGTGGATTTTGTATTTTTAAAGTTATGGAGAACTTGGCAAAATTAAATAACACTAATTTTAATGATATAGAAAAGGATGCGAAAGGCTCAAAAATAATTCACTCTTCAATAAAACCAAACGAAGGAGGAAGGTAAGATGCAAAGTCAAAATTTTGATGTTGTTGTTATAGGTGGAGGTCCAAGCGGACTTTCTTCATCAATTGAGGCGTTTAAAAATGGTTCTACTGTAGCATTGATTGAAAGAGAAGATAAACTTGGCGGAATATTGAAGCAATGTATTCATTCGGGGTTTGGTTTGCATTATTTTGGCGAGGAGATGACAGGGCCGGAGTATGCACATAGATTTATTGAAGAATTAAACAAAACGGGTGTAAAAGTGTTTTTATCAAGTTTTGTTGAAAGTGTAAATACGGGTGAAGTTGTAATAAAAAATCGAGAAGGTGTCTTAAAAATCCATTGCAAAGCAGTGATTGTCTCGGTCGGGTGTCGGGAGCGGACGGCAGGAGCGATTTCAATGAAGGGAGAAAGACCTAGTGGAGTTTGGACGGCGGGGCAGGTTCAAAAGTGGGTGAATACGTATGGCGTTTTACCGTGCAGAAATCCTGTTATTTTAGGCAGTGGAGATATTGGGCTAATAATGGCTAGAAGGTTAACTTTAGAGGGCGCAAAACCTCAAATGGTGTTGGAATTAATGGGAACCACTTCGGGGCTTAAGAGAAATATTGCACAATGCTTGAATGATTTTGATATTCCTTTATATTTAAATACCACCGTTGTTGAAGTTTTGGGGTATCCCCAAATTACTGGTGTGGTTATAGCAAATGTTGATAAAAATTTACAGGTTATAGAGAATACCAAAAGAACAGTTCCTTGTGATGGATTGGTTTTGTCGGTTGGGTTAATTCCTGAAACCAATTTATTAAAGGATGTAAAAATAAATCCCATCACAAAAAGTTATCTTGTAAATGAATATTATGAAACAACCAAAAGTGGAATATTCGCTTGTGGCAATGGTCTGCATGTTCATGATTTGGTGGATTTCGTAACTAAAGAAAGTCAAAAAGCGGGCAAGTTTGCTAGTTTATACTCAAAAAATGAATTGACATATGGTAACAGTTTTGAAATTATACCAAGTAAAGGCGTTCGGTATGTAATGCCAAATAGTTATTTTGAAGGAAGTGGTGAAATCGAAATTTTATTTAGAACCACTGGAAAATTTGAAAAAACCAACATTTTAGTTATAAACGAAAAGGGAGAAGTTGTTTCTAAAAAGTTTGTGATGTGTGCAAATGCGGGCGAAATGCAGTCAATTGTAGTGAAGAAGCAAGGTCAAAATTCCAAACTTTCAGTTTGTATTGAGGGGGTCGAATAAATGGAAAAACATTTTAATTGTATAATGTGTCCACTAGGGTGTGAACTATTGGTAGAAATTACAAATGGAGCAATTAAAGTTTCGGGAAATGGTTGTATACGCGGTGAGCAGTATGCTCAAAACGAACTTAAAAATCCCGTCAGAAGTGTGTCTAGTTTAGTAAAACTTAAGTCAGGTGGGGTGGTTGCCGTAAAGACTGCGGGGCAAATCCCTAAAGATAAAATTGATGAATGTATGCAAATTTTAGCAAAAATACAATTAGATAAAAAGCCCAAATATCATTCAGTTGTCGTAAAAAACATATGTGATACCAATGTTGATATTATTTCAATTGAATAAAATAATCTTTCTAATAACTTGACAACTTTTATGCTAAAGTGTTAAACTAATATTGGTCGATTGTTGATTTTTATCAAACGAAATATATTTTGGTAAATACCCAAAGCGAACGATAAAAAATTTAATATAGGAGGGATTAATGCTGTGGCAATATGGTTGGCTATAGTTATTAGCGTTGTGACTTTAATTGCGGGCGGAATTGGTGGATATGTTGCAACTAATTTTATAAAATCAAAAAAACTAGAAGATGCAAAAGCAAAATCTACAAAGATTATTGAAGATGCTAATAATGAAGTTAAAGTGCTAAAAAAAGAGGCACTAATTGAAGCACGCGAAGAGGCTATCAAGTTAAAAAATGAAGTGGAGGACGAACTTAAAGACCGAAGAATTGAGGCAACAAAACTTGAAAACAGGCTTCGTGCTAAAGAGGAAATGCTAGATAAAAAAGAAGAGAGTTTAGACAAAAAGACGGAGAGTTTAGAACAACAAAAAGAGCAGTTAGAAAAGAAAGTTATTGATATTGAAAATGTTAAAGCGGAACTCGAAAAAAGAAATGTCGAAATAGACAAAGAACTAGAAAGAGTTGCAGGATTATCAAAGATAGATGCAAAAAATGAACTTGTTAAATCTATTGAAGATGAAGCAAGAAAAGAGGCAGGTCTACTTGTAAAAAGACTAGACCAAGAAGCGCGTGATGAGGCTGAGAAAAATGCAAAAGAAATTGTAATGCAGGCAATTCAAAGATGTGCAACGGACCACACTGTGGAATGCACGGTGTCTGCGGTAAGTATTCCAAATGAAGAAATGAAGGGCAGGATTATTGGAAGAGAAGGGCGAAATATTAGGGCTATAGAAACTGCAACGGGAGTTGATTTAATTGTTGATGATACACCAGAGGCGGTTATTATTAGTTGTTTTGACCCAATCAGAAGAGAAGTTGCTCGTCAAACATTGGAAAGATTAACATCTGATGGAAGAATTCATCCAGGACGCATTGAAGAAATTGTTGATAAAGTAAAGAAAGACCTTGAAAAGACGATTGCTGAAGCGGGTGAAAATGCGACATTTGATGCAGGTGTTTTTGGTATCAATCCAGAACTTATAAAGATTTTGGGACGACTTAAATACCGTACTAGTTTTGGTCAGAATGTGTTACAACATTCATTAGAAACTAGTTATATAGCCGGTTTAATTGCTGGAGAGTTGGGGGCAGATGTTACTATTGCTAAACGTGCTGGATTGTTGCATGATATAGGAAAAGCAATGGATTTTGAAGTTGAAGGAACACATGTTTCAATTGGTGTTGACCTTGCTAAAAAATATAAAGAAAGTGAAGCCGTTATACATTGTATTGAGGCACATCATGGCGATGTGGAATACAAGTCGCTTGAAGCAATGATTGTTCAAGTTGCGGATGCAATATCATCGTCAAGGCCGGGCGCACGCAGAGAATCACTAGAAACTTATATTAAAAGGCTTGAGAAACTTGAGGCTATTGCTACTGGTTTCAGTGGGGTGCAAAGTTGTTATGCAATTCAAGCGGGTCGTGAAATTCGTGTAGCGGTAAAGCCTGAAGAAGTTGATGATGATGGTATTATTATTCTTGCTAAAGAAATTGCGAGAAAAATAGAATCCGAATTAGAATATCCTGGTCAAATCAAAGTTAATATAATAAGGGAAGTTAGAAGTGTAGATTATGCAACCTAAAACACAAAAAAATAAGTTGTATAAACACTTAAAATAACAGACACTAGGAAATATAATCTTATTCCGTTTGCCACTTTTTAGTGACCACACAAACTGAAAATAATAAACACCATTAGATTTGGTATAAACCAATTGTCTAATGGTGTTTATATTTGCAAACAGTTATTTTGTTGAGTTCTATAATGAAAAGCATATTAAACTAAAATGTTAATTAATTTATACTTTTCGATTAAAAAGCGGTTGCGTGTAATTTTTTGCGTTCATTGTATGCGCTAAACACATTTGAACGCGTGTCGCGGTTGGATTCTAGCACTAAGTATGGGCTTTCATTTTTATCATACTTAACTGCGAACACAACGACAGAATTTGCTTTGGCATTAGGGAAGTCTATTGGAGGTTTTGCAACTGAATAAAATTTCCCATCATTATCTTTTATTAGGTCAAGCATTGTAAATGCAAATTTTTCGCCTTGTTTTGTTTTAAGCATAATATTATTGCTTTTTGTCATTTTTAATTTAGTCAAAAATTCTTCTTTTAATTTGTTTTCATCCATAAATTGCCCCCAGTTTTTTACTTAATTTTGCCCTTTACAAAATTTGTGACCAAAGTATACCACAAAATTTAAAAAAAATCAATGGGGCAAGCAAATTTTGTTCTTAAAAATTTTAATTAAACAAAAAAATAATAGACTAAGAATGGGTTATGTAAAAGCAGTTTGTGAAAAGATTAAGCACATTATTGTGTTGACTAAACTAAGTAAATGTGGTAAGATATTATATGGAGAAATGCTTTATGTTGGAAGATATTATATCAAAATCACCGTCTTTTGTACGGATAGTTAAAGAGGTGAAGTTTAAGCGTTTAAATCATGCGATTATGCTTATAAGTCAAGATAAGATTTATCTTGAAGAGTTTGCTAAGTCGTTACTATCCTTGTTATTTTGTGACAATTTAAAAGATGAAAAACCTTGCGGAGTTTGTAATTCGTGTGATAATGCAAAAAAATTGTTACATCCAGATATTTTAGTTTATGGAAAGGATAAACTTATTGATATTGACGATGCCGGTGAAATTGTTTCAACTGCACTAGTGAGACCATACTCGGCGGATAAAAAAGTATACTTATTGTATAATTTTGATGAGATAAATAAGACGGTTGAAAATAAACTTCTAAAAACAATTGAGGAGCCTCCTCAAGATGTGTTATTTATTTTGCTTGTTTCAAACACAAACAAGTTGTTACAAACGACTTTAAGCCGTACACAAAAGATTTTTTTAGAAACCATTCCTCAAAAAGATTTGGTTGAAATATTAAAAGATAAAGGTATAGAGAATGCGGAACTGATTGCGTCTGGAAGTTGCGGGAATTTGGAAAAATCATTGGGGCTAGCGGGTCGTTCTAAAATAAAAGAAATTTACTCATTTATTTTTGATATGTTAATTAATATGAATTCCACTTATAAAATATTGCAATATTCAACAGAAGCAAACAATTATACAGATTGTTTTGATGATTTTATTAATGCAATGCAGATGATTTTGCTTGATTGCGAAAAAGCAAAGGCTGGAGAAAATAAAACTATTAGCAATGTTGGTTTTTTTAAGTATATCCAGCAAATTGCAAATGAATATTCGTTTACGGCATTAACAAAAATCGTGGAGCAAACATATATAGCAAAACAGATGTTGGATGCAAATGTTACAAAGGTCAATATTATTGACCAGTTGTTATTAAAAATAGTAGAGGTGAGAATAAAATGCAAGAGGTAGTAGGTGTAAAATTTAGACAGGCATCAAAAGTTTATTATTTTAATCCGCGTGGAGAAAAATATGAATTAGGTGAAGAAGTTGTGGTTGATACCCAGTCTGGAAATGCAATAGGTGTGGTAGCAAAAACTAATTTTTCAGTTTCAGATATTGAAATAGAACAACCGTTAAGAGATGTTGTAAGAAAAGTAAATGAAGATGACTGTAAAAAAATGGAAAAGTTAAAGAGACGAGCAAAAGAAAGTCTTCCAATTATAGTTGATAAAATAAATTCATTAAAACTTCCAATGAAAGTTGTCGATGTGCAATATGCTTTTGATGAATCAAAGGTTACAATATCTTATACAAGCGAAGATAGGGTAGATTTTAGAGAATTATTGAAAGTTCTTGCCAGTGCTTTAAAAACAAAAATTGAACTTCGACAAATAGGTGTTCGTGATGAGGTCAAAGCCGTTGGTGCTTTAGGTCTTTGTGGGATGCCTTGCTGTTGTACAACCTTCTTAAAGGAAGGAGAGAGAGTTGTTGTAAAAATGGCGAAAACGCAAAATATGTCACTTTCACCATCTAAAACGGGTGGGGCTTGTGGAAAAATGATGTGCTGTCTTGCATTTGAAGAGCCAGTTTATCGTGAACTTTTATCAAAAATGCCCAAGGTCGGTTCTACCATAAACACTCCGGATGGTCGAGGTGTGGTTCAATATAATAATATAATTAAAGAGAGTGTTACGGTAAAAATAGTTGCCGAAGATGAAAGTTATAAGTTTGTAGAATATAAGGTTGTAGACCTTGGGATAAATCTTTATGATAATACACCAATTAATTATGATGTTGATTCAAAAAATGAAAATGGGAAAGATACAAAACAGACGAGTAGTTCGGTAGATAAACCTCGTTTTGAGGAAAGGAAAAATTTTTCAGCAGACCAACGCGATAGTATAATTAAAGGTTTTGATGAGAGCATAAAAAAGGCTGAAATTAATGAAAATAACTCAACTGATATAAATTTGGTTGATTTTGAACAGAAAAATGATTATAATAAAAAGGATGAAATGAATAAGGGTGGCAGTTCCGGTCAAGATGCATTCAAAAAGCATAAGAAAGGATTTCGCTATAATAAATTTCGTCACAATTCTAAATATAAAAAGGAGAATTAATGTAATGGCATACAAAATTAGTGATTCTTGTATAGGATGCGGAGCGTGTGTAGGAAATTGTCCTGTAGGCGCAATAACTATGGATGGCGACAAAGCAAAGATTGACCCAGAAAAGTGTATTTCTTGTGGTTTATGTGCAAGCGTTTGCCCTGTTTCTGCACCACAACCAGAATAGTATGGAAAATCTTAAAGAAATTGCTGAAAATTTTGGATGGGAATTGGACTACCTAACCGATGGTAGCCCAATTTTTCAATGTAAAAAATATTATACATTCACTAGCGACTCGGTAGAACTTGCAAAGTTTGTGGAAGAAGATTCTATTGGTACACTTGTTGATTTTTGCAGTGGTAGTGGAATTGTGGGGCTAGAAATAATTGGGCGTATAAAAACGCATAAACTTGTGCAATTTGAAATTCAGCCGGAACTTGCAAATCTGTGTTCTTACACGAATAAATATAATAATTCAAAAACGGAAATAATTTTATATAATGAGAGTTTAACTCTTGCAGACAAATACTTTTTTGATGTTGATGTGGTTTGTTGCAATCCGCCATACTTTAAAAAGGGAAGTGGTAAAATAAATGAGTCTAGCAGTAAGTCTCTTGCAAGACATGAGTTGTCTGTCACGCTTGAAGAAATAATTTTTACTGCATCTAAAATTTTAAAGGTGGGTGGTTCATTATATTTTATCCACATCAAGGAAAGATTTGATGAATTAAAAAAACTAGCAAAAAAATATAATTTTGCAATTGCAAAAGAAAAGTTTTTGGAAGGAAACAAACTTCAAAGGTTTTTAATAAAATTAATAAAAGTATAAAAACAAATACAAAAATTTGTCGCAATTTTTCCGTTTAAAAAATGCAAAAAAAATATTCAAAAAAATTAGTGTGCCTATAAAAATTCTTAATTAAAAATTTTAGTGATTATTTAAATAAAGCCCAAAATTGCCTTATTTTGACATAAAATGTATTGCTTAACTTACTTGTCGAGTTGATAAAACCCGTTAATGTTGGGGTTGTAAATTTAAAAAAATCATACAATTTTAAATAAAAATACGAACAAATAAACACGCCATTGCCGAGCCTACAAAACACGCAATTATGCATACAGGAATTATGTATCGCATATTTTTTATGTTTATCGTACTAAAGTAAACAGCGGTTACATAAAAGATTGTGTCGCTTGCACCAACGACTACACTAGCGCACCTTCCTATATAACTATCAGCACCATAATTTATGTAAATGTCTTTTACGATTGCGAGTGACCCGTTTCCTGAAAACGGACGCAAAACAACCAGTTTGGATAGTTCGGTAGGAATCCCTACAACTTTCAAGATTGGTTCGGTTACTTTGCATAGAATATCTGAAATTCCGCTTACATCCATTAGTGAAACAAAAATAAAAATAGCACATAGGTAGGGCAGAATGGAAATAACAAGACCTACTGCTTCTTTTGAACCTTTAACAAAAAAGTCGTATGCGGGAATATTTTTCACCAAGCAATAAACAAAAATGCTAACAAATATTATAGGTATTATATAAATCATTTTAATTTTCCTTTTTTTTCCGTTGGGTTATTTTTTCTAATATTTTTGCAAGAACAACTCCGACAACTGTGGTGCAAAGCCCTGCTAAAATTGTTGGCAAAATAATAAATGAAGCATTATTGCTACCGCTTGCAACCATCAATCCCATAACAGTAGTCGGCAAAATTTGCACCCCCGAACTTGCAAATATTATTGTCATTATCATCGGAAATGTAACAACACCTGTTTTGTTGTCCATTTTTTCTATTGCTTTTATTCCAAAAGGAACGCTGGCACCGCCAATTCCTAAAAGACTGGTAGAAAGCGATAGAGATAAATATTTTTTAGCGTCTTTATTCATATCTTTTTTACCCCAAAGCCAATCTATTAGCGGTGATAAAAGTTTTGCTAAAAATGATGAAAGTTTTGTGTTTTCCACAATTCCTAATATTCCTAGCCATACTGAATATATTGCGAGTAATTCAAAAGAAAGTTTTAGTGCACTATTTGTGGAAACAATAAGTGTCGGCAATAGACTTTCAGGGTTTATAAATCCTAAAACTGCACATGCAATTAAACACACAATAAGCCAAATTTTATTCATACTTAATTGTATTTTTGAATTTTACGAATAATACCTTATTACACTAATTGACAAATTAATTTTGGAAAAGTATAATTAAAATAGGTTTAATATTTGTGTTAAAATTTTTTTACATAAAAATAAAGAAAGGAAAATAAAATGGAGAATAATAGAATATTGATTGACCTATCTAAAATTAGCGAGTTTGCTATTGATAGTCATGCTCATTTAAATGAGTTAAAAAATTTAGAAGAAATCATTTCAAACCTTAAAGAAGATAAGTTGTGTGCTGTTATAAATATGGTAGGGTCTTTAAATGGTATTGAAAAGGCAAAAAATCTTTCTGCTAAATATTCAAACATTTTTTATATGGTAGGATTACATCCTTATGATATTGAAAAATATGATGAAGAATTTGAAAATAAACTAAAGGAACTGAAAAGTACGGATAGCCATTTTGTGGGTGTGGGGGAAATTGGGCTAGACTATCATGGTGAATATTTGGAAAAAACACTTCAAATGGAGGTGTTTGAAAAGCAAATAATATTAGCGGATAAACTCAACCTTCCTATTTCTTTACATATAAGGGATGCTCATGAAGATTGTAAAGCCGTTCTTGAGCGAAATAAAAAATATTTAAGGAATGGTGGAATAATTCATTGTTTTAGCGGAAGTGTCGAAGATGCAGTGTTTTATCTCAATTTGGGTTTTTACATTTCAATTTCAGGTACAATTACATTTAAAAAGAGAAATTCAATCGAAACAGAGTTGGAAAAAGTCGTAAAATTTTGTCCAGTCGATAGGCTTCTTATTGAAACAGATTCTCCATTTTTATGCCCAGCACCATTTAGGGGGCATATCAATGAACCAAGATTTGTTTTAGAAACGGCTAAAGCAATTGCCGATATTAAGTGTATTAATGTTAATGATTTGATAAGACAAACTAGGATAAATACCGAAACTTTGCTATTAAAAAAATTTAAGTAGCAAATGGTGGCGCTACTTAAATTTAATTTTCTTCAGTACTTTTAATATTGATTTTTGCTGGTGCAAAAACTTTTGAAGGTTTTCATTTGTATAGTTATATTTTAAATCAAAAGCAAAGTTTTATGTGAAAAAATAAAAAATTTTTTGGAGAAATATGTAAATGAGTTATATTGAAAAGTCTAAACCTTTTAACAATCACGAATTTAAAAAATCACTGGGACAAAATTTTATAAGTGATAAAAATCTGTTGCAAGCGATTGTTTCGGATGCGGATTTGACTGGCGACGACTGTGTTTTAGAAATAGGTGCAGGGGCAGGAACATTGACGCAGATTATAGCAAAAAATTGCAAAGAGGTGGTTTCTTTTGAAGTTGACCAGTCTTTAAAAAACGACCTAGAGGCGATTGAACTTGAAAATAGTAATTTGAAGGTGGTATTTCGTGATTTTCTAAAGGTTGAACGAAGCGAACTGATGGGATTATTTAAAGAAAAACCTGTAAAAAAACTAAAAGTTATAGCAAATATTCCTTATTATATAACAACACAAATTGTATTTAAGTTGTTGTCGTGGTGCAACGATTTTGAGTCTATAACCATAATGGTTCAAAAAGAAGTGGGCGAGAGAATGGTTGCATCCGTGGGGACTGCAGACTATGGAACGCTTCCAGCCGTTATTGGGTGTTATGGAAATGCATGCATTAAAAGGATTGTAAAAAAGCAGAATTTTTACCCAATGCCAAAAGTAGATTCTTGTATTGTGAATATTAAAATCTTTAATGATTTAAATGAAGCATATTTGATGGAGTTGTCAAAATTTATTCAAAAGTGCTTCCAAAATAGGAGAAAGACTCTATATAACAATTTGGTTAGTTGCGTAAATATTGAAAAACAGACGGCAAAAGATGCAATTTTAAAATTGGGGTTAAACGACTCGGTGCGTGCAGAGAATTTAGGAACAAAAGATTTTGTACGATTGTTTGAACTATTGGATTTATAATTGATAAGTTTATAATTTACCTTATTTAACAAATTTCACCATTTTATATATTGTTAAACTTACAAAAAAAGGTTAGAATTTGTTATGAAAAACAATTAAATGAGGTAGATATGCAAAATAAGTCTTTTATTGTATTAGAATCGGTAAATGTGATGGCTGAGGAGTTGGGATGTATATATATTGAGGCTACACCGGTTGGTGTAGTCGTTTTGGTTGACCTTTTTAATTTTCAAGACGGAGAAAATTATAAAATTGTGCTAACTGACATAGATGGACATTTGGCAAATTTCGATTTTAATGAAAATTATGTAATGCGTAAATTGGTTGATGGGTTTGATATAGGTAACGAAATTTATGTAGAAATATACATCAAAGACAAACTAGTGTTAAGGGGGTTCAAAAAGGGACCTGTCGTAAACCAGAATAAACAAAGTAGGTTTTATGTTAATGGGAAACCTTATAGTTTTAATTGTTGTAATAATGAAGAAGTTTTAAGCAATGAAAAAGAGAAAGAGGTGAAAGAATCTAACTATAATAGTGATATTAAAGATGTTAAAAATAGGTTGTCTGCTGAAGAGTGGGCGATTTCAACCAGTCAAATAGATTTGTTTAACGAAGCGATTAATATAATAAACAAGGTGCGTGATGGTTGTGTAAGCACTCTTAAATGTGTGTGCGATGATTCCGTTGTGTTAAAGGATAACAAATCTGTTGAGTTAAATGATGGTAATAATGATTTAGTGGTCAAAACTATTGAAAATGAAGGAATTCTTAAATATTGTGGTGATACCAATAATAATGAAACAACTGAGTCTTCC
Organism: uncultured Lachnospiraceae bacterium; assembly: GCA_964432825.1. Lineage (GTDB taxonomy): Bacteria > Bacillota > Clostridia > Christensenellales > UBA1242 > UMGS1908. Next base: position 42,057 of record CAYSOX010000010.1, read on the forward strand.
GGCGATACCGGTAATGATAAAATGATTATGGCTTGTTGTGAGGGTGGCAAAAATGAAGAATTGGTTAATGCTTGTGGAAATGTTAATAATAATGAAACAACCGAGTATTATGGTGATGCCAACAACGACGAAGTGTTTACGGCTTGCGGTGATTTTGGAAATGCAGAAGTTTTGAATATTTATAATCATAAAGGAAATGAAGAGACAAAAACTTGTGGGAATGAAGGTAATTACCTTGTTGAAGATAATTTAAATGAAGTTTTATTGTTTAATAAAGATAAAAAGCGAGTTTCATTTTTAGAGAAGGAAAGAGAAGTTAAAAATTTTGACAGCAATAGCAAGAGCGGTTATATTGATGGTGTGAATGAAATTTCTAAACATGTTGAGGTGTCTTATGTAAATCACGGCTATGATAGTGAGTTAGAATTTTCATATTTTGATACAATTAAGGATGAGTTTGATATGCTGTTTGCTGAGGGTGACTCTTTTGAATTGTTGCAAAAACATTTTGGTGGAGAATGGCGAAAGGTGAGTTTTGGAAGTGGTTTAATTTTGGCAAAAATTAGTTTAAGTCACAAAAATGTTGATTTTCCTAATGCTATGCCAGACATAGTAGCACTTGCTATGCCGTGCATAGTTAATGAAACACATATGGAGTTGGGTAAAAATTCTGTGGTATACAAATTAAATAATTTTTCAGATTTTGGATATAACATTTTGTTCCAAGATGCACGAAATGGAAAAGCAATTAAAATAATGGAAAATAAATGTTGACATACAAAGGTGTTTTGTTGTAAAATAAGTAAGTAAATATATATAAATATTTTTCATTAGTTAGAGGTATAAAATGGTTAAAAAGATATTAAAGGCAATGAGTTTATGTATGGTGGCAGTTTTGTCATGTTTGATGTTTACTGCTTGCGGAAGCCCAAAGGTTACCAATTTTTCAACTGAGGGAGTTTCAAGTAATGGTAAGATTGGTGCAATTAAGGATGGGTATATCTACTATATTAAAAAAGTGACATCTGATAGAACTCTTACCGGTGATGCTTGCATCCCTATGGGAATATACAAGTCAGCGGTTGATGATAAGTGTAATTTAACAGGGGAGTCAACATTGGTTTATTCTGCACTTGCAGGATTTTCAGATGGTGAGATTTATGTATTTGGTGATTATATTTATTTCTTAACACCTGCACAAGTTACTTCAAGTGAGGCTACAAAACTAACAAAGCGTGCAAGTTTTTGCCGAGTTGGAATTGATGGTAAAAATTATAAGGTGCTTTATGTAACAGAAACAGAAGAATCGCCAACATACAGTTTTTACAAATTCAATAATGAACTATTCTTGATTGTTTTTGAAAATAAAAATTTATACTCAGTTAATATGGCTACATTAAAAACAAAAACATTAGCCGAAGAGGTCGAAAGTGTAGCACTAAGTAAAACTTGTGGTGAAGGTGAGAATGCAGACAAGAAAATTTTCTATTCAAAGACTCCAGATGAAGAGTTTGTAACACAGACTGGACAAAATATTTACAGTGTAAATCCAGATGGAAGTGAGGAGTTTATTATTTCTGCAGGTAAGGATGTTACCCTTAAAGAAATTCAAAATGGATATTTGTACTATGTTGTGGATAGTAATTTATATCGCACAACAGCAAGTGCGGGTTTAAGCACTGAAACTACAATTTATTATGGTGTGCCAAGTTCCTATTATATTTTAAGTGATGGAAGTGTTTTGGTTAAGGATACAACTAATAGTGCATTTACCAAAACCTCATGGATAAATCACGGTGAAGAACCTGATTATGTAACAGTTTTGGCATCTACTGATTATGACTTTTTATTTGAATATGAAGGTTATTTATACTTTAAATACACAAAGAGTGGTCAAACACAAACAATTTCAAGAATTTCACTTTCACTTGATGGTGCAAAACTTACAAAAGTTACTGAAGATACCGCAGTTAAAGCAGGAACCATTATTAACTGGGAAGTTATAGGTTCAACATTGTATTATTATATAGAAGAAACTGTAACAGATGATGCTGGAAAATCTATTAAATACAGTGTTTTAAAAACAGTTGAAATTTAAATTGATTAAAAGAGGTTGGATATTTTCCAATCTCTTTTTTTCGACAAAGAAAGCATAAAAATTTTTAATAGATATATTTATTTTACTAAAACTATTAGCAAGAGGTGAATTGTATGAAAAGACTACTTTCAATTATTGTTATAGTTTTAGCGGTAAGTATGGTAATGTTAATGCCAACAACTAAAGACTTGGTGTTTTGTTATAAAAAAATAACAAAAGCGGATGAAAAGCAATCTGTTGATTTAAAACAAACATTAGACCTTGAAGCAAAGTCTTCGATATTAATGGATGCAAAAACGGGCAATGTTTTATATTCAGATAATAAAGATACTAAACTTGCTCCAGCAAGTATGACTAAAGTTATAACTATGCTTTTGGTTATGGAAGAAATAGAAAAGGGAAATCTTTCACTAAATCAAAATGTAGTAATAAGTGATTATTCTGCAAGTATGGATGGGTCGGAATGCTTTTTAGATGCAAATAAGGAATACTCAATATATGAGTTAATTAAGTCGGTGGCGGTTGCTTCGGCAAACGATTCTTGTGTTGCCCTTGCTGAAAGTGTTTCGGGTGACGAAAAAATATTTGTAAACAAAATGAATGAAAAGGCAAAATCTCTTGGTATGGTTAATACTCATTTTGTAAACTGTACAGGGCTTGACGAAGATGATCATTATTCTACAGCAAGTGATTTATGTATAGCACTAAAAGCACTTTCTAATTATAGTTTAATTTCCGAACTTGAAAAAACATGGACTTATGATATGAAACATTTTGCGGGGAGAATTACTTCGCTTACAAACACAAATCGACTAGTTAGAACAAATCAAGATATTGTTATGGCAAAAACGGGGCATACTGACAATGCGGGCTTCTGTATTGTTGCTTTAGCAAAAAGAGATGATACCGAATTACTTTCTTGTGTAATGGGGCTTGAAACGAGTAATAAAAGATTTGAAGAAATTACAAAATTATTAAATTATGGATTTTCTAATTATGAAAACAAAATTATTCTAAATGCGGGAGAGTCTGTTGGTGAAATTAAAATAAAAAATGGGAAACAAAATAAGATAGAGGTATTCCCTAAAAACGATTTAAGTATTTTACAATCAAAAGATGAACCAAATGAAGACTATCAAATAGTATATAATTATTACGAAAGTGAATATATGGCGCCATTGAATTCAGGTGACGTTATTGGCGAGGTTAAAGTTTTGAAAAATGGAAAACTTATAATAAAAGAAGAATTGGTTGTTAAAAATAGTGTAGATGAAAAGACTTTAAAAGGTATTATTACTCAACTAATAGAAGGTTGGTTCCAGAAGACAAGAAACATTAAAAATTAAAATTAAATTTTCAATAAAAATGTTATTACAATAAAACTCACCGAAAGCAGGTTGTTGTGCAATTCGGTGGGTTTTTATCTTTTTCGCTTTTTTATATTAATTATGGCGGGGGTTTTGTTTGACTTATTAATGAAAAATATTATATAATTAATATAATAGGAGATAAAGATGTTAATAAGTTTATTAAGAATGGGATTTTCGTTTGGAACTTTTATGGCAATACTTGTTGCATATCTTTTAGTGTTGCTTATAAGTTTTTCGGCACACGAATTTTCGCATGCATTTACTGCTTACCGTCACGGCGACCCCACCGCAAAAATTCTTGGCAGAATGACGCTTAATCCATTTGCGCATTATGATTTGTATGGGTTTGTTTGCTTAATTATTTTTGGGTTTGGTTGGGCAAAACCTGTTCCAATCAATGTGGAAAATTTAAGGAAAGGCAAGCGAAGTATATTTGCTGTTTCAATTGCTGGGGTATTAGCAAACCTAATGCTTGCACTAATTTTTTCTTTTGCTTTTTCGCTAGTCTTGACACTTTCACCGAATATTTTTATATCGGGTGGATTTTGGACTACACTTTTGAGTTATTTTTTGAATTATGGAATAAGCATAAATTTAAGCCTTGCAATATTTAATTTGCTACCATTTTATCCACTAGATGGTAATAGAATTTTGGAATTAATTCTTAGACCTAATAGTAAAATTATTGATTTTTTAAAGAAATATTCTACATTAATTTTAATTTGCATTTTTGCGTTGGGTATATTAAATATTTTGATATCTTATGCGGTAACATTTTTGGGTATGGGAATGGTCACCATGTGGTCAAGCCTGTTTAGTTTGTTTGTTTAGGAGTGAAAAATGGAAAAAGTCGAGTTGGAAACAAAAGAGGATTTGGAAGAGTTTGGGATTGAAACTGAAGAGCAAAATCCAGATGCTTATAGTATAAAGTTGGATAAATTTGAAGGTCCGTTAGATTTATTATTGCATTTAATAAAAGAAGCCAAAATAGATATTAAAGATATTTTCGTATCAACTATTACCGAGCAATTTTTGGAATATATTAGCCAAATGGAAGAAATGCCGGTTGAAAAAGTTGGTGATTTTATTGAAATGGCGGCTACATTAATAGAGATTAAGTCAAGAAAGTTGTTACCTCCACCACCAAAAGAGGATGAAGAAGAGGAAGAGGACCCAGAGAAAAAGTTAATTCGCCAAATTGAAGAATATAAATTATTCAAAGAACAATCGGAAATATTAAAAACCTTTGAAGATGTGGATAGTCTGTATAAAGAACCCGAACCAATGGCTAGCGGGTTTAGATATGAACTCAAAGATTTTAGTTTTGAAAAACTTTTAGATGCATTTGCTATGGTGATGCACAAAATCGAAGAAAAAGCGGAAGTCCCAGAGGCAAAGCAGATTGCAAAAGATAGATTTACGGTTGCGCAAAAGATTGCAGATATTAAGGATAAGTTATTGACAAGCGATAAAATTGTATTTTCCGAACTTTATTCTACCGATTATAGCAAAAGTGAAGTAATTAACACATTTTTAGCATTGCTAGAATTGTTAAAAACACAGATTGTCAAAGTTCGACAAGAGGGAACATTTGAAGAAATTTATATAGAAAAACAACAAGGGGAGGTGTAAAATGACAAATTTGGATTACCTTGCACAAGTGATAGAAGGTATTTTGTTTGTTGCGGGTGAAGCGGTTAGTGAAACGGATATTATTACCAAGTTGGAAATAAAAAAGGAAGAACTTGAAGAGGCTATAGAAACTTTGCAATTCAAATATTCAGCACCAAGTGGTGTAACCCTTAAAAGATTTAATAATCACTTACAACTTTCAACCAATAAAGATTATGTTGATGATATTTCGTTGGTTTTGAATCCTATTCGTGAAAGAGCATTGTCGAAATCAACAATTGAAACTTTGGCAATTATTGCATATAAGCAACCTATCACGCGTTTGGAGATTGAAGAAATTAGAGGAGTTTCTTGCGACTATGCCGTAAATATTTTAATGGAGCATCACTTAATTGAAATCGTTGGGAAAAAGGATGTTGTTGGAAAACCTGTTCTTTTTGGAACTACGGATGACTTTTTAAAAAGATTTAATTTAAACTCAATTGAAGATTTACCAGATAAAGAAAGTTTGCTCGATAGGATTAAAACAATTCGTGGTGCCGACCGTGACCAATCGCTATACAGACAATTTGATATTTCTGACGAAGAAATTATTCCCGAAAAAGTCCGCGAGCAAAGAGAAGCCGAAAAACAAAAGATTGCTGAATTTATTGAAAGTGAAAAGGCAAGCGTGGGGATGGAACTTACTCCAAAATCCGAAGATGACGGAACGGATTTTGTGTAAAATAAATTTTTGCTAGTTGTGTTTTAAGTTTTGTACTTTGGGATGTTTTAAAATGAGTAAAGAAATAAAACTTGTCTTATTAGAATTTGGAAATTTGCCACAAGCCCAAGTAAGTACTATATTAATATCTTTAAAAAATATCTTTTTAAAATAATAAAGGGTTGTTTTATATAATTTAATGTAACACTATTTAAGTTTATAAGAAACTTAGATAGTGTTTTTTAATAAAATTAAAAGTTGTCGGAAGGTAGGTTTAAGCGGTTTGGTGTAAATTTTTTGCAAGCAAGTATATATATACTAAGTTAAGTAAATTTTCGCAGAACTCAAAATTTGGTGTTGTTACACCTGCAAAATTAAAATTTTGCCTTCACTGTATGTAAAACCATCGGCTCTAAGAATATGCCACCTAGCGGTGTCGCATCCTTCCCGCCTTCGATAATATAAACTATAGGAAGTAAATTTTTCGCAAAACTCAAAATTTGGTGTTGTTACACCTGCAAAATTAAAATTTTGCCTTCCTAGTATGTATTAACATCGGGCACTGGA
>CAYSOX010000011.1:0-43770 GCA_964432825.1 uncultured Lachnospiraceae bacterium
CGACCCCCACCTTATCAGGGTGGTGCTCTAACCAGCTGAGCTACAATCCTATATGCTTGTTTTAACGACTTTAACAACTGTCGTCGGAATGTAATTTAGTGGGTTAGGACACCTTATCAGGGTGGTGCTCTAACCATCTGAGCTAAATCCCAATATATGGTGGAGATAATCGGATTCGAACCGATGACCCCCTGCTTGCAAGGCAGATGCTCTAGCCAACTGAGCTATACCCCCATATATTGCCAAACGAATGTGGCGGAATAATCATTTTTGTCACATTCATCTTGTGACCCTAATATATTACCACTTTTTTTTGGCAATGTCAATAATTTTTATAAAAAATTACAAATTAATTTTAAATTTTTTGCTTTTTAGTTTTTTTATGTTTTTTGCTTTGTTGTACGCGTTGTGCTTTAGGTTTAAAAACCACCATTTAGCGTATATATGTATTCACTTCAGTTTGCTCTTATGTTTAAACATAATATACCATTTGAGTTATTTATTTCAAATTATAATCATCAAATAAGTATTAACTTCAACTTATGATTATACTTATACAATTATAACCAACAAAATGTTGTTCCTGTTTAAACGCGACGCCATTAATTCATAAGTTTTTATCAATTGGTGGCGCTAGCAAAAAGTTTTTACCCCATATGAGCCTTTGTGTACATATGTTTTATCAATTCCGCATCCAAAAGTTAAAATTAAATGATTTTTTGGTTTTAAAACTACACTAGAATTACATATCCACTTCAAGGTTGTTAAGTATCGTTTCATACTCAACAACCCTAGTCTAATATGTTTCTCAACGCGGATTTCTTACTTTTTTAAAAATTCTATTGCTTGGTTCAAGCGAGTTATTACCTCATCGTTGCCTAGCATTTTAATAATTTCATATAGGTCAGGTGTTTGGCGTTTTCCAGTTAAACTTACACGCACGATTGTTGAAAAATCTGCCACACTACCCACATATTGCTCTGGGTTTTTCTTATATTCTTTCATATCTGGGCAAAAACCAACCGTCGTTGCGACTTCTTTCATTGTTGCGAACCAGCCATCTTTATCTTGCGAATAATCGAAATTTTCAGCATATTTTTCAATTGCTTCTAAAATTTTTACCTTGCCAATTTTTTCATAATCAAAAGCCGAATAATCGTTTGTGTAAATTGACTTAAACATAAAACTGAAAAATGGAACAGCCTCTGCAAATGTTGTAATATCCTTTCGTGGTCTATTTGGATTTTTATCCATTCCGAAAACCTTTTTTGCATAATCACTATTTTCTTCTAAAAGTTTTGCAATGTCGGTATTATACTTTTTAGCCCATGCTAAAGTTCGTTCATACACTTGGTCGCCCGTTAATCGGCTTATGAAATTTTTACTTACGTTATCAATTTTTGCAAGGTCAAAGAGTGCCCCGCTTTTACTCATATTGCTAATTTTAAAATCAAACTCGGAAATAGGTGCATCGGGATGCTCCACTCTCCAAGGTTCAAAATTTGAGTTGATTAAATTCATTAAATAGTCAACTATTGCCTCACTAGGATAACCCGCCTCATGGAACCATCTGCTATCTGCCCAAGAATCTTTACGCTTACTAACCTTTCGAACATTTCCCGTTTCTTTATCTATGGTGTTAACCGTTGGGGTGTGCAAATATTTTGGTGGTTGAAGCCCCATATATTCAAACAATTGAATATGCAATGGAATGCTTGGGAACCAACTTTCATCACGGATTACCGTGGTTGTATGCATTAAAGTATCATCTACTAAATGTGCTAAGTGATACAATGTTTGCCCATCGCTCTTTAAAATAATGTAATCGTTTGAATTTATTGGCAAAATTGTTTCTCCAAGTCTTAAATCCTTAAACTTAAAACGCTTTGAACCATCGCCGTTGCTTTTTATACGGATAGTAAATGGTCTGCCCGCGTTTAAATTTGCCTCAACCTCTTCCAAACTTAAATCTCTGCATTTTGCCCATCTTCCGTAATAGCCCATAGGAAGTCCTAATCTTAACTGCTCTTCCTTTGCTTCTTTATCTTCTTCATTGCAAAAACATGGATAGGCTAAACCTCTTGCAACCAAATCTTTTGCAAAGGCTTGATATATTTCCACACGCTTACTTTGGATATAAGGGCCGTAATCTCCCCGTTCCTCTTTTTCGGAAATAAACCCTTCGTCAAATTCAACACCAAAACCTTTAAGTGCAGGGACAAAAATATCGGCAGCACCTTCAACCTCACGCTTGCTATCGGTATCTTCATCTCTTAAGTAGAACACACCTCCCTCACTAGAGTGTGCAACCGCTCTATTAATTAAACATTGATAAACACCACCTATATGCATATACCCCGTTGGGCTTGGGGCAAATCTTGTAACCTCTGCACCTTCTGGAATATTTCTTTTAGGATACATTTTTAAATAATCTGCTGGCGTCTTTGTTATATTAGGGAACAATTTATCCGCCATAATTTTATATTCATCTAATGTTGGCACTTTACTCTCCTTTATCTTCTTTTAATAAACTATTTTCATCTATATATGTTGCTGTTAAATCGGCTATATGCATCCAAATGCAAAGTGGGAACCTCCTACAACTTTCACTTAGTCCATTTGCGCCACCTAAAACCCTTGCATCAAATCCACCCATATGCCAATTTATTGCAAGTGCTTCTTCACGCGTCAACCTAATAAACCCGTTGATTATATAAACCGACTTTTCACCGTGTCCGTAAGGCAATTTTTCATCAACCATATAATATGGTTTTTTAACCCATTCACCATTTTCTTTCACATTTCGGTAATCTATTTTGTAGAAATCTATTTTACATAAATCATGCAAAAGCCCACAAATTGCTATGGTTTCTTCTGGATATTTTGAATAATCACCATACTCCGACAAAATGATTTTGTTTAATCGTTCATAAACATTTAGGCTATGCTCAACCAATCCGCCCTCATGGTCTGAGTGGTATCTTGCACTTGCTGGGGCAGTGAAAAAATCACTCTTTTCTAGGTAAGCAATCAATTCATTGACCCCTTCTCTTTTAACCTTTTCTTTTAAAATCTGAATAAATCTAGCCTTGTTTTGTTCTATATCGCTCATTTTAAATCTTCCTTTTTAACAACTTTTTAACACTTTGTTAAAAACTATATTACAATATTAAATATTTTCCCTTTAATAAATATTATCTTTTTAGGTTCTGAAACTAAATACTTCGCAATTTCTGGCGATTCTTTTGCAATAGCCACAATATCTTCTTGTGTTGCATCCGCTTTCACTTGAACCACTCCACGAAGTTTGCCATTAATTTGAACAGGAATATCTATTTGCTCTTTAACAAGTTTGCTTTCGTCCACCTCAGGGAAACTTTCTTCAACAATGTTTCCACCAAAGACAATTTCATACAACTCGCTTGTAATATGTGGAGCAATTGGGTTTAAGCAAATAATAAACTGGCGGAATTCCTCACGAGTAATAAACCCGTCCTCTTTAATTTTCTTTAAAAACTTCATACAAGCACTAATAGCGGTATTAAGTTTTAAATTTTCATAATCTTCGGAAACCTTTTTAATCAAAGTTTGTAATTCAAACTCATGGTCTTTTGAAACCTCTTCACCCTTTATAATATCGGGCAACTTCCAAACTTTATCTAGGAAATTAACAATTCCTTCTATTCCATTGAATGTCCAAACACAATTGTCTTCATATCCCGCCAAAAAGTGCAAATGCATTCTTGCAACATCTGAGCCGTATTTGTCAATCACTTCCATAGGTGAAACACCATTTGTGGAACTTTTGCTCATTTTTTTGCCTTCATCGTCCAACAACAGCCCGCTACCCATCTTTCGAACAAATGGGTCACGCGTTGGCACAACGCCAATTTCATACAAGAAGTTTTGCCAGAAAAAGGCATACAATACATGTCTTGTGATATGTTCGGTACCGCCCGTATAACAATCAACACTGCCCCAATATTTAAGTTTTTCAAAGTCTGCCAATTTTTCGGAATTATGAGGGTCACAATATCTTAACCAATACCAACTAGAACCCGCCCAATTTGGCATTGTATCCGTTTCGCGGTGAGCACTTCCTCCACATTTTGGACAAGTTGTGTTTACCCACGAATCAATTTTAGATAGCGGAGAATCACCCTTTGCATTTGGTAAATAATCGTCCGTTTCTGGAAGAACCAAAGGCAAATCCTTCTCGTCAATAGAAACTACGCCACATTTATCACAGAATACCACCGGAAAAGGCTCTCCCCAATATCTTTGGCGATTAAATGGCCAATCTTGCATTTTGTAATTTACTTGCTTTTCACCAAAACCATTTTTTATTACAAAATCAGAAATTGACTTTTTTGCCTCTGAAACGGTTTGACCGCTAAACTCACCCGAATTTAATAGTTTTGAATTTTTTGCCAAATATTCTTGTTTTTCAACCGCACATTTGGTTACATCACCCTCAATTACTTGAATCATTGGGATATTAAATAGTTTTGCAAACTCATAATCTCTTTGGTCGTGAGTTGGAACCGCCATAACTGCACCTGTTCCGTAATTGTTTAGAACAAAATCTCCAAGGAAAAGTTTAACCTTTTGGTTGTTTACAGGGTTTATGGCAACAACGCCTTTTAATTCCACACCCGACTTATCCTTTACTTGACTAATTCTATCAAACTCGCTTTTTAGTTTTGTCTTTTCTTGATAACCTCGAACTTCATCTAGGTTTGTAATAAATGGGCTTAACTTATCCACCAGCTCATTTTCTGGGGCCAAAACAACAAAGGTTACACCAAAAATTGTTTCAATGCAAGTTGTATAAATTTTAACAACGCCCGCATCTTCACCCGCTTCGGTTTGGATATTGAATCGTACTTGCATTCCCTCGCTTTTGCCAATCCAATTTCGCTGAGACTCTTTTAAGTTCTCCGCCATGTTGATTTTTTCCACATTTTCCAGAAGTTTCTCTGAATATTCCTTCATTTTTAGGAACCAAACATCACGGTTTACTTGAATTACATCACTGCCACATCTATCACACTTTCCGCCTTGGCTATCCTCATTAGACAAAACCGTTTGACACTTCTCACAAAAATTTACCGTACCTTTCTTTTTATATGCCTTATCTTTTTTAAGTAGTTGCATAAATATCCACTGCGTCCACTTATAATATTCGGGGTCGGAGGTACAAATTGTTCTTGACCAATCAAAACTTAAACCAATCTTTTTGACCTGATTTAGTGCATTTTTCATACCATCTTCAACAAACTTTCTTGGGTTTATTCCCTTTTTAATTGCAGCATTTTCTGCCGGCAAACCAAAAGCATCCCCACCAATTGGGAACAACACATTAAACCCTTTTAATCTTTTATATCTTGCAAGAGCATCTGCCGGAACTGAACCTTTTAAATGCCCCATATGTAAATTACCACTTACATTAAAAAACTCATATAAAACATAATATTTTGGCTTGGTTGGATGAAAATCTATCGCCTTAAAATTTGGTTCAGACTCCCAACGCTTTTGCCATTTTTCTTCGACTTCTTTAAAATTATATTCTTTCATACAGCAATATCCTTATTATAATAATGTAAAATTAGTTTAACACAACTTTTATAATTATTCAAGCATTTTTAACAATAATTGATTATTTATGCACACACAAAGCCATACAGTTGACACGGCAAAATGTTTGTGATAAAATCTTTTTTAGAATTAAAAATTTAATGTTTGGAAATCAAAAAATTATTTTGATTAATTGCATCTTTACATTTTTATTCTTTCACAAATCAAGTTTTATGAGTCTTTTTTCACAAAAAGAACCTTTAGGAGAAATTATGATATTGGAAATACTAAATGGAATAAAAAAAGAAACATCTTATGATACCAAATGCACATTTTTAGCACTTTTTTTAGCCGATTGTTCTGCACGAAAATTTAAGATTAAAAAGTCAACCGAAGTGTATAACTTTTGCATAGACGAACTAAAATCCGCATCCCTTGCACTTGATGATACTAAAGGGTTTGCATATAATGATGTAATATTAACCTATGGAGAGTCAATATTAAATTTACTTTTTGCAACTAATCTTGGCAACGAAGGTCACACTCCTGTAATTCAAAACTTTATTAACTTAATTAGCAAATATCATGATGTTGAGGAATTTATTTATTCATTATCCCATAATAAGGTTGTTGAAGCCTCAGATACAACAACTTTAATCAATAAAATGAAGGATTCCCCCGAAGACAAACTTGAAGCAACTTGCGACCTTATTCTATTTTTGGCTTCTAATAATAAATTTAACCTTGACACCAACTCAATTCAACTTTTTAATGAGTTTGTATTAGAAAAATTTCGCGAACTAACTAAAAATTTTAAAGACTTAAACGCCGAGCAACAAAACCTTGTTTATACTTTAGGTTACCTTTTGAATATATATCACGACCCAGAAACCGTAGAATATTTTAAAACGGTGGTTGGATTATCTGACGAATTAGATGTTTGCATTTTGAATTTGTTTTTAAAGGTAGACGACAAAACCGCGGAATCAATCGCTTCAAGACTTGCAAAGAACGAATTATTTGCCGGCAAAACCTATAAAACACTTCGGGCACATAATAAACTAGACTATTTCCCCGCTGAATTAAACGACCCCGCTTATATCTCAAAAAGTATGGCAATATATTGGCTAAATAGCCCCGCCGAACTTGGAGAAACACCCCAAAAGATTGAACTTATTGGCAAAACCCACGCAAATCACAGCGATTATTATGTTTATAAATTTATGTCAAATTGTCCAAAATTAGCCGAACAAGATAGAAATGTTTGGCTTGTTTGCTGGGCAAATCTTAACGGAAACATATTCACTTATTATACCAAACTTAGCGAACTAGAACAAGTCACCACCGAAAAAACACTAAAACATATCGCTAAAAATCAAATATCTACCGCAAAAGGACTTTGTGGTAGATAATTTATTTTTTTGAAGGAATTTTTTTAAAATTGCACTCATTATTATTTGTTTTTAATTCTCCAGTACCATCACATTCACTTTTCGGGTGTGGGCGGTGCAAGTGTCGAGTGCTATCATTTTGTTGGTTTTAAATGGCTCAAAGTTTTCGTTTTCGCCGAATTCTTCATATTTATCTGGGTTTTGTTCGTGCCAAAGTGCTGAGCAATGCCAATGTCCGCAAACGATTGTTTTGTTTGGTTCATAGATTTCATATCTATACATTTCAACAGGGTTTGCCCAGCGGGCCTTTTCCCAACGTTCTTTTCTTGCCGTTCGCCATTCGCTATCATACAAATAACAATTTTCAACGATAGGTATCCAGCCATGCACAAATATGTAATGTTCAGTTTCAAAATAGTCAATGCACATATCCAAAACTTCTTGAAGTCTTGTTTCTTTTGCAATTTTGGATAGATTAAATTCGCTTATCTGCCATTCGGGATATAAGTCAACGATTGTTTGTGCAGTCCCGTTGCATAGGTCACCATAATCACTACTATTTCTATCTATCATTTCTTGCATTAAATCTTCGTGGTTTCCACGGATTAAGATGACTTTATCTTTATGCGACAACACAAAATCTATAATTTCTTTTGGCTGGCTTCCACGGTCAAACAAATCCCCACATAGAATAATTTTGTGCTCAGGATTGTTTATATCAAAACCACTTTCATTTAATGCTAACTGCCATTCATCATAAAATCCGTGAATGTCGGCAGATACAAAATATTTCATTAGTTCTCCTTGAATTTCTTATTGTTTTCAGCCAATTCATCAAATGTAACAGGTGTATAGTTATTGATTTCTGCACTTGCATTAAGTGCATTTTCCATACTTTTTAGCAAATTCCAATAATCCGCATTTTGTTGTTATGAATATGTCCGTGAATTAAGTAATCCCCTTCGAAAGACATCATTGGGTAGTGACAAAGCGTAATTTTATTTTTTCCATTACTGAAAATTAGCATATTATCTACACTTTCAAAATATTTTGAATTGTCTATCTTTTTAAGCCAAGTTTTATCGTGGTTTCCAACAATTAAATATTTCTTGCCTTTGAGTTTAGACAAAATTTCTTCGGGATTGTTTTGGTTTCTAAAAAACAAATCTCCAATGATGTAAACCTTATCGCCATTGGTAACTTTTGAGTTCCAATTATTGATTAAAACATCATTCATTTCTTCCAAACTTTGAAAAGGTCTACCACATAGCTTAATAATGTTGGCATGACCAAAATGTAAATCGCTGATATAATAAATCATCTTTCTTATCCTTTTTGTTTTAAAGATTTCAAACGCATTGCAAATTCTTTGTTATCGCCTTAAAGAAGTCCGCACTCCATATGTCTAAAACATTCTTGTCTTTTATGAAGTTTTCAACATCCTTTTTAGCAGTTTCATAATCAATGGTATCAAATTTTGCATAAAGCATTTCTTTTACATCTTCAAGAGTTAAGTTTTTATGTTCTTCAATAAAGCCAGCTTGAACAAGTCTTGCTTGTAAATGTTTTAAGTTAAATTTTGCATTTTTTTGAAGATAGAAAATATAGTCATACAAATCTCTACCTTTTGTTCTACCTTTCCAAGCACGACAAAGAACGGCACCAATTTTACCTGCAAAAAGAGACGGCAAATCATACAAGCCGATTTCATAGGGTCTTGGTGTAATTCTGTATTGTTTTTCAAAAGTTGCATAATCTGGTGGATTGGTATCAATTTCAAATTTAACCTTTATCAACTCATCCGGCTTTATCCCTTTTATTAGATTATCATCTGAATAAAACATTAAAAGATGTTCTTTTGTATTACCTTTTAGAAAAGCTGATTTAATATATGAGTCAATTGTCTTTTCTTTTTTCTCAATTTTTACATTTAAACCAAAAGATTTAATTTCTCTTTCTAGTATAGGGAAATATTTGTTTAGGTCAAAACTTGTATCAGTTGTCATTAGTGAAAAATGGCCCTTGCGGACGGGCAAAAGCCTGTAAAATTTAATATGCCGTTATGGCTCAGCGGTAGAGCGCTTGTGTTGGTGATACGGCTGTCACGAGTTTGAGCATTTTCCCCACCCTGAAAACCTTTAGTTTAGACACTTTTAGTCAATTGAATGGTTTTGTTTTTTTGCTAATTTTTATAAAAATAACCAAATAATATGGGGTTAATTCTGCTTTCGCTCTAACACACACTTGTCGCTAAAGATATCATTCAAACACTGAAATTTATCACAATTTGATAAAATTTGTTTATATCTTTTAATTTGCTTATCATCCCAAACTTTAAAAATCACATTTTGTAGTGTGATTTTCTATTTTGGGGTTTACGGATAGTTTGGAAGGTTTGCAGGTCTTTTGAAATTAACTCTTTGCCTTCTTTTGTTGTTATTTATATTTTGTTACATTTATGAAAAAATACTATAACGAACTTTCATATTTTCTTTTATGTTTATAACATCTTCCATTCGCTAATGAAGAAACCCCTGCGGGGTTGACTTCAATTTGGCGGGGCTTTTTACATTGATTTAAGTTCTTGTGCATTATCTTGAAAATTTTCGGCATATACATCTTTACATATTTGCAAATATTTATTGACCACTAGTCTACTAAGGGTGAAGGAAGTTTCGGCGGTTTTGTCTAGTGAATTTAAAAATTCATTCATTCTCTCGTCTATTGTTCTACGGAGTTCTTTTATTTGCTCGTCGGTCATTCTTTTGGCAAATGGTTTTTTTGCAGACTTCGTACGGTTGGAAATTTCACGATTTCGTTTTAAAACTATGGCTATTGTATAGTCTAGGTTCCGTCCAAAAGGTATAGACAAATCTACAAGGGTGCGTTGTCCACAAAACTGTCGGTCAATCCCCCCAATAGAACCATTTTTAACGATTTGCGTTATCTCATCATTGGTTAGATTAGTACTTTCTAACAAATCTTCCAAGGTGCAAGAATTTGTTGTTTGGTACTTTTCGCAATCTTCAGCAGATAGTTTTGTTTGCAAATCTATACTTTTTGGATTTATAAGTTGACCATTTTCATCAATTCCTATTTTTCCATTAAGTTGCATAAATCGGTTGTAATTATACTCATATAATAGCGAGGTTGTGTTGCTATTTCGTGCGCTTGTATAAAAATCAGCAATTCCCAATTCATTCAATATTTCCATTTCTACTGTTTTAAACTTTGTAGACAAATTCAATTTTGATGCAAGATAGATTTTTAATACATCATCGTTCAAATAACTATATTCGGTTCCCTCAAGCGTTTGGTCAATATATATATTTGGATGTGTGGCGTTAAGTTCTTCAATTAACTGCACTCTAGATTCGGGATTTCTTATTATATTTTCAATTTTATCCAAAATATTAATCTGTGCAGGCGTTTTTGCCTTGTCGATTTTAAAACCTAAAAATTCCAACTTTTCAATGGTATGCCCCACTCCAAAATCCCCAATATATTTCGCATCCGAAATTCTTACACACAACCCGTGATTTAATGTCCAAATTTTTGCAAGCATATAATCGGTTAGTTGTTCGTCGGTGATTTTAAAATTATCCTTTTCACCCCTTTTAGATAGCATATATATTCTTGCTTTTTCTCGTTCTTCGGGGTCAGAAAGATAGTCGCATACAACTTGTTTTATGTTTTCGGTAAGTTTTTGTTTTCTTAATGGAGGAGTAGTGGTTCTACGAGAGGTTGGGGCTGAGGTCTTGCCATCGTTCTTTTTTTGTGATGCTATTTGATTTGCAAGTTGTTTTACATCCTTAAGTTCTTGAGGCGACAAATTTTTGCCAATCATAGAATATACTTGCTTTATTGTTTCATCCGAAGTTGATAAATTTGCAGGGGTTAAGTTTATTAATGCCAGAATCGACTGAGGTGAATTTGGTGTTTTAATATTTGGGTTTTGAAGATGGCTTATTATATACAAAATGGTATTATCTTGATTTGGTGTAATACCCTTTTCTTTAAGCCTCAAATTTGCATATGCAATATTTTCAGGGTTTGAAATTGTCGTTTTTAGTTCGGCACCGACTGTTAATAGGCGGATATGATTTTTTGCACTATTAATTTTGCTTTCAAACCTTGCATAAACTGGAGAAAGTGATATCCTTGAAGTTGAGAGTTTTACAAACCTTTCGCTTTCTGAAAAATTTATTAATGTTTGCTCAAAAATACTCTCATCGGTGGGTGTTATGCCCTTTGATAAAAGTTGTTGTTTTGCAATTTCTTTTTGCTTTGGGTCGTTTACAAACTTTAAATTTAAAATGGTTTCATCAATAGATTCTTCCTTTAGTTTTGCACGGTGAAGCGAAACATTTTCCGAGTCCGATGAAAGTGCAATTTGTACTTTTTCTGCCAAAGATAGGTATTCTGGCGAATCTCCAAAATTTATATTGTTTATGATATAGGTAAAGGATTTAGACTTTGCAAGTTGGGTATGAATATGCATTTGAAGTAATTTTCTAACCTCTTCTTTGGATAAATTATTCGCATTTTGCAAATGTCTAGCACGCCTAATAAAAAGGGTTTTATCATTGTTAGAATAAAAGCGGATTTCGGCTTCATCCACTGAATTTGTTATATTTTGTTTTGCAATTTGCAAATAAAGTTCATTGGGGTTATTATACAATTTGTCTACTTCCCCGCCAAAGCAATCGGCAATAATATTTTGACTTTCATCCGCTCTTTGTGAAAAATATAATGCATCCGCCAAAGATTTGTTTAATTTTGGTAAGTTTAATAAAATAAAGGTTACAATTTCAGATTGTGAAAGTCCCCAAAATGTTTTATCTTTAATAAGTTGATTTTCAAATGTCGAAAGGCGACCTAATTGCCTTCCATTTAAAAATATTTCAAGTTCTTCATTCACATATTTTTTAAGGTCGGTTTTAATTTGTTCATTTTTAATACTCATTTGTTTTCCCCCGTACAAATAAATCTTAATAACATTATTGTATCATAAATTTTAAAATTTTCAAGACCTTATACTAGGAATTTATGCTGTAACATATTAAATACACAAAAAATCTTATGATTTAATACGCAATATGCGGGAGGATAATGTTGTTTGCAAAAATTACATACAAAAAATATACTTTTTTGCCCGAATGTTTCTAAAAAAACTGTGTCAACTTTAATATATGAAAAACTTAAGATATGATATTGTAAACCTAAAAGCAAAAAACTTATTTAAGCATATAATATCTTTAAATTAATAGGATAATAAAATTTTTAACAAAAAATAAGCATAAAAAAGACTTAAAGAATTTTGATTTTTTCATCAACTCTTTAAGTCCTTTTATTAATTAGATGTTAAGGATTCTGCAAATCTTTTTGCTTAGAATCATAAATACTAAGTCAAGAATCCAAACAATGGTGAACCCAAAAATTAGTCTAACTAAACCAGCAACCAACTTTCCTTCTTTAAATCTGGTTAATGCACCCAAAATCCAAGAAGTAACTGGAATAATTGCAAGAATTACACTAATTATATAAGATAATCCAAAATAATCTCTCTTTCCTGCCATCTTCATATCCTCCCCTATTAAATTATGTATTTAATATACTACATTCTATTAAAAAAATCAACAAATTATTACCTTATTGTGAAATTTTTTCCAATTGGTCGCGAGAAATCATAATATTAAAGCCATCTGGTGCAACCAAAAATATATTTCCCTTGATTCGCTGTATGCTTCCATTTAATGCACAAACTCCACCACTTATAAAATCCAAAATTCGCTGTGCTTCATTGTCTGAAATTGCGTCCAAGTTCACAATTGCAGGCTCGGTTTGTTTTAAATACTCAATCAATTTTTTTACATCTTCATAGTTTTTAGGTGTAAAAAACACAAAATTTTTCTGATTGTATGAGCCGTATGGGTTGTATGTTTGCGTAACACCTGTTCTGCCCATTCCATCGGGCGTGACCGTATTAAATTGGTCGCGGTTCATAGCAAAAGAATTTGGGTCGGCATTCGCCCCAGAATTAAAATCGGTTATGCAATTAAAATTATCATCAAGTTCTTGACCGCGACGCTGTTTTTTTGCCTTTTTTAAGGCTCTGCGTTCTCTAAAACTTAATTTTCTTTCCTCTTCTTGCTCTTCATCCACCTCTTCAGACTCAAAGCCAATACCTTTCATTATAAAATTAAATAGTCCCACCGCCCAACAATTCTCCTTTGTAGATTTATTCAATTTTAACATAAAAATATACATTAGTAAAATAAATTTTAATATTTTTTCGCCATTTTGCTCGGAATAATAATCTACTAGTTCAACATTTCTAATTAAGAGAAAATGAAACTATTTTTACCGGCAGTATTTTCAAATACAGTAAATTCGATGCGTTTGAAGTTGGGATTGTTCAGTTGTTCCCATAAACCAAGATATGCAATAACATCTTTATTTCTTAACCAAGTTGATATTGAAACTTTGGGTTCAGCTGGATTTACATACCTTGCCAAATCGGTTAAAGATATATAATCTTCCTTGTCGACCTTTTTATAATTGATATTAATTCCATTAACCAAAACTTCATTATTTTTCATATATTTTTCCTTTTTATTGTATCGAATTCGACACGATTAAAATTTGGATTATGCAAAGTTTCCCATAATCCCAAGTTTTCAATAGTAGAATAATTTCTTAACCCATGGGCAATAACAATTCCAGTATGATTTGGACTCTTCCCTATTTTGTGTTGCACCAAAAAGTTTTTGGTATGTGTTATGCCAAATTTTATTCTTCATCATTATTGGTAGTTTCTATTTCAAGCAAATGTTTATTTGTTGCATTTAAGTGAGAAATGACATTTGTTCCAAGACGGTTTTCAATATCTGTTCGTGTATTTTTAGCAACCTGACCACCTTGTTTTTGCAATGCGTTTGCTTTTCTCAAAAGTATCTGGCTTCTGCTTGCGAGAGAGAAGTGTGGTTGTAACTTCAGCAAGCTGATTAAGTGTGAGTTCAATATTTGTCATATTATCACGCAAGTTTTCTTTTTTCAAGCCTTAAACTTTCTTATATTCTTGAACGGATAATCCACTCCAAGCCTTTGCCATTTCGTTAGTGAGAATTGCATAATCTTTCTCTTTTTCAATGCCACGTGCCTTCCATTCATCTGTAAGTTCTTTTCGCATTTCAATGGTTTGAAGTCTTTGATTTATCCAACCTTCGGTGTATCCTTTTGCACGATAAAAATCTGCACCACGAATGATTGCTTTTTCAGGGTCTGCAATTTCGTCAAGTCGCTCACTCCCAACTTGTGCAAACCACATTTTAAATGGCTCTGCTTTTGGACTAGGAATAGATTGAACTAAACGCAATAAATCTTTTGTGTTTACCACATCGGTGTTATAAAACTTGCCGTCAGACGATGGTAATTTCAGTTGTCCGATTTTTTCGGACAACTGACTTCCTTCAGCCTTTAATTTTCTTTTTAAGTCATTCCAATATTTTCGTGGCTGAACACTATCCGTTAAAACCGCAATTACATCCACAACCGAAAAATACCAATCTTCTTCCTCATCATTCCATTGAGTTCTAATCTTCTTATCTTCAAAAACCTTTATATTTGACATATATTTTTCTCCTTAATTTATATTTATTATACCATAAAACAATTTGAAATGTATCAAATTTTAGTCATCTAATTCATTAAATATTGGGTCAGAGAAAAATTCTTTTAGAGCAATATCTAAGCCATCGCAAAGATATTGAATGGTTGCAAGTTTCGAATTTTGACTACGACCAAAAGAAATGCTATTGACCGTTGATTAAATAACGCCCAACATCGTGCAAAGTCTGTTTAGTATAACATCTCTTTCTTTGCAATACTCCAAAATTCTTTTGCCTACCGCTTCGTGTAATTTCATAAACTTATTTTCACCTAAACTTATCGTTTTTGCGAAAGTTTACTTTTTAATCCACCTCTAAATCTTCATCTTCAAATAATGGTGATGAGAAAAAATATTCAGCCGTTACGCCTAAACCACGGCAAATAAGTAAGACGGTTTTTAAATTTACGCTATTATGGTCCGCCCTCATCAAAGTTTGCATTGTATTGTGCGACATAGCCGTGACTTTCTCTAAGCGATATCTAGACATATCTTTTTCTAATAGTATTTCTTTAATTCTTGATGCAACCGCTTTTGCTACAGTCTTCATATTTCCACCTTATGTTGTTTTTACAATACTATTTTATTCAGCCTAATTAAATTTATAATATTGTAAAAACAATAGTATTTCAGTTGCATTTTACAAATTTATAAGATATACTATTGTATAAACAATACCAATATGGTGGTTTATGACTAAAATATTATCTTGCTCAGTCTTTGGGCATAGCAAAATTGAAATTACGGATAGTTTAAAAGAAAAATTATATTTGACATTTGAAAATCTTATTACACAAGAAAATGTTGGCTATTTTTATTTTGGCGGTTTTGGAGAGTTTGATGACTTATGCTGGCAAGTGGTGACCGATTAAAAAACAAAATATCCAAATATAAATCGTATTTTTTGTTTGTCTGACCCACGACATCAAAACGTATTTAAAAGACCGAAGTGGTTAAGAAATGAAGACTATGAGGAAATAATTTATCTTGATTTGAAATTTGATTATTGGTATACAAGAATTTATTATCGCAATGTAGAAATGGTAAATCTTAGCGACTTTGTTGTTTTTTATGTTAATCACAACAAGAAAAGTGGCGCATATAAAATTTTGCAATACGCAATAAAAAAGAAAAAGCAATATATAAATATTGCTTCAGATACAGATTTTTAAGTTTAATGTAAGGCGAAAACTTCACCGTGGCGACCAGTTTTTGAAATTAAATTCAATTACATTAGCTTTTCCACTCAATCTTGTGCTGTAAAAACAAAAGCATTTTCGCCAGACACACTTTTAATGTTACCAAATTCGGTCACATTAAAATCTGGGTTATGCAAAGTTTCCCATAATCACAAGTATTCAATAGTTTAGCAGTTCCTTAACCAATGAGCGACGACAACTCCTTTATAATGAATTTGGTAAAGGATATTACACCGCATACAAAGATATTAAAACAACTATGTAGAAAAAAGTCAAGAGAATAAAATCTCTTGACTTTGTGTTGTGCTTATTATTTCGCATTTTATGTTATTTTGTTCTTTGCAACAATTTAGTTCGTTGCGTTTTAGGATAAAATGTGAAGGTTGCACATTTTGTAATAATTTAAATTACTTAGCCAAAACAAGGTCGCCAAATATTATCTTTCCGTCTTTCATTTCGATGTTGCCTGCTTTGTTTTCACCAGAATAGAAAGAAACCACGCCATCTTCTTCTTTCCAAGTTATGTTCTCAAGAGTGTAAGAATCTTGCTTATTTTCTTTAGGGAACCACTTTGGAAATTTGTAGCCAACTTCTACGGTGCCATCACTTTTCAATGTTAATGTGGTTGCAAAAGAGGTTGCAACTGTAACTGCAATGCCCTTTTCAACTGCATTTGCATTTTCATAATCAAACTTATTGCCATACTTTTCTTCATATTGAGCACGAGTGCAACCCGGAATGGATTCAACCTTATAAGTTCCACTTGTGCAACCTGCGAACATTATAGCCATAGGAATAACTAAAACAAATGCAAGCGCGATAGATAAAAACTTTTTCATAATGCCTTTCTCCTTTAAATATTTTACATAAATAAAAATATCATAAATTTGTCCTCAAATCAAGTAAAATAAAGGATTTTTTGATATTAAATTTTAACTAGTTGTGACACAAAAATTTGACTTTCGATTTTTTGGGTTTATAATCACAGCAAGTCGACAATATTAGAAATTTTTACTCAAAATTTTGGGTAAATTTTTTTTAATATTGAATTACAATTTGTAATTGAATTATATTTAAAAGGAGTGAAATTTATGATTATTGAACCATTATTTGATAGGGTAATTTTAAAAGAGGTTAAAGATAGCGAACAGAAATCGGCTAGCGGACTTGTGTTACCTGAAACCAATCAAGAAAAACCATTGATTGCCAAAGTGGTTGGCGTGGGCGATGGATACACCGCCGACGGCAAAACGGTGGATATGGTTGTTGCGGTTGGAGATAAAGTTGTGTACAGCAAATATGCGGGCATCAACTTTAAAATTGACGGCGAAGAAGTTGTTTTAATTCGCCAAAGTGATATTTTAGCAAAAATTAATAATTAAGGAGAAACATTTATGAGTAAAATTTTAAAATTTGGCGAAGATGCAAGAGGTTGCATTATAAACGGCATTGAAAAACTTGCTGACGCCGTTAAGGTAACAATTGGACCAAAGGGCAGAAATTGTATTTTAGATAGACCCTATGGCGACCCACTTATCACCAACGATGGTGTAACAATTGCAAAAGAAATAGATTTGGATGACCCATTTGAGGCTGTTGGTGCAAATATCATAAAAGAGGTTAGCATAAAAACCAACGACCTCGCCGGAGACGGCACCACCACCGCAATAATTTTGGCTGAAAGCATGGCAAAAGAAGGCATTAAAAATATTGTTGCGGGTGCAAACCCACTTGAATTGAAACAAGGAATGAAATATGCAATAGATTTTGTGGTAAAGAACCTTGAAAAGCAAGCAAAACCCGTTGAAAGCGATGACGAAGTGGAGCAGATTGGAACCATTTCTTCGGGCGACCGACAAATCGGAAAACTTATTGCCGATGCCATGCATTTAGTTGGCAAAGACGGGGCAATAACACTTGAGGAAGGAACATCTTCTAAAACCGAACTTTGCATCACTAAAGGATTACAAATTGACCGCGGAATGCTCTCACCATATATGGCAAACATTCAAGACAAGCAAGTTTGTGAATTGGAAAACGCAACCATAATTATGACCGACAAAAAAATAACTTCATTGAATGAAATTGTACCACTTTTAGAACAAATTTTGCCCGAAAACCCAAAAATATTGCTAATTGCCGATGAAATAGAAAGCGATGCAGTTGCTGGGCTTGTGGTGAACAAACTGCGGGGCAATTTAAACATTGTAGCCATAAAATCACCCGCTTTTGGCGATAGGCGAAAGGAACTTATGGAAGATATTGCCGTTTTAACTGGCGCTACAATAATTTCCCACGATGTTGGACTAGACTTTTCAAATGCCACAAAAGATTGTTTTGGACACGCAAAAAAGGTTATTGTAGATAGTGCAACCACCACAATTATTGATGGCGCGGGCGACAAAAACAAAATTGAATTACGAAAAAACCAAATACGCGAAAAAATTAGCACTTTGGATACCGATTTTGAAAGGGAAAAGCATTCCGAAAGACTTTCAAAACTTTCGGGCGGAATTGCGATTATTAAAGTTGGAAGTTCCACCGAAATTGAAATGAAAGAGAAAAAACTAAGAATTGAAGATGCGTTAAATGCCACAAAGGCTGGAACAATTGAAGGCGTTGTTGCAGGAGGCGGTATAGCATTACTTCAAACAATCTCCCCACTTTCCGACCATATAAAAAACCTTTCGGGGGATATTAAAACAGGTGCCGAAATAGTGCTTAAAAGCCTATCTGCCCCACTTTCTCAAATCACTAAAAATGCCGGCAAAAATAGCGGTGTTATAATTGAAAAATGTTTGAATTCAGCCACAGCGAACTTTGGATATGATGCCCAAAATGACAAATTTGTGGATATGTTCTCGGCGGGAATTATCGACCCTGCAAAGGTCACAAAAACTGGACTTATAAATGCAGGTAGTGTGGTTGGAACCCTGCTCACTACCGAGTGCATCATTTGTGAAAAACCACAAACTAAACAACCCTAACCAATTTTTATAAAACAATAAAAAATATCAGCAATTATTGTTTACCCTCAAAGCATACCACTTGCAAATCTAAAAAACCAGATTTTTCACCATAAACAACATCTTTTAACCATCAAAAACATCACCAAAAAATAAATAAACATTATCACTTGTTTTAATAAAGATTTTCCTAATAAACAATAAAATACTTTGAAATATTTTTAATTTATGATATTTTATTAAATGTAGAAAACTTTTACCGCTTGTACGATAAATATATCGTTCCCTACGCTTAAAGGAATGCACTTTGATAATACCAACAGAAAGGAAGGTATTTTATGTTTAATTTAATAAATGAACTAGATAATTACATTGCATTAGACCCAACCGAAAAAGAAAATGTTAAAAAAGTATTTTTATTTTTGAAAAACAATAAAAATTGTTTTAGTCGCTCAAATTTAATCGGTCATATAACAGCAGGTGGACTTGTAGTTGATATGAAAGGAAATGTTTTACTTAATCACCACAAAAAAACTGGAATGTGGTTTCAATTTGGTGGACACAGCGATGGCGACAGCGATTCATTAAATGTTGCCTTACGAGAAATTAAAGAAGAAGCGGGGCTAAAGAACCTAAAATTAATTTCAAACAAAATTTTTGATGTAGATAAACAAAGAATTGGCGAAAATATTAAGAAAAATGAACCTGCCCACTTTCATTACGATATAAATTTTCTTTTTTTATCAAATGAATCCAATTTTAAAATTTCTGACGAGTCAACCGAAATTAAATGGGTTACAATTGCTGAAGCAAGAAAATTGATAAACACAGACGATTTTACAATGCAAAGAATGTTAAAAAAATATGAAGATATTATGCTTCACAATGTAGAATTGTATATTCCCAACCTTAACGACTTATGGTTCAGAGAAGAATGTATGTCCGACCCAGAAACTATGAACTACAATGCAGGCTACGATGTGCATTTTGAGGGGTACCATTATGACACGGGTTGCATAGATTTTCCAAAGGAAAAGTGGGAAAAATGGTTTAATGAAAAATTAAGCAATCCTAATTTTTTCTATGCATATATAGTTTCAAACAACAAGTTTGTAGGTTATGTAAACTTCAATAAAAATCCCGAAACAAACAGTGCAACAATGGGTATTGTTATAAAAAGAGAATATCGTGGCAATGGATTTATGCGCCCAGCAATCAAAAAACTTATAGAAAAAGCGAAAGATTTCGGTATATCCGCCCTAACAGACACCCTTCCAGAAAACCGAACAAATGCTTTGAAAGTATTTTACGATTTGGGATTTGAAAAGATAGGCGAGTTTAAAACATCCAAATTTGATACACACGAAACCGTTGTTAAAATTTCAAAATCATTATGAGGGTAATATGGATAAAATTACAAATATGATTAAGTCATGTACATTGTGCGGAAGTTTACCAAAATTAACCGACATTTATATGCAAGTCGGAAAAACTAGATTTATAATAATTGGAGAAAGTCCCGCAAAAGATGGTTGGATACAAAGCAAAAGAGCCTTTTATAATACATGCGGAAAACTTCAAGCAAGTGGTCAAGTTTTAGAAAAACTATTAAACAATATTAGTCTTAAAATAGACGACTTGTATTTTACCGAGTGCTGTAAGTGTATAATTGAAGATAAATCGATGCTTACAAAATGCTCAAAAAATTGTCTGCCAATTCTATACGAACAACTAAGCAATATTCCTTGCGATATTATTTTAACTATGGGTTTACATCCCACCCAAGCATTGTTAGGCACAAAAATAAACCGATTTGCCGATGTTGTTGGCAAAGAATTTCATTTAACTATAGCCAATAAGTCTTTTTTGATTATTCCAATTTATCATCCAAGCCCAATAAACCCCAAAGGATACAAAGGCAATGTTCCAATATTTGAACACTTAAAGCAGATAATTGAAAACTAAAATAAAAAACAATAAAAAATATCAATTTGACTTAGGTCTTATTGATATTTTTTATTTATCTGCAAAAGATATATAAAATATGTTAAAAGCCATAATGAGTTTATATTAAAACAAAAAACCTTTGGGCAATTAGTTACCTTTTTGATATTAAAGATAGCACCAATAAATGAGGCTTTTAACAATTTTTTAACTTTTTAGAATTTTAGAAATTGGATAACAAAAGAAGTTTAAACAATTGGCTACTTTTTAGACTTTAAAGATAGCGTCAATAAATGAGGCTTTTTAACAATTTTTTAACTTTTTAGAATTTTAGAAATTGGATAACAAAAGAAGTTTAAACAATTGGCTACTTTTTAGACTTTAAAGATAGCGTCAATAAATGAGGCTTTTTAACAATTTTTTAACTTTTTAGAATTTCCGGTTCTTCATCTTTAATTTGATGTTTTATTTTAATTACTTATTTGGTAATTTTCTGCCGGTTGCAAGAGCGTCACAAATTTCATTGTATTTATCGCCGGCGTGTCCTTTAACTTTATTGAAGTTAACCTCGTGGAATTGCGTTAATTTAATCAACTCTTGCCAAAGTTCTTTGTTTGCGACCTCTTTTTTTTGTGAATTTTTCCAGCCATTTTTTATCCAGCCCGAAATCCAATCGTCCAAAAAGGCATTAACCACATAAGCACTATCGCTAAAAAGGTTAACTTTGCACGGCTCTTTCAGCATTTTAAGTGCTTCTACACAAGCCGTAAGTTCCATTTTGTTATTGGTGGTAATTTCCTCAAAACCACAAAGTTCTCTTTCAATATTTCCATAAATTAAAACGGCACCCCAGCCACCTTTACCGGGGTTTCCGGAACACGCACCATCGGTATAAATTGTAACTTCTTTCATAAACCTACTTTTTGGGGTTTCATCAAATCAACTCGACCTTTGACAAATTATTAAAAACTATTTTGTTTAAAACTAAAAACCTTTAAGTTCTGTTTTTAATAATTTAATTGTTGACCCAAATCATCACCCATTCCCTAATATTTTGTTGAACTTGCTTTTATCTAAAGCAGAAAACTCTTGCTTTTTGTTTTTTGAATTAGTTTTTTGATAAACTGAATATATTTAATGTTTAAAATTTATTTTACTTACAATCAAAAATTTTTTTATTCTCTATTAGTTATTGGTTAAACAGTTCCCTTTATTGTAGGAAATAAATTTGTTTCCCCTTAAAAGTCCCCCAAATTATATTGATTTTAAAATTAATTAATTATTAGTGGACATAAACTCATAGTCGTGATTTACATAAGACAACTTATTTATTGTTGTAAGCAAACTTAATTTTCCTTTAAAACCCTAAAACTATATTGATTTTGATATTAATTAGTGGTTTGTGGAACCGAATCCGCCCTTTCTAATTGTTGTAATTTCCGCTTCGTCATCTACCGTTAAAAACTTAAAGAAGAATATTTGTCCAATTTTGTCGCCTTTTTTTACAACATAAGGCTCTTTGCCGTGGTTAAACAGCATAAATCCAATATTGCCGTCATTTGCTTCCGAATCCGCATAATCACTTTCTACAATTCCTACACCTTGTGCAAGCATAACCCCACGCTTACCCATACCCGAAGTTGCACTAAGCATAAACCCCTCATCGGTATTGCAATAAGCCTTGCAATTAATGAAAATCAATTTAGTTTCTGAAGGCTCAATAATTTCGTCAATTGGTGAAAAACAATCATAACAAACTGAATGTTTGGTTGCACGAACGGGCATTTTGATATCCTCGGCTCGTTGACCATACATTAGCATTTCATCTTTGATTGGTGCAAATTTTCGCATAAATTTTCTCCTATAAATTAAAACCTTGGAATATAGTATACCAACTATTTCTTTTTTTCTCAACTAAAAAAACACCTTAATGCAAAGTTAATTTGGGGCACGCACCAAAAGTTAGACAACTTTAGGAGGCTCACTTTAATTGCAAGTTTAAGATGTTTTTTATTTATCTTTCGTTTTTCGCGACTTTTTCCATAATTTATTCTGGATAAGTGCTTAAATCTGTTTGTTTTTCTGTTTTTGTTTTATTGGTTTTGTAGGCTTCAAATTTGTATCCGCTTCTTTTTGAAGAGGGTTATCTTGTAAGGGTTCATCGCTGGTTTCATTCTCAATCTTTCCTTGTTTACTATCAATTGATGAATTTTCTGCAACAACACTTTTTAAACTTTCTTCAGCATCGTTTAAAATTTGTTGAGTTGAAAAATCATTTGAAGTTGGATTTTTATTCACTTCTTTATTATCTTTTATTTTGTAAGATATTAAAGATTTTGGAACTTCACCACTATTTTTGATTATTACTCCACAAATTATGCTGACAACTAACGACCCCGACGCATCCAAAATTAAGTCTTTCATAGTATCTGTTAATGCATTTCGTCCAACAAAAGGCTCTCCCGTGATTGAATTGTATGCCCGTTGCATATTTGTTCCAAAGATGCCGTCAATACTAAACTCCACAATTTCCCACAACACACCTATTGTGACCGTTAAAGTAAATGCACTTAAAACAATCAAAAATTTATTGATATGTACAATGTCGTTATCATTTAAAAGGTTGATAAATGAGAAACACCCAAGAGTTATAAGTCCGCCACTAAGACCATGCAACAAACTATCCCAACCCTTTACATTAACATAAAATCCACCAACCTCGCCGAGTATGAAGTGTGCCAAGCAAAACAGAATAAAGATTATATAAAAATAATCGGGAACTTCTACCTTAATTTTCTTTATTAGTTTTGGAAGTAAGGTAACAACCAAAAAGGCAACACATTGAACAATGTTGAAAATATATTGGCTTTTTAATTGTGAATCGTCGGTTAAAATTAGCCCAACTAAGAATAACCCCAAATCTATAAAGACTAACGCCCTTAAAACGATATAAAAATATTTGGACTTAAAAAATTTTTTTATTGCTCCCATATTATTCTCTCCCTAAAAAAAACATAAGGGCAGTGAAATAATCACCGCCCTTTGACCTTGACCAAATTAGTCATTTTTATATGGTAATAATGCCATAACTCTTGCACGCTTGATTGCATTTGTAAGTTCTCTTTGGTGCTTTGCGCAAAGACCAGAAATTCTTCTTGGTACAATTTTGCCCTTTTCGGTCATATATCTTTTTAATTTTGCAACATCTTTGTAGTCGATATCTTCAACCTTATCTTGGCAGAAAGCACATACTTTTTTTACTTGCTTTTTAGTCTTTTTTCCAGACTTATCATCATAGCCTGCGTTATTTCTTTGTGGTTTCATTGAATATTCTCCTTCTATTATTAGTTTTCTAAACTAGAATGGCAAATCGTCATCATCGATTGGTTCAAACTTAGCGATTTTGTTTCCACCAGCATTTGAAGTCGACTTTGGTTCGTCATCAAATTTAGATTTTTCTGTTGGTTCCCCGCCTTCACTTCTTCTGCCTACAAATTCAACATTTTCTACACTAACTTCGGTTACATAACGCTTGTTGCCGTCTTGACCTTCATAACTTCTTGTTTGAATGTTTCCGACAACGCCAACCGAACTTCCTTTCTTAAAATATTTAGAAACGAATTCAGCAGTATTTCTCCACGCTACGCAATTGATAAAATCAGTTTCTCTTTCGCCATCCGCATTTGCATAGGCTCTTGATACAGCAACGGTGAATCTACAAACGCTAACACCCGATGGTGTTGTGGTAAGTTCAGGGTCTCTTGCAAGATTTCCAACTAAAATAACTTTGTTCATAATTTTCTCCTAATTTTTAAGACAAATTTAATTACTTAGCAACAATCATATATCTTACAATGTTGTCTGTAATGTTAAGTTGTTTGCCTAAAACATTTGCGATGTCGCTATTTTCAGAAGTGAAGTTTACTAAGCAATAATAACCTTCAGTTTTGTAATTGATAGGATAAGCAAACTTTTTGTCGCCAATCTTTTCAACACCTTCAATAACGCCAGCATTTTTTGTGATAAGAGTTTCAACTTTCTTTAAACAAGCATCTCTTTCTTCTTCGCTAATTCCAGTTGAAACAATATATAACATTTCATACTTTTGCATAAATAGTTTTACCTCCTTTTGGACTAAATCGGCTTCAGGAAAAACCCCAAAGCAAGGATTTCGTGCAATATTTTAACATATTAATTTTGATTTTTCAAGTGTTTAAACGAAATAATTATGATTTTTATAATATTTCATATTTTACACTTTATAAAAATAATTTTTAAAATCTAATTACTAAATAAACTGCAAGCACGCGAAAATTAAACATTTATCTCGTCGTCAACAGCACCTTTTATGGTTAATTGAATTCGTTTTTTGTTTAGGTCAATGCTCATAACTTTAACTTTTACAACATCCCCCACCTTTAATACTTCGCTTGGATGCTTTATAAAGTCCTTACTAATTTCGCTGATATGCACCAAACCGTCTTGGTGCACAGAAATATCCACAAACACACCAAAGTCAATAACATTTCGAACAACACCCATCATAACCATTCCCGGTTTCAAGTTTTCGATGCCCAAAAGTTCACTTTTTAGCATTGGCCTTGGAAGTTCGTCACGAACATCCCGCCCCGGTTTTGCAAGGTCGTTTGCGATATCTATTAAGGTTGGTTCGCCCATATTTAATGCCTTTGCAACCTTTTGGCTACCCTCTTTTTCAATTAAGGTTGGAAGGTGTTGCATTTTGTCCGTACCAATATCACTAATTGTCAAATTAAAGTGGTTTAAAATTGGTTCAACTTTATCATAACTTTCAGGATGCACTCCGGTGTTATCCAAAACATTTTCCCCACCAACGACTCTTAAAAATCCGGCACATTGCTCAAATGCTTTATCACCGAGTTTTGGAACCCTTTTAAGCATTTCACGATTTTTAATGGTTCCATTTTCACGGCGGTATTTTTCTATAGATTTTGCAATACCGCTATTTAACCCTGAAACATACGAAAGCAAACTTGGGCTTGCGGTGTTTACATCTACGCCAACTTTATTTACGCAATCTTCTACAACTCCGTCTAAAACCTCGGTAAGCCTTGCTTGTGGCATATCATGTTGATATTGCCCAACGCCTATGCTTTTTACATCAATCTTTATAAGTTCGGCAAG
This sequence comes from uncultured Lachnospiraceae bacterium, assembly GCA_964432825.1. Classification (GTDB taxonomy): domain Bacteria; phylum Bacillota; class Clostridia; order Christensenellales; family UBA1242; genus UMGS1908. The sequence goes on from CAYSOX010000011.1 coordinate 25,910, forward strand.
TGGGTCTTGCAATCTTCTTGCAATACTAACCGCACTTCTTAGTGCAACATCAAAATCGGGGAATTCTGAGGCTCCCAATTTGGACGCACTATATACACTAGCACCCGCTTCATTAACTACCGCATACTCAACTTTTCGGTCAAGTTTTTTGATTAGGTTACTAACAAAGATTTCACTTTCTTTGGTTGCCGTTCCGTTTCCTATTGAAATTACATCTACATTGTGTCTTTTGATAAGTGCGGTTAAAATAACTTCAGCCTCATCAATTTTACTCTGTGGAGGAGTTGGGTAAACAACTGTTGTGTCCAAAACATTACCATTTTGGTCAATTACGGCAATCTTGCAACCCGTTCGGTAAGCAGGGTCCAACCCTAATATGACCTTACCTTTTAGTGGTGGTTGCATCAAAAGTGGCTCCAAATTTACCTTAAACATCTTGATTGCTTGCTCGTTTGCACTATCGGTAAGTGCCGTTCTAATTTCTCGCTCTATGCTTGGGAAAATCAGTCGCTCATAACTATCGGTGCATACCTCTTTTAATAATTCTTCATAAGGCGAATTTTTAACAATAAATTCTCCCTCAATTTCTGCAAGTGCAAGTTCTTCATTTACCTCCAAACTAACCTTTAAGCAATCTTCATTTTCACCTCTATTTAATGCCAAAATTCGATGGGCGGGAGTTTTTGAAATTTCAGCATCAAAATTAGCATAGCCCTCATAAGTTTCAAAACCTTCTTTTTTGTCATCCAATTTTGCCTTTATTCTACCCTTTTTGAAAAGTAGTTCGCGAAGAACCTTTCTTAAATTTGCATTATCCGAAATTTTTTCGGCAATGATATCTTTTGCTCCTTGAATAGCGTCCTCAACCGAATTTACGCCCTTTTCTTCATCAATAAATTCGCCCGCTTTATCCTCGATACTTCCGCCCTTTTGTGATAAAATGAAGTCAGCAAGAGGCTCCAATCCTTTTGCAATAGCCACACTTGCACGCGTTTTTCTTTTTGGTTTAAATGGACGATATATATCCTCAACCTCGGTGATTGTTGACGCATTTTTTAATGCCTCTTCAATCTCTTCGGTCATATTACCTTGCTCGGTTATGGCACGAGCAACTTCTTCTTTTCGCTTTTCCAAATTCCTTAAATATTTTAAGCGGTCATCAAAGTTTCTAAGTGTTTGGTCGTCAACCCCACCCGTCAACTCCTTACGATATCTCGCAATAAAAGGAATGGTGCAACCCTCATCCAACAAGTTGATAATGTTTTGAACTTGAACTGGTCGCAAACTAAATTCTAAACTTAATAATTTTTCTATTTCCATAAATTTCACCTCAAATACTATTATAGCAGATTTTTTTTAGAATGCAAAACACTATTTTGCATAAAATATTAGTACCAGACAAAAAAGTTATTTCAAGTTTCACGAACAAAGAATTGTAAAATGTTGACAATAGGCAATTATTTATGTAAAATATAAATTAATAAAATTTAAAGGGATGAATTAATGGACGAAACTAAAGTATACGAAGAAACAAAGCCAGCGGAAGAACAGGAAAAACTTAATAGTGGCTCTTCTGAGCCTGCTTTTAAAGAAGCATATAACAACAAGCAAACTTTGAAGCAAAACAAAAAACTTGCCCTGCAAAAAAGCAAAAAGAAAAAGTCGGCATTTGAAAAGGTTTTAGACGAAAAACAATCACCCGAAATACCCGAAAAGAAAATTAAAAGACTAAAACCCGACCCAAACGAAGGCTTAAGCGTTGAACAAGTTATTGAACGAATCAATAAGGGTTTTGTAAACACCACACCTAATGCAAATGTTAAAACCTACCGCTCAATATTTATTAACAATATTTTTACCTTCTTTAATATGCTTTGTGTTGCAATTGCAATCAGTTTGTTGATTGCTCAATCATATAAAAATATGTTTTTTATAGTAATTGCACTTGCAAACACCACAATTGGTATCATTCAAGAAATTAGGGCAAAACGCACCATTGAAAAGTTAAGTCTTTTAACCGCGCCAACCGCAAAAGTTATAAGAGGTGGAAGCGAATATGATGTCACCACCGCCGAAGTGGTTATTGACGATATTGTTTGTCTATCTAACGGAAAACAAATTGTTGCCGATGCAATAATTGTTGAAGGAAGTGTTGAAGTAAATGAATCTTTGCTTACCGGTGAAAGTGTAACCATCAAAAAAACCGTTGGCGACACCCTATATTCTGGAAGTTTTATTTCTAGCGGAAAGTGTAAAGCCCGCGTAGACAAGGTTGGTGCCGATTGCTATGTAGAACAATTAAGCCAAAAAGCAAAACAATATAAAAAGCCAAAATCTGAGTTATTTAACTCGCTAAATATGACAATTAAAGTGATTGGTTTTATCCTTATCCCACTTGCAATTGCGATGTACATTAATAACTACATAAAAACCGGAACATTTGCCGAAACCGTTGAAAAAAGTGCGGGCGCAATTGTTAGTATGCTTCCTGCAGGAATGTTTCTATTGTGTTCGGTTGCACTTACCGTTTCGGTTATAAGACTTGCCCAAAAGAAAACATTGGTTCAAGACTTATATTGTGTTGAAATGCTTGCAAGAGTCAATGTTTTATGTTTGGATAAAACGGGTACTATTACCGACGGAACTATGAAAGTATACAATTGCATTGAAGTTCAAAACAAAAGCGGAATGACGCTAAAACGAATTGTTGGAAGTATGCTTTCGTCTTTAGGTGACAACAACCAAACAAGTCAAAGTTTGATTAACTATTTTGGTATGAATAAAGAACTTATACCAACTGCCACCCTACCTTTCTCTTCTGCTAGAAAGTTAAGTGCTGTAACCTTTGAAAACCTTGGAACATATATCCTTGGTGCTCCAGAATTTGTTTTACCTAATATGAAAGAGGGTAAAATTAAGGATATGATAGACCAATATGCAAAAGATGGATATCGTGTTTTGGTTCTAGCAAATTCCACCGGCTCTATCACCCGAGATGGAAATCTTCCAAACACCGCACGAACAATTGTAGCCGTAATTGTTTTGGAAGACCGCATTAGGGAAGACGCCATAGACACTATTAAATGGTTTAAAGATAATGATGTAAAAATTAAGATTATTTCAGGTGATAACCCATTAACGGTTGCTGAAATTGCAAAAAGAGTTGGCGTTGACGATACCGAATCATTTATAAATCTAGAAGGCTTAAATGAATCTCAAGTAATATCTGCCGCAAATAAATACACCGTTTTTGGAAGAGTTACACCCGAACAAAAAGCAATACTTGTGAAGGCTATGAAGTCTCAAGGCAATACCGTTGCTATGACCGGTGATGGCGTAAACGATATTTTAGCCCTAAAAGAAGCCGATTGCTCAATCGCTATGGCTAGCGGAAGTGAAGCCGTTAGAAGTGTTTCGCATATGGTATTGCTAGATAGTAAGTTCAGTTCGATGCCACAAGCGGTGTTTGAAGGACGACGAGTTATTAATAATGTTCAACGCTCTTCTGCCCTATTCTTTATGAAAACCATATTTACCATATTGTTCTCAATATTCATTTTGGTAAATCACCAATTGTACCCATTTGCACCACTGCAGATGTATATGCTAGAGTTCTTTGTTATAGGTATTCCAAGTTTCTTCCTTGCTCTGCAACCAAACAAAAACCGCATAAAGGGTCGATTTATTTACAACCTATTTAAAAATGCCCTTCCGGGTGCTTTAACACTATTTATCAATTGTATTGCAATTTATATTTTCGTTTTATTAACCCAAGGCAACTGGGATGATAGAGTTTTGATTAGTTCTATGTGCACTATTGCACTCACCTTCACCGGTCTTGCAATGTTACTTCGACTTTGCCAACCTATGAACACTTTAAACGGAATTCTATTCACTGCAATGACGGCACTCTGCTTAGGACTTACAATATTTGCTCCCGACTTTTTTGATATTGCAAGGGTGGGACGCGAAAACACCTTGTTTATAATTATTTTAATATTAATTTCAGGATACATAATAACAATATTCTCAAAAATATTAGATAAAATCAATATTGGAACCAGTCAGCAAGTTAAAATTTCAAGTTGGGTTGACCAGCAAGTTAAAAACAACCACAATCTTCAATTTCCAACCATTTTAGATGCATCGGACAAATCTACCGACACTACAACCGAGGTTGAAAATAATAAATAAGCAAATAGTTTTGCAAATTAAAACACTTTTAACAACTTAAAACCTACAAAAATAAAAACTTAACCAATTAAACCTTAAAAAACTTTAACTTTATATGATATGGTAAAAACTATTTAAATGGCTTTAACCCAACTTTAAAAGACGATAGAACCACTATCGTCTTTTGTTTGTTCTTTAATGTTTCTTTAAAAAATTTATTCTTGTAGACAAAAATTTTGTTTCGTTATCACTTTGGAAAGTACTCTTGAAAACAAAGATTTTTATAAATCGCATTTCTTAAATTTATTCGATGTCCCCCAAAAGCCAATCTAAAGCGTTTAATTTTTTTATGCCACCAAAATTGGCTTCAGGGTCATCATCTAAGGTCAAAATAAACTTTGGATAGTGATTCCCTATGTTTTGAAGAGGCTTTAGTTCTCGCTCCAATGTTTTTTCATCTCTAACCGAGGCTGAAACTTGAAAATACATTGTTGTTTTGTTATCCATTGCAACGAAGTCAACTTCGGTGTCGTCAACTTTTCCAACATACACCTCATACCCTCTACGCAAAAGTTCCAAATACACAACATTTTCCAAGATGCGCCCAACATCGGCTGAGCGGTTTCCAAGAAGCATAAATCTAAGTCCTATATCCACAACATAGTATTTTTCAAGCGTTTTTAAATATTGTTTCCCTTTTACATCATACCTATTTGCTTTATATAAAACAAAACTTTCGGTAAGTCCGGATATAAACTTTTCGACCGTTTTTACATCAATTTTTCTGCCGTCCGAAGTCATAGTGTCAGCAATTTTTTTAACCGAAAGCGGATTCCCTATATTATCAAACATAAACCTTGTAACACTTTCAAGCATTAACACATCAGAAATTTTCTTTCTTGACGCAATATCTTTTACAACAACCGTGTTAAAAATTCCATCAAGATAAGATTTTATCTCATTTACTTGGTCACGAAGTTCCAAAGTGTACGGAAAAGAACTATTTTGAATATAGTCAACATATTTTTTTGAAAGTTCTTTTTTATCCCCACTAGCCTCAACAAATTCAGCAAAAGACAACGGCAACATTGAAATTTCTATATATCTACCCGAAATTAGCGTTGCCAACTCGCTAGAAAGCATATAGGCATTTGAGCCAGTGATATAAATATCCACATTATTTTTAATAAATAAACTATCCACCACCCTTGGAAAGTCTTCCACATGTTGAATTTCATCAAGGAAAATATAGTTTTGATTATTGTCGTCCAATTTTTCTTTGATGTAAGAATGTAGCACGCTTGGTTCTCTAAGGTTGTAAAAATCATAATCTTCAAAATTTATTGAAATTATGTTTTTCTTGTCAACACCATTTTTAAGCAAATAGTCTTTATAAATTTCCATTAGTGTAGATTTTCCACATCTTCTAACACCCGTTATAATTTTTATAACCTTTTTATCTTTCAGTGCGATTAGCCTATTCAAATATTCATTTCTATTTATAAGCATAAAACTCTCCTTTAAGACTTTTAAATATATTTTATCCAAAAAATTCAAAAATGTCAATGGTTTTGGGATTTTATTCCAAAAACTTGGTAAATTTCGGAAGTTTTGGGATTTTATTCCAAAAACTTTGCCAAAAAAAATAACACTTTTAAGATTTTTATCCAAAAAGTGTTGATGAATTAGATACCTCTATCAAACAATTATAAATAAGAATTTAAACAATCTGTCTATTGTTGTTTATCGTTTTGTTCAAAATAGACGCCGGAAGCGATGTCTTCTTTCTCTTTTTGGGCGGCGTCAAGCCCGTATTCACTATTGGAAGTTATTGCAGAAATTCTGTTGACATATGATTTTGTGTAAGTGCTATTTTTGTATTCATTTAAACCGTTTTCACTTAATAACGCTCTCAGCCTTTCTTGAAGCACTTTATCTATCTCGGTTTGTAATCTGCAATATTTTAAGTTTTTAATCTCGTCAAGTTTTCCGTTATTATAGAACTTTTGCATATTTCCTATGCCATATAGATAGGTCCCTACAATATTGTCCTTACCGCTTTGTATATTATAACTCTTTAAATAGTTGATATTGCAAGCGTCAACAAACAAACTAACCACGGCACCAAACTCAGGAGAATCCAACCTTTTTAAGTCTTCGTCATTTAATTGGCTCATACTTTGTAAGCCCGTCCCTCTTGCAATTTCGGTTTGCAAAAGCCACCTACCCGTCAAATCGTGTGCCAAGCGGTTGGCATCGACCACGGCATCCACCCCCATTTGAAAAAGCCCATAACACCCCGCATAATTTATTCCTGTACCGACCTCGGTTGAGGTTTCAACATAATTTGTTGCAGATTTTGCGGTTGTCGAAAACTCATTGGTTAAAACTTGCCCAATTTCTCTATATTTTTCATTGGAAGAATTATTAAATAACTCACGCACAAAATTTGTTGCATTAATGCCTGCTATGGTATTGCTATCCAAATAAACAAACTCTCCGCCCGAGCCACCCTCGTAGGTTGGATTTTCCCTTGTATCTTTTAGCATTTTCTCATAATTTTGTTGAATAGTGGGGTCATTGCTTACCTTTGCCACATAGTTAGAATAATTATAAAAAAGCGTGCCGTCGTCACGAACCTCACTACCTAAAATATTTCCGCTACCAGTTGAACTACTAGGAATTTCCACGCTTTCGCTCGCTTGGTTGCCCTCGTTTGCACTTTCTACCGTTTCTGCAGTGACCACTTCCGATTGCTTATCATACACCGTGTATCCAGCAAGGATTGAAGTTGAAAGCATTAGTGTAGCAAAACCGCCCGCAATAAAGCGGTTTAGTTTTTTTATAGTCCTCTGCCTTTTTACCGCTTTGTCTATATCTTCTTGAGGCGTGGTATATTCAAAATCGCCCAAAACTTTGTCTTTGGGCTTTCTTTTAAATACCTTTTTTGCTCTTTCTAATACATTAATATTTTCTTCACTACTATTATTTTGTCTATTTTTGGCACTCGTTGTTCCGCCCTTTGAATAATTTGCAAGTGTTTGTTTTGCACTCAAAACTTGTTCTTCCGTTCGACCCATTTGATATAATTTATTTTCAATCGCACCTGTTTTTAATAGATACGCAACATCTTCTCGTCTAAGTTTTACGCCCGCCAAAAGTATTTCTGGAAAATATTTAACCTTTGCGCTGTTTATTTGTCTAGATAAATGCATCACCCGTTCTTCGCAAACCTTTTTTTCTTGTTCGCTTTTAAACCTATTAGTTTCTAGTTTATCATATTCAACACTTAGTTCATTTTCCAAACCATACACGACATCTCTAATTTCTTCTAAACGAGATTTTATTCTTAATTTATTCATCTTCCCTTCCTTCTTTTGATGTTAACCAACAAAATATACACGTTGAACGAAAATTATCTTAATATTTTAGGCATTAATTTACACGCTTTTCCAAAAAAGGTGTAATTAAATTTGCCTTTAAACAACATCTTGCTGGCTTATTAAAAATTGTATCAGTCATATTTTGCAATTAAGATAATTACCGCAAAATTTCCATTCTTCATGGATATTACTTGTATTAGTATAACATATAAAAAGGAATCTGTCAAATTTATAATCTTTTATCCAATTTTACTTCGACATCAAACTCAATTTGGTTTATATAATCTTCACCAAATTTCTCATAAAACTTATGCCATCTTTTAGGATGCAAACTATAAATTTGCTCACCTAAATGAAAGACATCGGCTTGCACTTCTTGTGCCAAACTGAAGGTTTTTAGAACCTCATTTCGCATTTTGCTTTTTAGTTTATCTTTTAACTCTTCGGTTATAAAATCGCTTTGAACATAAAGTGTTTCCAATTTTTCACCGCTTTCATTTTCAATTTCAATAACTTCATTTCTAGATGTTGAAATGGTCATTTTGCATTTTGGTAAATCCCCTGAAAAATCTACCGCTATTTTAACCCGCTTATCTCGAACAAACATTGAAACCCTTGCATTGTCATAATATTCGTCATCTGAAATATCTTCTAATGTGATTATTCCCGAAGTTGATTTTGGGTTTGCATAGTTTAAACCATACACCCCCTCTTTTTCGGTAAAAATCAAGGCTTTTTTGCCATTTTTAAAAAGATATACATTATTATCGTAAACCACTCTTTGACTAGGCTCACCGCCATTTTGACCACCAGCACCTTGACTTGAACTTCCTGACTGACCACCGGAACCTCCGCCCTGACTTGAGCCACCACTTTGCGAATTTTGGCTTCCACCACTAGACCCTCCGGAAGAATTTCCGCCACTAGACTCTCCACCTGTTCCTCCCTCAGCCCCACTATTTCCGGCACTTTCGGAATTTTCGCTAATTTCATCTACAAACTTGATTTCACTAATAAGCCCCGTTCCGCCTATTCTATAATAATCATTTACGAACTTACCAAGTTGCATCATCGTGCCATTCATCGAAAGTTCTTTATATAAAAACAACTTTTGCATACCAACCGCATTAGATAATTCTAATGATTTACTCTTTTTAAATTCGTCTTTTGCCTCGCCATCGCATATTAGCAATAAGCACGCCGTCGGTATTCGGGTATCACGAACAAAATAATCTAAGGATTGCTCTAATTTCTCTTTTTCAACCACACTTTTACCAAATGCCACCGCGTTTACATGCCCAAGTCCCGCTGTTTTCCCTATCAAAAATGAGGCTTTGTACATAGCATCTGAAACGGTATCGCCCTCGGTTGTTATAAAGTCTAGCCCAGCACTACCGCCCTCACTTGTACTTCCGTCGCTAGGTCGCACTACTTGTGCAATTACTTGAAATTTTCCATCGTCTGAATAATCCACACCAATTGCGGTGACAATTATTCGCATACTAAGTTCGGACTGAATATTTAAAGATTGCGGAATTAATATTAAACTTACAATTAAAACTAAAATCCACAAATGTTTTTTTATAAAAGTCATCATATTTCGCACCTCGCCTTATAAAAATTGACAATCTGTGGCGTTTTTTCTTTTTTTGACTCTTTTAACATCAAAATCATTAAAAGTACAATAATAATGCAATTTATTCCGAACATAATATAACAAATCACATTGCGATAATAATTTGCAGAATTTTCTAGGTTTTTGAATAGGTAATATTCAATAAAATATAAACTTGCAACCGATATTAATTGTGTTATGTAATTCTTTTGCACCCCTATAATTTCACTAATACACTTTGTGTAACCATAAACATATAGTCCCGTTGATATGATTTTAGAAATTAACACGAATAGCACCAAAAACCAATCGGGTCTACCAATGCCTAAACCTATTAGCGAATAATGGGTGATTGCAGACAATGCATTTGATTGGTAAACAGACAAATATTGATTAATTCCATAAAAAAATACTATTTCAACTACACTCACTAGCCCCGCCGTTATATATGCCGTGGAAAGGCGGAGTTTGGGGCTTTTGGTGATTTTAACATTTCCAAAAAACAATGGCAACACCATAAAATCGCCCATCCATGGTTGATACCTTAAAACATCCTTTAAGTAGCCCGAAAAGTCACAATCTAGCACGGGCAAAAGGTTTATCAACTTAACTTCCCCCACCCCTAAAAGTAAGGTGGTAAACATTCCAAAACCTATCATAAATGCATATAGTTCTGCCGACCTACCAAGACTATTTAACCCGCCAAACACCATAATTAATAGGACTAAAATAAATAAAATGCTAAAATATTTCCACGGAAGTTTGTCGAACAAAACATTGGCAAAAAACTCATGAATACCTTTATATGTAATTATTGCTTTTGCAAGGAAAAACACCATAAGAAGTATTGAAAACACTATTTTTCCGAATACTCCCAGCCTTTCTTTTATTAATTCAAAAAAGGTTTTATCTTCCAATTTTACTAAAAAGTGAATAAATAGAATTGCCACCAAAAAATCAAATATTAGCATAATGAAAAACATTATCCACGAATCCCGCCCAAAATCTTCAACCAAGAGTGCAGGAAGTCGCTGAATTTTGGTACTTAATAAACAAACCGCCAATAATACACATGCCTGATTAGTCGTCAATTGTTTTTTCATACTTTCCCTTCCCTTTTGCATTGTATTTATTTTTTTGACGAACGGGGTTGTTGTTTGGAATTGTCTTTGGTCTTGTTAACATTTCATCTTGACGAACCTTTATAAACCCGTCCTTTTTATCCGACTTAATAAAGGGTGCAAATGGTGCAAAATACGGTGTTCCAAACGAATCAAAGGTCATCAAATATGAAGTTAGTGCAATAAACCCAATAAGCATTCCGTAAAACCCTGCAACACCACCAATAATTGTAAAAAATAGCCTTAAAATAGACGCCGTTGCTGTTTGGTCGGGAACCATATAAAGTGTTATTCCGCTAACCGCCACCATAATTACCGACGGCGGAGAAATAACTCCTGCTTGAACGGCGGCATCGCCTAAAACCAAAGCCCCAACAATACTCAACGCCATTCCTAAATATTTGGGCATTCTAATACTTGCTTCATTTAATATTTCAAACAAAAATAATACTATCAATATTTCTATCAATGGCGGGAAGGATAAGTTTTGAATACTGCTTTGTATAGATATCAAAAAGTCTATTGGCAATAAAGCAAAATGAAAACTTTGAAGTGCCACATACATACCCGGAAGTGTGATACTTAATATATAGCCCCAAAGCCTAAGAAGTCTTACAAAACTTGCCTTCATTGGGTGCCCAAAATAATCGTCACTGCTTTGAAAATCTTCAATCAAGGCAAATGGAAGTGTAAGCGCCAAGGGTGACCCGTCCGAAAAAATCACCACCCGACCTTCTAGCAGTTTCGCCGTTGCAACCTCTGGCTTTTCGGTATTCCCCACCTGTTTAAAAAGGTTACTATGCTTTTGTTCAAGATTGGATTGCAAATAAAAACTATCCACAATCCCATCAATTTCAATACCTTTAAGCCTTGTTCGGATTTTGTCAACAACCTCGGATTCTGCAATGGAACTTATATAAACTAAACACACCTTGCTTTGAGTGTATTTGCCAACTTTTAACTCCTCAACCTTTAAATCGGGTGTCTTTAATTTTCTTCTTATCATACTAATGTTTGTGTTTATATCTTCTACAAAGCCTTCCCTAGGACCTTTCAAAACTGCCGATGTTGGCGGTTCGGTTACCGCTCTTTTTTCAAACCCCGCACACGGACAACTAAGCACACTTTCGGTCTCATCCAAAATGATAATTATGCACCCCGACAGCAAATCGTTCACAATTTCTTTCATATTTTGCTTTTTGCTTGCACCTGCTATTGTGATTTTTTGCATTAATTCATCAATAGTAGAAAGACTTTCTACCTTGTTTAATGGCTCAAAAATACATGTGGATGCCTGCATTTTGTTTACCAAATTATCTATGTATAAAAGATGAACGGTGGCGGTTTGCACCGCTTTATCAATAACTATAAAATCGGTACAGCCTTCAAACCGCCCTTTTAATTCATCCAGTAATGTCTTTTTTAATATCTTTTCCATAAAATTATTGTGACTAATATTTTGGATTTTTATTCTAGAAAAGATAGGATTAATTGCAATATCGCTAATTTTAAGTTGTTAAAAAGGTATATTATTTGATATAATTATTGATAGTAACAAATTACTAAAACTTAATATTTGCGGTTGCCATTAAATAGCCTAAAAGAACCTTTGGTATACTAAAAGTTTTTAAGCGTTGCATAACAAGATTTGCGTAAAGGTCGACTGGTTTACAAAACTTGTTTTTAAACGGTTTGCTGAGGTTTCATACAAAAAAGACGTTAGCAAATTGATTGGCAAACCCTTGAGTAAATCAACATCACATAGTATAAAATTTAATCATATTTTAAAATAAAGCATTAGGGAGTTTTTTATGAGAAATAAAATTGGCGTAGTTGGTAGCATAAACACCGATTTGGTGGTAACCACATCTACAATTCCTAAAATTGGAGAAACAATTTCGGGTGAAGAGTTTAAAATTTGCTTTGGCGGAAAAGGATGCAATGAAGCAGTTGCTTCGGCAAGACTTGGTGCAAAAGTAAATCTATTTTCTGCGGTCGGCGAAGATGTTTTTAGCACCAATATTTGCAAACATTTAAAAAACGAAAAAGTTTCTACCGACTATATCAAAAAAGTAAAGGATGTTATGGGTGGAATTGCAACTATTACCGTTTGCAATAAAAACAATCAAATTGTGGTTATTTCTGGTGCAAATGCCTATTTAGACACCAAATTTTTGGAAGGTAAAATTAAAGGTCTGCAAGAATGTGCAGTGGTTGGCGGAATGTTTGAAGTTCCAATAGATAGCCTAATTTTTGCAAACAAAATCTGTAAAGAAAATGGAATCCCTTTTGTTTTAAATCCATCCCCCATAAAAGATTACCCCTTTGAACTTTTTGAAAACTCTACCTATGTTATTGTAAACGAAGTGGAAATTGAACAAGTTTTGGGTTATGATAGCAAAAATCCGTTTGCGGTGTTGGAAAAATATCCAAATAAACTTATTTTAACCAAAGGCAAAGACGGTTGCTTTTACTTTGACGGAAAATCAATCATAAATATCCCCGCAATAGCGGTTGAAGTTGTGGACACCACAGGTGCCGGAGACACCTTTTTGGCATCATTTATGGTTGGAATAAGTAAAGGACTTGTACTTTTTGAAGCGCTTACCTTTGCGAATCTTTGCGCTGGGCTTAAAACCACAAAACTTGGTGCCCAAACGGGTATGCCAACACTAAATTCAGTTTTAGATTACATCAAACTACACAATATTAAAATAGACACATCAAAATTATTTTAGGAGATTATTATGGACAAAAAAATATTGATTATTGACACCGACCCCGGAATTGACGATTCGATTGCACTGCTACTACTATCAAAATATCGCGACCGCTTTGACATTCGCCTATTTTGTGCCACCGCCGGTAACACTTCAATTGAGAACACATCCAACAATTTGCAATATTTTGCCACTAATTACTTTGACGGAGTACCAGTGGCAATTGGTTCAAAAACCCCACTTGTTCCACAAGAAAAAAGTTCGGCAGAAAATGTGCATGGAGCCACCGGACTGGGCAATTTTAAAATTCCGCGATTTGGTAAACAACTAGAAAATTCTGACCTTGCTATGTTTAACACAATCAAAAATGCAGATACTCTAGTGACAATTGTAACACTTGGTGCACTTACAAATGTTGCCCGACTTATAATCAATCACCCCGAAATTGTTGGCAAAATTGAATGCATTTACTCAATGATTGGTTCGGTTGCCGGAAAGGGAAATATCACCAAATATGCCGAATTTAACGCCTATTTTGACCCAGAGGCATTTGGCATTGTTTCAAAATGCGGAATACCTATAGTGTTTAACACCATGGAACTTGGAATCGCCTGCAAAATTAAAAAACAATATTTTTATGAAAACACCAACTCTCCAACACAAGTTGCAATAAAAGAAATGATTGAAGGAAGTTATGAACCAATCGACCCAACCTGTTTTGCCGTATTTGACGCACTTTCAATAATCGCATTGATTGACCCTGGGCAATTTGAATTTGTAAATTGCTCAGTTGAGGTTATAACATCTGGCAAAAAAGCGGGACAAAGCCTATTTAAAGCCGACAAAAATGGCTTACATTGTTACCAAAAATTAAAAGATGCAAATTACACTTCAAACTATCTTTTAACGGAATTAAAATCAATAAACTAACCCATAACTATACCGCAAACTAATCCGCCCGAGAATTACACTGAAGAAATTTGGTCGGGGCTATCTAATTATTATCATTAAGCGAACAACAAAAAACTATACAAAACCGTTTGTCCGCTTATTTTTGGGCTACACCGCATAACTCCCCCATTTTAGGGGTACTCAACACCCCACTTTTTGGGACTGGTTTAATTTAACACAGTAAATAGATAGATTTAACACTCCTTTCCAAAGTCTCACCCAATAGACCCAAACCGCACGACCTCAAACGCTTCAATTTAACACACTTCCCAAACTTTGCAGGATATTGGACGGTTAGACTTGCAACTCTCAACATCTTCAATTTAACACACTTCCCAACCCCTCAAACAATAGACCCAAAACCGCACGACCTAAACCTCTTCAATTTAACACACTTCCTAAACCCTTACCCAATAGCTGAAATTTTGAGGGTTTCACCACTGGTATTTTTTGTCGGGTTTTACAATTTTTAATTATCGAATAAACCGAGGACAACTTATATGTTATATATTTTATCGCAAATTATAGTGATAATTTCGGATGTTTTTTGCATTGTTTCTATGCTTTGCAAAAACAAAGTTAAAATTTTAATTAACTTAATTATTTCTACCATTCTTTTTAGTTCGCATTATGCATTGCTTGGCGGATGGACGGGGGCAATTACGGGTGCAATAGAACTTGTGTTTTTAATAATTCTATTTTTGTTAGAAACTAAAAATAAAACTAAATATAATCTTTTATTATCGCTTTCAACTATCGCCGTGACTATTGTATTTTCAATCATTACTTGGGCGGGTGCAATTTCGCTACTTCCAATGTTTTCAATGGTTATATACCTAATTGCAATAATGTTTGCCAATGTGGTGATTGTAAAAAGTGGCACTTTTATAAGGATTTTACTTAATGCCATTTATATGATACTTCTTCACTCCTATTTTGGGGCAATTTTCAGTGCTGTAATTTTAGGTTTTAGCATTTACGGAATAATTCGCGACCAAAAACAAAAATATTTAGAAAAAACCACCCCAAATGAAGAAAAACATCTAGAAGCAGAAACTCAACCACCTCAATAAATTGGATAATAAATAAAACAACTTACTTTATAGTTTTACGGTTTACATCCTAATAAAAAACCACAAACTAAGAGTTATCCCTTTTGAAACTGATGATAAGTCCATCCAACAATAAACAAAATATTATGCCATATAAAAAGACACTTAAAATGAAGTGAACCTCCTAAAGTTGTCTAACTTTTGGGGTGAACCCCAAAACCTCATTGAGTGTCTTTTTCTTTGGCCATATTAATGCCTGTTTTGAGATAAAATATTTCAAAATACAAATATTTTGTTGCATTATTAAAATTTATTTGCTATATTAGAAATGTAGTAATATATTGAGGTGTATATAAATGAGTATTTCATATAACAAATTATGGAAACAACTAATTGATAGAAATATGACAAAAACCGATTTGAGAATGAAAGCAGATATTGGAACATCTACACTTGCTAAACTTGGGAAAAATGAGCAAGTAAGTATGGATGTTCTTTTGCGTATTTGTAAAGTTTTAGATTGCGACATCTCTGAAGTGATGGAAGTTTACAAGGAGAATAAAAATGTGTAAAGGTGTTGCAAAACCATTTTTGAAATGGGCTGGTGGTAAAGGTCAGCTTATAAATACATTTGCTGAAATGTTTCCAAGAGAACTTACAGAAGGCAAAATTAAAACATATATTGAGCCTTTTGTTGGGGGTGGAGCAATCCTTTTTTATATCTTGCAAAATTATAATATTGAAAAAGCGTATATAAACGACATCAACAAGGAACTTATAAATTGTTATCGTTGCATTCAAGCGGATGTTGAAGAAGTTATAAACCAATTACAAGATTTAGAACAAGATTATTTAACAAGTGAAGATAGAACTAATTATTTTTACAAAGTTAGAAATAGATACAACGAAATTCGCTTAAATGGTCATTATGATTTTGAAAAATGTGCAGATTTTGTATTCTTAAACAAAACTTGTTTCAATGGACTTTATAGGGTTAATAAAGATGGAAAATTTAATGTGCCACATGGCAAATATAAAAATCCTTTAATTTGCGATAAAGATAATTTAAGATTGTGTGCAAAATTACTGCAAAAAGTTGAAATAAGCTTTGGTGGATATGAACAAGTTTTAGAAAAAGCCGATAATAACACATTTGTATATTTTGATCCACCTTATCGCCCACTTATAGAAAATAATTCATTCGTAAGTTACGATAAATCTGGCTTTGATGATGATGACCAAATCAAACTTGCAAATCATTACAAAACATTAAACGATAAAAATTGTTTGCTTATGCTTTCAAACTCTGATCCAAAGAACACAGACAAAGAAGACGACTTCTTCGATGATTTATATAAAGGATTTGAAATTGAGAGAGTTTTTGCAAAAAGAATGATAAACTGTCAAGCACACAAGCGTGGCGATATAACCGAAATTGTTGTAATAAATTACAAAAGGAGAAAATAATGAGTAATAAACCAAAAGAAATATCAATGTTTATGATTGATGGCGAACCAACAAACAGAATTAAGTGTACCATGAAAAATAGACTTAGCGTTATTTATAAAATTCCAAGACTAATGTTAGACAATTGTAAAGAAGGAAATGGAGATATTGTTAAACATTTAAATCAAACTGGTATTTATTTTCTAATTGGCGAAAATGCAGAAACTGGAAATAAAACAATTTATATTGGTCAAGCTGGTATTAGAAAAAATGGGAAAGGGTTATATTGTAGACTTAATGAGCATATAAAAAATGAAAAAGAAAATTATTGGTCAGATTGGAATGAAATAATTGCTTTTACTACTCAAAACGATTCTTTTGGTCCAACGGAAATAAGTTATTTAGAAAACAAATTTACTAAACTTGCTAAAGATGCTTGCAGGTATGATGTGCAAAATGGCAACGAACCAAATCAAGGTAATATAACAGAAGAAAAAGAAAGTGAATTGCAAGATTTTATTGATGATGCCTGTGTTATGATTAGTATTCTTGGCTATAAAGTATTTGAACCTCTAATAAAACAAACAATAACAAAGAATTCAAAGAATATTGAAGATGTGCCATTATTCACTTTTCAAGGTAAATATAAGGCATATGGCGTATTTACAAACGAAGGATTTGTATTGTTAAAAGGCAGTGAAATAAATCCAGTAATTAATAAAAGTGCACATGGTTTTACGATTAAAGCAAGAGAACAACATAAGAATAAAATCAATAATGAAGGTGTTACAAATGAAGATATTTTATTTAGTAGTCCATCTGCTTCAGCTGGATTTGTTGGTGGAAGTAGCTTAAGCGGAAATGCCATGTGGAAAACAAAAGATGGAAAATGTCCAAAAGATTTTAATTTATAATTGGAGAAATAAAATGAAAAGAAAATTTAAAGAATGGTTTAGTACATTTACAGATTGCATTGCACCTTATGATTATTATACTAACTTTAATACAGTTTACAAAAATATAGATAAAATCAAAGTTGAATTAAATATTATGAATTCGCTTGTTGGTTCTAAAAATATTGAAAGCGATTTTGATAACTTATTCAAAAGATATCCCGAAATCAGAAAATGTTTACCACTACTTATTGCTGTGAGAGAGAACGAAATCAAGGTTATTGATGATGATGAAAAACTAGAATATAACTTTACAAATATTGATGATATAGAACTTTTAAAAAGATTTATGAGAAAAACGGGGTTGTTTAACTTAATTTCTAATCATTTAGTAAACAATTTAGTGGATTATGCAACTGGTGTTGAAGTTGGACTGGGCTCTAATGGAAGAAAAAATCGTGGCGGACATTTAATGGAAAATGTTCTGCAAAAATTCATTGAGCAAGA
>CAYSOX010000012.1:0-21931 GCA_964432825.1 uncultured Lachnospiraceae bacterium
GATGTTAAAATTTAAACGAGTTAAATTTTAAGTTGCTAATCGCAACCACCACGATGTAACCCGTGGCATCTCAGTTTGAATAAACATCAGTTGCGGGGATTTATCCCTTCGGGCTGCTTGCCGACAACTTCCGATAATATACATATATAAACTTAAAATTTTTTGCTATAAACTTAAAAAACTTTTAACCACATCAAACCAAAGTTTTTAAAACTTATTTTATCACCTAAACCTATTTAAATTCATATTTAGCAACTTATTGATGCGGAAACTCTTTCATTTTTTCGCTATCTAAAATGGAGTTAAAAAACTTTAACATTTCAAGCGAAACATCTTCCAATGGCGTGTCGTTATGATAAACATAATCATACTCATAGTCATCCACTCCATCATCGGCGGAATTTCCGTAAACCATATTTTCAAGGTCATTTCTTGTAATTTTTAAAGTCACACATCTTTCGTTTATTCTTGACCTAAACTTTTCAATTTCTTTTGGTTCTCTAATATGTACAAACATAACCTGATAAACATCATCTTCAACAAACCTTTTATACTCACTCAAAAGGTATGTAAGCGGATAATCATTATATTCAACCAAAAGTTGCTTTAAGTCGGCTAAAAATTTACGGTCTTTCAACTCCTTTCCATTCTCCCAGCCTATAGTTCTCGCAATATCCTTCACTGGGTCAATACTAGATACATTAAGCGAATTAAAACAATCGGAAATAACATTACAAAAAGTGTCTTTTCCAACCCCGCCTCTTCCATTTATAATAACAACAAGTTTAAATTTGTCCATAACAATTTATCCCTCTAAAATCAAACTTTTTCGTTTTTTAGTCTACCACACCCGCAATTAAAATTGCAACTTATTTTTACGCCCTTTTTCTAATTCGCTATAAGTTCACAAAACATTATGGTTGGCTAAAAGCACTTATATTTTACATAAATCGTTTTTACTATTTTGAATTTATACCCACCAATTAAAAATTTGTGTACTTATTCAATTAGTTGTCTCAACTTGGAATAACCTTTTTGAAAGGTTTAAATATCAATATTGTATTAATTCTTCGTATAACACTTAACCTTTTCTGATTTTATCCTATATGCAAAATGCTTATTTTTCACCTTATTAAACATCATAAAACTTAACTGTTTATATGCCCTATATTTGCAACCATTTACCGCCCGATTAATTTATCAAGCAGAACCTATTCCCCGAAATACACCCCAAATTTGCCCTAATTTTAAGTTTTAAAAAATCACAAAGGGCAGTTTTTTATAAAAACCACCCTCATTTTAAAGTTAAATTCATAAAATAATTTTATCTCTTTTTCGCATCAATTTGCACCACAAAAATCACTTCATCTTTAATTTTTCCAAACACTAAAATTTTGTCACCTTCACATTTTTTGAAAATTTCTAATTCATCGTTAAAATGTGCTTCTTTCAAAAAATGTATTTCATAATTTTGAATGAAATGGTTTTCAAAAAAATCTCGTCCTAAAACATCCAAAACAAACTTTGTATAAACACAATTATTAAGATGATTATTAATATCCAAATCTGTAAATTTAACCACTCTCTTTTCCGCCACTTCGCTTCCCGCAAAATCATCTTTTTGAACATTGGAAAATTTAATATTTAAACCTTTGCTCGAAAATTTAATTTCATTGTTTTGCAAACATTGTATTTCCACCGAACGCAAGGGTTTTCGTGTATCTTTGTTAATAATACACCAAACTGAATAGATTCTTGCGACTTCTTTTTTATTCTTCCAAACTTTATAAAACCTCTCATTTTTTATAAGCGTTGGTTTCAAAATAAAACTATCAATATCCACCCTGTCCCCTACAGCAAAATCAAAATTTTCAAACTCAATTCTAATTTTGGATATTACCCATGTCGCGTTATCTATTCTCATAAGATTGCCCATCCCAAGTCCCATTTTTTCAGCATGAACACCAGCAACATTTTCAATCATTTTAAAGAACTCAAAATAAGAAAGCCTACCAAAGCAATCCACCATAGATTCCTTAACCACAAAACTTTTTCTAATACTGCCTTTTTTCATTATAAACCTCCACTAAAACCAAATTGTTAATCAACCAAATTTTTACTTTTATTCCCACCAATCAAGAATCACTTCATCACTTATTATATAAAGTTACCCCTTACTTCTCTCGTTATCCACAAGCAACTTTATGCCTCATTATCCGAAATCCACTTTTATACCACTTATCAATAAAAGCAACCTTTTATTTTTTCTCATTTTCTACAAAAAAACTTTCACTCCTCTCGTTATCTTAAAGCAAACTCTCACTCCTCTCATTATCCAAAACCCTCTCTTTTTCTCATTTTCACAAGTCAGCCTTGTTCCGCTCGTCATCCATAGATAATCACGCCCCTCATTATTTGCAAGACAACTTTCATTCCGCTCGTTATCTATACTTTACTCAAAAAATATATTTTGTATCACTTATTATCTAAAATCAACTTTCATTCCGCTCGCTATCCAAGACGACCTTTATAACACACCCGATTATTAGACACATTTTTTCGTACCTGAATTTACACATTTTTAAACCCGCCCAAATTTAACTTTCTACATAATAGTAATTATACTCAATGAAAATTCATTTGTAAACAATTTTTAGTCGTACACTTTAATAATCCGCGACCAACAAAAAGTCTTTTTACCCTTTAAAACTTATATTTCAAATTGTTTTTATTTCAAATTTTTAAAAAATATTTTTACCCCTAAATTTGCATATTTTTTCCTCATAACCAAACTATCATCAAGCCCCCAAACTCTTAAAAACCCCAAATTTTGACCCTAATTTTGATATCGCAAAAATTTATAAAGGATGATTTACTAAAAAATCACCCTTTATTTCATTTAAAATTAAAATTTATTTTTTTCAAAAAATTTAAGTCAGAAAATGTGAATTTTTATATCGCATCTTCGTTATTGTTTATTAAATTAATAGAATCGTTTTCGTTTTCAATTTTAACATATTTTATATATTCATAATTTGAAAGTTTACTTCGCTCCAACATCTTTTCATAAATTACATCACGCAATTGTTTTTGTGCTTCACGCGGTTTTAAGTTAGAATCGGGAAAGAATGGACCATCAATGTAAACTTCAATTTTAGGCTTTTTGAAAATCATCGGCAAAAACTTCCGCCTTTTATAAACAGTCGTCATACAAAATGTTGGAACCCCCAAACTTACAGGATATCTAAACGAGTGGTCAACAAAATTTCTAACACCAACATAATATGGCCAAATATGTGCCTCTGGATAAATCATCAGCACCGAATTTTCGTCCACCACACGCTTCTTTATAGCCTTATAACAATTAAGCCCTGCAACCATATCACTTGCAACAGGAATACCGCCCAGCATCTCAACCATCGTCTTAATACCTTTAATACTAACAGCATCTTCACTCACCAAAATATAAGTTCGGTGTGGCAAATTTACAATATTTGGATGAAATGCATCGCTTGTAAATCCCGTATGATTACCATACATTATATAGCCCGTTTTTTTATACTTTTTAAGTACCTTTTTATTTTTAACTTTGGTTAAAAATGCTATTTTGCAAAAAATCCAAACCACAGGAATGGCAATTACCCAATACAGCAAAAACTTGCCTACTTTAAAAAATAAATTGTTATTAATATATAAATATTTACCGTCAATTCGTTTTTTCTTTTTCACATTTGTGCCAGCAAAATCATCATTAATTTCATCCGAGTATTTATAGACTTTGCAATTTTTCTTTGTGTACATTTTTTAATCCTTTATTTTTTAATCTAACTTAAGTTTATAATTTATTAGATAATTTTATATCTGTTCAATTTTAGTCGTTTACACTATTCCCCTTTTTTGCTCGCAACTCAATCGCATCTTTCAGCATTTTTTCCATATTATCCATACAATTATCTTGGTCGAACTCAGTCGCAAACCCCAAATACTCCAAACTTCTAGCCTTCTTTTCTTCGGGATGTTCTATCCAATATTCAATTTTTGCACAAAGATTTTTGCTATCTTTATTTTTAAACAAATTCTTTTCATCCAAAGCAAATGCTTTAGTTGCACATCTAGGACTATTTGCAATAACCGGAACCAACCCGCAAGCAATAGCCTCCAAACATGCTATCGCCTCAATCTCTATCTCTGCAGGATGAACATATAAATCCGAATAATTAATGCAATCAACCATCTCTTCACGACCAAAGAATTGGAATTGTGGCATATTTGTAAGGTTCTTTTTAGAATACTCCTTCAACTTTTCTTCCAATGGACCAGCACCTGCAAAAATCAATTGGATATCTTTTTCATATTTACTTCGCTTAACCGCATCAATCAAAACTTTATGTGACTTCTCCTTGCTATATCTTCCCGTAAATAAAATCACAAACTTATCCTTAAGTTCTTCCGGCTTAGAAACCTCTCGCTTTACAAACCTTTTATTTACCCCATTACTAATAACATAGGCATTCGTTTTCTTTTTAACCGAACCTTCAAAAACATTTTTGATAAACTCAGTTGGATAATGCACCGCATCAACATATTTGTAAAAATGGTTATAAAAGTTTTTATATATTAATTTCGATGCAAGTTTTGAATCTTTCAAAAAAACATGACTTGAAAGGTTTTCAGCTTGAGCATGAAAACTCGCCGTAACCGGTATATTCAACTCATTACAAATCTTAACAGCATGTCGCCCCAAACTAAATGGTATCAATATATGCACAACATCACTGCCCTCAATCGCTTTTCTTAAAACACTTTCATCGCACTTTGCTATTGTCACACCATTTTTTGCCACATAATTATTAAACACGCCAAGATTCACTGTTGGCACTACAAAGAAATCTTCTTTGCCCTCTCTATCTTTATCCGGACAAACAATTTTAACCGTATGCCCTTTTGCTTTTAAACTCCTATAAAGGTTCATAGCAGCAACGGTAGTTCCGTTATTCTCTGCCCCTAAAACATCGCAAACCATTGTAACTTTCATAAAACTTCCTCTCTTTTGTTCTTTGTACCAAATATAAAAACCAACCCGTTTAAACTAAATCCAACACAAATTAAAAACCTACATTTTTCTTATTAAAATTTATAATGCAAGTATAAAAGCATTAGGATAAACCTATATTGATTTTTATAGCCTTATTATATATATAATTAAAGCAAATGTAAACCAAAATTTTATTGTTTTTCTCTCCAATTTTTAACACCAAAAGTAGAGTAAATTACACAACTCTACTACTCTACTTTAAAATAAATCCAACCAAATTTCCCAATCTCAAACGCAAGTTTACTCATAAAATTACTTGACTATATGGTTTTTTATGTTATAATTTAAAGTGTAAAATGTAATTAAAAAATTCAAAAAGTTGATTAATAAATTGCAATAATTAAAATAAATCTATACCATTTTATTATTGATATATACCTATTAAACGCATAAAAACTAAAGGTGAAAATTTTACTATGTAAAATGCAAAATAAACACACTTAAAAACTCCTTACCACCAACAATTTTAAAATAATTATAGCACACACCATTATTAGCAATTTAAAATCAAGATTAACAATCGCATCACTATTAATAATACACGGCTATCACATCAAAAAAACTCATTGTAATTAATAATGCATATCCACCACACTAAAGAATGCACATCGCCATTAATAATGCAAATTTTTTCACAGCCAAGTAAACACATTACTATTAATAATGATACATTATTTAAGTTTAATCAAAAATCAACTTTTAGACATAGTTTAAACAATAGAGAGGTAAAAATATGGAATTGAAAAACATCATCGCCCAAAATATTACCGAACTTAGAAAGCGAGAAAAACTAACTCAAGCCGAATTCGCCGAACGACTTAATTATACCGACAAAGCAATAAGCAAGTGGGAACGGGGCGAAAGCATTCCAAGTATTGAGGTATTAAAACAAATCGCAGATATGTTCGGCGTTAAAGTAGACTTTCTTTTACAAGTTGGCTCTTTTGAAGAAAAACAAGACCTAGTAAACCCCAAAGAAAGCACCAGCAATAAAATCACAATCACCGCACTTGCAACCACAGTTGTTTGGTTTATTGCAACACTTATATATGTTTATGTTCAAATAAACTTAAACCAAAACTTTTGGGTTATTTTTGTTTGGGCAATCCCCGTTTCGTGCATAGTGCTAGGAATATTCAACTATAAATGGGGTAAAAGAAAATATTTTTTGATAACCAACAGCCTATTTATTTGGACATTTCTCACAGGATTTTTCCTAACCTTTTTAAGATACCGCATATGGCTAATATTCATAGTCGGAATCCCCGTTCAAATTTTGATTGTTTTATGGAATGGGCTAAAACCAAAAAATTCTACCCGAAACAAAACAACCAACTAGTTTTAACTTAAGACAAATCACAGTAAATATATAATCAACTCTTCAATATTTTCCTTAACATCATTTTAATAAAAATTATACAATCAATTTAAAAGTGTTCAAAATTAACTATTTCTAGTTTAATTTTTGAGCATTTTTTTAAAAATAATTTTCTTCACATAAAAAATGAACCATTTAAAGTTTTTAAACTTTTATGGTTCACTTTAATTTATTGTTTTTACTAAAAACGAAATTAATTTAAAATTTTAATCTATTTACCTTTTAAACTGACATCATTTATCACTCACACATAACTATGTTTCAACTCTTCAATTAATTGTTTAATTTTTTCAACAACCTCATTTGGAGAAAGCACCGTCACCAATTCAGCATATTGCACCGCCCAATAAGCAATACTCTGTTCATCAGCCTTGATAAACGCAACCAAGTCATCACCCTCTTTTGCTATCGGTGTGTTTTTTCCAAACCACTCATAAACAACACCAATAGCACGATCGCTTTTTAGTTTAATTTTTGCATGCACAATCTCTCCACCAAACATATAGATATGATCAGCAATATAAGAATTTTCATCAAACCTACCCGATTTTTCAGCAAAACTTAAAATTTCAGCACTATCATCTTCCAGTTCCTCAACATCAACAATATTTTCGATTTTATAATTACTCAAACTTGATTTGCCATCTTTGTTGCAAACCAAATAATATTTTGCATTATTATTCACCATAAAAAAAGGACTAACAATATGGCTTTTCCTAACTTCTACAACCTCACCCCGCATAAATTTATACGAAATATAATCAAACTTAACCTTATGCCGTTTATCAATAGCATTATTTAAAACATCAATGTTTAAAAAATATTGCTTATTAACCCCACCTTCAACCTCAGGCTTAAACAGATGCTTATAAGCCTTTCTTTCATACCTACTTGAAAAACCCGCAAGTTTTCGCACCAGTTCGGTTACCGCCTTACTTGGAATTGCCTTGCTTGAAAAAACTGAATCCACCAAATACACAATTTCGCTTGAATCAAACTCTCTTTCCGCTAAATAATATCCACGCTCGCCCCGAACTATATCATATCCAAAATCAATCAAAAAATCAATATTTCTAGCAATTGCCTTGCGTTCCGACTCCATTCCAAAACGCTTTTTCACCTTTTCAATAATCGCCGTTTGGGTCAATTGATGTTCGGCATCACTATATTCTTTTAAAACATCTAAAATATATAAAATTAATAATTTTTTATTGCTCTCTAAAGCCATACTCACCTCCAATCTTTTATATTACAAACTAATTTTAATTTAAATTTTTATATTAACATAATTAATCACATTTCTAATTTTCTTTAATTATACCATTATTTTTATTTAATTTCAATATTTTAATATCGCTTACACCACATCCGTTTCAATATTTTTATATCATTTTCACTACATCTTTTTCAAATTTTTTATACCGACCTCGCAATATCTATTCCAGAATTTTAATTTCCCGCTCTTAATATAAACACTCCCTCATTTATTTTTTCCACCTATAACACAACTCAGCCCGCATCTATTCCTTTCACCTATAACACAACTCAGTCAGCATTTATTCCTTTCACCTATAACACAACTCAGTCAGCATTTATTCCTTTCACCTTAAAATTAACCACTCCCGCGGTTCGATTATTCACCTATAATATAACTACCCTCAACATTTCAATCTTTGAAACCCTTAACATATCAATCGCCAATTTTTATTATACCTTAAACACAACAATCTCCGCGTTCTGCTTGCACTTGTAATATTAACCCCCTTACGCATTTCGTTTTCACCTATAATATAACCACCCTCAACATTTTAAACTTTAAAACCCTTAACACAATACCCCCCACATTTTTTATAATAATTCATTAGTAAGCAAATTTTTTATACCGAATCTAGTGACCATAATTATTTTTGCGGACTAATTGAAATTTTGCTACCATTTCCGATATTTCCCGTCATATAATAGCATTCCAAATCACTTAAATTTCGTGTAGTGTTATACATTCCAAGCGAAAGTTTCTGAACATCACAACCATCCACCCCATTAAAAATCAATCTATTGTTGAATTTCAAAAACAACTCATCACCCATACCCATATTTTCAATACTGGTTGTTGTAGCCACTAGCAAAACCCCCACAGTTTTTGCATTGCTAATTATAAATCTTACCAATGGCTCCAATTCTGAATAATTATCAAGTAATTTAAACTTTTCTAAATTTGACAATAAAACCAACACTTTTGCGGTATTTTTTCTAAACTTTTTATTGTACTCACTTACACTTTTGCATCTATTTAACTTTAAAAAGGTGTTCACCGTCTTTATATAATTATACACCTCCACCAAGCCCCGTTTTACTTCCTTTTCCGTTATGTATGAAGATTTTGCAAAACTATATACTTTACCAAATGAAAAAACCTGCATCATTGCGTCTATATTTTCTAAAGTATTAAACACAATTTCGCGCGAAACATTTTCTAAAACTTCATTCTTTTTTGCAATAACCAAAGTCGGTTCATCTAGTACCAAAAAGTTACTATCCCCCAAAACAATTTTCCCTAAATTAATTCCAAACTTTCTTTCGTTTTCCATAAATTCATAATCCTCCTTGATTTCGAATTTATTATAACATACCACTTGCACCAAAAGTAGTACATTTGTGTCATTTTCGAACATTTGTTTTATATTGTAAAATTCTGATTTAAAACACTTTTTAATTTTTTTATACCCAAATTATTCTTTAACACATAAATAAACCTGCACTGCACCTATTTTTTTTAGACTAAAATTTATTTTAACAAGAAGTTTTTATGTTAATAAAACATAAATTAACCTCATCTATCTAATTTTTGTGTTGGCTACAAATTTATTTTATAGGAAGTTTTTGTGCAAAGGGTTAAGCCTTTTTAACTATATAAGAGTGCCAACCAATTCCAAATCATACCAAATAGCTCAAAACAAATTCCGAATCATACCAAACCGAATAAATTTAAAGTGACACAACACATCACAACACAAAATAACACCGAACAATTCCGAGCCAAACACCATAAAACCCACACAAAAAACAATAACCCATAACTCCAAACCATACCAAACACTATAAAGCCCATATAAAAACAATACCTCAATACGCCGAACAATTCCGAACAATTATTTACGACACCAAACAATTACAAAACAACTCCAAACCATACAAAACAACTCCCTAGTTTCCTTTGTTAATAAAAGCTTTAATTGATTATATAATCTTCCTCTACTTTTAACCCCAAAATAGTGCCAACCAATTCCAAATCATACCAAACCGCACCAAACCAACGCCAAACAGCACCACACTAAACCAACCCACTCATAATCGAACCCACCCAAACCAAACCAAACCAAACCAAACCAAACCAAACCAAATAACACAAACCCACACCAGCCCAAACCTTAATTTTCTCCAATAATAAAACCCCCTCTAGAAAATATCTAGAGAGGGTTTTTAATTGTTTTAATTAATTTTTTTCAATAATTGAATTATTTGTGTTTAATTTTTCAAACTTTGCATAAAGTTTAATACACAACTTTCCAGTGTTTGGGTCCTCTTGCAAATCATTGAATGAAATAAATGAAGTCCAGCGTGTCATTTTAGCATCTTTATACCAACCAATAAATCTATATCCTTCTTTTGTTGCCTTTTGCAAATAGAAATTGCCTGACCCATCTGCTCCTTTAAATTCTACTGAAATATACGCAATGTTGTCGTCATTATTCACACCGCCGTCTAAATCGTATCTAATATCGTAAAGAATTGGTGAATATCTTGCAACTATTGTTTGGTTTTCTTTAATTTGACCTTTATATATTGTCTGACCAACATTTGTGCCATCACTTAAAGTAAATCCAGAGAATAAATAGTGTTCTTTTTTACAAGGTTCAAATGTAAAAGTCTCGTTTGCACCAACCTCGTACAAAGTTTGAGTTGTACTACCACCATTGGCATCAACTATAATTGTATAAAACAATCCCTTAGAGTTGTAAACGTTAAATATATCATTTTTTACTTTTTTAGTTTCTTTATCTAGCATAAATCTGTAATTTAAAACTTCATTTTCGCTTGCATCAATACAATTTTCAACAAGAATTTGTACTGACTTTTCAGTTCCTGAGCCATAAATATCTTGAGTTAATTGTCCTAATGCTTTTTCACTTTCAAAGCACATCGTCTCAATTGCCGAACATCCGCTAAATGCTTTTTCATGAATATTTCTAACACTTTTGTAAATTTCTACATTTCTTAGATTTTTGCAATTTTTAAACGCATCTTTATACAATCGCATAGTGCCTTCTTCGGTTGGAAGGTAATACACTAAAGCCTTACCATCTTCCGAAGTCTTTCCAATAACTATACCAAACACAACTTCTTCAATAGAACTATCTTCAAATGCATTAGAATTTATGTACGAATAAGAACTTGGAATCAACACTCTTTTTATTGCTTTGCAATAGTTGTTTTGAGAACCCGCAAAAGCATTTTTCTCAATACCAATAACTTTTCGCCCTTCAGGACTATATGTTGGAAGAATTAAACTTTCATAATATCTATCCGCATCTTTAATTCCAGTAATCCAACATTGGTCATAGCCTACATTTTTATACTCATAACAATCCGCATTAAATAGACTTACACCCTTAACAATTTCCTTTTTGGTAAAAACATCAGAAATTTCACCGCCGTCCTCACTAGGCTTATTATCCTCACTAGGCTTATCGCCGTCGGTAATCAAATCCCCCAAAATATCATTTATGTTATTATTCTGGTCGTTGTTCCCAACCTGTTCTGTCTTATTGTTTGAAACAATATTTTTGCTAGGTTCCATTTTGTCTAAATACAAAAAGCCCCAAACAAGTCCACCGGCAACAGCCACTAACAATATAGATAGTGCCAGTACGCTCAATACACTAAATAATTTATTTCTCATAATAGATCATCCCCCTTTAATCTATCTATTAAAATCTTTGCGATAATTTCTAAGGTTAAACCCCTTACTAAAACACCGCTTTTTATCAGCAAAATTTCTTCCGCCTCTAAAAATACTTAAAGTTTTTGCCCTTTGTTTTAAGTGATTATATTATACCACAAAGCCTGAAATTGTCAATACTAAAACCAAAAAACTTTGTATTTTTAACACTTTTTGAGTGATTTTTGCCCAATTTTTCAAAAAATCTCAACCCACTACCACTAGTCTCCACATTTTTTACTCATTGACACAACTCCACTACATCTTTAATTTTAATTACTTACTAAAATAACAATTTGATTCTCAACCAATCTTACCCGAAAACCCTTTACTTTTGGTATAATTATGAGTGCAAATAAAATTGCAATCACTAAAACCTCGCCCAAGAACTCTTTACTTTTGGTAAAAAAGCAAATTTTACACAAAAACTCAAAAACTCCTAAATTAAACAATCCGCCACAAAACCGCACTACATCTTTTGTTTAATAATCACTAAATTACAATTTATAGTTCCAACCTTATCCCAAAATCACATACAAGTAAAATCCTTTTTCACTGCAATATTACCACCGCTAAAAAGTCACAAATTTTACTATAAACATATTTTTATGCAAACAATAATTTTTCACTACTCAAAAGATAAATAATTTCTCAAATAAAATGTTCCGCCTACCGATTTTGGCAGACGGAACAAAATTCCATTATATAATTGATTTTTAATAAGTTTTACTTAACTTTAACAATATCGGTTCCAGCCTTCAATGAGTTAATTATTTCAGCATTTTGGTTTGCATCACTTGTAAATTTAACCGTAGTAACAGTGCCATCCGCCAAAACAACCGTCCAACTAGCATCCAAATCTTCAAATATAACCTCATCTATTTTTGCAAATTCAGTTATTGCATCAACACTTACAGCATCAACATCGGCAGGAATAGTAATAATAAATCCATACTCTCTATTAAACACCATCGCACCAAATTTAATTACTACCAAACTATTTATTTTCTTTCCGCCATCTTCGGTTGTTGTATAAATTGTATCTTCATAATCCAATGAGCCATAACTAAACTTGTCGTTATTTACAAATGTTTCTAAAATTTTATCTTGTGGCAATGAAACGAACTCCTCTCTATGGAAATAACAAGTTGCGTCTTTTATCACCAACGATCTCTTTTCGCCATTATAGTCCATATTCTCTAAGTCTAAAAGCATCGAACTGCCAGGAGGACATGTAATCGCACCATCTTTAACAGCTGTATTATAAAACGCCTCAATATCTTTAACATAAAGTTTTAAAACATTCACACCATTGATATCGCCAATCAAAACTTTATTATCTGCAACATCCGAACCCTTAGTTTTTTTGCCGGTAAGTGTATCATAATAAATTACATTAGGGTCAACAGGAACCAACTGTATTATACCTGAAAAACTAAACTCATTTGCCCTAACCCAACTAATACGGGTTGAAATATCAAATTTGGTAATATTTGTACATCCAAAGAATGAACCCTCATAGAAATACAACATATCATTTTCCAAGGTTACCTTTGTAAGATTTTTATTGTCTCTGAATGCATTTTTTCCAACGCCCATAACAGGAACGCCCAGACTTTCAGAACCTAAAGTAATTTCAGTTAAATTCTTCTTAGCACCTTCAGTTGTAAATCCTAAAATTGATCTTTTTCTAATTCTAAAATCAGTTGTATTATAGTAATATCTCTTGTAAGTCGTTGTGATAGAACCATCTTCACTTACTTTGTTTATATCTTCTTCAATATAGAAGTCTTCGTCTTCAAGCATACTATTGGTTCCATCGTCAACTGTTGAATTTACAAAAATTTCAACATCTTTACGCTTATCACTGCCAATACCAAATAAATCTTCGTCTAAACTATCATAAGCCTCTTTGCTTTCGATAACAATCTTTGTTACATTATCAGCACCGCTAAAGGCACCTTCTTCAATATCGGTATAACCTTCTGGAATATTGATTTCTTTAATGTTTTTATTATCACCAGCACCCGAAACTACACCTGAAACCTCTTTTCCATCTGGTGTAGTTGAAGGAAGTTGAACTTTACCATTCTCATCTACGGCAAGGTCACCAATCTCTTCAACATAAGTTTTGCCATCTTTATCTACAAACTTAAAATCAAAATCTTTCTTTTGGTCATCACCGCTAGGTTTTTGGTCACCACCATCACCTTGTCCGCCGTCGCCACCACTAGGCTTTTGGTCACCACCATCGCCTTGTCCGTCGCCACCGCTAGGTTTTTGGTCACTACCGTCACCTTGTCCGCCGTCGCCACCACTAGGTTTTTGGTCACTACCGTCACCTTGTCCGCCGTCGCCACCGCTAGGTTTTTGGTCACTACCGTCACCTTGTCCGCCGTCGCCACCACTAGGTTTTTGGTCGCCACCACCTTGTCCGCCGTCACCTTGTCCGCCGTCGCTTGGTTTATCTTCTCCAGGCTTTGATGGATTCAATATTTGGTCATCTTTTCCACCATTGCCATTTTCATCTTTACCCGTTTCAATAAAATCATTTCCACCTGCTGGTGCCGAATTTTCTGTACGAGATTTTACAACCCCATCAAAAAGGTTTGACCCTACAAGTGCAAAAGTACCAACTGCAAGTATTGACACGCATGCAATACCTACACAAAAAAGTCTTAAGAAACTATCTAACTTCTTTCTACCTTTCTTCATAAATTTTCCTCCCTTTATTTGCATAATATTTTACCATAAATTCGCTATTTGTCAATAGGTTTAACTAAAATAATTCGGGCAAAAATCGTCACTAAAAGTGTTAAAATTTACCCGAACAATCTTCCCAAATCTTTTGTATATTATATTGCAAAAAATCAAATTTAAGACCTTAAAATAATGTTTTCTACTAATTTTATTTAATATAAAAATATCTCTACCAATTTTTTATTAAACAGACCCTAATTTGCACGAGTTAACACAAAAGAATAATATCTTTCATTTATATAATATGCAAGCCTTGGTCCATTTGTTATATCGCCCGAACCAATTTCAATCACACCATATTCCGTTCCGCTTGTAGATTTAATTTTAAACCTTGCACCCATTGGTAAATATAATGACCTAATTCCCGAACCATACAACGCGCCCTTTCCAATCGTTTTAATATTAGCATCATCACCAAACTTAATTTCATTAAGTTTTTTACAACCGCTAAAACTATACCAGCCAATTATTTCAACCGAATCCGGAAGTAACAGGCTTCCACTTAAATTTTCGCAACCTCTAAACGCCTCGTCGCCAATGGAAATCAATCCCTCACTAAAGGTAACCGTAACCAAACTACGGCACTCCCTAAATGCATTTTCTCTAATATACTTTAAATTTTCAGATAGACTAATTTCCGCCAACCCCGAATACATAAATGCACCCATTTCAATTTCAACCACATTAGAAATTCCCGAAAGGTCGTTCAACTTTAAGCAATTTGCAAACATATACTCGGTTATCTTTTTGGTTTTCGTAGGCAATATAACTTGCTTTAGTTCTGGGCAATTTTTAAATACACCCACACCAAAAACTACATCGCCCGCACTAAACTCTACCTTTGTTAACTTTGCCGAACCTTCAAACGCATCATCCCCAACCGTTTCTAGTTGAGAACCCTCCAAGAAAATTATCTGTTCTACTTTTTGAAGACCCTTAAATGCATTTGCACCAATTTCTTTAACCGATGCTGGAATGTATACATAAGTTGCATTACAACCAACAAATGCTTCCACGCCAATACATTGAATAAATTTTGGTATAGTGATTGTATCCACTGTTTTTCCAACTTCAGTTAGTCCCAAAATTGTCGACCCCACAATCTTAAACACCGAAAGTTTAGTACATTCATTCAAGGTCAACAACTTACTGCAGTTTTCAGATTCATTTTCAAAATCAACGGCTGTTTCATTTGAACTCCAGTAGGTGTCATCCAAAAATTCAACTTTTAAAGATGTTTTCAAATTTTTAAAAGCCCCCGCCTTAATCTTTGTTAAAGACTTTGGAAGAACAATCTTTTCAACATAGGTAAGTCCATCAATCGCACCCTCGTTTATAGTTTCAACACCTTCCGGAATAACCAACTTTTTAATTTGATTTGCAACCTCGGTAAGTCCTGTTAAAACCTTTCCCGTCTCGTCAAATATAAAGACTTCCTTTCTTGATAAATCGTATGAGTCTAATGCCTCAACAATGCCCAAATTTCCAGTTATATTGTCTATATCCAAAATTGTGAAATCTTCATAGTCAGCCGTTTTAAACCATCCAGACTCCAATTCAAAAGTCACCTTTTGTGCTATAGCCCCATTAAATGCCGACCGTTTAATAACCTTCACTTCACTCGGAATAATTATTGCTGTTTGAAGTTTACCCTTTTCGGTTAGCCCAACAACAACATTTTCATCCTCATTGCTCATCACAAAAGTTTCAAAATGCAAAAGTTCAATTCCTTCATTCAATTTTTTTGCAAAATCATACGCATTTTCCAGTTCAACAAAGGTTTCACCCGACCACCAGCCATCCAAGTTAGACGAATTAACATTCACTAGTTTCACATTTTTAAAAGCACCTTCCAAAATTTGAGAAACTGACTTTGGAATAGTCAACTCTTCAATACTTGTGCCACAAAAAGCATTTTTAGATATTTTAACCACATTCTGCCCTAAAACAAGTGTCTTTAAGCCCGAACATTCATAAAAAGCCTCTTCGCCAATTTCATTTGTAAGGCTGTTAAAAATAACACTGGTCAACTTTTTACATCCGCTAAACAATTTATTAGGTATAATTTTAATTCCAAAATCTTCGTCAATTGTCACACTTGCAAGTTTATAACAATTTGCAAAAGCACCTTCACCAATAACAGTGTATTGACTCTTTAAAGTTACCGACTCAATTGCCGAACCCGAAAATGCATAGGCTCCAATACTACCAAGGTTTGTAAATAAATTTAAGTTTATCACCAATTTTTCGCAATCTTTAAAACAACTCTCTCCAACAAGCGTGGTAGAAATAGGAATATTGATAGTAATTAGGTTTTTACACCCACTAAACATCTGTGCTGAAAGTTTTGGGTCTGCAAAATAAGAATTTTCAGGAAATTCCACCGAATTTAAATTTGTACAATTTTTAAATAACCCTTCGCCAAGCGAAATAACAGATTCGCCCAACTTAAAGTCTTTTAATTTTGTACAGTTCAAAAATGCGAAATCGCCAAAATCGGTTATTTTTGCTCCATTATATTCCACCGATTCAAGATTGTAACAATTTTCAAAAGCATTTGCACCAACTTTTTCAATACTAGAACCAATAGTAACCGTTTTTAATCGTGTAGCATTTTTAAATGCTCCATCTCCTATCGAAGTTAAAGCAATTTCATTAACAACCGTCGGAATTAAAAGGTTGGTCACAAGCCCAACAGCCGGATTAATTCCAGTAACCGTTCCCGTCGAATCGAATAGCAGTATGGTATCAAATTTTGCATAAAGTGTGATAGATTTCGCATTGCTATCAAACTCCGTACTATCCTCATCCTCATAAATAATATGATTAAAAATATTTATATCAATTTTATTGATTGGGGTTTTAAAGTCAGCATCCAAGTACCAGCCATTAAACATACTATGCTCTTTAGTTGGCGAATACAATTGTTTAGGGTTCCCGCTTGCAATAAAAATAGTTTCGTCCTCCCCTTCACCATTTTGATTGCCTTCATGGTTAACCCCGCCATTAAGGTCATATTCCACATAAATAAGTCTCGCAAAATACCCCGCAGTCAAAGATATATCCGAATTTATAGACGCATCAATCGTTGACACCTTCACATTTTTGTCATTAGACATCGACCATCCACTAAACCAATATCCCAGTTTATGAACTCTAGGTAGTGGTACACTTTCAGGACTATTCCCCTCGTCGTCCACAACCAAGTTTCCGTCGTCATCCAAAACAATTATTCGCGCGCTTCCGTCCTCTTGCTCTTCTTTTATAAATTCAATTTCATCACGCACCAAATCACTTGCCCCATTACCATTTAAAGAAATAAACAAAATTTCACCCTTTAAATTGTATTCAGCATAGGTTTTTCCACTTATAACACGCGAACTCAAATAATAAAAATTGTTCAAGTAATCGTTTGAACCATCGTCAATATTCTCATTCGTTGCCGTTTGCCCAAAAGTTAAAATCGTTGGCGAATTTTTTAATGCCCCCTCAAGCGAACTTCGGCTTACAATCTGCGAATAAATCGCTCTACTTCCAACAAAAAGCGTGCTAATATCGGTGTTGTAAAAAGCATTTTCTGAAACACTCGCAACCGAACTCCCAAGGGTTAACTCCCCAAGTTTTTCACACCCCGCAAAAGCATTGGCGCCAATCGTTGTTCCGCTCAAAAGTTCTTCGTTAGACGAAAATGTAACCGCCCTAAGTTCTTTACAATTTCTAAACGCACTATCACCAATTGTGACAATGCTTGCAGGTATAATCACCCCTTTAATTTCCGAATTATTTCTAAACGCATCCTCTTTTATCTTTAAAATTTTCTTGCCATTAAAAGTATCCGGCAAAATCATATACTCCGTTCGAAGAGACGCACCACTTTTAATGCCCTTAATCATATAACCCGCCCCATAAACCTCATAAATCAATTTGTCCGAAGTGTCTGAATACGCAACAACATTTTCAATATTAGACGGCAAATTCTCGTTTATGTTTGGCACCTTAGACGCATTTTTAGG
Source organism: uncultured Lachnospiraceae bacterium (assembly GCA_964432825.1). Lineage (GTDB taxonomy): Bacteria > Bacillota > Clostridia > Christensenellales > UBA1242 > UMGS1908. The sequence continues at coordinate 18,246 of CAYSOX010000012.1, forward strand.
CACAACTAAAATTACCACCATCAAAAAGACAATACCAATTACTGGTGGCAACACTAAAAATTTGTTACATATTAACTTTTGAAAAAACTCTTTAATCTTCTTCATCTGTCACCCCTAAATTTTAACCCCTTAATTGAAACAAATCCTTATATAAAAACACATAACCCGCCAAAATACCCTAGTAATAATATTGTACCAAACCCACCACACTTTTGTCAATTAATTTCCCTTTTAACTCCAAATTTTACATTTTGAAATTTTCTTTAAACACCCCTTTCACCTCTTCACACCCCTTTGACTTCGGCAAGTTTAAATTTTTATTAAACTCCTCCGCTTAACATCTTTCTTAATTTTATTCACCCACCCCACTCATAATTGCTTGAATATTTATAACATTCTTCTTTTTCTTATTTGCATATTCATACGCAACTTTTGTTCCGCTGGTTTGCTGATAATATGAAAGACTTCCTTTTGAATATTTTCGCATTGTCGGTTTGTAATTTTCAACATAATAAAATACACAAAAATCACTATCGTCAATCATTTCAAAATTTCTTTCTACATAACTTGCCCTACCAGCAACCCATTTAGACTTAAATTCTTTTTCAGAATTGAATATATATTTTTTATCCTCTGCTTGCCCATCCCCAACCAACGAACACCATTCATGCCTACATTTATAAGCAACATTTTCTACAAACTCATACTTTTCTCTAATCTTTGCAAAAACATCTAAACATAAACCATAAAACTCGCCTTTGCTCCCAAATAAAAACATTGATACATTATGGTTTAAAATCAAATCTTCAATAACATCATATAAAGTCTTTTCAACAATCTCCTTATTTTCAACATTTCTATGTCCAATAAAACAACACACTTTACCCATTTTTTAAAACCTCCATTTTTGAATAATATAATTATACATCAATCGTGAATGTTTTGCCAAACAATTATGTAGGCATAACTACATAAAATTGCTTTTATTTTTTGTTAATATCATAGAAAGAAAACAAAAAATTGGAAGTGATAAAAATGAACATTTGTAAAGCAGTTGGTTTAAGAATTAGTAACCTTCTTACCGAAAAGCAAATGACACTTTATAAATTGGAACAAAACTCGGGCATATTGCACGGAACAATGATGTGTATAATAAATGAAAGAAACAAAAATATCACCCTAAAAACAATTATCCAAATAGCACAAGGCTTTAATATGACACTAATTGAATTTTTGGATGATAAACTTTTTTCAACTGAAAATCTTGATATTGAATAATTTAATTTAAAGCACAATAAGGCTTTATAAAAGTTACCACCCCTCCACAACTTGTAATTCAAACATCAAAATCAATCGTCTTTTAATAAATAAAAAATCCTCGCAACCACTAATTAAATTTTGTAGTCATTTTGTTTTATGTATGAATACACCGCCAAATTTTTTGGCGGTGTGCGGGACGGGTACTACCCGTCCCCTACAAATTGTGGTAAATTTGGCGGTAGGCAATATTAAAACAAAATAATTCCCACCCCTCATTATACCAAACTATACCAGCCCACCCCGCACACCTAACACTTTTTATGGTGCATATCTTCGTGCTTGCAACAAAAATCATCCACTTACAACTTTCTCCCGTTATAGCACTTTCTTGCATGTTAAAATACTTGTAGGGGTCGGATAGTATCCATCCCTCACCTTGTGGTCGCGACATACACAAACCTTTGCTCTTCTGTAGGGGTCGGATAGTATCCGACCCACACACCAACCCGACGGATTGGTGTCTTCATACTAATTACAAAAAATTTAACAAAAGTCCAACCCCTCATTATACCAAACTATACTGGTCAAACGCACATCACACATAAAGGCAATCTCTTCATACTAATTACAAAAAATATTTATCATTATCCCCAAAACCCATTACAACAAACTATACCAGTCCGACCCGCACACCAACCCGTCGGGTTGGTGTCTTCATACTAATTACAAAAAAATTTAACAAAAATCCAACACCTCATTATACCAAACCATACTGGTCAAACACACATCACACATAAAGGCAATCTCTTCATACTAATTACAAAAAATATTTATCATTATTCCCAAAACTCATTACAGCGAACTACACCAGTAAGTTCGTTTGGATTTTCGAGAAAAAACACACAACACAGGTTGCCGATAGTATGATTACATCGGTGTTCTGTTTTGTGTGTTTTTACCGAAAAGACGAATGAAATTACGGATAGTCTGTTCCGCCCGTCCGGTTTAGACGGGCAAAACTTTTTCAACCTACATTAAATTATAATAAAATTTTTCCAACTCTTTTCTACTCATCAATTTTGGAACCGGATACAACGGATTTGCCTCCACACTTGCCCTTTTTGCAAGGGTTGGAACATCCACCATTTTAAGTTCTCTTATTTTTGTTGGAATTTCCATTTTTTGATTTAAATCCTTAACCCAATTAATAAAACGGGTCGAAGCCTCACTATCCACCGTCTGAGCATCTGCAAGCCCAATAATTTTTGCGAGTCGCGAAAGTGGTTTATATACCTTTTCACCATAATATTCTAACATATATGGCAAAATTATAGCATTGCAAAGTCCGTGCTGAACCCCATACATCCCGCCAATTGAATGCGCAATTGCATGAACATACCCAACATAACTTCTAGTAAACGCCACACCAGCATAATAAGATGCCTTAAGCATATTTGACCGTGCCGTAAGGTTTGAACCATTTTCATAGGCCTCTAGCAAATTTTCGGCAATAAGTTTAACCGCGTCTTCGCTAAGTTTTCGAGTTTCTGCCGTTGTACTTTTGCCAATATATGCCTCCACCGCATGAACCAAAGCATCCAGCCCCGTCCAAGCGGTAATATTTTTTGGAAGCCCAATTGTAACTTTTGGGTCAAGCAACACATAATGCGCTATTAGTGAAAAATCGTTTATAGGGAACTTTCTATGTGTGATTTCATCGGTAATAACCGCAGCAACAGTGGCTTCACTGCCCGTTCCCGCCGTTGTTGGGATTGCAATAAATAGCGGAATTTTCTTTCGAATTTTTAAAAGCCCACGCATTTTTTGAACCTTTTTATTCGGACGCACAAATCTTGCCCCAATAATTTTGGCACAGTCCATAACCGAACCGCCACCAAAAGCAATTATCCCTTCACATGCTTGTTGCTTAAAAATTGAAAGCCCCGTTTCAATACATGACACGGTTGGGTTTTGCACCACACCATCAAACACAATAACTTTAATGCCCGCATTCAAAAGTTCTTCTTCCAACTCTTTTGTAAGCCCAAGCCTCATAATTGACTTATCGGTTACAAGCATTATTCGTCGAACCCCATTTCTTTCAAGCAATTGCCTCAATTCTACAAGATTTTCAAGTTTTTTAGGTTTGCGATAGGGAAGCAAGGGACTAATTAGCCTAAACCCCGCTTGATACCCTCTACACCAAATTCTACTTAAAATATTCATACAAATTTCTCCTTAGTCTTTAATACCCCTACTTTGTACACTCATTATTATACCACCCACCTTCAATTTTTAAAATCAAATTTACCACACTTTCAGTTTTTACATAAAAAAGTATAAAATGTTAATTAGCAAATATCCTATCATAATACTTCAAACAAGGCTTCCCCGTTTGCTATATATTTCCACCCAATAAATTAATT
>CAYSOX010000012.1:22031-30380 GCA_964432825.1 uncultured Lachnospiraceae bacterium
TATTCCTCAAACAAAAACTCCCGAGTTATAGTTTATTTTCACACAAAAAATTGACTTGATTGAAAATGAAGCGAACCCCAAAATCAATCAAGCCAATTGTTTTTAATGTTTAATATTTTATTAAAACTTGTTGCAAAACACCCGTTTTATGCCATATATGTTAAAATGTCAACAATTTTAGCATTTACTGTTCCGCCTTCAGTGACCAACATAACAGCAAGATGTCTGCCATCCTTTCCAAAAGTTCCAGAAACTATTGTTTCACTAACACTTCCAGTTAGCGAACCAAGGTTTGCTTCCAACAAATTATAGATTGTATAAGTTGCACCACTGTCTGTTGTAGTTTTGGTATAAACCATACCATCTAAAACTCCAAATGCTGAAACTTCAGCGCCCTTAAAATAAACCTTTGAATTTTTTACATCATTTCGTAAAAGTTGAACTTTATCCACCTTTTTATCAATAACATAATATTCTATTGCTATTGTTGTTCCTTCTTCTTGAATCTTCTTGCTTAACAAGATTTTGCCATTTGCCATTGTTTCAAAATTGTCATATTCAAAATTTGCAACGACCTTACCATTAGAGTCTAAAACACCCCACATATCAGAATTATCATCGCAAATCGCAACCATTCCAGAAACGGCTTCAATTTTAAACTCAGCAATTTCCATTTGGCCAACAACCGAATTTAATGAACAAACTTTTTCAAATTTTCTATCAACAATTTCGTAAAATGCATAACTACCCTTATATTGAACCAAAAATCTATCATCTGTTATTTTGGTTATATTTTCAATACAAGGCAATTCTTTAACTTTCACACTTTCATTTAGTTGTAAAGTTATTTTAGTGCCATTTTTGTTTAAATATCCATCGTCAATTTTGTAAGCATTCACCAAAACATAATCGCTGTCATTTTCTGCATAAACTACAGAACCTTCAACAATTACATAATCAAAGTCTTTAATTTCTTTAACCTTTTGGGTTCTTAAATTTATACTTAAGGTTGACATTTTATATGCATTGCCATCGTTATCAACAAAATCATAATCTTCGTTACAATTTGCAGGCACTTCATTACGAGGTTGAATAATCAAACTGCTTCCAACAACAAATCCGCCCGAAATTGAAGACATATCGACACTGACCGAGCCCAAGTATTTTCCTTTTTTCATATCATAAATTTCAAAACCAGACTCCTTGTCTACTCTTTTTGCTAGCAATACATAATTAATTGTATCCTTATTAAGTTCTACTACATCATCTGAAGTTCCTAACCCCAAATACATCCCTAATGGCATAGCACCATTAACCCATAATGGGTCGCCATCATCCAAACGAGTTTCCCAAACTACATCTCTTTTGCCCTTTTTGTCGATTTGTTGTAGTTCAAAATATACTCCGTCCTCATTTTTTACACTCCACAACTCAAAACGCTTTTTACCGTCTTTTAACGCGCCTACAAGTTCAGCACCTTCTAAACCTTCGCCAAACTCAACCGCCAAACCATTTTCGCAATTAATGATAGAAGTTTTAGCGTTTCCATCTTCCGTTTTAGTACCCTTATAATATGTCACATCGCCAAATTCACCAGCCAACTCTAAATCTTCATACTCATAAGAAATCACAAGGCTTCCAGTTTTAAAACTGTACACACCCTTTTTCTGCACGCCGTCAACTTCCTTTGTTAAAACGACCGTACCATTATCTGAAACATTTAGATATTTAACCTGTTCATTTGATGATGCTGTAAAGTTTGCAAATGCTAAACCATTACCAACTTTCCAGTCTTCAGCACTTTCTTGACCATACGAAACTTCAAAACTTGTGTCTTTCAAGTTCTCTTTATGCCCCTTAAGTTCATCAATTTCGTACTTCACTGAGTCTGAATAAACATTTACGGTGTTTATACTTCTCTTAGTTCCACAACCTGCAAGCAATGTAGAGGTCAAAACGGATAACCCAAACACCACCGCAACCGCAAGCATTAAAAATACATTTTTCTTTTTCATACCTTTCTCCTTTTTTTATTTTTTTGAAACCAAACAAATTTAAGTCACAAATGAAACCCGCCTTTAAGTGAAGTGGATTTTTTGCACTAAAACAATCTTATTCACCTCACTTAAAAGCAGGCCTCTTATTATATAACCCCTTCTTTATTCAATTTCTTCATATTTACATTATATTAAACTGCATAAATATTTGTCAACATTTTAATTAAGTTTTTTTAAATTTGTAAATTTTGCAACAAATAAAAAAGTGGAATTGCTTCCACTTTGGCTGTCTCGAACAGTATTTCAAATTTTTTTGCTTGACACTTATATTATACGCAATAAATTAACAAAAGTCACCATATAAATAAAAAATGCCCTTTAGGGTTAAAAAAACCTTTCGGGCGAACCGCAAATTTCTTTGCTTGACACTTATATTATACACAATAAATTAACAAAAGTCACCATATAAATAAAAAATGCCCTTTAGGGTTAAAAAACCTTTCGGGCAAACCGCAAATTTCTTTGCTTGACATTTATATTATATGCAATAAATTAACAAAAGTCAACAGACAAAACAAAATAAATTAAAAAGGAACGGGAATTATGAAAATCTAATGTTTACCCATTTTAGTCGCTCCACATATCCCTATTTAGAACTGAAATTGCAAATTTAAAATTACTTCTCTTCAGTATTTCCACCTGTTTGCCGTTCTTCACCAGCCGTCGCTGACCGCCCAACCGTCATAGCATTAAGTTCGGTATATCTTTCAATTATTGCGCCCTTAATTTTCCCAAATTCTTTTTCGCCCCAGCCAAAACGATAAACATATTCTTTAATAGAATAAGGCATATTAGTGGCAAGTTGTCTCAAAACTTTAGCACTTGAATTTTTTACACACTCACAAAAGGCATCCGCGTCTAACGGAACACAAATCATACGGTCTTGAGATTTAACGCCATCATGGTCGCAAACAAACCCCTCAATTCTTGCCGGTTCGGAGTCTGGAGAAACCATCGCAAAGTTATCAAAAAAGAACTTATCCCCGCTATTCTCCCTCGCATTCTCAATAATAGAATAGTCTTCATTTTTTAGTTTTTTAACTCTAGAATTTTTTAACCACTCATAAAAGTTCAAACTATCCAAAATAAATGAATCCCTCTTCTCCTGCTCTTCTTTTAGTTTGTCTTGCAATTTTCTAAACTCTTCTGTTTTTTCACTTTCCGTCAAATTATCCCAATTGGGTATCATATCAAAAGAAATACTTTTATCCAAAATCCCATGGCTTGCCTTATATTCTTCCACCCGTCTTTTATCTTCAGCGTCTTGTTGCTGTTTAATTTTCGCAACTCTCCGCCTTTCAATCTCTTCAATTTCCTCCATTGTTGGTGCTTCAAATCTATTTTCTTTTTCTTTCATTCTTTTAGTAAATCTTTCTAATAATCCCATACAAAAACCTCCATATCATCAAAAATTATCTTATCAAAAATTGCCCACATTCTCAAAAATTCCACATATTTTTAAAAATTTCCCATATTTTTAAACCGCATTACATTTTTTTTGATTGTTTCTATATATAACATCTTTGCCTATCCAACACATTTTCAAAAATCACCTTATGTATTTTTTATGTTTCTATAATATGCATTGATATATTATAAAAAACATCTTCAATCAAGCAAGCGGGAAATTTGCTAAGTTCTGAAAGGGTTTCGCGAACATTTATTTCGCCATTTTTAACAGAAAATGTAATTACAAACTAGTTGAAAAACCAACATCTCCTAGCATATATTTCCATTAAATACCCTTAAAGTGGAAAAGTCAACACCTTCATATTGACTGAAGATAATACATACTAAAAATGCAAATTTTTACTTTTATACATACTCCCGCACCCCCAATTGGAGTCTTTGCGAAAATTTACTTCCTACAGCATATATATGTTAACTATATTGGTATATTGTACTCTACTAAAAAAAACTTTGTCAAACATTTTAACTTCAAATTTAAAATTTGTAACACCTTTATGTTTTCTATTGCAAAACACCACTCTCTGCCATTAGATTTATTCTGTTTTTAAGGAAAACAAAAAGAAACAGGATTCCATAAGGTAATCTTATAGACATCCCGTTCCTTTTATATTCGTCCAATTAATATCCACAAATAAATGCTTTTGATTGTAAATTTAAACACTTGATACACTAAACTATTTGTTTGGATTTGCTTGCAATGTGTAATTTGCTGGGTCAATTACAAATTTATAAAGTCTTGCATTTCCTTCTTTTCCATCAAAGTTAATTTCCAAAGTCATAGTTCTAACAGTGTTGTCTACACCTTGATACAAAAAGTAAGTTGTGTCTTTAGTTGTTTCGTTGCCTGAACCAAATCCGCCATGTTTTACCTTAACTTCTTCATGGTCGGTGCCATAGTAGTTGGTTATTTTGCAATAGAAACCTTCACCAGTCTCTTCGTTATAACTTACTCTGTCTAGAGTGTCTGAAGTAAAACGAATCAAAACAAAGTGACATCTGCCATCGGTGTATCCCATAGCATCGGCTGTTTCTTTATCATATGCAACCTCGCCTTTTAATGTGTAAACAGCCTCAAAGCCTTCCTCACTTGACTTTTTCCAAGTTGATGATGCAACAGAGTATTTTTCACCCTCAATGTTTCCACCAAAGTTTACATTGTAAAGAGATGGTTCTGACATAGGAGTTTCTGGTTCTTTGTCCTTTCCGCAAGCCACCAAACTTAAACTCATTGGGATAATCATGCATAGTGCAACAACTAGACTTAATAGTTTCTTTTTCATAAATATTTCCTCCTTTTTTGATACATTTATCTGTATGATAGATGTACTTTTATATTATCAAATCAATAAAAAATAGGCAAATAATTTTAAATATTTTTTTAAATTTTTTAAATTTTATTTTTACCTACTTATTTTATGTGAAAATTTTTGGCTTTTGATACATCTATCTGTGTGATAGATGTACTAAAATTTTTAGTTAAAACTCTTTATTGTTAGGTTTTTAAAAGCAAATAAAACACATTGATGTAATTTCAGATTTTCCGAAATTTTCAATGTGTTTTTATAAACTAAATTTTACATAAGTTAAATATTTTTATACGACTTAACTTACTTTATTGTGGAGCGGTTGGATTTTGCCCATTAGCCAAACCTTGATTTTGTGTATTGTTTTGTAACGATTGAACCGGTTGTTGAGCAACTTGCACTTGCTGTGGCATATTATTTACCACCTGCTGTTGTGGTTGTTGAGTTGGCGGCGTCTGTTGGTTTGCAATCTGTGGTTGCACTTGCTGTGGCATATTATTCACTGCTTGCGGTTGTGGTTGTTGAGTTGGCGGCGTCTGTTGGTTTGCAATCTGTGGTTGCACTTGCTGTGGCATATTATTCACTGCTTGCGGTTGTGGTTGTTGAGTTGGCAACGGCTGTTGGTTTGTAATCTGCGGTTGCGCTTGCTGTGGCATATTATTCACTGCTTGCGGTTGTGGTTGTTGGTTCGTAATCTGTGGTTGCACTTGCTGTGGCATATTACTCACTACTTGACCTTGTGGCATTGCGTTTTGTGTAATTCCACCTTGTTGCACACCACCTTGTTGCATTCCATTACCTTGAAAATTATTTCGCATTCCGTTTTGTTGCAATCCGCTTTGCTGTGCTGTATTTCCAACCAGTCCTTGTGGTTGCGCTTGCTGTGGCATATTATTCACTGCTTGCGGTTGTGGTTGTTGGTTCGTAATCTGTGGTTGCACTTGCTGTGGCATATTACTCACTACTTGACCTTGTGGCATTGCGTTTTGTGTAATTCCACCTTGTTGCACACCACCTTGTTGCATTCCATTACCTTGAAAATTATTTCGCATTCCGTTTTGTTGCAATCCGCTGTATGGCGATGTATATTGCGGAACGCTATTTTGTTGAGCACCACCTTGAAAAGTCTTCATCCCTTGCATTTGCCCAACATTCGTGCTGTAAGAGGCTTGACCCATTGCAGAATTTTCGGCAGATTTTATATTTTCGCCATTTTCAGCATCGTTTTCTTCATTTATTTTTTCGGAGTTTTTCTTTTCATACATTGCAATATGCCTACGGTTTTTAACAATATTTATCCAAACGACTATCCCAATATTAATTGCCAAAAAGATAACAATCAAAATTATAATTACATTTTGAGGGTCAACCGAACTGTTGTCGTTTTCTTTTTTGTTTGTAGGACTTGTTGGGGTTGGTCTATTTAAAATTTCCTCGTCGTCAACTTTAGGTGCTAGGCTTGGAATTCCCTTAATCCAAATTTCCTTTTGCAATTCCTTAAAACTACTTCCGTCCGAACCGATATAGCGAGCACTTACCTTTTGGTCCAGATAACTTAAGGTGATATTCCCATTTTCCCAAGCCCAATTTTCAGGAAGTTGAATATCTGAAAGTTTTCGAGCACTTTCATTTGGAGTAATTACAAGTTGACCGCTTGAATTTTGCACAATGCTAGACGACTCAATTTCTGGGCACTCAGCCTTTTGAATAGTAAATGTTCTAGACTTTGTTCCATAATACTCTCCAATACCGCTAATTTCTACCGTTGCATTCGTGCTAGCAAAGATATTGTTGGTATACTCCACCGTATAGTCTCGACCCAAAACCAAATCTACTTGCGAAGCCCCCGACCCGTACGAAACTCTAATATTTGGTTGGTGGGCACTTCCGTCATACACATAACTCACCGCAGTTGGTAAATTTATGATGGCATCTTTAATATCTTTCAATTCGGTCATTTTGGTATATGCTTTTACTCTCGCCACACCGTTCATTTTAGACCAACTCTCGTCCGAATTTTTATACGAATTTCCAACCCCGCTATACACCTCAACATACTTGTTTCCGTTTGTTTGAATCGAATCAGAAAGTTCTACAACAACTGAATATAGTTCACCTTTTGTCAATCTAACAAAATTATCCAGTGTAACATAGTTTTGCCCCGCATTTAAAAATGAAACCGTCTTTTCATATGCTTTGGTTCCGCTTTCGGGAGCACCCGCCGTAACACCGGTAAACACACTTATCTTTGCCGATGTATTTTTAGCATTTGTTGAAACAGACACACTCTTTAAGTATTCGCCACACCCAGACTTTTCACCTTTAGCCTCAAAAATGTTTGCAACCTTGCTCGCATTTTGCATTTGAGTTATATTTGAAGAAACATTTTCTTTATCATTTACAATTCTGTCATAAAAATAGTTGTTATCCAAACTATCCGCTTTTTCATATTTTAATGCATAACAATTGTCACTTCTAACATCATAAGATAAATACAAATATGGTAATGATGAATAACTATTTTTTACTATCCATCCACCATTTTGACTTGCTTCACCCGGCTGAAAGGAAGTTTTTTCAATATTGTCATCCCAGCCAATAATTGCACATGCATGAGGGAAAGATTCCGTACTAGTCACACTGTTTGGATTGTAATACTGCATATTATCACTTGCATTGTTATAACTAAAAGTTACCGCACCATATTTTGCAATCGCTTGTTTAATAGCCAAAATTCTAGCATTGTTATTTTGTATTTTTTCGTCATCGGTATCCCCAGCATCCCCATCTAAATCCGCCTCAGATATCTTAACTGCTTCAACCAATTTATATTCCGCATTCAAAAATCCATTCACATCAAATTGGCAACTTTCAGACACTGCACCGCACCACTCAGATAATATATCTATAGCAATCCTTGACTCTCCCGCCTCCGCTTGCCAGTTTGTGGCACTACTACTTCCCGAAACCTCTGCAACATTTCCGAGCGGGTCTGCCGGTCTTGTAAATCTAGAATATCCCAAATTTTCAGCCGAAAGTTTTAATGTATCCTTTGTTGCACTTGAATCTATACCCGAATAAAGTATACTAGTTTCACTAACCGCAATGGTAGAATATGCCCAACACAGATTGCTATCCCCTTGGTCACGAACGGGTGTCACCAAATTGAAATCTCTAGCATCAAATTTTGAAAGCCCTGCAATATTTTCCACACTCATAGCCTTAAGTTCTGCAAGCGTTGTTGGAGCACTAGACACTCCAGCATCGGCAAATGCCTTGCTTGGCAGATCATCTAAACTTCCAACCCTTGCAAATGCACCAAAAAAATTTATACCGCCCAGCATAATAGCAATTGCCACCACAATTGCCCCGAGCCGTCTTACCCACATATTTTTTCTATTTGTATTACTATAATTCTTTTGCATAATTTTTTACTCCAAATCACCGCTTTAGTAGTTTGTAATTTATATTATCGGAGGGCGTCGGAAAGCGGGGCGTAGCCACATTTTCCAGTGCCC
>CAYSOX010000013.1:0-27128 GCA_964432825.1 uncultured Lachnospiraceae bacterium
CGGGGTTCTGCTTTGGTATTTTTAGTCCAAAAGATGAATAAAGGTGCGGACGGATGGTCCGTCGGTTCGGGCAGACCGACGGAACTTTACCATCCCTTCCCTATAAGCAAATGTTTCCATAGGGCTTATGGATTTACAGAATAAAATATTTGCACCTCATTAAATTTTTATGTTTTATGGGGGTTGGATTAATTAGCGGAACAATAGATTTGTATTAGGTTTTATGAGGTTTGGTTTTTTATAAAAAATAATCTAACTAAAATGAGGTTAATTTTTCAATATTGAAATAAAAGCCTCGGCTGGAAGTTCTACCGAACCTAGTTTTCGCATTCTCTTTTTCCCCTCTTTTTGCTTTTCCAAAAGTTTGCGTTTTCTTGAAATATCACCACCATAACATTTTGCGGTTACATCTTTTCGAAGTGCTTTTACGGTTTCACGAGCAATTATTTTTCCACCAATTGCGGCTTGAATTGGTATTTCAAACAACTGTCTATCTATGTTTTCTTTTAATTTTTCGCATATTGCACGACCGCGAGTGACTGCATGGTCACGATGCACTATTAAAGACAAGGCGTCACAAACTTCACCATTTAACAATATATCTAGTTTTACGAGGTCGGAAGGTTCATAACCCGACAAAGTGTAATCAAAACTTGCATAACCATGCGAAATACTCTTTAATTCATCAAAAAAATCAAAGACTATTTCATTTAGTGGCAATTTGTATTCTAGTGCGACGCGGGACTTGTCTATATATGTCAAATTTTTATATTCGCCTCGTTTATTTTGGCAAAGTTCCATCAAAACACCAACATATTCTGGCGGTGTATAAATTTCAGCCTTTACAACAGGTTCTTCTATTCGGTCAATTTCGGTGGTTGGTGGAAGATTTGCGGGGCTTTTGATTTCTAGCATATCGCCATTTGTTTTGTAAACATTATACGAAACACTTGGTGCTGTTGTTATTATTTCCAAATTAAATTCGCGATCTAGCCTTTCGGTTATAATATCCATATGAAGAAGCCCTAAAAATCCGCATCTAAACCCTAGTCCCAAAGCATTTGAAGTTTCTTTTTGAAAAACCAACGACGCATCGTTAAGTTTTAATTTATCTAAAGCATCCTTTAAATCATTAAACTTAGAGCCGTCAAGCGGGAAAATTCCGCTGAAAACCATTGGGTTTACCACCTTGTATCCTGGAAGTGGTTTTTCGGTTTGTGAGGACACTAAAGTTATTGTATCACCCACCCTAATGTCGCTGACAGTTTTTATGCTTGCGGTAATATAACCAACTTCGCCCGCCTTTAACTCATCCCTTTCGTTTGGCTTTGGAGAGAATATTCCCACCTCAGTCACATCATATTCCTTACCTGTTTGCATCATTAAAATTTTGTCGCCCTTTTGAACGGAGCCGTCAATAATTCTAACCAAACATACCGCACCTTTAAAATTATCATAATAACTATCAAAAATTAAGGCTTTTAGCGGTGCATTTAAGTTTCCGTTAGGTGCTGGAACCTTTTCTATAAGTCTTTTTAAAACCTCTTCACAATTGGTGCCATCTTTTGCGGATACCATTGGACAATTTTCCGTATCTAAGCCAATCACATCTTCAATTTCGGCTTTAACCTCATCCGGTCTCGCACTTGGAAGGTCTATTTTATTTAATACGGGCATAATCTCCAAATCGTTTTCTAGTGCCATATAGCAATTGGCAAGAGTTTGAGCCTCAACACCTTGGCTTGCATCCACCACCAGTACCGCACCTTCACATGCAGCAAGCGAACGCGACACCTCATATGTGAAATCGACATGACCCGGAGTGTCTATCAAATTTAAAATGTATTCGGTGCCGTTGTATGTGTATTTCATAGTGACTGGAGTAAGTTTTATGGTTATTCCCCGTTCTCTCTCCAACTCCATACTATCAAGCATTTGCTCTTTGCTTTCTCGCTTGGTTACGGTGCCGGTTATTTCCATTAGACGGTCGGCTAATGTACTTTTGCCGTGGTCAATGTGTGCAATTATGCTAAAATTTCTAATATTTGACTGTAAATCTTTATTTGCCATTTAGTTTTTCCTTTTGCTTTATTTTAATATTAGTTGTGTCTATTTGTTGTATTACAACTATCGGAAGTTTTGTCTAGAAGTATACAAGTAATAAAGTATAATGATTTTATTATATTAGTTTGAATGGTTCTTCGAGGGGTTTTTACAAGTAATTCTATTATATTATCCTCTTACTTTATTGGTCGGTGCCATTGTATGTATATTTCATAGTGACTGGAGTAAGTCTTTTGAATTGAATTGTTTTTGCGGAAGTTTCCTCCAAATGCATACAAGCAAAACACTTTGTCCAGATGCATACAAGCAAAAGCACAATGATTTTATTATATTAGTTTGAATGGTTCTCGAGGTATTTTTTATACTCGGTGTAAATAATTTCTGCCGTCTCTTCGGGTGTTCTGCCGTAATTTTCTACTACCAAATCATAATTTCCCGCATTTGTTAAGTCTATATTGTAAATCTTTTTGTATCGCTCAATTTCTTGATTTCGGCGGTAATTTAAGGCTTTTAACGCATCCTCTTCAGTTTCTACCTTAACATCACCCTCTCTTTCGGTGTCGGCTAAAAACCGCCTTGCCATTTCGTGGTCGGGGATTGTTACGAACACTTTGAAGGATTTTGGAACACAGAACCACCCCAGTCTTGAATCTAACAATAAATCATCCCCAATTCGGGTTCTTCCAATCTCTCTTTGCATCTCTTCTATTTTTAAATCTATGGACTTGTCGTTGTTTAAAACCTTTTGAAATTCCACAATATCCATTCCGTTTTCTTGTGCCATTTGACGCAATATTTTACCCGTACTCATACTTTCAAAGTTGTATTTTTCGGCAAAGACTCTTGCAACTGTGCTTTTACCCGAACACGGTGAACCCGTTATTGTTATCATCATAAAAAACTTCTCCTATTGTTTATTTCAATTTATTATACAAAAAAAGCACCCTCTAGTCAAGCCAAAATAATAAAATCAAGCATTCCCTTAGCCAATTTTTAAGCCCTTAGAAAATATTAATTTGGTGCCTTTTCTTTGAGTGCGTTTATTACTAGATATTTACAATTTGCTCCAATGCACCATTATTTTGGGTGGTGTTCTGTTCTTTTGGAGGGGCTTGCTATCCGCTTTGTATATTTGGCTCTTCTGTTTCGGTGTTTACTATCCGCTTTTTGGGGTGGTTTTTATTCTTATGTGGTGAGTGCTAGTCGCTTTGGTTTTTTTGTTCGCATATGGTTCATATTAGTCGCTTTTGGTTTTTTGTTCTCCTATGGTGTATGCCATTCGCTTTTAAATGTTTAATGTTTCCTCTTCGCATTGAATACTTACCATTCGCTAATGTTTCCTCTTCGCATTGAATACTTACTATTCGCTTTGAATATTTGGCTCTTCTGTTTCGGTGTTTACTATCCGCTTCTTGGGGTGGGCTGATTTTTGGTTTTTCTGCTTTTTAGATGATATTGTTTTTATTGATATTTTGTCTTTAGGTGGCACTCCTCTAAAGCAAATTTTGATTACCAATTAGTTTATCATTTAGGGCTAACATATTGATGAAGTTATTTTTCCGCACCAATATTTTAAGTTTTGGGATATACAATTTGGGTTGACAAAACAAACTACTATTTGTATAATTATCGGCAGAATACAAAATTTAAGTTGAGGGTTTTATGCGAGATAAATTGGAAGTTTATTATAATAAATTTAATGAAGATAAACGGCTTAAAAGAAGGCATGGAAATGTGGAATTTCAAGTTACTTTTTCGTACATTTTAAAATATTTGGATGGCTATAAAAATAAAAATGCTTTATGCAACTGCAAAAATCAAAAATCCTTGGACGACCATAAAAACCAAAATTTCTTGGAGGAAAATAATAATAAAAACTCTTTGGGCGATTGTGGAAATGAAAATTGTAACAATTTTTTAATTACAACGCATTCTTGCACTAAAAAGTTAGAAAACAATTTACAATCCAAAGATTTTTCTAAGGATTCTTTAACCAAAAATTGTAATAATTCTAAAAATATAGCCTCTTCTAGTATAAACCTTTTAACGACCCCTTGCAATAAAAAATACGACCTTATAGAACTTGAGACCGTCACAATTTCTGAAGCCGAAAAACAGTCCAACCACCTAATAAAGATTGCGGATATTGGAGCGGGAACAGGAAGATACTCCATCCCTCTACACAATTTAGGTTTTGATGTACTTGCGGTTGAACCATTTAAGTGCAATTTGAATAAACTCATCCAAAACGACCCAAATGTTCCTACAATGCTTGGCGATGCGAGAAATCTTAAAAAACTTGCGGACAATTCCTTCGACTTGACACTACTTTTTGGACCCATGTATCACCTTGGCACGGTTGATGAAAAGTTGAAAGCACTTTTAGAGGCTGAAAGAATCACAAAACCGAATGGCATTATTATGGTTGCATACATAACCAATGAATACTCGGTGATAACCCACGCTTTTAAGTCACATAAGTTTGTTGAATGCAAAAAAAATGGTCAACTCTCGGAAGATTTTAAAACCATTTACACCGAAAACGACCTTTATAGTTATATGAGAATTTCGGACATTGATAATCTTTTAGCAAAAGCCCCTAACCTAAAGCGAATCAATATTTTTGGAGCGGATGGTCCCACTGAATATATGAGGCGTGAAATTAATGAAATGACCGAACCCGAATATGAAGCATTTATTCAATTTGTAAAGCAAATTGCCGAACGAAAAGACTTGCTTGGAGCCTCCGCCCATATTGTGGACGTACTTGTAAAAAATTAAGATTGTAAAATAAAACTACTTGAATTATTGGTACTTTTTAAGACTTATTTAATGTGCTTGCACTTTTGTTTGATAATATTGTAAAATTAAAATTTCTTTACTTTTTTGATATTGTTGTAAAATTAAAATTTCTTTACTTTTTGGAACAATTTAATACTTATTTAATGCTCAGATACTTTTGTTTGAGTTATTATTGAAAATTAAAAAAAGGGTAAATCTATAAGATTTACCTTTAATTTTTTGCCAATTTTAATTAGGTTTTTACCTCTTGTTTGACCTTTTTACACCTTTTGCTAGGTTTTTTTATTTATTGAACTATCTAATTTTGCTTATTTATAGTTCTGGCTCTTTTTACCTTTTGAACCAACTCTTTTTACCTTTTGCTATGGCTTTGATTTTTAACTAAATAGGCGTAATAACTAGTTAATAGTTTGTGGCAGACTAAATATCGGCGTTGTGGTAGACATTTTGTACATCGTCTAGTTCTTCTAGTGCGTCGATTAAGTTTTCTATCTTTTCAATTTGCTTTTCTTCTGGAACAATGTAATTGTTTGGAACCATTTCAGATTCTGCAGATAATAGTTCTATCCCTGCATTTTTGAAGGCTTCTTCTACATCTTTTAGGTTTGAAGAATTGGTGTATACAACAAAACTATCCTCTTCGGTTTGAACATCGTCCGCACCGCCCTCAATGGCAATTTCGAAAATTTTATCTTCGGTTAAGTCGCCGGTTTTTTCAATAATCAAAACACCCTTTCTTTCAAACATAAAAGAAACGCTTCCTGTGGTTCCTAGGCTTCCGCCCGACTTATCAAATAAGTGACGAACATCGCCTGCTGTACGATTTTTGTTATCAGTTAAGCATTCCACAATAAATGCCACACCGCTTGGCCCGTAACCTTCATAAACCATATCGGTATAATTTACGGTATCAATTTCACCACTTGCCTTTTTGATACTTCTTTGGATGTTGTCGTTTGGCATATTGTTAGATTTTGCCTTAGAAATAATATCGGCAAGTTTTGAGTTGGTTGAAGGGTCTGCACCGCCCATTTTTACGGCTACGGCAATCTCTCTACCAATTTTGGTGAAGATTTTTGCACGCGCTGCATCGGCTTTATCTTTTGTCTTTTTTATATTATGAAACTTTGAATGTCCGCTCATAATTTACACTCCTTTCAATATTGTTATATTTTAATTTTAAGTTTTACACTTTGCTTTATTATACCACACGAAATCGTCAAATAAAAACGATTTGTTAAGTGTTGAGAAATTTTAGGGTTTCACCAATAAAAACTGAAATTCCTATAAAAGTGTTTTTACATTTGGGGATTGATTCTTAATGCGAAATTAAAGAATTTGGGTTGTTTGAAATGTAAAATTAAAGGTTTTGAAATTGTTGCATAATGTAAGATTAAAAGTTTTGAAGGTTGCTTAATAGCATAAAATAGCGACCTTGGTTGTCCAAAATGCAAAATTAAAGAATTGTTTTATTGGTGGTAAAATATCCTTTTAATGAAATTTTATCTGTTTGCTAGCATAAACATCAAAATGCTTGCACTAACTCCCGCATTTAGCGACTCAACCTCTTTTGCCATTGGAATTGAAAGTGAAATATGTTCTTCATTTCGGATGGTTTTGCTCACGCCATTGCCCTCATTTCCAATAACAAGCGAATATTTTTCGGGTAAGGTTAAATTTTTATCAAACACCGACTGCTTGCCTGCTTCGGCTAGCACTATTTGGTAACCATTTTCGTGGCTGAACCTTATAAATTCCTCATGGGTCAAATTGAAAAAACGCGGGAAAAGGATTGTTCCACTGGCACTGCGAATGGTTTTATCGTTAAATGGGTCGACCGAATCAATTAAAACCAAATCCAAAAAGCCACTTGCAACCGCCGACCTTATAATAGTTCCAAGATTTCCTGGGTCTTGCAAATGGTCTAAAACCAAAATGTTTTTGGCTTTTATGCTTGATATATTCATTTTTTTATAGTTGCATATTGCCATTATGTGTTGAGGTTCTATCGTGCTTGAAAGACTAACAAACACCTCGTGGGCTAAAATTATCACCTTGTCATTATACGCATTGATTATATCCTCATAGTCCATTTGGTAGTTTTGGTCAATTAAAATATTTTGGGCTACATCTTGCAATTTTAGACTTTCAAGAACGACCTTTTCGCCCTCTAATTTAAACAAAGAGAATTGCTCCCGGTACTTTTTTACCGAGAGCGAACGAAACTTCTTTATTAATGCATTATCTTTACTTTCTATAAATTTCATACATTTCTCTTAAAATATTGCTAAATTACTTAGCAAGTGCTTTTTTTGCACTTTCGCAAATGCTTGCAAATGTTGCCTTGTCTGAAATGGCGATTTCTGCAAGTGACTTACGGTCTAGTTCGATACCAGCCTTTTTAACGCCATCAATCAATTTTGAATAACTTAAGCCGTTAACTCTTGCTTCAGCATTGATTCTTGCAATCCATAAATTTCTGAACTCTCTTTTCTTGTTCTTTCTGCCTACATATGCATAGGTTCCAGACTTCATAAGTTGTTGCTTTGCAAGTGTGTAAAGTTTGCTCTTTGAACCACGGTAACCCTTGGCTGACTTAAATACTTTAACTCTCTTTTTATGTGCGTTTACGCCTCTTTTAATTCTCATTTTTCTCTCCTCCTACTAGCCTTGATTTCCTACAAGTTTCTTGATGGCTTTTTCATTAGAATGATGAACATATCCACCCTTTCTTAATTTTCTGGTTCTTTGTGTTTCTTTCTTAGTTAAGATGTGAGCCTTGTTTTGTTTTGCTCTCTTAATTTTGCCTGATGCTAAAACTGTAAATCTCTTTTTAGCGGCACTGTTGTTTTTCTGCTTTGGCATAACATTTTCTCCTTAAATTTATATTACTTAGATTTTTTCTTAGGTAGCAAAGTCACTACAACATTTCTACCTTCAACTTTTGGTTCCTTGTCTTTATCGCCGACTTCATTACAAAGCGTGCAAAATTGATTGACAATCTCTATCCCCTTTGCGGAATATGCTTGCTGACGCCCTCTCATTCTTAAAACTACTCGCACTTTGTTTTCGTCTGTTAAAAATCTTATGGCGTGCTTAGCCTTAATTTCCATATCGTGAAGTTCAATAGTCATTGAAAGTTGAATTTCTTTAACCTCTATAACCTTTTGATTTTTCTTTAATTCACGAAGTTTTTTGGCTTGGTCGAACTTGTATTTTCCATAATCCATAATTCGGCAAACGGGCGGTGTTGCATTTGGGGAAATTTTAACCAAATCCAAATTGTACTCATCTGCTTTACGGTTGGCCTCGTCCGAACTCATTACTCCTAGTTGCTCGCCGTCTGGACCGATAACTCGAACCTCTTTATCGGTGATGTCGCGATTAACTTCTGTTTCTATCTTAGCGATAATTACATTCCTCCAAAAAATAAATTAGAGTGAAACCCAAAAGTTTCACTCTTACCAATTCAACATAAATTCACAAATTATAATCATATAAAAAGGAAATATATTGACCAACAAAAATCTTTCATTCGGTTGGTGAGAAGAAACTTCTACTTGTTTTCACGGGTAGTATTATATATGATAAAATTACATTTGTCAAGCATTTTAATTATTTTAAATAAAAATTTTTTTGGTTCATATAATACTCTTATTATTGTAAAGTTCCATATAAAAAATTCCCTTTATTATATTTTGAAATTAGGCTCCGTCGGTCTGACTGAACCTACGGAACAATGCGTCATTTCATTTATCGTTTGATATTTATGTAAATCTGGGGCGATTTGTTGTATACATGAAGACACCCGCCATAAATTGTGGCGGGTGTGCGGGACGGATTGTGGCAAGTTCCGTCGGTCTACCCGAACCGACGGACTATCCGTCCGCACCTTTATTCATCTTTTGGACTAAAAATACCAAAGCAGAACCCCGACAGGATCACCTAGTCGGGAACCCGTTTTGGTCTTTTTATCTCCAAAATCTAAATAAACTTGCTAGGTGTGAGGGCTGGCTTGAGGTGTGTTGTAATTGGAGAGAATTTATTATATTGCTATATGCTTGTGCTTTTCTGTTTTAGGGATTTTGTTTCTAAAATCTAAATAAACTTGCTAGAGGGAAAGTTTACGGGAGAAAGTTCGAAAATTATAATATCTCAACATTGTTCCCCATTGCCCAATTTTCCATAATTTGTAGGGGACGGATACTATCCGTCCCGTGCGTCAAAACTATGTTTTGATGCCTTTATGCAGGTTAAATAAATCACTTGCAACCTTATAGCATTTATTTGCATTAAAAGATTTTTTAATAAGTATGAAAATTTCGTTATATGTATGAAGACACCCGCCATAAATTGTGGCGGGTGTGCGGGACGGATACTATCCGTCCCCTACATGTGAGAGTGCCGTACCGAGGGTATGTTGGTTTGAAGAATTTATAAAATTTAAAATTATTAATTGAGGGTGCCATGAGGGTTGTTAGTGCTTATTTAAAGTTAGGTTAAATTTTAAATTATAGATTGTTGTGCAGGTGCCGGACCGAGGGTAAGTTGGTTTGAAGAATTTGTAAAATTTAAAATTATTAATTGAGGGTGCCGTGAGAATTGTTAGTGTTTATTTAAAGTTAGGTTAAATTTTAAATTATAGATTGTTGTGTAGGTGCAGTGATTGTTGTGTAGATGCAGTGATTGTTATGTAGGTGCAGTGCGGGATTTAGTTTAGTATAGGTCTTGGAAAATGTAGTTTTGGGCAACTTTTTGGGCACGCTCTACATCTTCTGGAGTTTTGACCGTCCAACATATTACTGGAGTGTCTTTCAGCCTTTTTACATACTTATTTGGCAGGTCTTGTAATTTGTAACTTATAAAGTTTGGCTCACATCTTTTGGCGAATTTTAGGCGTTTTAGGAAGTATTTTGTTACAAAACTTAAGCCCTTTTCACCCTCAAAGTAAGATGCCAAAAGTCCGCGTTTTACCGACGGAGCATTCAATTTGAACCACTCCAAAATTAGCGGGTTGAATGACTGAATTGCATATTCCCCACTATAATCTTTTAATAGTTCCCAAAGTTCCTTTTCAAAATTTACGCCGTTAATATTCTTAATTTCAATTAGTATTGGAACTTTGCCTTGCACTAAGGATAAAACCTCTGAAAAAAGCGGAATTCTTTCGTTGGTTTTTAAAAGTTTTGCGTCCTTAATTTGGTCGTAATTTAGGTTATTTACATAGCCGTCTATTTCGGTCATACGACTGAGTTTATCGTCGTGAAAAACGACAATTTGCTTGTCTTTGGTGACCCTTACATCCAACTCTATTGGTATATTTTTGTCTATGCATAAGCTGAAAGATTTTAGGCTGTTTTCTGGAACGGTGTCGTTATTATGCAAACCGCGGTGTGCGATTGGGCGTTCTACTAGCCATGTATTGTGTATTGTACTCATATTAATCACTCTCTTTGTATGAATTTATCAAAGCGGATTGCAAATGCAGTCCATCAGGACGGAAAAATCACAGATTTTTCACTATTTTATGTTTATTATACACAATCAATAAAAAAATGTAAAGTGAAATTATGATTTTATAACAAAAAAATAATTATTCCGCACGCCGATAGTAAGTTCCGTCGGTATTGGGCGGTAAAGTTCCGTCGGTCTACCCGAACCGACGGACTATCCGTCCGCACCTTTATTCATCTTTTGGACTAAAAATACCAAAGCAGAACCCCGACAGGATCACCTAGTCGGGAACCCGTTTTGGTCTTTTTATCTCCAAAATCTAAATAAACTTGCTAGGTGTGAGGGTTGGCTTGAGGTGTGTTGTAATTGGTTTGTGGTAAAAAATTTGTTGAACTTTTTGTGTTGTTTTGGTGGTTTTGTTTCTAAAATTTAAATAAACTTGCTGGAGAGAAAGTTTACGGGAGAAAGTTTGAAAAATATAACATCTCAACATTGTTCCCCATTGCCAAATTTTCCATAATTTGTAGGGGACGGATAGTATCCGTCCCGTGCGTCGCGATTTTTGTGGTGCATTTGTACAAGTTAAATAAATCCCTTCCAATTTATAGCATTTATTGGTATATAATTATTTGTTTGATTATGTATTATGCGGGATATGAGGGCATTTAATTTTTAATTATTGGCATTTAATTTTTAATTATTTGCATTTAATTATTTATTTGGTTATGCATTATGCGGAATATGAGGGCATTTTATTTTAAATTATTGGCATTTAATTTTAAATTATTGGTATATAATTATTTATTTGGTTATGTATTATGCGGGTTGTGGGTGGAGGTTGGCTTGGTGGGAGTTTTGATGGCTTCTGCTATAGATTGCATAAATTCTTTAATTTTTCGCTCGTTACCGTTTTCGGTTGGATTGTAAAATTTGGTGTTTTCTAGGAATTTTGGAAGGTAGGTTTGTTTTACATATCCGCCGTAGTTATGCGGGTATTTGTACTCGGCACGGTCTTCGTGGAGGAAGTTGTAATTTTTTAGGTGGTCGGGTACGGGGTCGGATTCGGTTTTATGCACGGCATCTATACTTGAGTCGCGGGCTAGCACGACGGCATTACTTTTGGGGCTGGTGGCGGTGCAAATTATTGCATGAGTTAAGGGGATTAAGCCTTCGGGGGTTCCGAGGTTTTGGTAGGCGGTTAAAGCACTTACGGCGACAACCAACGCGTTGCTGTTTGCAAGCCCAACATCTTCTGATGTGTGGGCAATCAATCTTCTTGCTACCACTTGAGGGTCGACACCCGACTCAATCAGCCTAAAAGCCCAATATACCGCACCATCGGGGTCACTCCCGCGAAGGGATTTTCCGAAGGCTGAAAGCATATCGTAATACATATCCTCGTCTATACTAAGAACTTTTCCGCCTGTGCATTCGGCGACTATTTCAGGGGTTATGGTGACAAGCCCAGTGCTGTCACTATCGGTACTTTTAACCGCAAGTTCTAGCGAATTTAATGCAAAACGCAAGTCCCCACCCGAATTTTGAACCAAAGTATTTATTGCATCGTCGCCTATTTCAATTTTGTATGCACCCAAACCGTTGGTTTCGTCTATCAAGGCACGCATTATGGCACTTTTTATGTCTTTGGCGGTGAGAGGCTTAAACTCAAAAACTCGGCATCTAGAAACAATAGCACGCGTCATACTGTAAAAAGGGTTCTCGGTGGTGCTACCAATAAAAATAATGTATCCCTGCTCTATTGCGGACAACACACAGTCGCTTTGGGCTTTGCTCCAACGGTGGCACTCGTCTAGCAAAAGGTAGGTTTTTTTGCCGTACAACTCTTGGTCAGACTTCGCCTTTTCAATCACTGCTTTGGCATCCGCAACCCCACTGCTGACGGCATTCAGTTTCACAAAATTGGCACCCGTGCCGTTTGCAATAATGCTTGCAAGCGTGGTTTTGCCCGTTCCTGGGGGTCCAAAAAAGATGGAACTGCCAATGGTTCCAGTTTTTACAAGCCTATTCAAAAGTTTGCCCTCGCCCAAAATGTGTGTTTGCCCAACAAAATTATCCAATGTGGTAGGTCGCATACGCTCGGCAAGTGGCGAAAATGTGTTTGGTTGATTGATGTTAAATAAATTGTTTTCCATAAACCTATCTTACCACAAAATTAAAATTATTGCAACATGTTTGGGAAAGGTTGTTTGACACGCTTGGGGGAATATGACCGTTAGGGAGAATGTGACCGTTAGGAGAGGTTGCTTGACCATTGGTGAGAGGTTGTTTAACCATTAGGGGGGAGAGTTTTACCCGTTAGGGAGAGAGTTTTAACCGTTAGGAGAGGTTGTTTTACCATTAGGGGAAAATTTGCTTGCGGTGGTAAGATAAAATAAGTTGATTTAATACAGTTGGTCGATTTTTAAGATTTTGTTTAATGCACGAAGATTTGTTTTTTTTGTATGAAGTTTTGTTTAATGCAAGAAGACACCCGTCACAATTTGTGACGGGTGTGCGGGACGGATACTATCCGTCCCCTACATGTGAGAGTGCCATACCGATGGTAAGTTGGTTTGAAGAATTTGTAAAATTTAAATTATGGATTGTTATGCAAGTGCCGTGAGGGGTGTTAGTGTTTATTTAAAGTTTGGTTAAAAATTTAAAATTATGGATTGTTACGTAGGTGCAGTACGGAGTGTGAGTTGATTTAAGGGATTGCAAAATTTGAGATTTTTAATTGTGGGTGCCGTAACGAGTATGAGTTGGATTGAAGGTTTTGTAAGAATTTTTTATTGACAAAAATTTTGAGAATATCAAAAGCCCTAAACATTTGGTTTAGGGCTTTTGAGTTGTAAACTCAATTAAAATTTATGAGTTGTGTTTACTTTAGTTGTTAAAGTTTTAAAACGCTTTTATAAAAATATTATGTTTTAGTTTATTATTTTTCAGCTTCAGATTCTTGGGTTGGAAGTTTGATGTTTTGAGGTTCTAGATCTAATTGTATGGATGCAAGTCTTACGGGGTCTTTTATCAGAACTCTGTATTGATATATTGATATCAATTCCTCTTCTCTAAAGGTACATTCTCCTACTTCAAAGTAAATTTTTTCCACTCTCCAATGATTTACATAACTGCTGTAATCTTCTGCATATTCTTTATCTCGTTTAAAATTTAAATTTAAATATGCTGGAATAATAGTGCTATCATCTAAATATCTTAATTCCGTCATTTTTATTACCCTGTGATCAAATCCTTTTTCTTTCTCAACTTTGCTATTGTGAGGCTGTATAAAGCTCAATACTTTTAACCCACCTTGCCCTCTCCATATATCTGAATCAATAAAATAACTAATTATTCCATCGCCATAAATTTTACCCAACTCAGACGAGTTTAATTGTTCTAAAGCAACTTTTCGTTCTTCATTGATAGCAATGGGGATATTCTTTAAATATTCTTGACCATCGGTATAAACTTCATTATTGAAAACCCCATTATAAACCGTTTGTCCGTTAGGATATTTTAAAATGAATCCTGCAGTTTCAACACCTTCGCGGTAAAATGTAATAGTTGCATCTGCACCTGTAAAATCAATATTAAAAGCAATTTTATCATCTCCACCAGTGACATTCTTAAAAAAATAATCATACACCATGTAATATGTTTCTGGGGCGGTTGAAACACCTTCCATATATGATTGATTTTTATTAATTTCCCCTCTATGCATCAATTCAAAATATTCATCAACCGATTTAGAATAGTCACCATTTAAAACCTTACTAAAGTCAAAATCTGCAAAATATGCCTGCAAATTTTCCTTCATTTTTTCTGTTAACCCCCCAAATTCAAAATCTGGAATTGTTCCTGCGGGTGTTGTTATTATTGTAGTTTCAGGGTTCCCATTTGAGTCGGTTACATACTCACCATTGGTGTCTGTAACATATGCAATTTGCGTTTCATTAGGATTTTTTGTTTCATCACAACCCGCAAGCACCACTGGGGAAATGGCAGTTAATGCTGCCATTACCACTGGTGTAACTTTTTTTGCTAATACATCTTTAAATTTACCCATTGCTTCACTCCTTTGTTCTTTATTCGGAATTTTTGCAATTAATTCTAGTTTTTTTACAGCCATATAGTATGCTAATTTGTCTTTTTGAGAGATTAATTTATCCCCCGTTTTTTTAATAAGTTCTTCAATTTTCATTAAACTTATTCCCCCTTTCTTATTTATTAAGTTAATTCAATTATATACAACAACTTAAAATTTGTCAAGACTTTATTTTAAATAGAAGTAACCTCCATTACCTTTTATTGCTGATGTAATTAAAAAATATTCATCGCAGCCTGAAACATAAGCTTCTTCTTCGTCTTCCACATTTTCAAGCACATTATCATAAGTTGTTTTATATGCTGTTGTAATTTCATTAAATGTACTGAAATAGACGTTGTCGGTATAACTAGATGCATCAATCTTTATTTTTTTCGACAATGAGTTTCGTATAAGTTCAAAGTGGAAGAATGCAAGACAATCAAAACTACAATCTCCATCAACCTTATAATTATAGTATTGCCCAATTATACTATGAAAAGATTGTTTTTTACTAATATAGTTTTTATCCCACACTTTGCTTGTTTCTATTTCATATTTAAGTTCATTACCATTAACACTCGCTCTTTTATAGTTAAGTTCAATGCTATCCGCTCTTTGTTTTATATATTCATCAATTTGCAAATAAAAGAATCCTCTAGCAATATCATCCTTTGTAATAGTGTAGTCGTACATAGAATTATTTGCAGTATCTACAATCGCGTATTCATAAATATCTGAATCAATTGAACCCATCTTTATAGTACTAATTTCGCAAACATGAACTCTGATTATATCGTCGACTTGTATTGTT
Source organism: uncultured Lachnospiraceae bacterium (assembly GCA_964432825.1). Classification (GTDB taxonomy): domain Bacteria; phylum Bacillota; class Clostridia; order Christensenellales; family UBA1242; genus UMGS1908. The sequence continues at coordinate 15,222 of CAYSOX010000013.1, forward strand.
TCGTTCTCTATTGCTTCTTTAATATTTACTACATAAGCCCTACCGCTGACATAATATATACTTTTTGTTTCATCATAGTCAACTCTATAACAATAATACCCTTCCACACCATAATCATATTTGTGTTTCACTCTAAGTGATATATAAGTTTTTAATGATTTATTCTTTGACTTAACAATATTGACTCTACTTGATGATGATTCTAGGATTTCAGAAATATCTTCTGTGACAATTTCAATATCACAAGTTAATACAACATTTATCTCAATACACGGATCAACTGACTCTTTAATGGGTACATAAAATTCTATATCTCGATTTTTCTTATTATTAAATGTCACATTACCATTTATGTACAGTTTTGTTTTTGTTGGATCTGAATCTTTAATTCTAATATTAGAACATGTTACATCATATAACTTAACCTTAGAGCATTTTATTGAAATCTCTCCTTTAATTTCGCAATCATATACTTCAATATCCCCACTAGAATCTATAAATGAAAAATAATTTGCTTTTAAATCACAAATAATTAAGCCTATATCCAATACTTGAATATCTGTCTGCGGTCCAAATTTGATGGTTATATTATTATTTGTACCAAATATATATACATAAGAATGTAGTGTTATATTACTATCAACTTGCACATCGTCTACAATTTCTAAATATTCAATATTCTTATTTGAATTTGCCCCTTGACTGGCACTTAAAAGCGAAGTGTATCTACCTAAAAGCCATCCATTACCTTCAATTTCCCAACGGTCAGCCAAACTCTGCGGTTTGTTTATATCAACAGCAATGCCGTCTAGAGTTGCATTTGAACTATAGCCATACACTACGACCTTTTTATATTCAGGATTGTTTGCAAGGTACAACAGTCTTTCTGATATACTATAATGGTAAGTGAATGAATAGTAATCGGCGTTTGATGTTGTGTCTATTTGTGTTGGTTGCGAAGAATCATCTATTACACCTCTAGCGCCGCTCGCAGTGTAATAATCATACTTTATTTTACCTGCGGAATCTTCGGTTAAAATGTACTCAAATATTCCATCATTTATAAGTTCTTTTTCAGTATATTTTATACAATACACATAATCTTTAGGTAAAGACAAAAGTATATATGTGTCTGGTGTATAATTTTCTGACAAATCTGATGCTGGGTCTTCAGAAAATTGGAAGAAAAACGCATTTATATCAAGTTTATTGGTTGTATAGAAACCAGTTATTGTATGCGATGCTTTGTATTTTGCCGAAATCTTATTCGAACTTGAAGTTAAATCACTAATATCAAATAAAATACCCTCAATATCACTAATGCTACTAATCTCATTAATCGTTCTTTTTATTAAAGAATTTCCCAAATTTTTATATTTGTATGTTATTTGGGTTATATCCGCAACACCAGTTGTAGACTGTTTTCCAATATTAATACTTACAACATTCAGACTACCTGTAGTAATAGTTATTTCTTGTGTATTTGGAGCAACTTTTAGTAGCAAATCCATACGCTCATTATAATCATAATCAAATAACGCATATAGTTCTATACCGTTTGTGTCTGCTTTATCATAATAACTCCATCGTGACAATGTTGTGAAAGATAGTGCGTTTGATATAAAGGTGTTATTTGTCGAAATCACTTCAGCAAATGTAGAAGATGTTTTATAATAACTCCAAGCAATAAACTTATATATGCAGTCTATTGTTTTGTCACTTATCTCACGCGTTGGACAATACCTATTTTTAAAATTTGTTGAAGATATCTTACCACCTGTTAGACAATCTCCATTGGTATATACTGCATTTGCACCATAATAGGTAAATACTGTTTTTTTAGTTTTTTCGTCAGGGAATTTACCTTCTCCTATAAATAGGCTGTTATACACCGAAACACTTGCATCTAGCGTGATTTTTGTGTAAAGACGCTTATAATTTGCGGTGATGATTCCGTTACCTAAGGTTATGTAATGGCTAGAGCCAGACAAGGTGATTGGCACCATATTCCCGGCGGTGTTTAAGGTGTTTAAAGCATTGCCCACCGTGCTGGTGATGTTGATATTAGCGGCTCCGTACTGGGTTGTGAATTGGGTCATTTTCCAGCTGTTGCCACGGCGGAATTTTGCAAGGGTTGAATCGGAATCGTTTGCGGCGGCGGTATAGTCGCCCTCGTCGGTATCACGAACGGTTGGGATTGCCAATCCTGAAATTTTTATATCGCAATTACCTTTAAGTTCGCCGGAATCAGAATCTGTTATTCCGCAAAGTTTTAAGTAGAAACCTTCTCTGCCGGATGTTCCGGTTTGACCTTCGGAAACATACCAAATTATGTAATGGTCACAAATATCTGTTTTATTAGCGTTTGAGAATGGAACATATTTGTATACACCGGAAGTGCCGGTTGGAGAAATGTGCCAATTGCCATCGGTTTTATTGCCGTCGTAATTTAAATCTTGGTAATAACCATTGAGATCATATACAAGGTTATTTGCTGTATTTATCACATCGTAATTTAGATATGGCAAAGTGTCCGATTTAACGAAACTTGAATGGCTGGTGCAAGTAAGCGAAGAATACTCATGCTCATTTGCGACTCCATTTGGAACCGAACCTTCGAAATTATTGCAAACCATAACGGCGTAGACGGTATCTGAAAAGTGAGGATATAAGTCTATATTGTTTGACGCCCAATAATAGCCAATATTTCCATCTTCATCGGTGACTGCCTCTATGTAGCCTTCTTTTGCTACACATCCATTACTAAGATTAAACTTGCCATCGCTATCTAGAATTTTTACACCGCTACTAGTTCTTGAGGTGTACCAACCTAAGAATACTGCATGAGTCTTTGTTGCTGTTACATAATGGGCGATACTGGATGGTTTAGAAGTGGTTGGGTTTAAATTTGTATTGTTATACACTTTACCATTTGGTGCCGGAATTTTTTCGCCATTAAGTTCTTTAATTATGTATCCATATCTAATTAAAGCGGTATTTTTTGAAGCCGACGGAACATTATCGGAGCAGACAAAATTTGTTGTAGTATTCTCTTTTTCGGTATTAAATCGGATTTCTACAAAGTCTTTTAAATGCTTATACCTCATTTGAATGTGCATAAATCCTGGATGGTAGTTTTCTGCACTAAGGATGAATATATCTCCAGTTGTACCTTCCGCACTGGCAGTTCCCGGCGGATTGGTATAATAATTTACAGCACTGACCTTATCATCGTTAGTTAAATTAAAATAGGTAAGCCTGTTATATATTTGAGAGATATGTGCTTGAAGATACTCGGTATTTGCTTTTGTTGTGTAGCCTGCAATTATTTGTATCATATTTTGAGGATGGCTGGATGTATTTAACCAATTCGGACTAAACAAATATCTTGCACCAATATTTACGCCAGTATATGCAAAAGACAAATTGCTAAATTCTGTACCAGCATCATTTGATGCAGAAAATCCCAGTGTTACATAATTTCCTGCGGAAACAGTATTAACTTTAATTTTTAGATAAATGGAGTCACCATAGCTAACTACACTGGAATATTGTGCTCCAAGTACTAGTTGTTGCGTTAGGGTACCAAATGAGCCCGTGGTTGACCAACCATATACACAGTTGAAATATGAGTTACTCGCTGTAACACCAAACTTTGCACCCGAAGAATATTTATTGTTTGTAAACTTTACAACAATACAATTTGCGGTGCTTGATGTGTATAAATCTACATTTGAATTGGAGTTTACCTTGTAACTAGTATTAGAATTTGCTTCTATTATAGAGGCTTCAAGATTTTGGTCGGTATTGTAGAATACATCTTTAGATGTTTGGAAAAGATTTGAGTTGCTATCTGTTGCAAATGTTGAGCCGATTGCAAATCTAAAACGAATGTTTGAAAGTGTAATTGTTGCATCATAGGTTGAAAAATAATTACAATACAATTTAATTACAATTGTTGCAGTTTTACCCGCAGGTATTAAATATGAATTTAAACCATTTGATTCAACTCCATCGCCTGTGCATGTTTCTGTTTGGGTTATCCAAGTTCTTGACACCTTTTTAGTTGAATCATCATTTTCTATTTTTAATCCATTGCTAGTAAAATAAATGGACATTGCTTGCTTACTATAATTTTTAATAGAGAACTGTATAGACGAACTACACAAATACATATATCTCATAGAAATTTGGAAACTTGCGGTTTGTCTATCAAATGTTGCCCTTGATTTTATTCCATCTGTACCATCGTAACTATACTTAAAGTCGGTTATTACAAAGTATTTGCTTGCTTCTTCATCTAGCACTATTGGGTTTATAACTTCTTCTCCATTTAATTTGTCTCCACTAGCAGTTGCTTCTTGATAACGGAACACTGGATATAAATCTACAGATTTACCTGGTAAAACTGAAATGAATTTTGAAACACCATACGCGTCACAAGTTCCATCGCCACCATCGGCAACCGAGGCATATGCATTTCCGTTATACTTAACATAATATGAACGGGTTATGGTGTTGCCACCTGCATCGGTTGTTCCATAATCTAGGGTATTATACCAATTTGTGGCGGTTCCAGATGTTGTGTTCCAAACGCGAGACCATCCAGCATAATCTGTCCAGCCATCTACTGTGTAATAAGCAAATTCTGGATGGTTGGCGTTAGCCTCATTTCCAAATCCGCACCTTTGGAAACCAGTATACATTGTGCCTGCTTGGACGCTGTATGGGTCTAAGCCCGAACCCCCATTTTCTTGGTAAGCACAGAAATATATATCGGTATTATTCACCATTACTCCATTTATGCTTGCACAAAGTTTCGTTGCAGTGAATGGATAACGGCAATCGGCATATGTTGTACCACTGAAAAACTCTTTCATACCATCACTTTCAGAAAATTCTAGATTAGTATAACTGTCTATATAAAATGATTTTAATGGGAACAGCAAAGTGTCACCTTGTTTGGTCTCAGAAAAGTTAGCATAAATGGTTGATGCGCCCTTATACACTGCATAATAAGTTTGCGAAGTTTCGGTTAATGGCAATGGGCTTCCTTCTGCAAAAGCGTAATTTCCGCTACCCGCAACTATTTCTACATATGGATAGAAATTTGCAGGGGTTGAGGTTTCGGGGGTGATAAAGCCCGAACTTGTGTAACCTACAAAAGTTAAGTTGGTATCTAATGCTGTCACACCATCTTGAGCATAAAATCCGCCTATATGCCAACCAATTTCATATGTTTCGCCATCACTATGAGGATATGCTAGTGGGTCTTGAGTGAAATACTTTTCTATTGCTATCCCATTTTGCTTTACAATGTAGTAATAGTAAGTATTTGTTAGCGATTGAATATGGTAAGCATCGCCACCCTCGGTTAAACTATTTGAATAATATAAAATAAGTTCTTTTGAATATATTGCAAAGGCATTTTGAGTTTTTTGAGTTAGTTGAACGGTGTTGAGAAGTGTTGGCGTGGTAATCGCTTCATCATAATTTACTTTGTACTTACCCGATTCAGTATCTAATGTTAATAATGGTTTTGTGCCAGTGTAATAATCTGTAACAAAGCCTTTGTGAGTGTAGCCTGAAACAAGGTAGTTTGGAAGTTCAAGTGAAAATGCCGTTTGTGATGTAAGTTTGGCGTTTGTGAAGGCAATATTTTTAGTTAAGGTGTCTATTTTTAGCCCCATTGATGCTGTTGCGGCGGCGGTTTCTGTGTCGTCGTCAGATTCTTCCATATCAGACAAGTCGCCATTGCCATCCACATTACCTTGGTAAATATCTACACTTCTTTGCCATACGGCATATAAGTGGATAAAGCGGTAAGTGTTTGTGTTGCCACTTTCATCCGTTATGGATTCTACGGTGCAGAATGGGTTTACGGTGTCAGGATTGTCGGTTTCGGCGTAAATATTTAAGCATAAATTAATTAATGTATCGTTATTATCTTCACGAGTTAAGTCGAGGTTTGTAATGTTGATGGTTTCATTTAGGCTTATACCTGAATATCGTCCTGCTTTGTATTGGGCAAACGAATGGTCGGTAGTCTTCCAATTGTTAAAGCCAATAAACTTTGCTGAGTCGTTATTTGCTATTACTGTAAAATTTATCGTTCGTTTGCTGAAGCCATAATCAATTTGTAAACCATATCTAGAATATAACAACAAGATTTTAGATGCGTCTTTAAGTGGCATACTTAAATCATACCCAATACTACTGCCCACACCATAAGTTGTGTAGGTGTTTAAATTTAAGTGGTTGTTATCCCCCACCTTAACATCCCCAAAGCCGTGAATTACTAGGTAGGTATCGTGTTCGGTGGTGCCCGTTTCTGGTACCCACAAAGCCTTAAGTTCGGTGGTGTTGTTGGCATCCCTATAGCCATACAATAAGCGGGATAAGTTTTGGTAATTGCCGTTGTTATCTTGAATATTTGCATTAAAAGTTAAGCCCACTTCGGTTGAACTGCTATGCGTGAAATAGGTAACATTGTCTAGTTTTGCCAAAATGGAAGCATATGTTTTTGCCACACTTTCGGCGGTGGCGCCTTCAACCCCATACAAATAATAATCGGTGGTGATTGCAAGGCTTAAATATCCGTCTGAGGTGTACAATCCCCAGCCTAAGAATACATACCCCGTAACCTCGTATGCTCCCTTGGATTCATTATTTTGAATATAATAATTTGAAGTGGCATCCGAACAATTTTGCCCATAACTATTTTTAAACAATTCCGCATAAGTTGAAAAGCCGGTCTTTTGGTATTTTTCGTTATACGCATAACTATGGGTGGACTTTAATGTGTTTTCACCACTTGGCTTATCTCCATATGTGGCAGTTCCATCAACTGGATATTTCCATTGAACTGCAGATTCATTGTGGAAAACATCGGTGCCGGATTTACGAACTAGACTTCTAGCATAGATATCTTCCCCATTGGGTGCATAGGAAATGTTGTAATCTTCAGGCTCAAAGGTTACAATTATTGCACTGTAGGTGGTGGTTTCACCCGATGTGGTGAAAGAAAATTCCGTTACACCCTCGGTGAATGCACCCGCGTTTGAAACTGCGGTTTCGGTCTGCGTGGTTTCGGTTCGGTTTATTGCCAAACGGTAATAATAATCATACAATGCAACACCTTGGTTTTCTGGTGTTACTGTGCCGTCGGTCACCTTAATTGTGTTTGACTCGGCATCTAGTTGCGACCAGCCGGATGAAGTTTTTAAATAGATATCCTTAATTCTGAACCCATAATAAGGAAAAATATTAATTATAAATAAGTCATTAATATCGCCGTTTAGCGAAATGTGGTTGCAATTGTTGTTTTGGTTATCGAAAGTTGTGTATGTGGTTGTGATAAGAATATTGCCTTCAGCATCCGTTGTGGTTAGTCGTTTTGAAGAAACATAGGATACTTGAACTTCACCCATTGGGTCGGAGCCGGATGCTAAACCTTCATTTAAAACAGGTTCGTTTGCGGTGTGGAAGGCGTCGGTTGAAGAATCGTTGGTGCCGTCGGATAAGGTTCCGTTTTCTAACGAAATACCCATTCCGTTTAGCCCGTGAATGGCATCGGCAATTGGAATTCGCTCAAATAAAGCATAAATCGAATACGATTTTATTTCAAATAAACCCCATTCGCCGTCATCCAAATTTATTGTAGCACCGACATTAGTTGGATCGGTTACTTTTAAGCCTCCGCCCGCTACTTCTACATAAATGTTACCAAATTTTATATTCGAAAGGTATACATCTGACCGAGTATCATCAACTGCTAAAAGTTCTATATAAATAGTTGTAGAACCCATAAAATCTTCTACTGAAATTTGAGGAGTGGATAAATTGTCTGGATCTGTAGTGTAACCAATAAACTTGTAGCCTGGTAATGCAGTTGCAGTGACTTTTAACCAAGATTTATGCTTTGTATACGACGAACCTGCAAGTTGGTAATTGCCATTGTTATCCACTGTGGTTGTATTTGTTGTTCCACTACCGGTAATTCCTATTTGTGCTGAATCGGCACTAGGCTTATTGTACCAAGTCGAATCACCTTGAGCGACACCACCAACGTTAGTTGTACCAACATCAGATTCTTTCCCGCCAACTGCTGTATGGATTGGGTCTTCAATCTTAATAAGGTCACGAATGAATAAAGCGTAAACAACCGAATAAGTTTCTCCGTTATACGAAATATTGCCGTTGCTATTTACGGCAGTTAATGTTTTATTGGTAGATAATAATTTTACATCAATTCCACTTATTTCTATATCTGTAGTTGCAGTTGCGTTGGTTGGAACACCATACCAACCTTTAAATATATATCCTATTTCTTCGCTTTTAACCGCTAGTATAAAGGTGGAACCTGAATTTATTATAAGAACATCATTCCTTTTTTCTTTAATACCATATGAAGACTGTCCCATATATGGGCGTTTTTCGGATGCGAAATCGCCTGAATATTCAACACTTCCACCAAAATCACTTTCAGTGCTTTCTAAAAAAGAGCCATCCACATAACCTTCGTGTGCGGTACCTATGGTAATTTTATTGTTATCCGGAACAAACACCACAACTAGGGTTACGGCATTTTCTTCTGGGTCAGATAGCAAGCCTTGAATACCCGTTTCGTTGCATTGAATGTAATAGTAGGAACCTATTTTGGTTGGCGTAAGTTTTACATATTCATCAGTCTCCTTCTTCTTCGCCCAAATTCCGTTAAAGGTGTAACCTGTATATGCAGTTGGCTCAATGTAAATATATCCATAAGAACAGAAGTTTTCAGCACTGTAAATATTTCTATCGCTAACATTTTCAGAACTAATCACGCCAGTATCACTTATTGGGTAACTTATTGATGCGTAAAATTGCCCATACACATGAGATTGTTTGTCCAAATTTGCGTCCCAAATGGTAATAGGCTTTGAACCGTCTGTTGAACCTTCTAGTATAGTATTATCTTTGTTGCTATCCTTAATTATACCCGTATTTATGGATAGGTTTATTGTCTTTATTCGGTATTTTACATAAATATTGTATGTTTCGCCGTCTGTTGGCAATGTTAAGTTTGCACTAGCAAAGGTAGGCGTTTTTACCACGCCATCCACTACAACAGTTGTTTTATCGGCATTTCTAGTTCCGGCAGGTGTTGTACAATTTTCGTCGGTGTAAAACCCATAAAAATTGTACCCATAATATTCGTCGGCTAAAAGAGTAACTGGCGTGCCCTTCATAAATTTATAACTTACGGAAATTGTATCTTTATTACAGCCGTAATTTTTGTCAAGTTGCCCAGTTTTAGACTCTATCCCCACACCAGCATTGTAAAATGGGCTGTTTGAATTTGTGAAAAATCTAGTATCTTCTGAGCGGGTTGTGTTTTGGTAACTTACATACCCCGTCGCACCAACTAACGCGTCTTTTGGGAATGTTGCATTTTCTACCTTATTACCATTCGTATCATACAAAACCATATTCATATTTAGGATTATGGTGTTTTCGGTGTACTTTGAACATATGTTAGTTATTTCTAACCCTTCTACAATCTTCCCGTCTTTATCTAGCAAATTTAAATTTCCGTTTTTATTAAACAAAACATTTATACAATATAATTTTGCTGTTGTACCATTCGCCTCAATGTCTTTTGTGTAGATATATGTATCGTCTGTATCGTCAATTTTTATTTTTGTATCACTATCTTCTGTCTTATAATAAAAACCATTAAAGATATGAGCGGTGCCAGTATAGGTTACCTCCGTGCCTCCCACATTAAAGCCTGAATAACTTACATTTGGTGCCACTATTGTTAGATAGTGGTAATTGTTTTTATTGTTGTTACCACCATCTAGTCCGTTGCCGTTGTTAACCACCCCACTACCCTTGTAGTTTGAAATGTAAAATAGCGGTGAGTTCGATAAAAGATTAGTTATTCCGTAATAACTTAAAAATTGGCTATCCCTACTTAAATAGTCCAACGCCCCACCCGTTCCAATAACCATAGGCCTAGTTGCTCTTTCCCCATAAAATTGCAATAGGGCTGGGTCGCAGTTTCCGCCGTTGTTCTCAATAGTTTCGCCAGCGTTATTTGTATATTCGCTAGAAAGCAAGGTGGTTCCCTCTACTGTAACCATTTTTGGTCTATATAGTGCTGCGATATAGAAATATGAGGTACTAGAGGTTGCAGTTCCATTTTCATCGCACTCTACAAAGCACATATTTCCAGCGGTGTCAAAATCTACTTTAATTCTTTGATTTAAGGTGTAGGTTATATTTCCGTCGGTTTCGGTTTTGGTAAAATCTGCGCTATCATAGAAAAATTTAGCATAAGTATCAATTAAGTCACAATCCAACCCATAGTCAGATACTATTCCTCCCCCTCCAGCGTATACTTGTTTCCCAACCATTGTAGCAATACGGATAAAAATTTCATTCATTTCTATGTTATTAAAATAGTCCACATTTTTGAAGAACACAAATCCAACAAAATCAAAATCATCGTTTGGGTTTGCAGATATGGTAATTTCTTCCCCTAGTGCAAATGAAAGTTTTTTCATTGAACAAGTTGTTTTGCAATCGTTTCTTAAGTCTGCGACCTGTTCGTTTTCGGTATCTAGCAGTGAAGTGAAGTCCAGAGACTTTTTATCAGTTATTGCCGTTAAAATGTTATTTATTTTTTCAGTGTCTTTCAATATTCCATAGTGGCTTACAAAAGTGGTGTTTCCACCCTTGCTCCCGTGAAGATAGGCTCCGTTTTCACTATTAGATAATGAGAAATCTGAATAATAACTATCATATGGGTCATAAACAAAGTTGTGAACATCTAGATCGGTAACCTTTTTAAAGTGGTAATAACAATTGTCTTTATTTTCATCATTTGTTGTGTCGTCGATACTACTACAAACATTGCTCTTTATTTTTGCCTCAAGGAAAATCTTGAGTTGTGGGAAAAAGTAGTATAAGTTATCACCATTTGGACACGCTACCCATTTGCAATTGCTATTATTATAATTTGGGTCTAGGTTATTCATTTTTTGTTCATTTGAAAGTGCATCTTCGTCCGACATATTCTCATATTTTGCTATTGGAGTGAACATATACACGCCATCTATATTTCCACTAGGGTACGAATCTTCTTCAGTTGAGTTAAAACAGTAAATACGGTTTAAAAGGCGGTACACTTCATCCATGCTCACGCCAGTTATACAATTAACCCGACCAATTCCTGCATCTTCAAAAAGATAAATATTCGCCTCGCTATTTGATGCAAGTGAGTAACAACTCTCTATTCTATTGTTATCTAAATCATGAGAAGAGTTGCAACATACAGAAATTATTGGCGAATCTAAAAGCGTTACTCCGGAATATGCGTAACCCGTGGTATAACAATTAGAAATATTTACTCCGTTATTAGCACGACCTACCAACATTCCCCAAACTGGGTCTTCAATGCCACTAAAAGCAGAATTTACAACTGCACTAGATATATGCATATTTGAGTATGAATAACACTCAGAAATGGTGGTTTGGCGAAGAAGTTTGCCCTCTCCGTCATATTTGCCAGTGGCGTAACCCACTAAAGTTCCTAATGAAAGAGAACTTCCGGTAACTGAAATACCGGAATAATCGAAGACATTTGTGGTTGGATTTAGCGGAGTTCCAAGCCCTACGCCGTTGATAGTTGCACCAGCGGTGTACCCAAATATGCCATAATAATGGAACTCGCTAGCATCTATACCTATTGTTACATTTGAAATTGTGTGACCGTCGCCACGGAATACGCCCGAAAAGGCGGATTCACTGTTTTTACCTATTGGAGAAAGTGGATAGGTTCTGCTTTTGGCGTCCGCTTCCGAGGCGCCGTTTGCAATAGCCTCGGCTACGGGGTCTATATCATTTGCAAGATAATATTTT
>CAYSOX010000014.1:0-26515 GCA_964432825.1 uncultured Lachnospiraceae bacterium
TAACATTCCAAAATGCATATACTTTAGTATACAAAGTATTAGGAGGCGGTAAAAGTTGTTAAGCGATAGGAAAAAGAAAATTTTACAGGCAGTTATTAATGAAAATATCAAAAGTGCCGAGCCTATTTCTAGCAAAGATTTACAAGAAAAATATTTTAACACGGTATCCAGTGCAACAATTAGAAACGAGTTGAATGGATTGGAGGAAATGGGGTATTTGTCACACCCGCACACTTCAAGCGGTAGAGTTCCAACAACTACAGGTTTTAGAAAATATATAGACGAACTTATGCCGATAGAGAAATTATCCAAAAATGAAATTGCTGAATTAAAGTCTAACTTTGATACAAAAATTAATGGAATTGAAGAACTTGCTGTGATTTCAGCCGGAGCAATTTCAAAAGCCACAAATTATGCATCGGTTGTGTATTTAGGGTTATCGCAAGATGCGATAATTGAAAATATAAAACTAGTTAAAGTGGTTGATGATATGTGTCTTGCGATAATTGTTACCGATATGGGGGTTATTAAAGATATCACTATAAGTTTGCCTGAAGAAGCGAGCGAAGAGGATGTTTCAACGGCGGGTAAAATAATTAGCGAGGCGGTGAATGGCAAAACCATTGGTGAACTTTCACAAATTGATATGACGGAACTAATTTTGGACAATTTTGATAACTATAGAATGTTTTTTGAAGAACTTATAGGTGCAATTATTGCAAAAAGTGAAGAAAAAATTGTCAAGTTTGATGGTACTAGCAATTTATTAGACCAACCCGAATATAAAACAATTGAAAAAGCGAAGAAGGCAATCAGCATTTTTGAGAACCGAAAAGTTTTGACACCGCTTTTGGAAACGGGAAATGATTTAGAGGTAAATATAAGCGTGGGTGCAGACGAGGACAATGATTGTTCGGTTGTGAGTGCCACATATAAAATTAACGGAAAAGAAATTGGGCGTGCAGGTGTTGTTGGTCCCGTTCGAATGGATTATGCAAAGGCCGTTAGTGTATTAAAAGAAATAAATAATACAATTGCTGAAAATGTAAATCTTGGTCACGGTGTGGGCAAAACGACAAATCGTGACCAACACAAGGGAATTCATAAAAGAATTGAATTTTCTAACAAAAATAAATCTAGAAAAAGGGGAGACGTACTAAAAAATGGCTGAAGAAGAAAAGAAAAACGCTAATTTTGATAAAGACAATAAGATGGCAAAAGGGAAAAAGTGTCAAGATAAGTCTTTAAATCAAGAAGGCAAGCCTACCGAAGTTTTAGATATTACAACAATGTCTGAGTATATAAAACTTCAAGAAGAGTTAAAACTCGCCAAAGATGCAGTTAAAGAGAGTATGGAAATGGTTAAATCTTTCAAACAAGATGTCGACCGCATCAAAGAGCGAAGCGAACGAATGACCGAAGAGTTGACCGAAAAGATTACTATCAATCTTGCATCGAAAATTATTCCAGTATTAGATAATTTTGAAAAGTCTTTAGAGCATATATCTAACGAGGGAGACAAAAAGGGTGTCGAAATGATTTTCAAAGGACTAAAGAATGTTCTACAAGAAATGAAAGTACACACGCTTGAGTTAAACTCGGGAGTATTTGACCCCGAAAAGATGGAAGCAGTCACGGTAGTACCGACCGAAGACGATGAAAAAGTTGGAATGGTACATAGCGTTATCAGAACAGGTTATTACTACGAGCCTACTGATAAAGTTATTAGATTTACACAAGTCGTAGTTTATAATAAACAATAAAAATTAATAGGAGAATAAAATTATGGGAAAAATTATTGGTATCGATTTAGGTACAACCAACTCGTGTGTTGCCGTAATGGAAGGTGGTGAGCCAACCGTTATTCCTAACGCTGAAGGAAATAGAACAACTCCTAGCGTTGTGGGTTTTGCAAAAGATGGTGAAAGATTGGTTGGTCAAGTTGCTAAGCGTCAAGCCGTTGCAAATGCTGACAATACTATTCAATCTATCAAAAGAGATATGGGTAGCGACAAAAAGGTAAAGGCTGGAGGAAAAGAATATAGTCCTCAAGAAATTTCTGCAATGATACTTTCAAAATTAAAGGGTGATGCAGAAAAATACTTAGGTCAAAAAGTTACTCAAGCGGTTATTACCGTTCCTGCATACTTTACCGATGCACAACGACAAGCAACAAAGGATGCAGGTAAAATTGCTGGACTAGATGTTTTAAGAATTATCAACGAGCCAACTGCTGCTGCATTAAGTTACGGTCTTGATAAACTTGATGGTGCTAGCCAAAAAGTTTTGGTTTATGACCTTGGTGGTGGCACATTTGATATTTCTGTACTTGAAATTTCAGACGGCGTGTTCCAAGTTCTTGCAACTGCCGGTAACAACAGACTTGGTGGTGATGACTTTGATGAAAGAATTATGAATTATTTGATTCAAGAGTTTAAAAAGAGTGATGGAATTGATTTGTCTGGTGACAAAATGGCTATGCAAAGACTTAAGGAAGCCTCTGAAAAGACAAAAATTGAACTTTCTGGATGTATGAAGAGTACTGTTAGCCTTCCATTTATTACCGCAGATGCAAATGGTCCAAAGCACTTAGAAGTTGAAATCACAAGAGCAAAGTTTGAAAGTTTAATTGAAGATTTGGTTGCTCAAACCATTGATTTAACTAAGAAAGCGATGGCAGATGCAAAACTAGAAAAGGGCGATGTTGCAAAAATTATTATGGTCGGTGGTTCTACTCGTGTTCCTATGGTTATTGACAAGGTTCGTGAATATTTAGGTAAGGAACCATTTACCGGAATCAACCCTGATGAATGTGTTGCAATTGGTGCTGCTATTCAAGGCGGTGTTTTGGGTGGCGATGTAAAAGATGTATTGCTACTAGATGTAACACCACTTAGTTTGGGAATTGAAACAATGGGTGGAGTATTTACAAAACTTATTGAAAGAAATACAACAATCCCTGCAAAGAAGTCTCAAATTTTCTCAACCGCTACAGACAATCAACCGGGTGTTGATATCCATGTATTACAAGGTGAAAGAGAACTTGCAAGTTACAATAAAACACTTGGAAGATTTGAATTGACAGGCATTCCTCCAGCACCTCGTGGAGTTCCTCAAATTGAAGTTACTTTTGATATTGATGCAAACGGCATAGTTCATGTTAGTGCAAAGGATTTGGGAACAGGCAAGTCTCAAGATATTACAATTACTGCTTCAAGCAATTTAAGTGATGATGAGATAGATAAGGCTGTTAAAGAGGCTGAAAAGTATGCTGAGGAAGATAAAAAGCGTAAAGAAGTTGTAGACACTAAGAATAATCTTGACCAAATGATTGCTGGAATTGAGAAGGTTATTAAAGATAGTGGCGACAAACTTACCGAAGAAGACAAGACAAAATTAAATGGAGAAATGGAATCGGCTCGTGAAGTGTACAAAAATAGTGATGATGTTGAAAAATTAAAAGAAGCATTAGAAAACTTGACTAAAGTTTCAAACGATATCTTCACAAAATTGTATCAGAATACAAACCCAAATCCAAACGGTAATGGGGATAATGGCGGTTCTACCGAAAATAAATAAATTTGAACTATTTTTTGGGGTAATCGAAGGGTCGAATACCCCAAAATCTTTATAAAGGAAACAAAAAGTGGCAAATAGTAAAAATTATTATGAAATACTAGGCATTTCAAAAAATGCAACCGACGATGAAATTAAGTCGGCATATCGAAAACTTGCCAAAAAGTATCATCCAGATTTAAACCCAGGAGATAGTAGTTGTGCTGAAAAATTAAAAGAGGTCAATGAAGCCTACTCCGTGCTATCTGATAAGCAAAAGCGTTCTAATTATGACCAATTTGGTTCGGCAGAAGGTTTTGCGGGTGCATCAGGTGGCGGATTTGGTGGCTTTGGAGATTTTTCAGGCTTTGGCGGTTTTGATGATATCATAAACAATATGTTTGGCGGAATGTTTGGCGGTGGCGGAAGAAGTGGAAGAACTAGTGGACCTATGCCCGAGCAAGGTGCCGATATAGATGTCAGAGTAGACCTTACTTTTACCGAGGCGTGCTTAGGTGTTAAGAAAACCATAAAAGTAAACCGAAACGAAAAGTGCGACGCTTGTAATGGAACGGGTGCAAAAAATGGTACAGAATTTGAAAGTTGCGGAACTTGTAGGGGGAGTGGTCGAGTTCGTGTAACTAAAAATACAATGTTAGGTCAAATGGTGACGGAAACCGTTTGTCCGGATTGTGGTGGTGCAGGAAAACGCATTAAAACGAATTGTTCTAAGTGCAACGGAAAGGGTGTAAATAAGGTCGGAAAAGAGATAGAGGTTAATATCCCAGCGGGCATAGACGAAGGACAAGTTATTTATCTAAAAGGTCAAGGTGAGGCGGGAAGAAATGGCGGGCCTGCAGGCGATATTAGAATTATCCCTAGAGTTCAACAAAGTAAAATTTACACCAGACAAGGTGCCGACTTGTTTGTTGAAATCCCTATACCTTTTACAATGGCACTTAGCGGAGGAACGGTTGATATTCCATTAATTACGGGCGAAAAATACTCGCTAACAATTCCCGAGTCTGTCCAAAGCGGTACAGTTATAACAATCAGAGGTAAAGGTGCAAAGATATTAAATAGAGAAAGTTATGGCTCAATTTACGCAAAAATAATTGTCGAAATGCCAAAATCTCTTTCTAGAGAACAGAAAAAAATGATTGAAACGTTCAAGCAAGCCTTTGAATCTAAAGATTTCCCTAAATCTAATGATTTTTTGAAAAAAATAAATTAATTAATATTTTTAAAAGTCAGCCTTATAATGGTTGACTTTTTTGATTAAAATTTATTTTAAATGGTAAGTTAAAAGTTTCTATAGAAATTATAACCCGCTTAATTGTTCAGCGAAGACGGATTTTGCCCTCCAAAGTACAAATTTGTTTTTGGGGCTAGCCAATTAGGGTACATAAAATTTGTTTATTTTTCATATTAATTAGTAATGGCAAATATTTTAAAACCAAAAGTAGTTAAAGGTTTTGTAGTGTCCAATAAATTGCAATTCATTATAGGATTTATATTTATTTTGCTTGGAATAATAGTTGGAGTTGTAATTCAAGTACCTAATGAGGATACTACAATTTTTGCATCAAGCACGGTTAGTTTAGAAGATTTGATTGTGGGGGATGCAAGTGCGGGAAGTTTGTTCTTTTCAAACTTTATAAAACTTATGCTACCTATAATTATCATTTTTATGTTTAGTTTAAACAAATATACCGGATTTTTAAACTACCTTTATTTGCTGTATCAGGGAATGTTGCTCGGAATTTCAGTCACAAGCGTAATTATTGATAATGGTTTTACCGGTGCATTAAACTCCTTGGTCTTTATTGCTCCCGTCAATTTAATAAATTTAACCATTATAACTTATGCATCGGCACTTTTTATAAAAAGACGCGAATACGCAAAGAAGTTCCGAAAAAGTTTTGGACAAAGTTTTGGGTTTTATTTGGGTGAAACTATTTGGCTGTTGCTAGGCGTTGTACTTTCGTCGGTTATTTACGGCGTGATTTATCCAATAATTTTGCGTTCAATGATAATTGTAAATTATTGATTTAATTTAAAACAAATTCCTCTTATGGCAAATTTGTCTTCCGGTCGTGCAAATACAACAATATGGGACTTTGCGGTTGGGGAATTTTCGGTCGTGCAAATACAATAAGCTATGAGATTTTACGGTGGGGTATAAAATTTTGTAAAACAATTTTGGGGGAAATTTTACGGTAGGTGAAAAAATTTATGAAACTATTATGGCGAAAATTTTATGGTTGTGAAATATTTACCTTAAGTTAGAGGGAGTTTTTAAAAATAATTTTTGTGAAATATTGCGGAGAGGCGAAAATTGTTTCGTCCGTGAGGTAAAGGTTCTGCCGAAGCAAGTTTAATTAAAAGCATTCAAAATTTGTTGAAAATTTAACCACAAATTGATATAATTAAGTCATTATATATAATTAATTCACAAAAATTTACAGAGGTTAGTTAAAATGAAATTACTAGTAGTTAGTGATTCGCACGGAAGGGTGCAAAATATATTATCCGCAATTGAAAAAGAAACTCCCGATAAAATTATATTTACGGGAGATGGTTTGCGTGACTTTGATAAAATTGAAGCGGGTGGACTTGCAAATTTTTCAAATATTTTTAAAGATAATTATGGAATTAATGAAAATTTAATAAAAGTTGCTGGCAATTGTGATTATTTTTATAATGAAGAACCGCTAACTACAATTAAAGATTTTGGTGGAGTACGGACTTTTATAACACATGGACATTTATTTAAAGCGAAATTTGGATTGGGTGGAATATGTAAAGAAACTAAATTGGCAAACTGCAGATTGGCGATATTTGGACATACACATTCACAACATTTTGAGAATATAGAAGATATTACATTGGTAAATCCCGGAAGTATTGCAAATGGCAAATATGCGGTTATCAAAATAACGGATGGCAATATAATTGTAGAACTAAAGTCACTTTAGTGGCTTTTTATTTGTTTCTTGAAATCAAATAGTTCGCAAATTGAGTTAGGTCTTGTTTTGCGGTTGGCGAAAAGTTGCTGTTGTTAATTTTTTTGTATGCATTTTCGATATTGTTTTTTAATTCATTCTCAGCGGTTTTTTTAATTTCATACTTATTTAATAATTTAACAATTGTTTGCACATTTTCTGGAGTCTGGTTTTCACCCTTGCCATAATTTGCCAAAAATTTTTCTTTATCAATAGAGGTTGATTTATCCATAAAAAGTTGGGCAAGGATTGTAGATTTTCCTTCGGCAATGTCAGAATTTGTAGACTTTCCAATGGTGGAAGAATCTCCAAAAATTCCTAAAATATCGTCTTTAATTTGAAAAGCAAGCCCTAAAAATTTGCCAATTTCTTCAATTTCTGAAATAAGTTTTTCATTCGCACCGCCCAAAACTGCACCAAAAGAAAGTGGTCCAATTATTGAATAAAGAGCGGTTTTATAATAATACATATCAAAAATGTTTTCTTTAGAGAAATCCTTATTTGCTGAAATATCCACATCTTTAAGTTCACCAACCACTGTTTTTAAATACACTTCACTTTGTGATTTTAAAGCCTTCAATTTAATAGCATCTGAAAAATCTGTATACTGCACCAAAAAACTAGAAAACATAATTCCGTAATCACCTAAACATATAGCACGGGCAATTCCTACAGGTTTTTCGCCAAGTTCTACAAACATACTTTTGCGATTTCTTCGTGTTGGTGAATTGTCTATGATGTCGTCGTGGGCAAGAATACCTGTTTCAAAAATTTCATAACAGATTGACGAAAGTAAGATATCTTTTGTTGGAGGTGTGTCTTGCGGTTGATTTTTGGCAAGGTTATAACCGAAGTTGACCAAAAAACCACGCATACATTTCCCGCATTTTGCAAAATCCAAAAAATAGTCTAGGTAAGTTTTGAAATTCTTGTCAGAAACCTGTTCTAAAAGTTTATGGAAATCTGGGCTATCTATCATATCTATCAATTGTTCTTTATACGAAATTATTTTATCAATCATAATTTTACCTCGTTTTACTAAAATAACTAGCGAAAGTTGTATTTTTTCACGCTTTATCTTTAAAATATTATATCATAACGAATTTTTAGTTGCAACTTTAAAAGTGTGTTTATTTTTTCACCAGATACGATTTTCTTTGATGTTGACAATCTTTTTTGCGAGTGTTATACTTATTTTATAATAACTTATAATTTTGTATGTAATGCATAAAAATGGCACGTGGAGTAAAAATTATGGCGTTTGAATTTAATGATTTTTTAAACAAACTTCCAAAACCGCTTGAAAAAGAAGAACAGAATAAGTTGTTTTTTCAACTTGACGAAGCGAGAAAACTTGGGAAAGTGGAAGATTATATTTCAATACGCGAAAAATTGATAAATCATAATTTAAGGTTTTGTTTTTATATAGTATGCAAAAATTTTAAATGTGTAAATCATTATAATTATAACTTTGAAGATTTTATGAGTGATGCGATTGTTGGTTTAGCAAATGCAATTGACAATTTTGACTTATCTAAGGGTTTTGAATTCTCAACTTTTGCCTATAAATTTATAAGCATGGGACTAGTAACTGTGCTTGATAAAAGACGACTGGAGCCAATAACAAACGCGACGGATGTTAATGTCTTTAAAAATGTTTCAAAAGATAACACCAACGAGGGGAGTGTTTGGGATGTAATTGTCGATGAAAGCGAAAGTAATATAGCGGGCGATTTTGCAGATAAAGAATTTGTGAGAGATGTATTAAGGTTTATTGATAGGTTTCCGGAGCGTGAACGAAAGATTTTTAGAATGTATACAGGACTAGGCGTAAAACGAAAATATTCTCAAGAAGAAATAGCAGAAGTCTTTAATTTTAGTCAGCCTTACATATCACGCATAATTGGGCAATTACAAGAAGAATGTAAAAAGTATGTTAATGAAAATTATGGAATTCGTACAACTGCGGATAAAAAAGACAATAAAGCACGAGATGAAATGGTTTTAAATTTATATTTTGGACTAAATGGAGAGAAAATACTTTCAAGAAGTGAAATAATTAAAATAACAAATATTTCTCCGGCAACATTAGTAAATATAACGAAACAATATATCAATAACCAAGATAAGAGAACTAAGGATTTTCTAAAACAAAAGCGAAAGAAAGAACTTGAAGAACGAAGACTTAAAATGTATAAAAAGTATTATATTTCTTATTATGGGCTTTTAGGGAATACAAAAAAAACATTACGGCAAATGGCCGTAAAAGAAGGTATTACACATCAAAGAATATCAAACCGTGTGAAATGGGTTGAAAAATATTTGCAAACATTAACCGATGAAGAAAGGGAAAGATTTTTTGATGAATCGCAAAATGAAAATGTTTCAGAATAGGTGTGGAAGTTGCATCAAAATTAATGTTGGTTAAAATTTGTCCTATTTTTTGTAAATTTTAAATTTAATTTAGTCAAGAAAGATGATTAAGTTAATGTTGATAGTTAGTTAGTGATGATAAAGTAATTTTGAAATAATAAGTAGAAAAATTAAGGAGTGTCTTTATGGAAAAATTTAAAGCAAAATTATTGGAAGAAAGAACAAAAATGTCAGATGTCATTCCAAACAGTGTTTATCACATGTTGGAGAAAGAAAAAGAAAAAGCCTATAAGAAGTTTTTAGAAGAAAGGTTTGCAGAATTTGGAAGACATTTGGCGGAGATGGAGCAAAATAACAGCAAGTCCCAAAACTCAACACAAAATGATGAAAATGAAAGGGAATAAAACTCAATATAGTATGTATAAAGTTTTGAGTTGTTCAAATTTGCTGAATAAATATAAATTAACAATAGATATAAACAGATAGTTTTTGTAAAAGCATTTTGCAAAAGTTATCTGTTTTTAATTTTTGCGAAAATTGTTTGTAAATTTGTTGCATTATGGTATATACTTTAAGAGTAAAGGAATTATTATGACAGATTTAATTTTAGAAATAATAGATAGTTATTCAGAAAAATATGAATTCAGTTTAGTCCCGTTTGACGGCGGAAAGGGTGCCAATTTGGTTAAGAACAAACGAATTGTTGCGCGTATTTTTGATAACGACTTTGGATTAAATCCCTCAAGTGTTGCATGTCTAGTTAATGATAGGGTGGAACTATTACGCACACTTGCTGAAAATGGAATACCCTGCACTGAAATATTTGTTTTAAAAGCGGATAGTCCAAAATCGGTGCAATTAAAACTATCAAATTTGATTCAGTCTGAAGGTGAATTTAATATTTGTGTTTCAGGGGCAAGAAAAGGCAAAATTATTGATAGCGAAAATTCTTTGATTGACTTTTTAGAAAAGCAAGAATATCCAACAACTTTTGATATTTCTGCAAAAAGCGATAGAATTGGAGGATATTCGGTGCTTATAAATCACGGTATGGTAGCGAGCGTATTCTGTTTTAGGTCTTTATGTGTTATTGGGGATGGTGAGAGTGCTGTTTGGGAACTGCTTAGCACCGAACGAATAACCGAATATAATAACAATTTGGATCTAAATAAAATTCCCAAAGCTAATGAGCGAGTGTATATTGGCGACCCTGCACGAAATGTTGGTATGACACTTGAAGAAGTTACTGATTTTAGAATTGTAAGCGATATAGCAAAACTTGTAAATTATGCCAATAGTAAGGTTGGTATAAATTTTGGAATGGTGAATGTTTACTATAAGCAAGGCGAATATTATATTGATGGTGCTACTACAAAAGTTGATTTAACCGGATTTGCAAAAAGCAATAATCAAAACTTGATTAAAACCTGTAATATGATTGAAAATGTATTAAAAGAGCTTTTATGAACTGTGTGAAGAAAATTTTTCGCGAACCTCAAAATTTGGTGCTGTCGCACCTTCAAAATTAAAATTTTGCCTTCACAGTATGTAAAACTGTCGGGCACTGGAAAATGTGGCTTCGCCCCGCTTTCCGACGCCCTTGAGATTTATAAACTGTGTGAAGAAAATTTTTCGCGAACCTCAAAATTTGGTGCTGTCACACCTGCAAAATTAAAATTTTGCTTTCACAGTATGTAAAACTGTCGGCTTTAGGAATATGCCACCTAGCGGTGTCGTATTCCTCCCGTCTCAGGTATTATAACTATATAGTGTTAACAAAATGTAAAAACATTAAATAAAGGATTGGTATAAAGGATGGGTGTAATTGCATCCATTGTAAAAACAAAAACTATAAAATTTTGTATAAAACATAAGTTTATTGGTTTTTTATATTATAAATATAATTTAAGGAGAAAAATGAAAATGGCAAAAACAAATGCAATAATTATTTTAGATGGTTTAGGATTAAGTGACAGAAAGGAGGGTAATGCTTTTTATCTTGCAAATACTCCTGTTCTTGACGATTTAATGAAGAAATATCCAACTACCAAAATTTCAGCAAGCGGGCTAGCGGTTGGGCTTCCAGATGGACAAATGGGAAATAGCGAGGTAGGACATATAAATATTGGTGCTGGAAGAGTTGTTTATCAGGATAGCACCGCAATTTCTAAATCAATTGAAACGGGTGAATTTTTTGAAAATCAAAGCATATTAAGTGCTATGGAGAATTGCAAAAAGAACAATTCGGCTTTGCATATTTTAGGGCTTGTTAGTAATGGTGGTGTGCATTCAAAAATGGAACACCTGTTTGCGGTTCTTAAAACTGCAAAACTAAACGGTGTAGAAAAAGTTTTTGTGCATTGTGCTATGGATGGTCGAGATGTTCATCCAACAAGTGGTAAAAGTTTTTTGAAACAACTAGAAAGTGAAATGAAGTCTTTAGGTGTTGGTAAAATCGCTACCATTAGCGGAAGATTTTATATGATGGATAGAGATAATCGCTGGGATAGAGTTGAAAAAGCGTATAATAATATAGTTGCATGCACTGGGATTCATTATGAAACCGCCGAAGATGCAATTTTGGATAGTTATTCAAAAAATGTAACCGATGAATTTGTTGAGCCATGTGTAATTGGTGATTTTTCGGGTTTGAATGCTAATGATTCAGTAATTTTCTTTAATTACCGAACCGACCGTGCGAGAGAAATAACCCGTGCGTTTATATATTCAGATTTTGATGCTTTTAAAAGAATTGGTGGATATAAGCCCGTTCATTATGTTTGTATGACACAATATGATGAATCTTTTGAAAATTGTGTGGTTGCATTCCCTCCAAAAGTTCCTGAAAACACATTGGGTAAAGTCTTGCAAGATAATGGATTAACTCAGGCAAGAATTGCTGAAACTGAAAAGTATGCACATGTAACATTTTTCTTTAATGGTGGAGTGGAAACACCTTTTGAGGGAGAAAAGCGTGTTTTAGTTCCAAGCCCTAAGGTTCAAACATATGACTTAAAGCCTGAAATGAGTGCGTATGAGGTCACCGAAAAAGTTATTGAAACTTTAGATAATGGAATAGATGTTTTAATATTAAATTTTGCCAATTGTGATATGGTTGGGCATACTGGGAAATTGGATGCTGCGATTAAAGCAGTTGAAACTGTTGATGAATGCCTAGGAAAAGTTTTGGATACAATAGAAGGATTGGGAGGTTCTGCAATTATTACCGCCGACCATGGCAATGCTGAATGTATGATAGACGAGGCAGGTGAGGTTTGCACTTCGCACACAACAAATCTTGTACCACTGACAATTTTTGGCAAAAAATTCAGGCATTCAAAACTTAAAGTTGGGGGTAAACTTTGTGATATTGCTCCAACTTTGCTTGATATGATGGATATTAAAAAACCTACCGAGATGACTGGTCAGTCACTAATTGAAAATTAATTTAATTAACCATTTCAAAAATTTAATCAACTTAGTAAGGATATAACTTATTTTTAATAATTTATATCCTTTTTTTGTATTTTACATAAGATAATTTTAAAATTTATAAGTGTTAATAGATTTTGAAATTGAAAGGACAAAGTATATAATTGGATATTTTTACAAGTTTTTGTGGTCAAAATATTTAAAGCGAACTAATTAATAAAGATTTACATTATTTTTATTGAAAACAAGCGATTTTCAGACAAAGATTCTTTAAATCTTTGTTCTTCTTCGGCGTGAAAGGTTTTTGGCAGGTTTGTAACCTTGAATAATTCGGTGGATTTATGTATGGAATTTTCATCTGCGAGATATATTTTATTTTCTGAATCGAACAAATCTTTATCTATTTGTAAGGATACAATGGTGTTTGGTTTTTCAAAGTCTTGAGGTTTGGCACTTGCATACATTTTTTCAAAAATCGCCTTTGTGAGTAGGGTTGCATAGGTGCTACCGTTTATTGATTGATGCATACTTCCGTTCACACCGGAAGTGTTTCCTATCCACACGACCATCGTGTTTTCAGTGGTGTATGAAACATTCCATGCATCAAGATTATTGTCGGCAGTTGCATTTGTTCCCGTTTTACTTGCGATAAAATTGCCTACCGATTTAATTTTTCTACCCGTGCCATATTGCGCTACACTTTTTAACATATCTGTTATAAGATAGGCGGTTTCTTCGGTGCAAGCACGAGTAAAACTTGGGGTGTGACGATAGACAGTTTTGCCATCAATTGTGATTTTTTTAATATATGTGGGCTTTGTGTAGACACCATAATTTGCAAAAGTGCAATAGGCTCCAGCAAGTTCAGTAATTGTAACACCATCGGTGAACCCACCTAAAGCAAGTGCTAAATTGTTGTCTTCTTCATTAAAAACAATACCAAATCCAACAGCAAATTGTTTTGCTCTTTCCACGCCGACCTCGTTTAATAGTTTTACGGCGGGGATGTTTGTGCTTCGAACGATATTGTCGCGAATGGTTGTATATCCATAATTCAATTTTGTCGCATTTTGTGGGGAGTATCCCGAAAAGTTTACGGGCTCATCTAAAATTTTTGATGCGGGAAGGTATTCTAAATATTCAATTGCGGGCGCATAAACTAAAATTGGCTTTATTGTACTAGCAGGTTGACGACGAAGGGAAGAAATATTGTATTCACCAACTCCGGCAATAGCGATAATTCCACCCGTTTTGTTGTCTAATATTACCGAGCCTATTTCGGGCGAGATTCCATTTTTATTTGGAAATGCATATTTTCCAGAAAGTATTTCGTTTTCTAAATTTGTTTGAATATCTGCATCAAGATAGGTTTCAATATAAATATCTTGTGATTGATTTAATTCATCAACTCCTAAAATTTCTTTGGCTTCGTTAATAGTGTATTCTAAATACATTGAACTTGTAGAATTTATTGCAGATATTTTTATTTTTTCAATCTCTTTCATCGCTGAAGTTAGTTCATTTTCGCTTATCAAAGATTGCTCAAACATTAAAGATAAGACAAGTTTACCTTTATCTATTGAAATTGATTTGTTTGCAATTGGGTTGTATATGCTTGGGGCGGAAATTAAGCCGGCAAGTATTGCACTTTCTGAAAGTGATAAATTGCTGGCAGATTTGCCAAAATAAGTTAAACTTGCGTCGGCTATACCATAACAATTATTCCCAAAATATATGTTATTTAAGTACATTTCCATTATTTCAGATTTTGAGTATTTTTCTTCTACTTCAGTTGCAAGTTTAATTTCTTTAATTTTGCGAGTTAAAGTTCGTTCGCTATTGGTATGGGTATTTTTTACAAGTTGTTGGGTTATTGTAGACCCGCCTTCTACAACTTCGCCGGCAAGGATGTTATTTTTTAATGCACCAAATATTCTAATGGTATCAAACCCTGAATGTTCATAAAACCGCTTATCTTCTTTAGCAATAAAAGCATTAATTGTGTAATCATTTAATTCATCAATTTTGATAGAACTATTAAGGTTTTTTATTATTGTTCCGTTGTTCGCTGAAATTTTTAGGGCTTGGTTTTTGTTTTCCAACTTGTTGTCGTCTAAGGTTGTATTTTTGGTAATTACGCTAAATGCAAGTAGTGGGGTGATTATAATTGTGAGTGTGAATAAAATCGCAACCACTAAAAATATCTTTAATATTCTTTTTGACCCTTTCCTTTTCATATAAATATTATTCGTAAAATTTCGTCGAATTATGCCGATTTCAATTTATTTGTTGAAAATTTTATAAAAATAGTTTATAATATATGCTATGGAAAATACATTTAATAATTCAAAATATTTTATTCAAACTTTCGGATGTCAAATGAATATTCACGAAAGCGAAAAGGTTGCAGGTGTTTTAGAAAAATATGGTATGCATGAAACGTTGTCAACCGATGATGCTAATTTTGTGGTGGTTAACACTTGCACAATTCGTGAAAATGCGGACAAAAAAATAGAAAGTTTTATTGGCAACTTAAAAGCATTAAAGAAAAAAGGTACATTAAAATGTATCATTGTTTTTGGTTGCTTGGTGCAAATTGAAGAAAAGGTCAAGGCACTAAAACAAAAGTTCCCGTTTATTGATATTGTTTTCGGAACAATGAATTTGGAAAATTTCGAAAACTTGCTTTTAGATTGGAAGAAAAATAATTTGCCAGTTGTAGAATTAAAGCCTACGAGAACGGCAAATGATTTGAAGGATTGCTATCGAACTAGCGGTGTTAATGCATGGATTAACATATCTTTTGGGTGCAATAATTTTTGCACTTATTGTATTGTGCCTTATGTTCGCGGTCGAGAAATTAGCAGACCCATGGAAGATATCTTAGCCGAGGTTGAGGATGTTCTAAAACAAGGTTATAAGCAGATTACATTACTTGGGCAAAATGTAAATTCATATGGTAATGATATTGAAGATGGTAGTATAACATTTGCAAATTTATTAAGGGAAATTGATAAACTTGATTATAAGTTTAGATTGCGTTTTATGACCAGCCACCCAAAGGATTTATCTAGTGATGTGGTAGATGTTATAAAACAAAGCAAACATATTAGCCATTCAATACATTTACCCGTTCAAAGTGGAAGTTCAAGGGTGCTTGAAGCGATGAATCGTAAATATACTCGCGAGCATTACCTAGAAACGGTAAAGATGATAAAGGAAAAACTTCCAGATTGCGGACTTACGACGGATATAATTGTAGGTTTCCCGAATGAAAGTGAGGAAGATTTTGAGGAAACACTAAGTTTAATTAAAGAGGTTGGATATCAACAGATTTTTGGTTTTTTGTATAGTAGGCGTAAAAACACCGTAGCCGACAAAATGGAGAACCAAATACCTTTAGCGGTTAAAAAAGAACGCTTACAACGATTGATTGACCTTGAAAGGACGGTTGCAAGTTCCATTTCCGAACAATTAGTAGGACAGACTTTAGAAATATTGATTGAGGGAACTAATAAAAATTATTTATCGGGTTCTACCGACCAAAATAAAAATGTAAATATAACAATTCCAGAAGGAGCAAAAGCCGAGGATTTTATAGGTAAGTTTGTTAATTGCAAAATAACTAAGTCTAAACTTACCGTACTATATGGAGAAATTGAAAATGTTATATCTTAAAGATGTAAAACGAGATGAACTTTCACCGATGATGAAAGGCTACTATGATGTAAAAAAGGAACATCCAAACGAGTTGGTGTTTTACCAACTTGGGGATTTTTATGAGATGTTTTTTGACGATGCAATTATTACATCAAGTGTTTTAGAACTAACTCTTACGGGGCGAGATTGTGGACTTGGTCAAAGAGCACCAATGTGTGGAATACCAATTCACGCAATAGATAATTATTTGCCAAAACTTGTTCAAATGGGATATAAAGTTGTTTTAATTTCACAAACTTCTGAGCCAACAAAAGGTTCAAAAGAATTGGTTGAGCGAAATATCACAAAAATAGTTACAGCAGGAACATTGACTGAAAATTTGGATGAGCGAAAAAACAACTATATTTTAAGTGTTGCATTTAAAAAAGATGTAATTGGAATTGCTTATTGTGATATAACAACGGGCAAACTAAATATGCTGGAAGTTGCTTCAGTTAAAGAGTTTTCAGACACAATAAACCGAATTATGCCATCGGAAATTATTTGTAACACCGAGGCGAAGGCGTTGGAAAGTGGAATTAAAGAAGTTGCACTTTCAATATTGCCTACATTTTATGTTTATCAAACTCCTGCATATGAATTTTCACGCGCTGAAAGGGTTACAAAGAAGCATTTTAATGTATCAAGTTTGACTGTGTTTGATATTAACCAAAACTTTACATTGGGTGTATGTGCCATAGGTGGACTACTTGAATACTTGAATGAAACCCAACGAAGAAATATTTCAAATATTAATAAGATAACAGTAGAGAAACCTAGTGAATATATGTATCTTGATAGTAACAGCAGAAGGAATCTCGAAATTTCTGAAAATATGACAACTAGGAAGAAAAAAGGTTCGCTTATTGGAGTTTTAGACAAAACCAAAACTAGTATGGGAGCAAGATATTTACGAACACTTTTAGACCAGCCTTCTGTTATTGAAAGGGTAATCAATGATAGGTTGGACGCCGTAGAAGAATTAATACAGAAAAATAGACTGGTAGATTCTTGTATTGAGGTATTACAAAAAGTTAATGATATTGAGAGATTAACTGGGAAAATTGGCTATGGAAGTATTAACCCTGCCGATTGTAATACTTTAAAAAACTCGTTAATAGAAGTGCTGAACTTAAAGAATGTTTTAAACAATACGCTGACCGCTAAAGAGAATGCTGAAGCCGTAGAGCATATGAGTGGTTTTGAACATATTATTAAAAAACTCGATGATGCAATAATTGAAGATGCGGGTGCAAACATAAGAGGGGAAGGCGGGTTTATTAAACTTGGATACAGTGCCGAACTTGACAACTACAAACTTGCGTCTGATATAGGCAGAGGTAAATTGTCATCGATAGAAAGTTTACTTAAAGAACAGACAGGAATCAAAAATTTGAAAGTTGCCTATAATAAGGTGTTTGGATATTTTATTGAGGTTACAAAAAGTCAAATAGGATTGGTTCCGTCAAACTGGATTAGACGGCAAACAACCGTTAATGGCGAAAGATATATAAATGAAGAATTAAAACAAATTGAGGACAACATTTTATCTAGCGGAAGTTTGGCTTTGGAACTTGAAAATAAATTATATGCTGAACTTAAGGACTTTTTGAAAAGTAATATAAAAATTCTACAAGATGTTTCTAATGCCGTCGCGAAAATTGATTGTTATATTTCGTTCGCTGTAGTTGCTTCTCAAAACAATTGGGTGAGGCCTGTAATTAACAACTCAATTGAAGAAATTAATATTGTTGAAGGAAAACATCCTGTAGTTAGTTCTTTAATTCAAGATGGTTCCTTTGTTCCAAACGATTGTCTACTTGATACAAACGAAAATCGAACAATGATTATAACTGGGCCTAATATGGCGGGTAAAAGTACTTTTATGAGGCAGGTTGCTATAATAACTTTTATGGCGCATATTGGTTCTTTTGTTCCAGCAAGGAGTGCAGAAATTTCTATTACCGATAGAATTTTCACAAGAATTGGTGCAAGCGATGACCTTGCTTTTGGGCAGAGTACTTTCATGGTGGAGATGAATGAGGTTGCAAATATTTTAAATAATGCAACTAATAAAAGTTTGTTGATTTTGGATGAAATAGGTAGGGGGACATCAACTTATGACGGCTTGAGTATTGCATGGGCTGTTGTGGAGTATTTAAGTAAGAACCTAAAGACTAAGACCCTTTTTGCTACACATTATCATGAATTGACCGACCTTGAAGGTAAGATAGAGGGTGTAAAAAATTACAGAGTTTTAATAAAAGAACTTCCGGAATCAATTGTATTTTTGCATAAAATTGCAAGAGGTAGTGCAAACAAAAGTTTTGGTATTGAAGTTGCAAGTATCGCAGGACTTCCTGAAGCAATTATTAAAAGAGCAAAGGAAATTTTGCATTATCAAGAACAGGCAAATACAAAAGCAACAATTGATAGTTTAAAAAATACTGAAATTAAAAATGCAAATACAAAAGAGAATATCAATACCCGAGAAATATTAAACATTTTAAGTGATATAGATATGAATACAGTTTCTCCATTGGTTGCGTTCTCAACATTGCAAAATTTGGTTGATAAGGTTAAAAAATATTAAGCGAGGAAAGTATGAAAATTAACTGCTTAGAGCCTAAAATTTTCAATAAAATTGCAGCGGGTGAAGTTGTTGAACGCCCAGCATCAATTATTAAAGAATTGGTAGAAAATTCGGTAGATGCGGGTGCTACAAAAATTACAATTGAAATTGAAAATGGCGGAATTTCAAAAATAAGAGTAATTGACAACGGTTCGGGAATCGATTATGATGATTTAACACGGGCCTTTTTGCCTCATGCCACAAGTAAAATAAAAGAAGAAAAGGACTTGTTTGAAATAAAAACTTTAGGCTTTAGAGGTGAGGCACTTGCAAGCATTGGAGCAGTTAGTTATGTAAGGCTTATAAGCCGAACTAAAGATTCTGAAAGTGGTGGCGAAATTCAAATAACGGGAGGCGAAATTGGTGAGCCTCAATTTATTGGTGCCGATTATGGTACTGATATAACTGTGCAGAACCTATTTTACAATGTTCCTGCGCGTGCAAAATTTCTTAAGAAGCCAAAAGCCGAAGAAGGTGAAATTACCGACTTAGTTGAAAAATTTATATTAAGCAATCCGACTGTATCAATCAAGTATATCATTGATGGTAAAATTCGCCATTTTTCAAATGGCTCGGGTATGATTGATGCAATATATGAGGTTTATGGTAAAAACACTATAGACAATTTGTTATATTTTGAAGAAGAGTTTGATGATATGAGAATTTATGGTTATACTAGTAAGCCAGAATTTTCTAAGCCTAATAGAACATATCAAACTATTATTTTAAACAATAGGTATATTAGAAATGTAACAATTCAAAGTGCTGTAACCAATGCCTATGGCGAAATTTTAATGAAAAAACAATATCCATTTTTTGTGATATATTTAGATATGGATCCAACTCAAGTAGATGTAAATGTTCACCCAAATAAAATGGAAGTAAGGTTCGAAAATGGCAACAATATTTATCCGAGAGTTTTTCAGATTATAAATCGAACGATTAATTCAATTGATTATACTAGGACATATCGGTCAGAAGTTAAAAATGAGTTTTTAGAATCAATACCAGAAAGCGAACAAACAATAGTTATTGATTCCGCGGTGCCACAAATTAGCCAAGAAAAAAGTGAAGAGTTGTGGAAAAAGTTCGATGAGGAAATTCCAAAAAGTAATTATAATGAAGTTTACTCTCCAAGTGCTTCTATGCAAAAAGTTGCGGTTGGTGGTGATGAGTCAAGTTCAAATGTGACTGATGCCACAAATCAAATGGTTGATGCATTGTCTGAAAAGTATAGCGGTAGCAATGCAAATATCTTTACGGCTATGAGTTTAAATGCAACCGATGATGCTATGCGGTATGGTGTTTCGTTTGGTAGTCGACTTTTAAATAAAATGCAAACCGAACAACAACAGTTTGTTTCAGAAGAAGAATCCACCGAAATGCGGATAGTTGGAGTTGTTTTTAAAACATACATAATAATTGAATATAAAGACAGTATGCTTTTGGTTGACCAACATGCGGGACACGAAAGAGTTTTGTTTGATAAGTTAATGGAACAAATTTCTAATAATAAACTTGCAATTCAGCCACTTTTGGCGCCATATGTTTTAAATGTAAATGCTATTGAGAAAAATTATATATTAGAACATAGTGAGGATTTAAATTCATTAGGATTTGAAATTGATGAGTTTGGTGAAAATACTATCAAAATTTCATCTGTGCCATATGTTTTGGAAGATGTAAACTTTACTGAGTTTTTTGATGAGTTTTTACAAGATATGAAAAATCCAAAGCAGTTTGCGTTCGCTGGAAGTTTCCGAAATAAAATAGCAAGTATGGCTTGCAAAGCGGCCGTAAAAGGCGGTGATGAACTTGAGTCTAGTGAAGTAAAAAAACTAATAGACTTATTTATTGAAAACAATACCAAACTTTTATGTCCACACGGAAGACCAGTTGTAATTAAAGTCACCGAAAGTGAACTAGAAAAATGGTTTAAAAGGATAGTTTAGTATGAAAAAGCAAAAAATTATTTGTATCGTTGGTCCTACCGGTTCAGGCAAAACTTCGACGGCGGTAAAACTAGCAAAAGAAATAAATGGTGAGATAATTTCAGCAGATAGTATGCAAGTTTATAAAGATATGAATATTGGAACCGCCAAGGTGACGCCCGACGAAATGCAGGGAATAACACATTATTGTATTGATATCGTTGACCCAACTATGCAATTTTCGGTTTCAGAATGGAAGAAAAATGCTGAAAAAAGTATTGAAATAATTTCTAAAAAAGGCAAAATACCTATTATTGCTGGAGGAACAGGACTGTATGTAAATTCACTTATAAATAATTTTCAGTTTTATAATGTAGATGAAAGTTTGAGAAATGAGTATATTGAAAAGTATAACCATATTCTTTTAGAGGAAGGAAAGGAAAGGTTATATGAAAAATTAGTTGAGGTTGATAGTGATTTTGCAAAGGGTGTTGATAAAAACAAGACTCGTGCAATTATTAACTATTTGGCATCCTATGATGCGGGAGCGAAAAACCTAAAAGTTCAAGATGTCGACATACGATATGATTATATTTTGATTGGGCTTGATATTGATAGGACGATTATTTATGACCGCATAAACAAAAGAGTGGACGAAATGATTGAGGAAGGGCTAATTCCAGAAATTGAAAATCTTATTAAAAAATACAATTTTAATAGAGAGTTTTTGTCCGCTTCGGGGATTGGTTATAAAGAATATTTCGATTATGCAGATGGAAAAATTCCATTTGAAAGGTTTGTTGAACTTATGAAACAGCATAGTAGAAATTATGCAAAACGCCAATTTACTTATATGAAAAAAATGAAAGGTATAGAGTGGGTTTCATATAACGACTTTGATAGGATAAAAAATAGAGTTGCACAATTTTTAAAAGGAGATAAATAATGGAAGAATTATTACTGAAAAGTGAAAAAGAAATTAAAGGTGTTTTAGATGAGTTAAATGAAATTGCACTTTTTAATCAAGATAAAGTTTTGAATGCTTTTAAAAAAGCAAAAATTGCTTTGAACCACTTTTCGTGTTCGAACGGTTATGGATACGATGATTTGGGCAAGAATAAACTAAGCGAAGTTTTTAAGTATATATTTAATACTGAAGAAGCAATATGTTCTCCATATATTACATGTGGAACACATGCACTAAATGCGGGATTGTTTGGATGCTTAAAAACGGGCGATAGTGTTCTATCTATTTCGGGTGATGTTTACGATAGTTTAAAGAATGCTGTATATGGAGAGGGTAATGGTTCGCTAAAAGACTATGGAATTTCATTCGAAAAAATTGAACTTTTAAATAATGGCAAATTTGATTTTTTAAAGATTAAGGATTATTTGACAAAAAACAAACCAACAATGATTTATTTGCAAAGGTCGTGTGGATATTCAAACCGAGACACTTTTAGTATTGCAGAACTTAAAGAGGCGATTAGTGTCGTAAAAGAACTTGTGCCAGAAACTATTGTTTTTGTTGATAATTGCTACGGAACTTTTTCTGAAAAACAAGAGCCTACTGATGTTGGTGCAGATATGGTGGTAGGGAGTTTAATGAAAAATGCTGGTGGCGGAATTGCACCAAGCGGTGGATATATTGTTGGGCGAAAAGATTTAGTCGACCGAACAGCCGGGCGGTTATTTGGAGTGGGGCTTGGTATGGAAGTTGGTTCGTATGCTTGCAGTTATCAAAACTATTTCCAAGGTGTTTTCATTGCTCCTACTGTAGTTGCGGGTGCACTTAAAGGTTCTACACTCTTGGGTCAAGTTTTAAAAAATTTATCAATAGAATCCTTTCCGCGTGCAGGTGCGAGACCTAACGATTTGATTAGACGCATTGTATTTAACGACGAACAAAAGATGATTGACTTTATACAAACCGTTCAAGCAAATTCTCCAGTTGATAGTTTTGTGTTGCCATTCCCAAGCGAGATGCCCGGTTATGACGACAAAATAATTATGGCTGCAGGAGGATTTGTCCAAGGGTCTAGCATTGAAATGAGTGCGGATGGTCCACTGAGACCTCCTTATACCGCATATTTCCAAGGCGGATTAACTTACGAACATATTAAAATATTTTGTAATGAAATTATTAAAGTTTTACATTAATTTTCGATAAAAATGAAACAATTTTATGTTTATATTTTTTATAAAAAAACAATCAAAATTTATTCAAATTTTTGAATTTTTGGTTGTTTTTATTTTTGCAAATCAATTTTTAGCCCCAAAATTGCCAGTTTTTGACATTAAAGCAGGTTGTTGACTAGAAACTTAACTGGCAAATTGGCTAAAATTCTGACCGAAAAAATTTTAGAAATTTAAACTAAATTTTTATAATTTATTCTAGAATAATACATTTACTTTTAGCGCCATTTTTAATAGACATTCATTTAAAATGAAATGTTTTTCATTAATAATTTTTATTAAGCATAAAATTAACGGTAAAATTTATTTGGAGAAAACACCCAAATATGCTAGAATAATATTGTACATATTTTTAAGGAGTATATATATGGATTTATTTAAAAAATGTTTTGATTTTAATTTGGCGGATACTTATAAAGAAAAGGGAATTTATCCTTATTTCCATTCACTAGAAAGTAAACAAGATATTGTTGTTGAAATGGAAGGTAAACGAGAAATAATGATAGGCTCTAACAATTACCTAGGACTTACTAGCGACCCTAGAGTAATTGAAGCCTCCGTAAATGCAACGAAAGAATTTGGTACGGGTTGCAGTGGCAGTCGATTTTTAAATGGAACAACTGTTGCGCATGTGGAAATGGAAAAGGAACTTGCAGAGTTTTTAAACAAAGAAGATTGTGTAACTATGAGTACTGGCTTTCAAACAAATTTAGGTGTAATATCTGCAATTTGTGGAAGAGGGGATGTCGTTGTTTGTGATAAAGAAAACCATGCAAGTATATATGATGCAATAAGACTTAGTTATGCTGATATGGTAAGATTTAAACATGCCGATATGGAAGATTTGGAAGAAAAGTTGAAACATATTCCACAAGACAAGGGCATTTTAATTGTAACAGATGGTGTGTTTAGTATGGGTGGAGATATTTGTAATTTGCCAAAACTTGTAGAATTGAAGCATAAGTACGGTGCAAGAATAATGATTGACGATGCACACGCATTAGGTATTCTAGGTGAACACGGTAGAGGCACTGCTGAATACTTTGGGCTAGAAGATGAGGTTGATATTATCTCGGGCACTTTTTCAAAAAGTCTTGCTAGTTTAGGTGGATATTGTGCTGGTGACAAAAAAATTATAGACTTTATACGCCATAATTCTAGACCATTTATATTTAGTGCATCAATTCAACCTTCAAGCATTGCGACAGTTAGAAAATCTTTGGAAATAATAAAGGCTGAACCTGAGCGTCGCAAACATTTGCTTAAAATTACAGAATATATGAGAAATGCACTGAAAAAACGCGGTATCAAAATTAGAGAAGAGGGGAATACTCCTATAATACCTATATATACTTACGACCCAGAAGTTACTTTGCTTGCTTGCAAAAAATTGTTTGAGAAAGGTGTTTATGTTAATCCGGTTTTACCACCTGCAACACCAATAGGCGAGTGTTTAATTAGAACCAGTTATACAGCAACGCATACCGAAGAATTAATGGATGAAGCAGCAGATATCATTAGAGATGTATTTGAAGAACTTGATTTAATTAAGAAATAAGTTTTATAAAATAAATTTATGATATAAAGCCCGCAATTGAAATGGAAATTTCTTTTGTAGGGCTTTTACTATGTAAAAATTTGGTTTATAAATTAAAAAGAGTTGAATATAATTTCAACTCTTTTCTATTGTTTAATTTTTGAGTTTTATAACTCAAAAATTTGATTTGAATTCCTATAATCTTAGATGTCATAAAATATGTTTTATTAATCATTTGAAGTTGTGTCTTCACTTTGTGTTGGTTCTGAATTTTCTTCGCCGTCACTATCTATTGGATGTTCAACAATTTCAAGTTTTGCTTTTATAATTTTATTGCTTTCAATTTCCATAACTGTAAAAATTAAAGTTATAGGCTTTGATAGGTAATTACCATGTTCATCGATTTGTTCATCTATGGTATCAATTTTTATAACATCACCAACATCACAAAGTTCTTCTGCTTTTTCGAATATTAAGCCACCAACCGTTGAATAGTTTGATTCAGGGATGTGTTCAATTTCTAATTTTTCGAACAACTCCGTTAACTCGGTATCTGCATTTACGATATATGAATTATCTTCTTGCATTACAATATTTTCTTCCAAATCGACTTCGTCGTGCTCATCATAAATTTCACCAAACATACTTTCTATGCAGTCTTCAAGGGTTACAAGCCCACTTGTACCACCTTGTTCATCAACAACAATTGCCATATGTTTTTTTTCAGACTGTAATTCCCTTATTAAGTCATCCAAGTGCATAACTTCTGAAACAAAATGGCAAGGCTTCATTAATGATTTTATAGAATTTTTTGGTTTATTGGAAATCATCATATTAAATAGGTCTTTTTGATTTATTACACCTACAATATTATCAATAGTTTCACTAAATACAGGAAGTCTTGAATATTGAGTTTCTAAGAACAACTTTTCAGCACTCTCTAAACTTTCATTTACATCTATAAAAACAACATCCTTTCGGTGGGTCATAACATCATATGCGGAAAGTTCGGATAGATTTATTGCGCCATGTAATATTTCTTTATTATCGTGGTCAATTACACCTTCTTCTTCCATAGTGTCTATAATGCTTTCAAGTTCATTTTCAGTGACTGTTGCAGAAGACGATTTTGTTTTATTTTTAAGTGCCTTCTTTTGAAGCAAATAGAATGGGTAATACAAAAATACTGCAAATTTTAATAAAAAATATACAATACCAGAAAATCTTAAAGAGGTTTTTTCAGGGTTAGATTTTGCAATTGCCTTTGGAAGAATTTCACCAAATATCAATATGATAATAGTCAAGATTACCGTATTTAGTATATTTGATAGGGTAGGGTTTGCTATAAATTTGACAAACATATAACTTGCAATAGATGTTGATGCAATGTTAACCAAATTGTTAAATGTTAGCAATAGCGAAAGTGTTTTTTCAAAATTTTCGGTTATATAAATTGCTTTTCTTGCACCTTTTTGTTTTTCTTCTGCTAAAGTTTTTAGCCTTAAAGAATTACTTGAACTATATGCTGTTTCACTCGCCGAAAAGAACGCAGAACAGCAAATTAAAAATATAATACCAATAATTAATAAAATATCGCTATTGGTAAACGATTCGCCTGTTAAAATTTGGCTTAAAAAGGTTTTTATGCTCGGGACAGCCATTTTTTCTCCTATACAAAATTCATTCAAATTTGAGAAGTTCTCTAATGAATATTTGTTCATAAATTATACACCTATTGTGTGATTTTGTCAAGTATAACACAGGTGTAGTAAAGTTTCGGTTCTTTTTAATGTATTGATTGAAATAATTGTTTTGATATGCAATAAATACTTAGTGATAATGTTTTCTTAATAAAAAATATTTTCCAAAAGCAAGTTTCAATCAAAATTAATATGGTATTATTATGATATGTTTTGCAATGTTGATTTACTCGTAAACTTTGCAAAATATGTAAATAGCCACAACCAACACAAAAAAACTCGTTGTAACACACCTGAAAATTTAAGATTTTGTTTTCCTAGTGTATATTGCAATCGACTTTTAAAATGTGTCGCTTGAGCATCATCGCCGTCTCTCAACTTCAGATAATATAAACTATGTGATGTTAAAATTTAAACGAGTTAAATTTTAAGTTGCTAATCGCAACCACCACGAT
>CAYSOX010000015.1:0-26448 GCA_964432825.1 uncultured Lachnospiraceae bacterium
AACCATATCACATCCGCCAGTTGAGCCGTTTGCGCGAAATACAATTCCCATTCCAACACCCATTAAAATTCCACCATAAATTGCATAAATAATGTATAGTCCGCCACTGACAAGAGTTGTGCTTTCGCTAGAAAGTTTATCTAAAATATTGGTAATAAATTTAACTGAATCTATCAAGTCGACCCAAATCGAGTATGATAAAATTCCGACACCGGCACGAAGCCCAAATTTAAAGCCTAAAACTTTAACGGCATATAAAAAGAGGAAAATATTTAACAAGATGTACCAAACAGAAGTTGATAGTAGGGTAAAGTTTATTTTTGCAAACAAATCGTGAATTATTTGCGCAAGACCCATAAATCCGCCCGGAACGATTCTGTTCGGTGTCAAAAATAGTTTGTATCCTAATGCCATTACAAGAGTTCCAATTGCTACCCATAAACATTGTAGAATGAGTTTTATTAGTTCTTTTTTTGAAAGTTTTAGTTTTAATTTGTTTTTCATGATTGTATCCTTTATTATTGCAAACTAAAAAGCGACAACATTTGTGAGTGTGTCACTTTTTGAATTAATATTATACTTAAAAATAATTAATTTGCAATAAAAATATTAAAATGTTCAATTAAATTTTCAAAAAAATATTCAAAAATTTAATATTATATGTTATAATAATAAAAATTGTGAGAATTGATATTGTATAATAACCAAATACCAATTTAAAACAATATTAAAAATTTTGTCAATTTGAAAAATAAATACAATTGGGGAAAAGTGAAATGGGAAAAAATAAAAAACATAATCAAGTCAAGTATGATAAAACTATTGAAGTAATTGATAATTTATATAAACATTTAGAAAAATTATCCAAGACAATGGAAAATGAAAGGATTTGCTATGGAACGGCTTTGACTAATAGGTTTTTGGCGGAATTGATGGATGATAGAAGAAATTATGTGGCATACGATTTTGCTTGTAAAATTATGGAAAGAACAATGGGTGCAAATGAAAGAAATCAAGCAGAGGTGTATTTGGATTCTGAAAATATGAAGGTAATATTTCAAAATCTGGATAAAGTGAAGGAATACTACTATAGTTGTTTAAATGAATCCGAAGATGAAAGACAATAACTATTCAATTAATTTGAGTTTAAAATTTAATAAAGTAAAATTTTAAATTAACACAAAAGGTATAATTTTGTTTTTACTAATTTTTAATTTTAGAAAAATAAAAATCTATCACTAATTTAGTGATAGATTTTTCTTGGTGACCCCGACGGGAATCGAACCCATGATACCGCCGTGAAAGGGCGATGTCTTAACCTCTTGACCACGGGGCCGTGGTAATATGTGGTAGCGGTGAACGGATTCGAACCATTGACCTGCCGGGTATGAACCGGACGCTCTAGCCAACTGAGCTACACCGCCAAAACCAATAACGATAAAAATTATACACTAAAATTGTATGCTTGTCAATGATTTTTTTCAAATTTTTTGTTTTTTTAAAAAATAATTTATTTTGTAAGTTTGGTTAAAGTTGTTTTGAAGTTTTCGAGAAATATAGTATACTTTAATTAGTGAGCAAAATAAATGGTTTATTTTAATAAAATTTGAAATGAATTTATATGTCACAAAAAATATCTACGGCAATAATTTAAAATTTAATGCAAAAGCCGATTGGAGAAAATTGTATGAATTACAAAAATGAATATTTCACTGAAGAGATTGGTTTAAAAATTTACCCAGAGAGTGTTTTTAATCTTTCAAGATTAACACTTTCAAATCCTGAAGTTATGGCAGTGTTTTCGGGGTTGCAAATAACTATTGGCGAAGATGTGTTTTATCTATATAAAGAACTTATTGGCGAGAGTAAAAAAATTATTCCTATTTGTTCTAGACTGCAAAGCGAAAGGTTCAATCTTGAACTTCGTGAAAAGGATATGCGTGCAAGTTCGGAATTACTTGAGAGAAAAAAAGAAGTCATTTTGGGTAGGCTTAAAGAGATTGAAAGTTTGACTGAGGAATATATGGGGTATTTAAACAAAATGGATGCCGATGGAATGAGTGTGTGTGCAAAAGTTTTGGTTAATAAACATAATGATACCGAAAATGATTCTATTGAATGTAAATCTATTAAGCGAGAACTTGAAAAATATACCAACCTTTTTAACGATGCAAGTGAAAGTTATAATGAATTAAAAACTGTTTCCGATAATGCGGTAAAAAATTTTGTGAAAAAAATAAATGAATTACAAGTTAAAGATTTGACACTATTTAATAATTTTCTGAAAACGGATGAATACACTTTAAAAACCATTGTTGATAATGGGGTTAAGTGTGTGAATGAAAATCTAGTAGAAAGTGTTGGCGGAAAATTAGACTTCGACGAAGTGTTTTTGAAAGTGAAGTTTTTGTTGATTACGCTTGCGGGATTTTATAAAACGGTAAGTACTATTGTTTTGTATATGAAAGAAGTTTGTGCAGAAGGTGAATTGGATTTTTCAATATTTGATACGAAAAAAGCAAAAAGATACAAAACCATTCTAGAAAATTTTGAACAATTTATACAAAGTCCTACAGGTGTTCAATATATTTTTGGTGTTTTGCCAACCAAATTAAAAAAGAGTCAAGTGAAGGCTATTGAAATTTTTAACGAATATTTATTAACTTGTATTGAAAGTGGTTCGGGAGTAAAAACACGCGAATTGGAAGAGCAATTGCTCGAAATTACGAAGAAAAATCAAGACGGATTGATGCTTGGACTATATGGGGTTATGAATGGATTAAAAATGTATTCATTATCCCTTTCAACAAAAAATATAAATGCTGTAGAAATTGACGAAGAAGATTTAGTACATCAATTGTTGACAGAAGCAAATACAAAGCGACTTTTCGATTAGAATAATTAGACCTTTTCAAAATCATTGAAGAGGTCTTTTAATTTGTTGTTATCTTTTGTTGGTTGCTTTGGGATAAATAATGGTATTAGCCCTAAAATTAGGCTTATTGTGGATGCTATTCGATAATACAGTCTAAGTGTCGTGAAAAAACTAATAAGCCACAATACAATGCTTATCGTTAAGAATTTTTTTATATTAATTCGGGAAAAGGTTTGTTTTAATTCGTTTAAGCGGTTTCGTTTAATTATTGTTTTGTTAACCTCAGGGAAGTAGTTTAGTAGTTTAAAAAGATTGAAGCATTCAACCTTATCTAAAAGGGTTAAATTTGGTTCGGATTTTTCTATTTGATAACACTCTGGAGAGAATTCTATTCCTAAAACAATTTTGTGTTTGGGTGCAGTTTTTTGGTTTAAAAATACAAATAATTGTTCGGTGGATGTTTCGTATAAAAAATTAAAAAAAACACCGAATGAGCAATTTGTCTTTTTATGATTTATAACAAAAAAAGAGTTTTTATGGCTAACAATAAAATTTCCCGAGTCAGAAAAGGCTTTTTCTAAAAAATTTAAGACTCTATCGGGGTTTGTGTATTTAAGTGTGGTAAAAATATCTTCCAT
The DNA here is from genome assembly GCA_964432825.1 of uncultured Lachnospiraceae bacterium. Classification (GTDB taxonomy): domain Bacteria; phylum Bacillota; class Clostridia; order Christensenellales; family UBA1242; genus UMGS1908. Next base: position 3,514 of record CAYSOX010000015.1, read on the forward strand.
ATAGGCTTGTTCGGATTTTTGCAGTTCTTTTGATTTGGAAGAATGGCTTAAAAGATTGAATAAAACCATAAATAAGATTACTCCACACAAAATTCCAAGAGTTAATTGTAAATATATGTTGCATTTTAAAATTCCACATATCAATATGCAGATTATTATAAGCAATGTGCAATAAATTAAGTCGTCAATCAATTTTGCAAGTTTAGATTTTTTCATATTTATTCCTCAAAAAAATTATAGACCAATAAAATAATTTTAAAAGCCCGAGTTTATTTTAATGACAAAATATATTGTAAATTAAATTAATTAAAATTTTGAAAAGAGTTGAAGGGTAGGGCAATTTCCTTTGATTTTTATAATAGTTTTTGCTATACTATATCTAGATTATTAGAACTGGAAATTATTTAATTTTTGTTTAGTTGGTGGTTTGAATAAATCTTTTAAAAAGTTCGGCGGTCAACTTTTACAAAACTTAAAAAGCGATAAAATTTTAACTTTTTGAAGAGGTAAATTTATGAACATATTGGATATAATTGAAAAGAAGCGTGATGGTGCAGAGTTGACAAAGGAAGAATTGGAGTTCTTTGTTGAAGGTGTTATGGCTGAAAAATTTAAAGGAAGTCAAATAGGTGCTTTATTAATGGCAATCACTAATAGAGGCTTTAGTGTTTCAGAGGCTTATTATTATGCTGAAGCACTTGCAAATAGTGGTGAAAAACTTTATGTTTCCAACATTGTGGAGGGGGCTGTTGATAAACATAGTACGGGTGGTGTTAGTGATTCTTGCACACTTGTGGTTTTGCCAGTGCTTGCAACATTGGGGTTTAAAGTAGCAAAATTTAGCACTAAAAATATTGGCGCAAGTTTTGGCACGCTTGACAGATTAAGTGTTTTTGATGGTTATACACCATCTATAGATTATGATAGATTTGTAAATATTCTAAAAACAGTGGGAATTTCTGTTATTGGTGAAAATGATAAACTTATGCCAGCAGATAAGGTGATTTATAAATTTAGAGAAGAAACGGGAACGGTTCCAAGTGTTCCATTGATTGCAAGTTCAATTATGGCTAAGAAAATAACTATGGGAACAAAAACGGTGGTTATTGATGTTAAATGTGGTGAGGGTTCGCTTTTAAAAGACCAGCAACAAGCCGAGCGTTTGGCAACTTTGATGGTTAATATTGGTAAAATGGCAGGAATAAACACGACGGCAATATTATCTAATTTAGATCAGCCTTTAGGTCGTTCAATTGGCCCGATGCTTGAAACTCGAGAGGCATTGAAACTTCTTAGCGGGGATGTTGAATTGTTTGATAGTGACTTATATAATATGTGTAAAGAAATGGTTTCGCATATTTTGTTAAGTTCGGGGAAAACTTCATCACGCGTTGTTGCTGAGGAGATGTTTGATGAGGCTATTTCGTCTAAAAAAGCCTTTAAAAAACTGCGTGATATGGTAAAGGCTCATGGCGGAGATACTTTTGCATTTGATGATTTGGATGCGTTGATACCACCAGTAAACACAATCTATGTAGTGGCAGACCGATCGGGATATGTAACAAATGTTGACACTAAGGGATTGTATGAAGCAATTAATATTATTGGGGCTACAAAAAATGGTGGAATAAATAGATATGTCGGGCTAGATATTATGGTTCGAGAAGGGGATAAAATTAAAGAGGGTGATAAACTTGCAAAAGTGTATTATTCTATTTCAGACCCAAATTTTGCATCTGCGGTGACCTGCATCAGAAAGTGCTTTGTGGTTGGAAAGGTTAGACCGATTGTAAGTCCATTGATTAAAAAGATTATATTTTAATGGGAGGTGAAATTTATTAGTGTTGTTTTCTAAAAAGATAAAAAACGACTATGGTGTAAATTTGGATGAAAAGAATGTCAATAAACTGATAGATTTCACTAATTTAAATCCAATCGCATCGCATAAAGACTTGGAAAGATTTATGTGTACGGCATATAAAAATAAATATTATTCAATTTGCGTAAATCCTTCAAATGTTGAGTTTTGTAAGCGTTTTATTGATTACAAATTTAAGGGTGCATTAAGAGTTTGCACGGTTGTTGGGTTTCCGCTAGGGGCAAACACTTTAGATATTAAAGTTCAAGAAATTAAAAGGGCGATTAAAGATGGCGTTGATGAAGTGGATGTTGTTTTGGACTTGTCTAAAATTAAAGATGGTGATTGGTCAAGTGTTAAAGTTGAGATTGCAAGAGTTCGGAAAGCCTCACGAAAAAAAGTTTTGAAAGTTATTATTGAAACTGCGGTTTTAACAAAAACGGAAATAGAAAAGGTAAGCACTATTTGTGCGAGAGGAAGAGTAGATTATATAATGACTTGTACGGGGTTTGCGGATGGTGGTGCAAGTCCTGAAGTTGTTGACATCATTCGCGGAGCAATTAAAGATAAATGCGGAATTAAAGCGTCGGGTGGCGTCGAGACTAAGGCACAGGCGATTAATTTGATAAGAATAGGTGCAAGTCGAATAGGAACAAGTAGAGAGATTTAATTATGGAAGAAAAGTATATTTCAAAAAATTTGGAAGAAACGCAAAAGATTGCAATGAAGTTTGCTGAAAGTTTAAAAGCGGGTGATATAATTTTATTGAGTGGAGATTTAGGTGCGGGGAAAACACAATTCACCAAAGGCATTGCAAAGGGGCTTGGGATAGAGGACTTAGTGCCAAGCCCTACCTTTACTATTATGAATAGTTTTGGCGGAAGACTTTTTCATTTCGACTTGTATAGACTAAAGTCGTTTGAAGAACTATTAAGTGTTGGTGCGGAAGAATTTTTATATTCGGACGGAATCAGTGTTTTGGAGTGGCCGGAGTGTGTGGGGGTTGAAAATTTTCCAAATTATGCTATAATGGTGAAAATTGAAAAAATGGATGATACAACTCGCCAAATTACTATTAGGAGAAATTAAAAATGAAATACCTAGCCTTTGATTGTTCTAGTGAAGATATTTATGTTTGCGTCTTTGATGGATGCAAGCATTTTAATATTTGCAAAAAAAATATGAGCGGAACGGAAAATTTGATGCCGGCTATTAAAGAGTGTTTAATGCTTGCAGATTTAAAAATTGAAGATATAGAGGTTCTTGCGGTTTCGGTGGGGCCTGGGTCGTGGACGGGTGCAAGAGTTGCGGTTGTTAGTGCATTAGGAATAATTTCGGGATTTAAAAAACAGCCAAAGATAATATCTTTTAACGCTTTTGATATGCTTTCATATAATGAAGTAGATGAAAATGTGGAGGTGTTAGTAAAAGCATATGCAAATTTTGTTTACAAAAAATCCTACGGGGAATTTAGTTGTGTTTTAAAGGATGATGTAGACGGAACTAAATCAATTGCAAAGGAAAAATTGGTTGAAGGGGTTCGATTGGTGGAACCAAACATTCAGGCGGTTGTAGATAAAAAGATTGAAAATAAAGAATTTTGCGATATTTCCGAGTTGGAGCCAATGTATTTAAGGCTTAGTCAAGCAGAGATTCAGTTAAATAGGAAAAAAGAAAATGGAAATTAGAAAAGCAACCATAGAAGATGCTGTGGGTATATTTGAAATATGTCAAGAAGTTCAAGAAAAGTCGCTTTTAGAAACAATCAAATCTGAAATAGAATCTGAAAACTACTCGGTTGGTGTTGTTGAAAGTGAGGGTAAAATTGTAAGTTTTTTGATTTGTTTGTATGCGGTGGATGATGCCGATGTTATACTGGTGGCGACAAAAAAAGATTTTCAAGGAAGAGGTTTTGCTCGTGCTTTGTTTGAAAGGGAATTTGAAAAAATGAAAAACTTTGGATTGAAAAGGCTTTTGCTTGAGGTTCGTGAAAACAATGAAAGGGCGATAAATCTTTATAAAAGTTTAGGCTTTAATCAAATAACAAAAAGAAAGAATTATTATGATGGTCATATTGATGCACTGATTTTGGAGCGAGATATATAAAACTATCGGGGGATAGATATGTATTATAAATTTGTTGGCGACACAAAAGAGAGAGTTTTGCTGTTTTTGCACGGATGGGGTGCGGATAGTTCTTGCTTTTTTGGAGTCGCTAATAGTTTGCCTAAAAAACCATATTCTTTTTTATTTGTAGATTTTTTAGGGTTTGGCAAAAGTCCAGAACCAAAAGAAGTATTTGATGTTCATAAATATGCGGAGTCTATAATTGAGTTATTGGATGAATTAGGTATTAAAAAAGTGGTTGTGGTTGGACATTCTTTTGGCGGAAGGATTGGTATTGTTTTGGCTTCTGAGTTTTCAAAACGGGTAGAAAAACTGGTGTTGGTTGATAGTGCGGGCGTGATTGAAGGTCGAGGTCTGGTGTATAAAATAAAAGTTTTAATGTTTAAAATTAAATTAAAACTTTTTGGTAAAGAAAAGATAAAAAATTGTGGCTCAGATGATTACAAAGCATTAAAAAGCGATGTTATGCGAGATACTTTTAAAAATGTGGTTAATGAAAGTTTGGTTCGGTACGCGTCTTTAATTTGTTGTCCTACAACTATTATTTGGGGAGAAAAAGACAATGCGACGACTCTTCGTGCGGGTAAAACTTTAAACAAATTAATTAAAAATTCTAAAATGTTTGTTATTTTGGATGCGGGACATTTTTCTTTCCTTGACAAACCTGAAGAATTTGTTTATATTTTATATGAGAGTATATATTTGTAAATGGGAGAAATTATGAATAAATTGTTGTTGTATACCGAAGTCCCAACACCTTTTGGGTTTGAAAATTGGTTAACCTTTTGGTTGATATTAGTAATAAGTATTTTAAATGCGGTACTTATGCTTTTTGTTGGATATAAATTTTTACAAGTATTGCAACTTTCGGGATATAAAACGAAAGATTACTGGGCATGGATGAAGTCTAATAAATATAAAGACTGGGCAAAACTGGTGATGCTATCATTTTTGAGTTCGGCGGCACTTTTGGTTACTAATGTATTGTTGGAGCAAATAATAGTCTACAAAATAATGACTTATGCAGGTTTGCTGTTTTACTTTTTATTTTGCTTTATATATATTTTAAATGTGTATAATGCACCTCAAAAAACACCATTAAAATATACCCATAGAATGACAAGGCTTTGTGTGGTGTTAAGCATCTTGGTATTTGTCGTAACATTTGCAATTATGACGGCTTCGGAATTGTATATACCATATTTTGAGTTCGGCGCTGTAGGTTTAATCCCATTGTTTCTGCCATTAGTTATTCAACTTGCTCACTGGGTTATTAGTCCGTTTGAAATGCTGAATTCTAACAGATATGTTTGTCTTGCAAAAAAAGAACTTGCAAAGCATAAAGAAATTAAAGTGGTTGGAATAACTGGAAGTTTTGGAAAAACTTCGGTAAAAAATATATTGACGGTATTTTTAAGTGAAAAATATAAAGTCTGTGCTACCCCTCATAGTTATAATACTCCTTTAGGCTTAAGTAAAACTATTTTAGGGCAATTGAAAGAAGATGACGAAATTTTGATTTGCGAAATGGGTGCAAAACATATTGGTGATATCAAATATTTGACCGATATGGTAAAACCTCAAATTGCTGTAGTTACCGGAATTGGAAATCAACATCTTTTAACATTTGGAAGTGTTGAAAATCTTAAAAATACAAAATTTGAGTTGGTTAATGGGCTAGGACAAAACGGCAAGGCATATTTCAATTTGGATAGTGCGCCAAACTATGAGTTGTATGACCGAGCAAGGTGTGAAAAGGTTGGTTCTACAATTGAAAGTGAAAATGGTGAAGTGTTTATTAGTGATATAAAAGTAGGCGAAAGAGGAAGTATTTTTAATTTGCATTTTGGTAAAGAGTTTGTTGAGTGTTCAACTTCGCTTTTAGGTAGACATAACATTTCAAATATTTTATTGTGTGCATGTGTTGCAAAAGATTTTGGAATAAGTTTGTATGAGTTGCAATCGGCTATTGCAAAACTTGTTCCTAGTGCTCATAGGCTAGCACTGGTTCCATCTGGAAATTCACTTATTGTTATTGATGATGCTTATAATGGTTGCGTTGAAGGTGCAAAAGCGGCACTTGAAACTATTAAGCAATTTAAAACAAAAAAGATTGTTATAACACCGGGGTTGGTCGAACTTGGAAAAGAAGAGTTTAATTGTAATTTTGAGTTTGGAAAACAGATGGCTGAAGTTTGTGATTATGTAATTATAAATGGTATTGTAAATTATGAGGCGTTGAGTTCGGGTCTTGAGTTTGGTGGTTTTGATACATCCAAAATACTTCGTGCAGGGAGTATAAAGCAAGCAATTGAAGTGATGCAGAAGATAGCATCGGCGGGCGATGTTGTTTTATTTGAAAATGATTTGCCCGATAATTACACCTAAAATTTGTTTTAAAATATGGCTTAAAATTTGGGTTGGTTTGGCGGATGAGTATTTGCTTAAGTTTGGTTAAAGGGGCTAAAAAGGTACAAAAGAATGGCTGATTTGCTATTCTTTTGTTTTTTATAATTCAAAATATTTAGAAATTTTCAAAATTTTCAGAATAAAATTAATAAATTTTTCGGGGGTTAAAATATGGTTAAAAATATGATTATTTTATATGGTGGAAAGTCTTGCGAAAAGGATGTGTCCATTATTACGGCTTTGCAGATTTATAAAAAATATAATGTAAAAGATTGGAATAAACTTTTGGTTTTTATAGATGAAAATGGACGGTGGTTTAGTGGACGAGGACTAGATGAATTTAAGTTTTATAAAACTAAAGATTGTGCAAAGTTAACCGAGGTTTGTATCGAGGTTGGTTCTAATTCTCTTTTCAAAAAGTCAAACAACAAACGAAAGGAATTATTTAAAATAGATTTTATTCTAAATTGTTGTCATGGCGGAGATGGTGAAAATGGCAACTTGACTGCACTTTTTGAAATGTGCGGAATTCCGTCTAGTACGGGTGGTGTAGATAGTTTAATGGTTATGATGGATAAATATTTAACAAAAGAAGTTTTGCTTGCAAATGATTTGCCAACTGTTGATTTTTTTGTAATTGAAAAAAATGATTGGATTACCGAGAGGGATAAAATTAAAACCCAAATTTCACAATTTGGACTTCCGGTGGTGGTGAAGCCGGTACGACAGGGGAGTAGTGTTGGGGTGTGTTTGATTGAAGATATTAAAGAATTTGATAGAGCGGTAAATTTGGGGTTTGATTTTGGTACGCAAGTGCTGGTTGAAAAAGCCATTATGAAAAAGAGAGAGTTTAACATTGCGGTAAAAACGAAAAATGGTAAAATTGTAACATCACTCATTGAAGAACCGGTTACATCCAAAACTATAATTTCTTTTGATGATAAATATAAAGGTGGCGGAAGAACGGGCGGAAAATTAAAAGGTGGTGGTCAAGTTTTTGGCGGGATGGAAACTAGTGAAAGAAAATTTCCAGTTGTATTATCTAAAAAATTGGAGGGTAAAATAGAAAACATCGCAAAACAATTTTATGAAACTGTTTCGGCTTGCGGTGTGGTTAGAATTGATTTTTTATATGACACCGAAACAGGAATATTATATTTAGGGGAAGCAAACGCAATTCCGGGGTCGTTAGGGTTCTACTTTTTTGATAAAGAAGATTTCTTAAAAGATATTGTTGAAGAAGGGTTGGCGTTTTGGAGAAAAAAATTTTTAATAAAATACACTACACCGCTTGCAAAAATTTTCTAATTATAATAAAATAAATAATTGATTGCAATTTAGTTAGATACAATTCGCTAAACAAATTTTAATCATAAAGTCAATCCGGTGATAGATTTGCTTGATTTAAAATCAAAACTATTGTTACTCTTTAAACTTTAAGTGGTAAATTTTTGTTTTTCGGATTATCTAAAAAAAGTTAAAAGGCTTTGAAATTTGCTTTGTATTTTTAGATGGTTTGTTATATAATATTAGCGTAAGTTATTTAAAGTTAGAGTAGGGTGATTGTTTTTTTTCTTAACCGCTATAAGTATGCGTCGGTGAATTGGAAAAAATTTAATGCAAATTGCTATTGATTTGTAGCGACAATCATATAAATCAAGGTAATTTAATCACTAAACTAACTAAGTTATAATGAAAAACTAAAAACTTAAAATTGTTTTTGGTGTCATAATAACATAAATCAAAGCAAAACAATCAAAGTAGGAGTATGTATGCAAAAGATAAACAGTGCAAAAATGGTTTTAAAATACTCAAAACCTGCAGAGGTTTTTGCTCCTTGGCAAGGTAGTCTACCAATTGGAAATGGAAAAGTTGGGGCTTTAATTCAAGGTGGAGTAAGATATGAAAGAATAATGCTTACCGATTGTAGGTCGTATTGGCTAGACTCGGTAGGTGTTTTGCCTGATGTTTCAGATAAAATGAAGGAAGTACGACGATTGGTTGATGCTAAAAACCAAACTATGGCGGGCATTACAATTGAAAAAGCATTTGAAACAAAAAAATACACACCTGAAAAGGCGTGTCCTTTACCAATTTGCGATATTGTATTAGAAGAAACTATTTCGGGGAAAAACATTTCGGGCTATTTCAGACAAGTTAATATGGAAAATGCAGAGGCAAGTGTTTGTTTTTCGGATGCGGGAAGTAAGGTTGATAGGTCTTGCTTTGTTTCAAGTGCCGATAATATGTTTTATTATGAAATTCAAAAAGTGGGTGCGTCACTTTTAAATTTAGAAATTGGGCTTACTGCGCACGACCTTAGATATTTAGCATTTGATGGAAAGGTTTCACCAACAATGGACGAAGTTAGGGTTGAGACGGTTGGAAACTTTTTGATTTTTAGCGAACTTTTTAATGGGGTTTATAGAGGTGTTGTTGCTAGGGTCTTTTTAGATGGTCGTGCAACCGCACAAGATATTAATGGAAAACTAAAAATTGAAAATGCAGAAAGAGTGTTGGTTTTAGCAAAAACATTTGTGGGTAAAAATAGAGATAAAGAAATTACTGAAATTAAAACGATGCTTTCAAATATTAAGGCTCCGAGTTATGAAAAATCTTTCAAGTTGCATATGGCGGAATTTTCAAAACTTGGAGGTCGTGCGGAACTTCAAATTTCTAGTGAAAAAGAAACTTATATAGATAAACTTTTGGATAATTTTAATGACGACAGTACCCTTATATATGAAAAGTTGTTTAACTATGGAAAATACTTAAATGCTTGCGGGATATATCCAACCCTTAATCCAATGTTTGTAACAGGACTTTGGTCATATAGTTATTCTTGTGATAAGGCGGTGGCAGATAGTTGTTGTAATTTGCCGGCACTATTTAGTGCGTCAACGATTTTAGGTCAAGACGAAAAACTTTTGTCGCTTCTAAATTACTTTTTAAAGTTTAGTGATGATTTAAAGAAGAATGCCTTTAGAATTTATAAGTCTAAGGGATTTATGGTGCCATTATATTATGCTAGTGGAACGGGGCTTATGGGGTCAACACTTGCAACGGATGTTTCGGTTATTGTTGGCGGTGCTATTATTGCAAATATGTTTTATGATTACTTTTTGTTGACAAAGGATATTAGATTTTTAAGAAATGAAGCGATACCATTTATGTGTGAAGTTGCTAAATTTTATATGAATTATTTATATCTTGATGCAAATGGCAATATTGTTAGTTGTCCATCATACTTGCCATATGGGAAGAGTAAATATTTTGAAAATAAAAATGTTGGGGTTTACAAGTCGTGCCCACATGATTTTGCGATTATTAGAACACTACTTTCAAACATTATAAACGCAACGAACACCTATTCAATTAATTTAAAAGAAGCGGTTGGATTTCAAAAGTTTTTAAATATGTTGCCACAACCTAAGGTTACAAATGGAATTTTAAACGAATATAGTGATGATGATAATAGTACGCTAAGTGCAGGTTTTTTGCAGTTCTATCCAGTTTTTGGAACTCGTGATATCACAGTTCAGTCAAATCTTAGCACGGTGGCACCATATATGAATAGTATTGTGAATAAAATTGATAAAAACTTATCGGCTCAAAACATTATAAGTCTTGGGCGGTTGGCGGAAATATCTGCAGTTTTAGGACACGGAGAAGCAACCATTGGAATGCTGAGATTGATTGTTAAAAACTTTTTGTCAGAGAATTTAATCACTATGAATTATGATAAAAACAATCTTTGCAGTTTTGTCCCTAGTGAAAATTTCTTTAATATTGCAGGAAACCAATTAATTTTGACGGCAATTAGCAGTTGCTTTGTTGTTTCGACTGAACGCACAATTTCTATTATGCCTAGCAAACCTCAAAATTGGTCTACCGGAAAAATTGTTGGAATTGTTACACCGCTTAATACGGTTGTGGATATTTCTTGGGATGATAGAAAGAGTACCGCGATTGCGACAATAAAAGCATTAAGGTCAACAAATTTCAACATTGCATTTAACAAGGGTGTGAAGAAGGTAAAAGGTTTCAACATAAATCCAGTTAATCCGTTTATTGAAAATATAAATCTTGCTAGCGGAAAATCTATTGTTCTTGAAATAAAGTACTAGTGGGAGGAGAAATGAAAAACAACAAAGGTGACAGAAAGTCTTCAAATGATGAATTAAGTGCATTGATTAGTGGGACGGATGAATTTTTTAAAGATGTTTCTACAAAGTCAGATATGACGCAGTCCTTTGGTAGGAATTCGGGTCTTACTTATCAAAATAGATATGCAAAAGCAGGTGGCAAATTGGCATCTAATAATGTTGTAGATGTAAGCGTTTTTAAAAAGGCTGTATCAGAAGAGCCTATAAATTCAAAGGTTGAAGAAGAAACTGAAAAAGAGGCTGATGAGGATGAGGAAATCTTAGACACCAAACCTACTGAATCAAATGACGACGATGATTTTGATAAATTCTTTGAAGAATTTATGAATGATTTAAACAATTCTGAAGAATCAGAGAATGAGCCACAGTCGGTGCCAGATATAAAAGCGGTGGAAGAAAAGCCTAAAAAACCAAAAGCACCACGAAAAAAGAAAAGGGCAATAGACATTGATATAATTAGCGGGGGTATCGGGGGAGATATTATTTAAAGGAAGAATATCGCGTGTTACAAAAGTTAAAGAGTGCAGGACTTTCGGTATTGCCATTGGTTGGGTTTGTATTACTTGTGCATTTTACGATGTACAAGTTTTCTTCCTCTCTTTTAATAAACTTCTTTATAGGCTGTGCGGTTTTGATTGTCGGGCAAGTGATATTTTTAACCGGTATTGACAATAGTATTGTACCAATGGGGCAGTTTGTGGGAAACTCGGTTACCGACCAAAAGAAGTTTTATATTTTTGTTATTTTTGGCTTTATTTTTGGAGTTTTAACAACGGTTGCTGAACCTGATTTGCAAGTTCTTGCTGGCAAAATCAACGCGTCTGGATTTGGAATACCTAAAATGCTGGTTTTGATTGGGGCTGGTGTTGGTGTAGGTGCGTTAATTTCAATTGGGCTTATTAGGATAGTAACAAAGCATTCTTTAGGACTAATACTATTTATACTTTATGGAATAATTGCTGTGCTTGGAATATTTGTTTCAGAAAAAGGTTTCGCAATGTGTTTGGATGCTGGAGCATGTACGACGGGTGTGGTAACTTCTCCATTTTTACTAGCACTTGGGATAGGTGTTTCCAAAATGGTTTCGGCAAATGGCTCAAGTTCGGATGAAGAAAATTTTGGTTTGATTGCACTGAGTTCGGCGGGCCCGATTATTGTAATGTTGGTGTTCACAATGATATTTAGTGGAAATTCATCGACTTCAGAGGTTGTCGCGTCAAACACTCCGCTATGGCTTTCAACTTTGCAAGATGTAAGTTTTTCGTTATTCCCATTGTTTATTGCATTTTTTGTATTTGAATTGATATTTATAAAAATATCTAAAACTGAAAGAACCAAATTGCTTTTGGGTTCGTGCGTAACATTTGTTGGGTTGTATTTATTTTTGTATGGTATTGAATTTGGTTTAACAAATATGGGTGAGGAGTTTGGAAAGGCTTTAGCCAGTGTAAACAAATTACCTATAACTATAGCAATTTGTGCAAGTTTAGGGTTTAGTTTGGCGTTTTGTGAACCATCAATCCGAATTCTTGCAGGTCAAGTTGAGGATGCCACAAATAGAAACTTAAAAGTTCCATTTATAATGATATTTATGGGTGTTTCCATATTCTTATCGATTGCTTTAGTTATATTGCAGTCAACTTATAATTTTTCTATTTGGTGGATATTTGGAATACTTTATGGCTTGTCATTTCTTATGATGCCGTTTGTCTCTAAACTGTTTACATCAATAGCGTTTGATTCGTCGGGAGTTGCTACAGGCACAATAACGGTGGCTTTTATGTTTCCGATAATTGCTGGGTTAAATGGTTCTCTTGGAGGATTTGGAACTCTTGGAATAATGGGAATAGTACCAGTATTTGTAATGGAATTGTTGGGTATAATATTTAGAATTAATGTGGATGTTGAAAACAAAAAAAGTCAAAAATTACTGGTTAAATTATCGCAAACCGAAGACAAATATTCAAATATTGAAAAACTTAAAAGGTTTAGTGATGGGAGGTAGTTTTAGTGAAAAAGGTTGAAAATATTAAAAAGTTTAAATTGACCGATATTGATGAATTAAAATTTATCATCATTATAGGAAAATTATCAATGGAAGACGAAATAATAACAAAAATTGAACAGTTTGGCGGAAGGGTTTTGTTTCGTGAGGTTGGTGAAGGTATAGGGAAAAATATGAGTCTTGAAATGCTAGGGGTACAAAAAACGCAAAATATAGTTATTTTTGCCACGGCAAGAAAGGAAGATGCTGATAATATTTTGGTTGCTATTGATAGTGAAGTTAATTTTTCTAGCCCCGGAGTTGGATTGGGGTTAACAATTGATGTGGATGGATTTATGGGTGCAAAAGGATTGTTTATTTAGGAGGTAGGTTATGGAAAAAAATAATGATGGAGATATTAAATTTCCACTTAAAACAGAAATTGAGCCGGATATAATTAAAGAAAATGGCAGTAAATTGATTGTAAGTATTGTAAAAAAAGGATTTGCCTATCAAGTTGTGAAAACTGCAAATGAAAACGGTGCAAAAGGTGCTGTTATATTGGACGGTAGAGGTGTTTCGCAGACTAAAAAGCGTTTTTTTGGTATGGATATTGCACCCGAACGCGAGGTTGTTTTAATTGTTGTAAAAGAAGACCTTGTATATCCTGTAATTAAAAGTGTTTATGCTATAGCCGATTTTAAATCGGTTGCAAAAGGTGTTGCTTTTGCACTTCCAATTTCAATGCTTTTAGATTAAAAAACTTATCAATTCCTATAAAGTGAGAGGTTCGTTGTTTTTTAATTTTCAAATTAGTTAAATAACCGAAAAAAGAGCATATTTTAGGGGAAAACCTTAATATATGCTCTTTTTGTTGCAATTTTTATGTGTAAAAGTTAATTAATCTGTAATTAAACATTCTCGACCAACTGTTGTGTTGTCTTCCGTTCTAGATTGAAGGTCTTTTACAGGATGCTCGGAGTCTTGAACTCGGTAATCGGTTCCATTCTTTTCAATATAGGTATTAATTAACATATGAGTAGGTTCCAAATCGGTGTTTGAATTAAGAGTGAGTTGTATGTTTTTAAAATCCTTGCCTTTATATTTTTTTGAATCTATATAATCTTCTTTTTCGGCGGTGGCATGAGTCGTTTCGGCTAAAACTTTTCGTACATAATCTTTATTTGGGCGAAGATGAAGCAGATTTGGAAATTCAGGTTTTGGGATAACTTCCTCCCAGTCGCGTTTTTCATATTTTTTCAATAATTGTGCAACTTTATGAAGATGGGAGATTTCTTGTGTTAGGTGTAATTCCCAAACTTTACGGATGTTTGTATCCTTTTCGTCGGTCATTAGTGAATAATATAAGTAGCACTCGGTATATTCGTGATTTAAACAATTTTCTAAGTAAGTCAATGTTGGGTCTTTTAGTCCGCCATACCTTGTTACATGTTCTTCCTCAATCATTGCGATTTCAGAATACACCTTTCTTCCTAAATCATTTTTATAAAAACAGCCGATGTTCATATAATAATTCATTGTTTGTTGCTCGGCGGCAGTTATAATGCACGCATGTAATTTTGAAAGCGGGTCGGCAGTTTTGTTGTCTAGCCAGCCCGTTAATTCATCGTTTGGGTGACGATGTTCGGATATGGTTGGACGCCCAGGCATAATTTCTGTATAGTCGCCAACAAGATTTTCGGCATGAATACCGTCATCCATTTCAAGTAGGTTGGAGTATCGGTATAAATGGTCAAAGTCTTCAAGCAGTGCAAAGTCTAATGCTTTTTTAACAGTGGGGTCTTTTTCAACTTGGGCCATGCAAGCGGTTAGGTCAACTGCAAGTTGCTCGTAGCCAATTGTTGTTTCTAAAATGCTTTCGTTAATTGGTTTTAATGCAGAAATTCGCTTTTGTTGAATCTGCTCAACTTTTCTTATTAATGCAAGGTCTCGGCGTAGTTCATTGTCGGGACAATTTCTCGAAAAATTATGCCCAGAGTATACCGATTCAAACTCCGTTCCGTTCATTAAAATTATTCGGGTTTTGGTGTAAGGGTCGGTTTCGTTTTTGTCGTAACTTTTGGGATACATTTTATCCCAACTGCATAGACCTTTTTCGATTTCCTCTGGTTTTTCGTTAAATGGATTAAATGACATAAAAAATCTCCTATAAATTAAATTCACATTATAAGTTTGTGCTAAAAACTTAAAATTAAACTTAATTTATAGGGGAAAATTATTAATTGTCGTAAATGCTTGTTACTATTTCTTTTACGGTATTTAAGTCTGTGGCAATTAATGTTTTTAAATTTTCAGTTAATGTGCCGGACTTGTTTTCTATTAAAAGGGATAGTAGTGATGTGGTGTTATATCCAAGGTTTGAAAGACTTTTTGCTAGTTCTAATGGTGTCGGAGTGTCATAGTTGGTTGTTTTTAAACTTTTTACTCCAAAAAGTTCTTCATATTCTAAAAATGTATCTTTAAACATTGTCTTTAGCAATTGTTTTGCCTCTTTTGTACAATTAAGTGAAGTTTGCAAATCCCCGTTTTCAATAGCAATTTCGCTTGTGGTTAATAGTTTAATTACTTGATTTGATTGGTTTGTAATTTCAATTAATAAATTAATTTGTTCGTCCATAATTTTACTCCTTACACATATATTTTACCATAAATTCTCTAAATTTCATAACATATTTTATATGTTTTAATATAATTATCAATTGTGTATTTCTCTGAAAATATTCGAGTTTTTAATTTAAAAATTATTAAAAAGACTTTCAAATTGAAAGTCTTTTTGTGGTGGTGAGGTATTAACGGAACTTATAAGTTGTATATAAGTTTTGTGATGTGGAGGTAAGTGGTGTTGGTATGGCTTAAAGGTGGTGAAAGGGTTTTTGCGATGTGGTGGTGGGTGGTGTTTTCAGAACTTATAAATTGTTTTACTGGTTTTTCGATATAGAGGCAAATTGGGTTCGATTGCACTTTTGTGAGGAGTTTTTTGGGGTGTTTTTATTGAGTGACATTGCAGGGTTAAAAAGTGGTTTTTTGTTATATAATTATATGCTAAGTTAAGTGCATATGCATATTTTTATATAAAAAATCCAATTATGGTCAATATTGCAATAACGAAAACAAAGCCAAATAAAACTTTAAACCAAGTTTTATTTTCTTTTGCAAAAAGTTCTTGTTGTTCTAAAATTGTAGTCTGATTAGAGTGAGATGTAGAGAAGTTGTTTTCAAGGTTTTTATCTAATTCTTTTTGATGTTCTAAAATTGATTCCTGAGCTATTTGAATATTGGGAACTTCATCGCATATCGCTTTTGCTAACGACTCTAAGTCTTTTAAGGATTTTTCAAAGTTTGCGTTTTGAGAATTTATCTTTTTTAATTCAATATCGAGTAATTCAAATGCAGAGTGAAGGTTTTTATAATCGTGCAAAATGGTATCAAGTTGAGCCTTTATTGTGTCATGTGTTGATTCCAATTTTTCGAGTGAGGTTGTGTATTGGCCTACTTCATTCTTAATATTCTCGATATTTTCTTGAATTTTTACTAATTCTTCAATAGACTCATCTAATTTGTTTTGTACTTCCGATGTTTTTTGTAATTTTTCAACATACTTATTTAAGTTTTGAATTACTTTTTCCATTTCATTATAATCTATCATCGATTTTTTCTCCTATTTTAATAAGTTCATTTACGAAATTGACTATCATATAATTTTCACAAGTCAAGCTATGTGTTTTTTCATATATTTTTATAGAATCTTCTTTGCAATAATTAATCCAACATTCTATAAATATTTCTTGTTGAGTTTTATTTAAAAATTGGTAGGTATTGTTAAATAAATATTCTCTCTCGCATTCGGGAAATTTGCAAATGCTTTCAAGAGCAAGTTCTAATCTTCGTTTGCCGTCGGTATTATTGAAATCATCCAAACGCAATCTTGTTATGCCAGAAACATAATTTAGTGCGACAATTTTATCATAAGACTCCAGCAATCTTGCAATTCTTGATTTTGTTTTTTCGGGGTAGGCTTTTAATGTGTCAATCCATTCTTTTGTTTTAACGTTTCTATCAACCAATCTCATATATAAGGGGTCATAAGAAAAATAATTTGATATATACGACATAAAAACATCAGAGGTAGTAAAGAACTCACATTGCTCATACAATGTTTTCATTGTTTGGATTCGTTCTTGTAGATAATTCTCATTTGCCCATTCTATCAAAAAATGCAATCGGTTTTGGAAGGTATTTTCTTTATCAAATCTAAAGTTTGTTTCATATTTTTCGATGTGGGATTTTAATCTATCCAGTTTTTCTTCTTCGCTTAAATTTGTACATCTTAAATGGTTAAAAGTCGGATTGGTTATATCTGAATTATATATTAAACTCCACATTTCTATTTCGCCTAAAAGAAATAATCTATAGAATGCACGCTCTATGATAGTTTTTGCACTTTCAATGCGTTGACCAATTGAGCGAAGGTGACGGTCGTTAATTTCTGTAAATACAACATCAATAATAGTTTTGCAATCAACGAAGTTTGTTGATAAATCGTTTCTTGTTTTAACGCCCTTAAGTAATCGCATGGTAACCATTTCCTCAATATTCACATCAAGGTTGGCACTTTGAATAAAAAAGAAGTTTGTTTGCAGTTCATTTAGGTCTTTCAAATGATCTCCCATTTCTTTTATTGAAATAGGTGGCATTTTAAAAAATCTCTCTATTGATTCTTTTGATTCGGGAGAATAGTAAACATAACATTTCGATTGTTTTCCATCTCTACCAGCCCTTCCAAATTGTTGATATAAACTTTCAAAAGAAGAGGGTAGTCCATAATGAATTGTTTTTCTTATATCAGGAATATCAACACCCATTCCAAAAACTTTTGTTGCAAGCATTATTAAAGTTTTTCCGCTTTTAAAATCTTGTAACGCTTGCTCTTTTTTATTTCTATCATCTACTTCATTTCCGCCGGTATAATAAGAAATTAAATCAGGGTTAATTATATCAACAAAAGCCGAGTCTTTTTTTATTGTGTCCGTCAATGTGATACATGCAGAATCGTAGATGTCGCGGGGCGAATTTTTCATTTTTGTAAAAATTAAAGTTTTATCCTTATTTATTTCAAACAAAGTAGGTGATATATTGTCAATAAGTTCTTTATATTTATCGTTGGTTTTTTGAATAACAATCGTCAAATTATCTCTACGCATATTATCTGCAAAAATAGCAGTTGTTTTCTTTTTCTTAAAATTTTGGAACTCGCAGTCGATATCTTCAAAAACTCTATGGGAAGCCGTTCCCGTTAAAGCCATCAAATATGTATTAGAGGGAAGGAATCTGCTTAAATTATGGCTCAAGCATAAATATGAAGTTCTGAAATCGTGACCCCACTCAGAAAGGCAATGCGCTTCATCAATAACAACAAAGCCGATGTTGATGTTTTCATTTGATAATGCATTGGTAAATTTTTCACTAAAGAATCTTTCGGGAGAAATGATAGTTACTAGTGATTTACCATTGGTAAATATATTTATGTTTTCTCTTTGGGTTGAATTGATATATGTTGCATTTGTTATACCTAATTTTTCTTTAATATTATTATATTGGTCAACCATAAGTAGTTGGAGTGGTGCAATCATTAAAGTGCATGCTGGTAATAACAGTGATGTTAATTGATAACATAGTGATTTACCTGCACCTGTTGGCAATACGCCTATAACACTTCTATTGTTTAGACATTCTAAAATAATATCCAATTGATTTTCTCTAAAATCTTCATAAATATTAGACACATTTGAAAGAACAAATTTTAATGCGTTATAATGCTTTTCTTTTGTTAGTTTATAATTTACGTTTTCAGAGTTTACAATATAATAATTCTTTTTAAAAAGATAAGAACTAGGTGCGTTATATTGTTTTCGTTCGGGGATTAAATTATTTTCATAAAGGAAAAAATCATTTTTTATATAAATAATGTTATCAAATTTAGTTTGCGAATAAACATCTTGTAAAGAAATAAGAACATTTATTCCTTGTTTTTCAGATAAAGAAAGTTCACTATCGGCAAAATTTATTTCAATATTTGGAATATTAAAATCAATATTCTGTAATAGGCAAATATTTTTAAGCCAAAGCATAAAATTGTTCACGCTTGTTTCAAAGGTTGATTTATCTATGCCATCATTATTGAAAATATTTAACTTTACTACATCATCTTCTAGTTTTATATGGTTATTTGCATATAAATTTAGTAGCAATAATTCAATTCTTATTGCTATCATATATTTTTTATCGACAATATCTATTTCTTTTTTGTTATCAATTGCTTCTTTATAATCTAAATTTAAACTTAATAAACTTAATTTTTCGGTGATAGTTTCTAAATCATTAAGTTCGTTCGTTTTCAATCTTATAATGTCTACATTGTAGCGTTCTAATAGGTTATCTCTATTTGCATCTTTAACGAATTGTTCGGAATTGATTTCGTGTTGAAGCCCGTCAATTTCAATTACAGCGTTATATAAAGGCGAATAAAAATCAACCTGTTCAGAAAGGTAATTATTGTATCCGTTGTTTTCAATAATGTAACTCAAAGGACATTCTGCAATGAAAGTTTTCGAGTATTGACCCAATAACTGCGGTAGGGTATTTTGATAAAAGTCAAGTGCAGGATTGGTTGAGTTTCCACCTTTGATAACATAATCCCAATTACAATTACTAAAGTTATAATGATAGGTGAATTCGTCTGTTTTAATTTGTCCAAATTCTTTTTGCAAAAGTTTTGAAGGTATAGTGGGACAGCCTCTTTGTAAAATATTATTTAATACAGCAAAAATCGACCCACAAACTTTTTTGTTGGTTTTAAGGTTTTGTATAACAAAATTAGGGTTTGTTTTTGTATAACAGGCTGAAAATTTTAACATAAATTCCTTTTTTATTCGTTATATTTTGTTTTATTATAACAAATATTTCTTTATAAGTCAAATAATATAAAAATATTTCTTATATAGAAACATTTTATTGCTTTATTCTATAATTTATCCCGTAGACAGAATATGTTGTTTACTAATAAAACTATATAATATATATTATAAGGGAATATTAATTATATGGATTTAAAAGAAATTATAATAAGAATAGGATATTTTAGAAATAAGGCAAATTTAAGTGCAAGGGCATTAAGTTTAGAGATAGATAAAAATCCTGCATATATTACAAAACTGGAGGCTGGTGAATATGAGCCTTCAATGTCTGTTATTCTTGATATTATAAGAGCGTGCAACACAAGTCCTGAGGAGTTTTTTTATGGCAATGTTTCGAATTATTCAACGGATAAACAATTATTAAAAATAATTGAAAATTTAAGCCCAGAAAAGAAAAAAGCACTATACGAATTATTAAAATAAGTTAAAACTAATTCAAAATTTAAGCGAATCCCATTTTTTGCACCGTTAAATAAAATGTCAACCACTAATTGAAGCGAACCCTGTAGGGGTCACTAAAAACAAAAACCATAGGAAGGAATTTTATGTTTCTTCCTATTTTGTGGTCTTTTTGTAGCACTGACCTGAGTTTAAATGTACAAACTGCGTGAGTTGTTGGCAAAATTTGTGTTGAGTATTGGGATTAGAACTTAGCATAAAAACGATTCAGGGGTGTCGAAATTTTTTAATTGTGCGTTATAATGTGTCCGTAAACTGAAAGACTATAAAAACATCGTTATACATGTGTTGAAGACTATCTATTATACAAACAAAGTCGGTATTATGCCCGATATAGTAACGGCGAAGACGAAGATAAAAGTGTTGTCGGATTAAGCGATGAATTGCCTTTATTATAAATGAAAATTTTTCAATTGAAGCGGGTTCTTGTTTTAAGTTTTTAATAGTTGTACTTTAAAACGGTTAAAAATAATATGCAAATCTTAAATTTTATGTTATAATAAGCACACATAGGGGAAAATAGATGCCAAATATAAAAGTTTTTGAGAATAAAAAAGTTAGAACAGAATGGGATTCGGAAAAAGAAGATTGGCTTTTTAGTGCTGCTGATGTCTGCAATATTTTATCAGATAGTCAAGCAAAAGATAAAAATGTCTATTGGAGAAAATTAAAACAACGTCTAAAAAATGAAGGAGGTGAGGTCGTATCAAATTGTTACGAACTGAAATTGATTGCCGAAGATTGAAAAAAATACAAAACAGGTGTTATGTATACAAAAGATATATTGAGAATTGTTCAATCTATACCATCACCAAAGGCAGAGCCATTTAAGATGTGGCTTGCACAAGTTGGAAGTGAGCGTTTAGAGGATACACATCGTGGTGGGAATGTTGCAATGATGCCAAAAAGCGATTTGAAGAAGAAACGGCTAAATAAGTTATAAATCCGCTTAACGCAAAAAATAAAAATTTATTAGAAATTAAATCAGAAGACAAGGAGTAAGTTGTGGGAAAAATTAAAATTGAAATCGAAAAAGAAAGTGAATATTATGAGGTTGAGAATTTGGTTCGAGAGGCATTTTGGAATGTCTATAAGCCGGGGTGTTCTGAACATTTTGTTTTACATAAACTTAGGGAGTGCGAAAATTATGTTAAAAACTTGGGGTACGTTTTGAAACTAAATGAAAAAATTATTGGACAAGTTGCATTTTGTAGAGCGGAATTAAATTTAAAGGGTAAAATTATTCCTATTTTAACTATGGGTCCAATTTGTATAGACCCTAAATTCAAAGGTAAAGGATATGGGAAGGAAATTGTAAATTTTGCACTAAAAAAAGCACAAGACTTAGGTTTTGGTGCTGTGTGTATTGAGGGTGACTTTGGATTTTATAGCAAATGCGGATTTGATTTTGCTAGAAATTTTGGTCTAAAATATCATGGATTGCCAGATGGGGTAGATGATTCTTTCTTTTTGTGTAAAGAATTAATAGCAGGCTATTTAAAAGATGTAAGAAATGGAGAATATTCAACTCCAAGTGTATATTTTGTAAATGATGAAGATGTGGAAAACTTTGACAAATCATTTCCGCCAAAAGAAAAGAAAGTTTTAACGGGACAAATATTCAACTAAAAAACAACATTTAGTGTAAGATGCTGGCGGATATTTATTAAGGCTTGTGGGGATTTAATTTAAATGATGAGCAAATTAGAGGAAAAGAACCCAAAGTTATAGGTAGGCGAAGGAAAATCAAACCCTTTTTATAGGAAATGTAAAAAAGGTTACAAATTGTATTAGACGGCAGGTCTATGAATAAATTGGCAAAGAAGTGAATATGTTTAAAAATTTATTTAATAGCAAACAACCTAAAATAACTTATAAATATAAGAAGAATGGATTATATCACGATAAGGTTGAAAAGACTAAAGAATTTAAACAATGTATTACAGAAGTTGAAAAACTTGCTGAAATTGAGGCTGGAAAAACCGGACACACAGGAAAGGGATATTGTCAAATTGTGTGGGGTTATAAAAAACAAATCTTAAAGGATAAATTTAATATTGATTGGCGAAGCCCAGCCGAAATGAACCCACATTGTAAATTCGACTAAAAATAAATAGGAGGAAATATGGGCAATTATTTTTATGAAAAATCTAAAATGTATTATGAAAAGTTTAAGGCTCGGAAATTAACTAAAAAAGTTGGGAGTATTATAAAATCTGGCGACAAATATCTCACAATAATTTGTAATGGCAACAAAGCGTGTTTTGCGGGCGGAAGTGTTGATGAGGGCGAAACCACGAGACAGGCAATAGTGAGAGAAGTTCTAGAAGAAACGGGTGCGAAGGTTACAAAACTTAAATATCTTGCAAGAGAATATTACTCTGTTGATTGGGAGTTTGAGGGAGTTAAATTTCCAAATAAAAGGGTTGAATATACCTATCTTTGTGAAATTGAAGAAGATAATTTAAATATTAAAGGTTTAGATGGTGAATTTAAAAAAGGCACAACATTAAAATGGTGTACATCAAAAGAACTTGAAGAATTGGGGCTATGGAAGTCTACGCTTGAACTTATAAAGAAGATAGAAAGAGAACATATAGAGGTGTAAAATATGTTTAAAATTGGTAATACAAACAATGAAGGCGGAAGTAACGATATTGAAATTTTAAACAATAATGCAAGTGCAGGTTTTAAGAATGTTATGTTATCATTTAAGGCAAAAATATTGATGAAACCATTAAAACTGTGTAGAATTTAGGACTAACTATTTCTTATTTAAACCATTTTTGCTAAAAATAAAACGAACCCTGAGCAAATTTCAGGGTTCGTTTTATTCTTGTATGGTGCAGATTGGAGTTCAATGCACGAACTTTGGGAATTATATAAAGCAGAGTTTATCTGCTCTAAGGTTTGTAGGTTTTCTTCTAGTGTTAGTTT
>CAYSOX010000016.1:0-24441 GCA_964432825.1 uncultured Lachnospiraceae bacterium
AACAGCAACCTAAAAGTTTAATTTATTTAAACTTTTACATCTCAAGTTTATAATATCAAACTACTTGGAATATCATCATAATATATTTTTAGTACATTCATAGCACGGGTCGAAGCAACATAAAACAACTTTTTAGCAGACTTATCATAATTGTCTTCATTTGCTTTTGGAATAAGAACCACATCAAATTCTAAGCCTTTTGCCATATATAGTGGCATTACCATAATTTTTGTATTTACAAAATTCTTTTCACCATCCACCATAAATTGAAAATCTTTATAAACTGGAGATTTTACAATTGAGCGTGCAAACTCTTTACATTCTCTCTCTGTTTTAAATATAATACAAACTGTATTTGTTTCCGTCTTTAATTTAATTGCATCTTGAACCAAAATAGATTTATCACCATAAGCATTATCTTTTGTAATGGTTACAGGTTCACCATGTCTATCTAAACGAGTTTTTACAAGTGCTTCGGTTGAAATCAATTTATTGGCAAATTCATTTATTTCAACTGTACTTCGGTATGTTTTTGTAAGATATTGAGTTTCCACAATATCTCTTGCCCTATCCGCCTTTAAAACACTTAAAATACTATCATAATCGGTATAATTAACGAATGGCATCAAACTTTGATTTAAATCTCCAACCAAAGTCATTCTGGCGCCTTTAAATATATTTGCCAAAATTTGATATTGAACCAATGTATAATCTTGTGCTTCATCTATAACAATTTGTTTTATTGAATGCTGTTCGGTAACACCTGAAACTCTCTCTTTTAGATATATGTATGGCATAACATCTTCATAAGACATTATTGCCTTTTGTAGATTTTCAAATGTATACTCGTAAACTTCTTTTAAATCTTTAATATTTAACTTATCGCCCTTTTCTACCCCAAGTTCATTATAAATTTCTTGAACACGCTTTGTGAACTCATCCAAATTTGCAAATAAGCCAAGATATATGGATTTTGCATTAACCTTTTTTAAGTTTATTTTTAGTTGTCTTTCTAACTTATTGCGAGCCTTTGCATTTTTTTGAAGTTTAATTCCGGCAATCGCCATAATTTTTTCATTAACCAACTTTGCTTGTTCGTACAAACTTACCGATGTAGTTGCAAGGTTATTATCTACAAACCTACACAAAAACTCGCTACTTGCAACCGTTTCACCGTCAACTTCAATGTCTTTATCAATACCAAACAACCCATACTTAATTTCATTAAGATAATTTTCAACCAATTTTATAAACCCTGGCCAAAATTTAAATTTTATAGACTTAAAGAAAGGGGTTTTTTCACCAATATACAACTCTTCATATACGGTATTCATATTATTTTTTATTTTAAACTCTCTTATGAAGGATTGAACATAATCATAAAAAGTTGTTTGATAAACATTATCCTCACCCATTTGTGGCAACACATCGCTAATATAATCCGAAAAAGTATCGTTTGGAGACAATATTAACATATTTGTTTTATTAAGATTTTCCTTATCTGAATACAATAAATAGGCAATTCTATGTAGTGCGACCGATGTTTTGCCTGAACCTGCAGGACCTTGAACCGCCAAAATATCAACATCATCTTTTCGAATAATCTTATTTTGTTCCTTTTGAATCGTTGCAACAATGTTTCTCATTTTAGTCGTTCCAGATGTTGACAAGATTTTTGCCAATACATCATCAATAACCTGTGTATCCGTATCAAAAATTTCAACGATTTTATCATTTTCAATCTTATATTGACGCTTTAATGTAACCCTACCATCAACGACTGAGCCATCAGGCAGAGTGTAACTCGACTCTCCAATTTCAGAGTCATAAAAAGGACTACAAATAGGCGCACGCCAGTCGTATACATAAAAATTGCTACCATCTTTTAACGAAGCAATTCCGAGATATACTGGAATAACTTCATTTCCATCATCAAAGTCAACTCTCGCAAAGTATGCACTCCCAACCATCCTTCGATATGCCTTTAAGTGCTTTTCAGATTGCAAAACACCTCGGTTTAGTTGGCGAACACTATCTTGAGAATTCACCCATTCATCTGACTCCACACTTCCTTCTTCCCAGATATAACGCATAGCCGATTGGATATCTTCTTCTAGTTGTTCTTTGCCCTCTTCTAATCTTGAAACTTCTTTTTCTAGCACATATAATACCGACCTTAAATAGTCAATCTCTTTTCTTTCTTCTGCTTTGGAAATCATTTACATCGTCCTCCTTGAAGTAATCCAACAAAATACCTTTATGAAAATAAATATTTTGCACGCGGATAAATATAATGAAATAATTATATATTTAATATGTGTAATAGTTTTAAAGTTTTGTATATTTTAAAATGTTTAGTCTACAATACCAAAGTTAAATGCCATTGTAAAATATTCAACTTCATTAATATAAAATCTAAACATTTCAACCATTATCCTTGCCGATATTTTACCAAAATTTCAATAAAATGTAAAGCATTTTTACACACATTCTAAATCGAAAGATAAATTTTATTTTGTATGTTTTTTAATTTATAAGTTAAAATTTTCGTAAATAAAAACAGAGCAATCAAGTTTAATTCAAAAAAATTAAATCCTACACTTTGCCCTGTTTTACATTTTCAATACCACAAAATTATTTTTTATTTTATAAATTAAAACGACTAGTCGGTTTCTCGACATTTCATTTTTCGGTAAGTCCGCTTTAATCTTGCAACACTTTTTATGTTGACTGGTCTCAAAGCGAGATACACTCCACCATTTTTATGAGTGTTTCTATACAAAATACTCCAAATATGAACCCCATTAAAGTTGTTAGACAGTGTCGCCATATATGTTATCATTGTAGGCAAAATTGCGAGGCTTACACTTCCGCTAGCGAAAATTTGGAACGCCCACAACAAAATACCTCCAATATTGCAAACCATATAGAAAAACCATGTTTCAATATATCTCTTTGTACGAACAAAATCTCCAACAATGCCACCCGCTATACTAATTGCATTAAAAATAGCAAATGCTTGATGTAATCCAAAATTTAACAGCGCCCAAATGCCTATGCATAAACCAAAAAACATAAGAAGGTGCAACAACAATGTTTTTCCGTCCATTCTCTGCACATCATCCATCCTTGAACCCTTTTCGGCGCGTTTTTCTGCACTTTTACCCCATTTAACAAAACTAAGGATAGCAAGCGGAATATATAACACGGCATTTATTATAACTTCGCCCCATACCTTTTGGATTGCTGACACAACAATAAAAAGCGACATATTAATACATGTTAAAATCAACCCGATTCGATAGCCCTTTGCAACCAAATTGTTACCCGTCATACCAAGCCACATACTACAAACAGAAAATATCAGCAATAGTATTTCTAGGTTCGAAAGTTTTGTAAAAATTGGCACCAACACCAAACACGCAATACCAAGGATGATAAATATTGGATACCAAAAGAACTCAAACTTTCCCGTTCGATACATTAATTGTTCCATACTTAGTTGCTTGATTTTACGCACACTTTCTTGGCTTAAAGTCATCCCGCCTTGTGCAGATGTGCTGGTTATTAGCCCCGTGTGATTTATTTCATTTTTATGTTCACCGCCACTTCTTTCGATTTTTCTGCGATTTACGAAACTATTCAATCCAACCGGTGTACTTTTTGCACCAACCGACGGAATTCCGCGACAAATATTTATATCATCTTCTGAAATATTATTTTCTTCCATTTTTCCTCCTTTGTTAATATTGAATTCTATTTAAGTATGTTTTATATAATCACTCCACTCAAGGTGAAAACCCACAACTAATAACACCTCAACCATGATTCATATTTCTATAAGAATTGCAAATAATATAACCCCAAACTTAACTTATTTAACTTTTGCATCACACACTATACAAAATATTAATAAGTGTCAGGAAATGAAGCAAAAACGACATTTCCCAATACCCAACAACACGCCTCAGTGCTACACTTTTCCGTAAAATTGTAAGCATCAACTAAAAATTAAACCGGTGTATTTTTACATCACATAGTTTACATTTATTAAGCCTGAACACCTAACGATTTAACCCACTTATAAAAAATTAGCAAATTTTTTACATTTTGATTTTTACGATATTTATTCAAAATACTTGTAGCACAAAAATTTAATAAATATGAAAATGTGGTGATTGTTTTCTTTTGTTCATTTATTACAACATCTAAATTGTGGGATTTTAATTCACTTATTGCCTCATTTGGAAGGGTTGTAATAGATAAAGGGAAACAATATGCTATATCCAACAAAGTGTTAAAAGCGTCATTAAACGATTCTTCTTTATATATTCCATATACAAGTTCCGCATTTTCAGGTGCAAGCAAATCAATTATTCCATTTTTAATTTTATATATATTTTTTATTTCAAATTCGCTTTCATCAACCACATCCGCACTGTCGTCACAATCTTCCAAAATCATTTTTTCATTTTTTTGTGTTGTAGTATTCTCGTCTTTATTAAAAATTTTACCAAACTCATCTTCTAAAGGTTTATCGTCATCATCTACTTCTGCATTCTCGACTTCTGGAACTTTATTGTCGTCATTTATTTCCGCATTATCTTTTTCTGGAATTTTACCACCATCATCTACTTTTGCATTCTCGACTTCTGGAACTTTATTGTCGTCATTTATTTCCGCATTATCTTTTTCTGGAATTTTACCACCATCATCTACTTTTGCATTCTCGACTTCTGGAATTTTATTGGTGGACTCTGGAAAAGTTTCTTTGTCCGAAATTTCATTATCCCCTAGTTCATCAATCGCTTCGTTGCTTTCATCAAGATTTTCATCTGCGGAGCCATCCACATTTTCAGAATCAATAGACTTTAAAAGTTCTTCAATTTCATCAATATTTTTATTTGCTTCTTTAACTATTCGGTTTTCTTCGAGTTCAACTTTGCCTTCGGCTATTAACTTTGTTCCAACAAATTTAAGTTTTAATCCTCTTGCTTCGGTCAAAATTTTTTTCACATAATCTAACTTCTTTTGTGCTTCGTCAAGTTTGCTTCCATATAGAACTGCAGAATTTCTTGCTTTAAAAAACAACAATTCGGCTTGCAGATACGAAAGCACATTTATACCTTTAAGCGACAAAACATCACGCTGACACTTGGCAAATTCAACAAATCTTTTCTGCCCGTTTTTAAACGCTTCAACCTCGTCAACCAATTGCTCTAGAAAGGCATTAAGTGTCAAAATGGGGTCGTTTTGAGGCTGATTTTGAACTTCTAAATTGTCAAATAATTGATTTTTTTCATTTTCTTCCATAATTTACGCTCACTTTTTGCTAATTTTTTTTGCTTAAATTTTGTGAAGATTTCAACTCTTTTTTTAGGTCTTCAATCGACTTTTGCAAGACCGCTTCTCCGCCATTTATAAATCTTGAAACCAGTTTTTGATAATCAGCAATCACTTCGTTTATATCCGTTTTTCCAAATGCAATTTGAACTTTTCGGAACTCTTCAACCGATGGCATTTCTTTAAATTTTTCTAAGGTGGATTTACTTGCAATACTTAAATGCTTCCACTTTGACGACTCCAACTTGCCAATGCCTGCAAGTTCATAAACCGTTCGTTTTATATATGCACTTGCAACACGGTCTTTTATGTCAACCGCTGAAAAATCAATTCCCGAAAAATCTACTTCTCCTAAAAATTTGAAGTTTGATGACACATTATCTACATTTGAATTTTTTAATGAAGGATTATTATTATTATTCACATTTGAAGTCTTGCCATCCTTTTTATCTAAATGTTTTTCGGCTTGGTCAACATCAAATTTATTGTTTAAAATTAATTTTTGTGCCTCGCCTCTACCTTCACCAAAACTTTCGTTTTCTAAATTTTCAACCTCTTCTTCGGTTGGGAATTCCACAATTTTATGGTAGGTGTTATACTCGTCTTTGGTTGAACAATTTACTATTGTATTTTTTCCATTGGACAAATCACCAATTTGATTTTTATCTTCGTCCTCGGATAGTTCTTCTGTGTCTATATTTTCCTCGGAACCTATTTTGTTTACACTAACATCCACATCTGTTTTGTAATCTTCTACATCCACCTCTTCTTCTATTTCAACTTCTTCTGCATCGGCGTCTTCCAAAATTTCTTCTACTTCAAGTTCTTCCGTGTTGGTGTCTTTATTGGTTTCATACTCGTTGATTTCAGCATCCTCTTCCGCGTTAATTTCTTCTTCCTCTTCTTTAAATTCCTCCAATTCAATTTCTTCGGATTCCGAAATTTCTTCTTCATCCTCTTCTTCAACTTCTTCAACCTCTACATCTTCTGCATCCGCATATTCTTCGGATTCGAATTTTGTACCATACTCCGTTGATGTTTCTTCATTATATTCCGAATGATTTTTGTTTTCACTTTTTAAATTTTCTGAATCTTCATCTATTAAAAATTGTTTTTCGCTATCTGAATTAATGTTTGCATCATCTTTTTCGTCATCAATAAAATCATAATCATTTTCCGATTCAATAATTGTTTTGCCTTTTAAAAGTTCCAATTTCTCTTTTGATATGCCGTTCTCATCCAAAACCTGACCACTCTCGTTTTCCAACTCGTATGAATTTAACTGCCTAATAAAAGAACCTCTGTCACCAACAGTATTTTCATCCAACATAATAAATCGGTCGGGAGATTTTTTGCGTGATAAAAGTTCATCCTCAAAACCATCGGATAATTGACTTAAAAAACTCACCGCCTCAATAGTTAATAATTGGCTATTTTGCTTTTCAACATAGTTCGAAATGTCGTCATCACTAATTTTTTCTACTGCCATATGTACTCCTTTTTATAAACACAAAAACTGCACCCAAAACCAAAGTTTAGGTGCAATTTCTCTTAAAAATTTAATGGGTCAAGGTCTTTAGTAAAATCATCTACATCTATAGTACTTTTAAAAGGTTTTATTGATTCTAAATCAATTGATGTTTCTTTTTCTTTTTTTGCACTAACCTCTTCAATTTTTGGGGCTTCACTTTCCTCTAATTTTTTCATTTTTTCAATATGTTCGTCGTGCTTTATAGGTTTTGCCGATTGAACCTCAGTCTTCTTTTTCTTACCAAAAAGTTTATAAATTTCTGGAATTAAACCAATATAGTTCTGATGTTTAATAATTTCCGCCAAAGTTTCTTTTGGAAGAGTTGCTGTGCTTTTGGGATAATCTACGCAAATCCCAACAAGTCTTTTGTAGTTATCGGTAGGTCTACCCAAAACATCAAATAACCCTTCTAAAAGTTTGGCATTTTTAGGATTTGAAAAATTAACAACCCCGCCTTGAACCCTAACTTTAGAACCTTGAACAGCATGTTTTTTGTGCATAACCGTTCTGAAATCTTCACCATTGCCAATAGCAACAAGTTGTGCGGTTACATTTTTTAATTCTTCATTTGCAATAGCCGTTTGCTTTGTATAATAAGAACCTTGAACATCGGCACTTGTTATCATAACTTTTGTTTTAGAACGAAAGACTGGATGAAAAATACCGACCAAGTTAATAGCGGATTGTGCTTTTTTCTTTAAAAGTTCGTACATTTCACCTTTTGCGGTAAGTCTACGAACTTTGGATTCTTGTGTTGCTTTACGAGTTTTTAATGCAACGATGCACTTATCCCGCTCGTGTTCGTAATCAAAATTTTGTGCCATTATTCTTCCTCCTTTGTTGATTTGCTTTTTGGCTTATCGCCTTGTTCATTCAATAAAAAAGTGCTTAAATTGTCTAAATATTCACCAACTATATCCTCGGCTGTGCCACCCGTTTGCTCTATCATTTTTGCAATATACTTTTCGTCGCACTCAGGAATTGCTTTAACCATATCCAATTTTTCTATTGCCTTACGCTCCTTTTCAACGGCTTCAGTTAAAGTGTCTTCAACAACTAAGTATTCCATTTTACCTTCAGGCGTATCCTTAGTTACGGTAACATAAGATTTAAAATCATCATCCACATCATCCGCAACAACTAAATATTCATCGGATAAACCACTTAAAAGTTTTCCTACGCGTGAAAGCGTTTCCGTACGAGTATCGGAATCCAATTTTGTTTCCAAATCTTCCAAGCCGTCAAAATCCGCCCATGAAAAACCTGACACTTTTTCTACCTTTTTAATTTTGGATGTATCTAAAATAGCCATCTGAAAATTCCTCCACATACTTTTCATAATTAGTTTATCACAAATTGTGTAATGTTTGCAATTGATTTTAAGGGTTTTTAAAAAATATCCTAAAAGTTCATCCTTTAAAATAAAAGCCGTTGGTAAACCGCAAACACAAAAAAAGTTTTCATAACACCTTTTCTTTGCCCACCTCCTAACCAAAACGCTCAAACCTAAATGTATATTTTGAATAAATAAATTAAAATTTATTAAATTGCATTGCAAATTTATTAAATATTGAGGTATAATTAGCATAGTTAAAAGTTTTTAGTTTTTAAAACTAAGCCCCTTCATTTTATTATTAACGCTTTAAAGGAATTAAAAAAATGAAAAAAATCAATAAACATTCAAAAATTAACTCCCTCACCTTTTGCAAACTAATCAAAAGTCTTGCTATGTGTCTGGCTGTATGTCTAATTATTCTCAGCGGAATAATATTTTCTGGCTGTACACAAAAAACTTACAAACTGGTCGGGCTTGTAGATGTTGAAAACGATAAAATTGTGTATTATGACAATCTGTCTGAAAAAAACAAAGCCTATATAGACGAATTTGGCGACTTTACAATAAAATTAGGATTCAGAGACGACTTTACCATAACCACCAAAACAACTTCCGTTCAAAGTGAATACCAAGTTGAAACCATATTTACAATGAAAGGAACATACGAAATTAAAGATAATGTTTTAAGTTGGTCATCTGTTGATAGCGAAGGCAAAAAACACCCACTTCCCGACCAACAATACACAAATGGAAGAATTATATATTGTGTTAATGCAAACGACGGAACAATGATTTACCTTGTATTTGAATAATATCAATCTTTTGGCAAATAAAAGCCAAATCTACTGCATATGTGCTTTGATTTTAACATAAAACGAATTTGATTGTTTTATAATTTTTTATGTTAACTTTTATATTCTTTTTTTATGTATGAAGACATTAGCCACCAATGGTGGCTGATGTGCGGGACGGATAGTATCCGTCCCGTGCATTACGAATTTGTTCGTAATGCCTTTGTACTTTTAATGTTTAAATATATTAACATATCGGACTTGTTTTCTTTTGTTCATATATATCAAATTGTTATACGCATAAAGACACCCACCACATTTTGTGGTGGGTGTGCGGGTCGGATACGGAATTATTCCGCCCGAGCCTACCCAGACGGGCGGAATGAAACATCTTTAAGGTTATATTTATATAAAAACTAATAATTTAATCTGGTAAAGTTATTTCGCTAATTGATGTTGGTATTAGCCCAACTAAAACAATTTCTGGATACAAAGTTTTATCAACTTCTAGTACCACATCTTCATAAACAGGCTTTGTTATATGAATAATATTTCCTGATTCGTCGATATCGAAGTCTGGTTCGGTGCCAATTTGTTCTTTTTCTGCAATGATATAATTTGAGTAATTTACCACAAATTCTATTGCAGTAATTTCTCTTTGCATTCCAGAAAATGGATTCATTTCGTCCTCAACGAATTCTCCCGACAAATTATATTTTATTCGGCTTTCAACCGGACTTATTTGACTAACCGTTGGCTGGTCCGCATATCCAAATGCCTGAATATAACTTGTAACTACTCCGCCTAAATTTGAAACACTTTTATTAAACCCAGTAGCATCCAATGGGTCGTTATACGACTTTAAACTTCTAAACATCATTACATCTTCAGTGTATGAAGCACCAAAACAAAATGCCAAAACATTTTGCCCCCATAACAATGCCGAATTTTCCACCTCTGCTTGCGAAATTAAATTTTTGTACTCATTTGTCAACAATGGGAAATTTAATCCCTTAAAACAGCCTTCACCCTCAGTGTATGCCACACCACCAAAATATCCATTATAAAGCACTTGCCCACTAGCCTTGGTGATTACAACACCAAAAGTGTCTGAACCATCCTTAATTAATTGGTAGGAATTTCCATCCGTCTCATTGTATGCATAAATATTAAATGCATAAGTTGAATTAGAATCAATCAAATCATTAATTGCTCCCGCTTGTTGCTGGTTTACATATACATAAGTACTCCAAGTGCCATTATCACCTTGCGGAACATCCAAATAAGTTGCTATAACCCTTTTTAAATTGGTGTAATAAGTGTTATTTAAAAGGTCGCTTATTGAGAAATATTGAAAGGCATTTTTTACCAAATCTTCATATTGAGAATGAATAACCTTGTCGTCATTTCCCGCATAATAGGTTTTTGCAAGATATTGATTTAATGTTTCTTGCGTTAATGTTGTGCTTGGAGTTTCTTCCACACCTTCAGTTTGGGTATTTGAAACACCCGTTTGAACATTTGATGTGTTATTTAATGTATTATTGGTGCTACTTTCATCACACGCAGTTAAAAACACCGGAGAGGCAACCGCCACCGCAGACAAAACAACTGGCGCAATGCGTGTTTTAAAAAATTTAGAAATTTTTCCCATTGGTTCTCCCTTATACTTTTTATCCTACCAAATCCAGCCTTAGCATATTATTTTATTTAATAATGTTAGTGTGTTCAGTTTTGGGATTTGTATCAATAAAAGCACCAAATTTTAACCCACCAAACAAAACTAAATTTTACACAATAAACTACAACTAACTATATTTATAATAACAAAATTAACCAACAATGTCAAATAATTTGCACAAATTACGGAATTATTCCGCCCGAGTTTGTTTTCAAAAAAAGCCACAAATATGTAATGCCGGTTGTTTTCCTATTGTAGCATTTATCTCCAATTTGTAGGGGACGGATAGTATCCGTCCCGTGCATTACGAATTTATTCGTAATGCCTTTGTACTTTTAATGTTTAAATATATTAACATATCGGACTTGTTTTCTTTTGTTCATATATATCAAATTGCTATACGCATAAAGACACCCACCACATTTTGTGGTGGGTGTGCGGGACGGATACGGAATTATTCCGCCCAGCATTGATTTTAACATAAAACAGATTTTATCGTTTTATAATTTTTTATGTTAACTTTTATATCCTATTGTTTTATGTATGAAGACACCAGCCACCATTGGTGGCTGATGTGCGGGACGGATACTATCCGTCCCCTACATGTGATGATACTTTCATCTGTAGTCCCCTACATGTGATGATACTTTCAGCCGTAGTCCCATACATGTAACGACAACCTCATCTGTAGTCCCCTACATGTGATGATAACCAAATCCATTGTGTGTTATATACGGGTTAATGGACGAAATTTGCCACTATTCATCCCCACGCATATAATTATATACTGACTGGGCGGGCGAAACTTCCTGCAATCCGTCCCCATGCATATAAGTATATGCTAATCGGGTGTGTTGGAACTTTGCAAATGGACGAAACTTTGCTGGCGGGCGGGAACTACTACTTATCATTCCACCAGAAGTAAATTGTGCCGTGGGTTGCGGAATAGCAATTTGAAGAGCCTGAAATTGCGGTGTTGGTTGATGCGGTATAAACATTTTTTGCGCCGTCTACCGAGATTTGCACTTGATTATAGCCGTTTGGTATTGCTATTTGAATTAAAATTTGTTCTGAATATAATTGTTCCCAAGACGCATCCTCTACCACTGGAGCATAGGATGAAGATAAATATAATGAGACTTGATTTGAATCGTTGTAATAATAAGTTGAGCCACCCGAAGTCTTTTTAGCATATGTTAAACCGTCCACCACAATAGTAACTGGCTCGTAGGTTGCAGACTGTGTAGTGTAGAATGTTGCATAAACCAAATCGGAAGAATTATTGTTTTTAAGTAAGGTTAACACAACTTTTTTAGCCTTTAATGATTCTAGCGATGTCACTTGTGGGATGTTTGTTCCCGTTGAATCTATAAAGGTGATTTTTGGTACACTGGAAGTATCTAGGGTTTTATCACTAGTAGATGGTGCATTAGATAATGTTCTATCCAATATAAGCGTAATACTCTTTAGTGAATATACTAAATTAGTACTTCCAGAATCTGCCACTGTAAATCCGCCACCAACAGAAATCAGTGAATAATTCTTTACATTTGTTCTAATCGCTGCGGAAGTTGTTTGTACATTAAAGGATGTTATTACCGAATTAGCCTTAATGTTTAGTGGAACCAAGCCTGTTGTGTTGCTTAGTGTATTAATTTCAATTGGTGTTGAACCGGTTGCAGAAGTCGACCCTAAATATACATCGCAATCGTCACAATTGAATACTATGTTATTATTAAACTCTGTATTATATCTTAATACGGCGGACCCATACAGCGAAATACCCTTGCCCGTTCCCTCTATGTATGAAGTTCCAGAATCCCCACGGAGCAGTGTATTTTTAACTTCAATACAAGATGCGGTGGTAGCCCCCACTTTTCCTAAATTGCGAATTGTGGCATTCCTCAAAACCATTCTACCCCATGTTGCATGTAGATCTTCAACATAAATAGTAGGCAATGTACTTGAATAATTTTGAATTACAGAATTTCCACTTAAGTCTAGATAATAAGTTCGCGTACAATAAACAGCGTAAGAATTATAACTGGTAATGTTTGCAGAATTGACTCCGATTCCTCCATTACCTTTTGAATTGGAACCTTTATACAGAGCCGCAGTTCCCTTGGTTGTAATAGTTGTACCTGGCCTGAATCTAATCCAATATCCATCACCCTTTTCGGTGAAGTCAGCACGGACCCCGCCACCACCATCTTTATTGTTTACAATATTACAATTTATAAAATTAAAATATCTTTCGGGTGCAGAAGTAGATGTAGACTTTACATCAAAAATATATTCATTGGAATATACAGCATCTTCGCTAACTACCACATCTAAGTCTTCCACTTTAAACTCATAAGTAAACCCTGTATTTGCTATTATAGTAATTGGGTAATCGCTATCATAATAGATTGTATGACTACGCCCAGAAAAGCTTAGATTAAGATAAGGATTCCTACCGGAACAATCCCAAATCAATGGCACATTGGATTTTTCGGTAATATCCGACAGTAATTGCACCACGTGAACAGCATTGTTTTTACTTGCGTAAGAAAAGGCATCGACAAGCGTAGAATGATGACTTATTAATTTACTTCCAGTTCTATTTCCCTCATCATCATACAATATTTGACTACATGTAATTTTAACAAGTTCGGTGTTTACTTTCATCAAGAAGAAATCGGAATTAGAATTATATATAGTTGAAAACTCCATTGAAGAAGTGGTATTTGAAATATATGCTCGCTTAAACCCATTGTTTTCCATCAAATATTTGGTATCTGAATAATCGCCCACCTGCAAATAATTTATTGCAGGGTTTGAAAACATTTTTTGGTAAGCATAGTCTGCACTTGTATATGCACCTATTGCACTATAAGAAGTCATTGTAAGCGAGTATTTGATACTACTTGAACTATATCTTTTAGTTTCTGGCAAACCAAATATTGCAATAACCCAGTCCCCGTTGTCGGCGTAAATTAAACATACGGTAATTGATATTTGGTTTGAAGCTGTCAGCGCTGAGACTGTTGTTTTTGTTAGGTGTCTAACCTGATTTCCGTTAGAAATGCCTGAAATAGAACTACTTCCCGATCCTAATATCCATTGTTTTAAATCTTTTGTTTCACCATTATGGAAAACATTGGCAGTTTCACTAAATTTTGGACTCGTCCAATTAAATGACGCTAATCCAAAATACTGACAATAACTTATGCTATCATGATACCTTCCCTGCTCTGGGTATTGATTAAATTGAATCTGTAATATCTCTCCATATGTATTATTGGAAATGGTAAAATCTCCTACGCCTTGAGGGAGTCGCATAATAATTGGTGCAGAATTTGAAACTGTGCGGTATTCAGCATAAAGAGTTATATTTTCCGTCAATGCCCAATTGCCATTTGCATCGGTAATCCTAAGCCCTCCGTCCGTCACCACATTGCTTTGAAGGACTAAAGTTGGAGTGGACCTTGGGTCCCTTGACATATTGGTGTTTTTATAAACGGTGTATGCTTTGGAGCCATCCCAATAGAACAATTGCTCTAAGCCAAACTCCGTCTCAAAAATGGCATCACGCGAAATGGTGTATCCGCTTGAACCAAATAGCACCGCTTCAATTCGGCATGTTGAACCTGTATATAAAGCATTATGAACCCCACCTTTTCTAGTGTAGAAAGTAACCGAAGTATATTGATTGCCATTCTTTGTAAGGAACCCGCCACCAACGGTGGTTGGAGCTGTGGAAATTGTGCTATTTACATTTATGGTAACCGAAGCAGACTTCATTTGATATATTGCAATAATACGCGTTACATCGCCCCAAGCCTCAGAACTTTCTTCTAACAATTCTGGAGCCACCAACCTTGAATATTCACCCGAACTACCAGTTAGTGTGTATAATGTGCCCGATTTACCTATAAAACTTAGCCCTGAGAAAACTCTATCCGCAGGTGTTTGATAGTAACTTTCAAACTTAGTGATTTTATTGGTGTATGTGCCACTGGTGGAGTTATAGGTTAAATAGTACCCATCGTCCTCTAGATAATACACCCTATAATCCCACTTCGAAACTACATAACTTGAAACTATTCCATCGGTAGCAGTGATGTCACTTGCTGGAATTTCAATGAATTGTGACCACTGTTTTAGTTGTACATTTGAGTGGTACATAGAAGAGCCAAATGGATTGCTACTATTATAATCTGATAAAATTACTTGCGACGCCTGTGCTGAGTGGTTACAAACTACCATTTTATGAACAATCGGCTCAAAGTGAGGATATAAAATAATATCTCCCACAGAAGCCCATACACCCTCTGCTGTTATATAATTTTCAACTGCAACACAACCATTGGATGTATCAAACCTACCATTAGAATCTAAAATTTTCACCCCACCAATTGGCTCGGTGTACCAACCAAGGAAAGGTCTTCCATCTGACCGCGTAGCAGTTACATGTCCATATTTTTCAATGTTTTCATACTCAAGTGGAGAAAAAGAAATAAGTTTTATATCTAAATACTTCACAACACCATTTGGAAGAGGTGTGCTGCTATACCACTTGCTATAACTAACATTGCTACCTGTTGTAGTTACAATTGGGTTAGTGTCTGTATTTGTATAACTACTATCCGTCGTAAAGGTAATGGTAATATCATCATTCCTCGTAAAATAAATTCCTCCACCAGAACTAGCCAAATATCCAGAATTTACAATATAAGAAAATTTCATATATGCGGGATGTCTCGTGTCAATTTCTAACAAAGAATAATATTTTTCTAAAACACAACTAGTTGATTCTGTGTATTGAAGCGTTATCTCATTTTCTGTTGTTTCGTTCTCTACATTCCAATAAGAACCTAAAGGGAATCCTGAAGTATCGTCAGCATCCGTATTTCTTCCAAAAGCAATCACGCTACCAAGTTTTTCACCCTCTTTAATCGCCCCATAATTGTATGTGCTTGAAAATAAAGGATTCATGTTACTCCAGGTACCATCACTTTGTGCTTTATAAATTGCAAAAGTGATTGGTGTATCCCTTTGACTTTCTAGTTCTATATGGAGACTGTACCCAACGCTTAACTGCCATACTCTTGCGTATTCGGGATTTGTAAGGGTTGTTACTGTTTCAGTTCCTACAACCTGATTAGATGAATTTGTAACAGAAGCTAATAAACTAAACCCATTAATTTCAGTTCCTATATCCCCACTTAAATGCAAGGCAATGTAATAATCTGCAGTAAAATTGTTTAGATCTAGTATAATCTTATCCCCATTATTCAAAAGGTTAATAGTTGTACCAAAAACTTCCGCCGTCCCCTCTAAAGTTATATTTCCTAGCGTGCAGACTGGAACTTGTGCTCCATTTATTTCAGTAGTTAAACCAATCTCTAAATCATCTTTTCCACCTGTCACGAATAAATCGTTTTGACCAGCAGTTTCCGATGTCTCTCCCCATGTTGGCCAAAATTCAAATTTGGTCAACTTGGATGTATCAGAAGTATTTGCATATCGAATAGTAAAACTATAACTAGTGTTTGGTTGCAATGCAACTATTCCTCTTGCATCGGTCGAAACAGAATCTCCTAAAAGTCTATAACTTACATTAAGGTTAGAAGAGCCTGACGCCGTGTATGCAAAATTTAGGTTTATATACTTAATTTGATTGGTTGCATTTTTAAGCGAGAAAGTTGCACCTATATATTTCCCATTACCTTCAATTGCTTGGTCTAAAATAAATTTATGTCCCTCAACACGCAAACAATCACCATCAATAAGATAGTCAAAATCTATTAAAATTAACCCTGAAGCCTTATTTTGGACTAAAATGCTTTCATATTTCCAAATTGGTTTTGCATGTATTTTTAGTTCATGATACTTAAACACTGGGTATAGATTTATTGATGAGCCCATTGTGAAATTATAATCGGAATCTTTTAATTCCACCTCAGCACCAGTTGCGGTGACTTTTGGTATTTCTATATAGTAACTTTCTTGACCTTGTTCTAGGTAATTGCCGTCCGAATCCTTTGAATTGTAATCCACGGTGTTGTACCACTTAACGCAAGTACCTGTTGTGCTATCCCAAACTCTAGAAAGTTTTGAAGAATCCTTCAGCCATCCGCCAAAAGTGTAATATTGTTTTTCAGCATAGTTTGTATCTGTTGAATCAAAGGTTACATCCTTAATTATTGGCAAATATACTCTATAGTCGGCGGATATACACCCACTTGTTGCATACAAATAGAAATATTGATTTGATTTTACTTTTGTGCTTGCATTTATAACCGTTGTTGCTGGAAGAATAAATATTCTTTCGCCCGTTGCGTTGGTTGTGTATTCTGAAACGGTTTCGGTGGTTCCGTCTTGCATAAAACTTGTTACCGAAGTTACATTACTTCCGACTGGTGCCACAAAATTGGTTGTAATTTTAGTTCGGTAAACTGCAGTGTATGTACGCATTGGAATACTCGTAACATTGGTCAAGTATTCCGGCTGAATAGTTGTGGAATCACTTCGCGCGGAAGCCGTCCACCCTAAAAATTCAATATTATATTTTTGTAAAAGTTCTTGATGGTAAGTTGCTATACTCTTTGGGTATTTACCCGTACTGGTTATAGGATACGACCCATCAACCAAAGGTGCAGACTCAAGTTTATACATAAATTTAGTCTGTCCATTATAAACAACTTCAAGGCCTGTTCCTTCAGTGTTCTCCCTTATAAAATTAAAGGAAATAGTCGAATATCCCATCACGCAAACTTCGGTGTTTACACTAGAAGAAAGCGGGAAAGTTAATCTATTTGCTGATTGGATATAAGTGTCATATATCAACAAATTACTATTATTGCCACACCCTACCCCATCTAGCAGTGCATTGTATGAGCCATTTGTAAGTAGTTTTTCTTTTAAAATTAAACCGCAATAGTTATATCCATATGGGCTTAAGTATGAAATTGCTTTTGCTTTTGCTGGGTAAACATTTTGGGTGGTGCCGTTACGCATAGCGGTATTTTCATACCCAAAATAATAGTTTTCAACAAATGAAGAACCCAAAGTTGAGGTTGTACCCGTGCTATTATCTACAAATTGGTTATTTTCATTCACAGTACCAACATAATAAGTAACCGTCTTTTTGTATATAGCATACAAGTGGATAAATTTGTAGGCTACTCCATCTATGGTTTCCACGGTGGTAAATGGGTTAACCGCCGTACTTGAAGCCGCTTCACCATTAATTACCACCGACAACAATAGCGAGTCTGAGGTTGATGCATCCACATCTGAAACGGTGATATTTTTACCATCGGCATAAATTTGGGCATCGGTTGTATATTGCACGGAATTTAAGTCATTTTCATCAAAGTGTGAGTTGTATCCTGCAAACTCATACCCCGCATAATTACCAACAAAGTTATCATATGCACTATATAAATACCCGTAACTTGACAAAATAAATGGTTTACCATATTCTAGCGGAATGGTACGGTCATAGCCTACCGACTTGAACTTATATTTGCCGTCCGAACCCTTAAGGTTGTAATTTTGTGCGTTGCAATAATTTCCGGTGGTATCGCCCACTTGCACATCGCCCGAAGTGTGGACAACTAGGTAGGTTCTGCCTTCCATATCGTTATATGCAATTGGGAACCAAAGGGCTTTTAAGGTTATACAAGCCGAGTTAGAACCCGTAGCGTTGTTGTCACTAATCAATGTTTCATAAGCCGCTTTTGAGCCTAATGCCGACAACTTAAAGTTGGTTGTATCCATAATTTCGTGAGACAAACCTTTGTTTGTAATGGTTGAAAGTGCCGTTGCATACACATCGCTAGGAGTGGCTTGAGGAACCAAAATAGCGTGTCTTAACTGACCGTTATAACTATACACTCCCCAGCCTACAAATATATATGATGGATAAGTTTCACCCTCATTTCTTGCGGTGTAGAAGCCTCTACCGGTGTTGCCGGATGTACCCGTTGCGTTGTTTTGATACAATGTGCCTGCCGAATTGGTGGTTGCATAGGTTACAACCTTTTTGTCAAAACCTGTTAGGTAACTTATACTTTCGCCATTTACGGTTTCGGTATAATCGGCTAGTTTTACACCCGTTGCACCCGCACTTCCGCGGTAATAAACTGCATCATAATTTAAAACATGCTCACCCTCTGCTTCGTCATAGAAAATTAACTCGTTGCCGTTAATATCCGAACCATACGAACTAAAGTTTATGTTGAAATCAATAGGCTTAAATCTAACCATAAATTTGGTTATTTGAACGGTGTCGGTAAAGTCACCCTTTTCGGAAATTTCAATGCACTGGGTTGCAACACGAATTTTTGCATCCGGTAAATTGCCTAAAAATTTATACATCGTTCGCCCGTTTAATGTTGCATTGTTTACAACCGTTAACGTTTTGTTTGCAGTAAAGAATGCTTCGTCATAAACCACGGTGGAGCCGTCAACCTTTAAGGCAATAGCATCTACAAGTTTGAAACCAAACATTGGGCTGGTGTAAATTTCTAGCAAATCATTAACGCTTGCATTGATATCAAAAGTGTTGCACTTATTTATATTATTTTCATTATATGTAGTATACGCGTACCCTGAATTATTGATTGGTGATGAAGTTCCTAAATATGTAGTTCCTAAATA
Organism: uncultured Lachnospiraceae bacterium; assembly: GCA_964432825.1. Classification (GTDB taxonomy): domain Bacteria; phylum Bacillota; class Clostridia; order Christensenellales; family UBA1242; genus UMGS1908. Next base: position 19,335 of record CAYSOX010000016.1, read on the forward strand.
CTTAACAACGGCTTCACCCATAACCTCTGAAGGTACGGTTGTATCTGAAGTGTTTATGGTGGATGTATGCCCAACGGTGCCATTTGCATTATGCGAAAAATCACTTTCTGCACTACCCGTTTGGGTGCTTGAATCGTAATTGTTTAAACCTATATGCAAAAAGTCCTCAATAGGCGTTTTTTCAAACTTTGCATAAAGTAAACTATTTGTACTGCCGGTAATCTCTGCTGTTGAGTTAGCAAATGCAACATCAACATATTTATTTTCCGACTGAACCCAAATAGACTCGGTAGAACCCGAAGTTACCGGTTTCATAAAGTTATACAAGTATCCCACTAGCATTCCGTGTTCGTTATAATAATTATTTGCTGAAGTGGTATCCAAAATTCCCACTTGTGCATACATTATGTATCCCGTTCCCGATTCGTCAGCCGTCAAATTTTCTGCAAAAACAGTTGCATCTAGTGTCTTTGTATTTGGGAAATAACCCACAAAATGATAACCATCAACAACCGAAGAAATGTAAATTTTTAACCAACTTCCTTGCTTAATTCCAGCATATGGGGATAATGTAGAAATTGAAATTGGTAATGATAATGCCCCACTGGTTGAAATAACAGTTGTTTGAGTTTTATTGGTTGAATTTTCAGAATTTGTGTTGGAATTTGTTCCCGTTGTTTTTTGGTATTCGGCATAATCTACGGACATTGTACCGCCGTCTAATCTAGACTCGCCAATACCTGAATCCATAATTGAATCCACAACGGCAAGTTCTCTTTCAAACACTGCATAAATGTATCTGTAACTAGTTCCCACAACACCATTGGTAATTAAACTAATTTCTCCGCCATTATTGACACAAATCAATTGATTTAAATTTCCGTTTAAATCGGTAGCAGTAGAATTTGGAGTAATTTTTACAACATTTGCCGAAAAACTACCCGAGGTTAAAAAGTCCACATTTGTAGCACTTGCAGGAAGTCCGTAAAAACCTTTAAATATATAGCCCTTAGAATTGCACATTGCAGTAATTGTAAAGGTGTATGAAGATTTTAAGGTGCTTCCAGAATAAGAATTTACCAATGAAATTTGGCTTAACCCCTTGCCCGCAACCGTACCAACAAGGTTTGCATAGTTAATATCATCTATCGAGCCACTTATTTTTGAAAGTTTGCCCGCAACATTTAGGTATCCGCCCTCATTGTTGGAACCCGTAGCATATGCAAAACTGCCATCTTTTTCAGTCTCATAAGCCGTACCAACCGAAACTTTTGGATTGTCCGGAGCAAACTTAACATAAAGTGTCTTTTGGTCGGTTGCCACCGCATTTCCGCCAATCAGCACATTAAAGCCCGTTTTTGCAAGGTTAATAACATATGTTGTGGTAGAATTATCCCACTTATTGGTTTCGGTTAATGCATCAATTTTGGTGTATGCCGTACCCGATTTTAAATATAATCCTTCCACCTTATAACCCGTCATTGCGGTTATGGTGAAATAAATTTTAGAATAGGTTGCCACCTTATCTTTGGTGAATTTGGAATATTTTGTTGTGGTAGAACCTGTGTACTTCTCAATTTCAGTTTTTGCATCATTAAATACATACATAATGCCGTGAATGGTGATGTATCCTATATTGCTACTAAAACTATCATTAGAACCGGTAGCACCCGCAAAGTTACCCGCAAGGTTAAAGGATGAACCATCATTCTCCTCGCCAATAACCCCCTCTATGCCTGCCTCTATGCTTGCCGCCGTGTATCTGCAATATATATGAACTTCACCCGCTTCCGTTTGCAACCAATATTTGCTTCGTGCAAAAGTTGGGTCGGAATCGTCGGTTACCGGAACAGTTTCCGTGTTATATTCCACATTTCCAATTTTGGTATAACCCGTGGTTAAATCATTTGGATTCGTTCCCGAATATACATAAAATCCCTCAAAGTTATATCCAAAATACTCGTCCGCATATAGCACAAAGTCCGAGTTGGAAATTAATGTGTATGTATATGAGGATTCACCATCTGATATGTATTTAGCGGTGGTATTTTGTTCGGGAGAAATATAATTTACTCCAATATTTTCAATTCTAAAAAATGAACTATTAAACCACTTACCATTAATTGCAACTTGATTGTCTCTCATTGCAACCGCATTAGGGATAACATTTCCTGCCTCATCAATAACTTGGATATGTAATGTAAGATTTGTTTCATCCTTTACATATCTTGGGCAAAATTCACTTTCATCATTAAAATAAAAATTACTTATTTCCCCATTTTTGCCTAATAATCTAATAATTGGATTGCCACTTCCGTCGTCGCACAACACTGCATTTACCGACCAATTATCATCTGTGCCATCACCATCGGTATCCAATAAATACAAAAAGTTATCATCAGCATCCGCTGTTACAACTTTATTTATTGAATTATATCTTGTGAATATCCCATCAAACTTTAACGGATAAACAGGATATTCCCTACCAGATGTTTCGACGCTAAAATTACAAAACTCATTCACCATTACTTTCGCTCTTAAATCGCCTTTAATTACAAAAGTGTGATTTGAAAAGGTTGCAGAAGCCGTGCCATTTAATATACTTAAAATATTTGCACTTGTTGTGTTCCCGCTAAAAAAGGAGTTTTGATTAGATGCACTACCATAAAAGTTTGAATTAAAGAACAAATTTTTTGCAAGCGATTTGCTCTCAGAAAAATTAGCACTGTTTTCAAGATAAAACCATTTTACAGTTGAAATTCCATAACCATCTGAATCTGGTGTCTCAGCAAAAATTTCATACATATCATAACTCGACCAACCTATCTTATCCAATAATGTAAATGCGGAATTATAATCAGTGTTTGCTTTCAATAAAAATTCTTGTTTCTCACTAGTGTTATCAATTGTGTTGACTATCATATTTACCATAGAAACAGCAAAAAAATCTACTCGCCGAGTTGAATTACCCACAACATCTACTCTATACAATTCTATACCATAATCTTCAGAATTCCCATACATATCAATAGTATTTAACTTTGCCGTCGATATTTCGTCAGGAATCCATTCATAATAGTACATAGGTATTGTTAATAACTTGCCTCTTTCATTATTCTCCACATTTTCAGTTATAGTTCTGTCGGTATTTATATACTGGTCGGCTGTTATCATTGTAGATAGTTCCGATTGAGAATATACATTTGGCATATATAATGCATAAACACCATAATAAGCCGTTCCATCAAGTTCCAAACAACCCGCTCCACCCTCACTACGACGAACATAGATTGTAGAAACTTCACCTAATGTATAAACCGAGCCATCAGTTGCTGTTGTTTTTTCTAGTTCAGAATTTTGGCTAATTGTGGTTGTAGAATCAAGTTTTGAATATAAAGTATTTACCGCATCGGCATTTAATATTGTTAGGATTCCACTATCTGTTCTAACGGCATTTGTTACCGAATTTATTCTAGAAATGCTGTTAGGATTTGATGCGGTAACCCTATAGTAATCGGTTAAAGCCGTTTGGTCGTTTTCATCCTTTATTAGTATAAAGCCATAAAACATAAAACCAGATTTTGGCTTTGCAGAAATTGTCATGGTGCTATCTATTTTAAAGTTTAACTCTATATCCTCACCATTTGCACCCGTTGGGCAATCTTCTGAAATTGTGGTGCTAGAATTTACAAAACCTGAAGTGCCTAGTGTGGTGTGATTTACGGTTGTGGTATTTTCTCCTCGGTTTGTATGATAAAAACCATCGGCTATATATGGGTCATAAATAAAGTTGTGGAAATTATCAATCGTTACCGTTTTATAAATGCCATAGTGGTTATAAGAATCGGTAAGGTTTGTTATATCCGTTTGTGGATGGTTGGCTGTTATCTTTTCAAAAATTGAAAGTTGTGGAAACTTAAACATTTGGTCGGTGTTTTGAGTTTCGTGATAAGCCGAATAAGTTTCTCCATCACGGCTTACTGTGTTTTGAATGGCGGACATTTTGCCCGTAGAACTATTTCCCGCAATTGGTGTTATGCAGTTTGCACCCGACATTTCATCCAAAGTTAAGTAACTAACATTTTTGTAAAAATCGGTAGAACTTGCGGTTGATTCAGGACCGGTGCCAGTAAGGGCAAACACGCCGGTGGCAAGCCTTGAAATATTTTCATAAGGTCTATCAGTTCCTGAGGAAACAAGATTGTTTCCACTTTCAAAACCTGCGGAAATTGCCGAAGTTTTACCCTCTGAACCCGAAACCTGACCTAAGTTATAACAATATCTAATTTTTGCGTACTCATAATTGGACCTTAAGTCAAATGCTATAGTAAAAAAGGGCTGTTGTGAAGAATAAAAAGTGTTTGGCATATTGCAAGCAATACCCGATGCGTATACTTCGGTTGATGTGCCAGTAAGTGTAACATTGCCGGTGTTATAGCAATTGGTGATTTCCACCGTTGGAGCATAACCCGTGGTGTATTCGGTATTTGCCGCCTCATTATCTATGCTAATAGTACCGGGTATACTAGACCAAGTGTTAAGCCTTGTTGGGTCATAGTTATCTACATCGATTTTAACTGAGGTTTGTTTGGTCGATACACCCACAAGCCCACCAAGGTAAATGGTTGCCGAACCTGAGTAATTTAAAGTAATGTTTGAATAGTTGTAACATTCAGTTACGGTGGTTGGAATTATGGTTTTTGTTTCACCATCTGTTTCAAGTTTATGGCTTGCCATACCTACTATGGTTCCAAATGCACCAAGTGTTGCACCCGTCATATCTGGAGAAAAGTTGAAGTTGCACGACTTTGCTGGAATTATGGTGCCGTCCGATTTAACATCTTCAGGAGTTCCTATTCCCACTCCTGAAATGGTTGCACCTGCGGTGTAGCCAAATAGACCGCCATAAAAACCGGCTGTGCTATCTAGCGTTATTGTTATGTTTGAAATTGTGTGACCGTCGCCACGGAACACGCCCGAAAAGGCGGATTCGCTGTTTTTACCTATTGGAGAAAGTGGATAGGTTCTGTTTTTTGCCTCCGCTTCCGAAGTGCCGTTTGCAATAGCCTCGGCTACGGGGTCTATATCATTTGCAAGATAATATTTT
>CAYSOX010000017.1:0-23325 GCA_964432825.1 uncultured Lachnospiraceae bacterium
GGGTCAGAGTTGCCTCCATTGCCCAATATTCCCCACTGCTGCCTCCCGTAGGAGTTTGGACCGTATCTCAGTTCCAATGTGGCCGATCACCCTCTCAGGCCGGCTACCCATCGTCGCCTTGGTAGTCCGTTACACTACCAACTAGCTAATGGGACGCGAACTCATCCTATACCAGTAAACCCTTTCACCCCTTTCCCATGCGGGAATGTGGTCATATCCGGTATTAGCGTTCGTTTCCAAACGTTATCCCGGTGTATAGGGCAGATTGTTCACGCGTTACTCACCCGTCCGCCACTAAGTTAATTCAAAGCAAGCTCCAAATTAACTTCGTTCGACTTGCATGTTTTAGGCACGCCGCCAGCGTTCGTCCTGAGCCAGAATCAAACTCTTAAAAAAATTAAGAAATTTATTCCAACTTAACGAACATTATTACTGACGTAATAAAGTTGCTAAACTTTCTAAAATTGTGTGAATAATAAATTCACGATTGACAAGGATATGATTTTAAGTTGAAAAATTCTTCAACACGAATCTTGTATAAAACCTATCAATTCAAATTATTTAATTGTGAAGTTTCGATTTGCTGAACCAACATTTTTGTGTGTCGGTGTCAACATAAACAATAATATCACTATTGTTTTGATTTGTCAACACTTTTTTCAAAATTTTTTCAAATTTTTTTAAAAAGTTTTTTTGAAGCAATTTAATTCACTTTTAAAAGTTCATTTTTACTGTTTCTTCGTTGACAGCGAAAACATAATAACACTAAATTTTTCGTTTGTCAACACCTTTTTCAAAATTTTTTCAAAAATTTTTCAATTGCTTCAAAAGTCTGCATTTTCTACATATTAGAAGTCGTCGTCTTCATCATCTTCGTCATCGTCGTCCTCAAAGTCCTCTTCATCGTCCTCATCCTCGTCCAAATCATCTAGGTCATCTAAGTCATCCAAATCCAAATCATCCTCGTCCGAATAATCTGCCTTATCGCTATCTTCTTCCTCGCTTTCGTCGTCGTCATCGTCAAAGTCGTCATCGCTAAGATCAGACAATGGAACAAGTTCAACATCGTCGTCTTGGACATTTTCGGTGTCATTTTCCCAACTTTCTGACTTTTCCTCGTCTTCGTCATCTTGTGAAGTGTTTAATTCTTCGTCATCTTCCTCTTTGCCTTTTGCACATTCTTCACAACATTTTTGGTCGGGTGAAATAAAGTTTTGTCCACAAATTGGGCAAAGGTCTAGTTCGTCCTCATCTTCAAAATGTTCAAATACTTCTCCAGCAAGTTTAAGTTCAGCCATACAAACTGGACAATACCTATCTGTGCTTTTAATATAATTTAATTCACAGCGTGGGCATTTGATGTAAGATACTTTCTTCATTAATATGTCTCCTTTGCATATATATGTTGAATTTATTGTTGCAATAACTGATTAATTATCGCAACTGCAAACTATTATATACAAATGAAATAAAATTACAACTAATTTTTAATATTTATTTAATTTTGCATTACAATATATATCTGTACTGTATATCATATTTTTATTACTAATAAATATTTATTAATTTTATTTATTATTTTTCATTATATTACCCGCATAACATTACCCACCATTCTGTAATAATTTTAATATTTTACGCCAAATCTTTTTGTAATATTGCATTTTCAATGCCCACCCTACTTTTCTTATTGTTTTTAGTTATTATTTGATAATCAAATTTTGGGTTTGTCCGTAAAAAAATAGCAAAAAAATAAAATTGTTATGATTTTATAACAATTTTATTTATACATACAATATTTTTAATATATTTAATAAATTTTTTAAATCTATTAACCCTCTAAAAGCATTTTGTCTGCAACCAAAGCAATAAACTCTCCATTTGTTGGTTTTTCGTTGGTATCATAAACTTTTAAACCGAACACATCATTGATATTTTCTATTTTGCCTTTATTCCACGCAACCTCAATAGCATGGCGAATAGCACGCTCGACCTTGCTTGCACTGGTTGAAAACAAATCTGCAATTGATGGATACAATTTTTTAGTGATGTTATTTATAATTTTAGGGTCGTTGATTGTAAGTTTTATAGCCTCACGCAAGAACTGATAACCTTTTATATGTGCAGGGATTCCGACCGTTATAAAAATATTGGTTATTTTTTCTTCCAATCTTTTTTCGACCGTTTGAACGGGGCGTTCTTCATTTTCAAACAATTCAAATATTCGGCGAGCAACAATATCCGTTTCAATCGGCTTAATCATAAAATAGTCAAAACCCATTTTAATTGCCTTATTTACATAAAAAGGTGAATTTAAAGCACTTACGGCAACGAATTTAATTTTCGAATTTTCATTCCTTATTTTTGTAAATAGTTCAAATCCATCACACGCAGGCATTAAAATATCAAGAACCACAACATCGGGCTGAATTGCAACGGCTTTTTCAACCGCATCTTCGCCGTCTACCGAAGTATCCGCAACTTCTATGTTTGGCATATCTAAAAATTCCTTTGTATATCTTTCACACTCTTCTAAACTGTCTATTACTAATAATTTAATTTTACGCACCATATCCTCCTTGTTCTGCGGGAAATTGAATTTATTTTATCATCAAACACCGATTTTTAAGTGAAATTTTAATGTCCAAATATATAAACAATTGGAAAAAATATTCATTTTTAACCCACTCCACTTTTTTATGTTTGAAATAATTTGGATTTTTTGTCTTAAATTGAAAAATTTCACTAGGCAAAGAAAAACTTCACAACATAATTATTGTGAAGTTTTTGTTATTTATTCATAACAATACTAATTTTTTGTCAAATTTTTAAGATAGCATACTTTTTTTCGAACAATTTCGCGTTCGAATACTCCTAATGCACTTAGTGCAGGGAAATTATCTTCCAACTGACTTCCGGTGTCACAACTAACAATTCCATTTTTTATAATTCTTTCAAGCATATTTTTAATAATTATAGCCGTAACGCCCATTTTTTGGTATTTTGGTCTAACCCCTATCAATGCAAGTTCCAAATATTTTGGGTGACGAATATCATGTAAAATTCTAAAAATTCCAAATGGGAAGAGTCTGCCCTTGCATTTATTCATAGCACGCGCAAGTGATGGATACCCAACACCAAAACCCGCAAGTTTTTCATCCTTATCAAAAACCAAAACTATATAATCTTTATCAACAACAAACTTAAACAAATCAATAGTTTGCTTTACCATCATATCATTAAAAGGCATGGTTCCGTACAAATTTACAAAGGACTCGTCCAAAACCTCAAACACCTCTTTGCCATATTTATCAACAATTTCTTTGGTGTTTTTAAACTTCTTTTCGTGGAAACCATAACGCTTTTCAATAACACCCGCCATACGGTCGACCTTTTCGCCCACCTTTTCAGGCACTTTCATACGCCACTCCACCCATTTTGCATCTGGAACATAACCATTTCTAACAATATGTTTTTCGTAATAATCGGCATTCCACGAACCTTGATAGGTTCCAATAGTGTCAAACCCATAGGTTAAAAGTCCCTCTCTTTCAAGGTCGTTAAAGCCTAAAGGTCCGTGAATATCTTCCATTCCACGAGAAATCGCCCACTCTTCTACCCTTTTTAAAAGCGCGTCGGCAACTTCATCATCATCTATTAAGTCAAATCTTGAGAATCTTGCGCGTTTTGCATTGTTTTTTTCATTATATAACTTGCAAATAAGCCCCGCCACACGACCAACAACTTTGCCATCTCTATATGCTAAAAAATATACGGCTTCAGCATCATGAAAAGATGCATTTTTTTTGGGATTTGTCAAATTTAATTCGTCCGACTCCATTGGTGGAACATAATATGGATTACCTGCGTATAATTTTGTTGGAAACTTAACAAATTTTTTAAACTCTTTTTTTGTTTTTACTTCTCGTACTTCTACCATCAATAAATCTCCTTAACAACTTTAATTTTATAACAATTGACACAATTTTTGCAAGCATTTGACTCATATAAATTAAAAAAATCTAATAAAATTTATTATGAAAAAGTTTTTTAAAGCCGTAATGATTACTATGGTGTTAAGTATTTTCACCAAAATATTAAGTTTTTTGTTAAAAATATATATTTCACGAAAAATTGGTGCAACCGCCCTAGGCTTTTACCAAATATCGCTTTCCGCCTTCTTTTTACTTTGTTCGCTGGTAACAAGTGGTTTGCCCCTAATAATTTCTAGACGAATAGCCAAAGACAACTCTTCCGAACAAAAAACGGTCGGCGCCGGACTTATTATTGCACTTACAATTTCAGCAATTGTTATCGCCATCGTTTTATGTACACCCTCTTTATTTTCACGAATTTGGGGGCAACAAAAATCTTTGAATTGTTTATATGTTTTACTTCCTGCCGTTTTATTTACCGCAATATATGTTCCCATTCGCGGAAGTATGTGGGGTAAACGACAATTTTTTGAACTTGGAATGATTGAACTTATAGAACAAATTGCAAAATTTATCCTTTGTGTGATACTATTTAATATAATTCTTACCCTTAATGGTGAAATTTTAACTTCTCTTATTTACACCCTTGCTTGCGTTATCAGTACCATTATTGCAATAATTTTATATTTCAAAAAAGGCGGGCGAATCACATTAAATAAAACACTAATTAAACCATTAATTAAAGAAAGTTTACCCATCGCAATTGTTCGCGTTGGCACAAGCATTGTTGCAATGATTATATCCGTAATTATGCCGGCAATGCTCACAAAAACAGGGCTTACACTTGACCAATCAGTTGCAGAATATGGTGTAGCAATCGGGATGACCTTTCCACTTCTATCCATCCCGGGGATTATTATCGGGTCAATCTCGGTGCCTCTTCTACCAGAAATTTCTAGCAGTAACACCGATGAAATAAAGACACAAATAAACAACTCTCTTTCTTATTCTATAATGATATCGCTTATTCTCTTCCCTATATTTTTTATTCTTGGCGACAAAATAGGAATTTGGCTATATAAAAATGAACTTTCGGGAGAACTTTTAAGTGCGGGCAGTTTTTTATTGTTGCCACTTGGAATTTCTCAAATAACCTCTAGTGTTTTAAACGCTTTAGGTAAAGAAAAACAAGGACTTTTGATTCAATCTTTGAGTGCGGTAATTTTAATTCTATCCGTCGTTATATTACCAAAATTTTGCGGAATATATGCACTTTTAATAGGATTTTTTGCAATGAATATTTTAACCTCGATTTTAAACTTAATTGCAATAAAAAAATACCTATCTAAAGAACCTTTGATAATCTTAGTTAAAAACTTGTTAATGTGCATTCCCGCATCGCTTTTCGCCCTATTTATTAACGGTATTTGTACCAGCGCCACACTTAACAACCTTTTATCAATAATGATTTCTTCTAGTGTTTCGGTTGCTTCGCTAGTAATAATGCTTATAACTTTTAATATGGTGGATATAAAACAATTTTTACCACTAAAACCCAACGACAAAAAAGGATAAAATTCGCCAAACCATTTTATCCATTTAATAAATATAAAATATAAAAACCTTACAAACTAAAACTATTATGGTTAATATGTTTGTAAGGTCTATTATTATATATTTATTCATTCTATTTGCAATTCGGTTTATGGGCAAAAGACAAGTTGGCGAAATGCAACCTTTTGAGTTTGTAATAACGCTTATTATTGCCGATATTGCAACCATACCAATGTCTGAAATTTCGGTGCCAATATTGCACGGCATTATACCAATTTTCAGCATAATCATCATTCACTATTTTATTTGTTTGCTTTCAAGAAAAAGCATGAAGGCAAGGTATATAATCAGCGGACGGTCGGCAATTGTTATAAATCCATCAGGAATCAACTATAAAGAATTAAAAGCCCTAAATATGAACCTTGACGACTTAATTGAATCTTTAAGATGCTCAGATATTTATAATCTAAACGATGTGGCATATGCAATAATAGAAACAAACGGCAAACTCTGCGTAATAAAAAAATCGAGTGTTGAAAGTGTAACTCGTGAGGATGTGAAAATTGAAAGCAGTGAAGCAAGCCTACCCGTTTCAGTAATAATGGACGGAAAACTTATGAAAGAAAATGTAACACTTACCGGTATAACCGACCAACAAATTGACGATTGTGTTAAAAAGGTAAATGCAAAGTCTATTAAAGATATTATGATTTTTACCATAAATGCAAATGGCGACTGCTTTATTCAAGACTACAAAAACGATGCACAAAACTTTACGATAGACTACGACGGCTCGGGCAAGTGGTAAGGAGAAAAATATGACAAAGAAATTGATTGTTATAATTATATTTATAATTGGCATTGTGGTTCTAGGGTTCTTTGAATCTCACTACATTTTAAACTCCTTTGATGAACTTTCAGACAAACTGGTGGTTATAGAAACCACCCTTTCTAAAACACCCGACCACATAGACACCGAAGAAAATATAACCACCTTAAAAGACTTACACTCTCATTGGCAAAAGCACACCAAAATTTTAAAATTTTTCGTTTGGCATACCGGAATTAAAGATGTAGAAGTTGGCTTAAGCCGTATAACTAGTTACACCGAAATGAACAATTATGAAGAAGCCTATACCGAATTAAACAACCTAATAGACTATTGCAATCACTATAGCGAAGACTATCGCTTTAGCATACAAAATATTATTTAATAAAAGTTTGTCAAGTTTTCAAAAAATCAAACCACACCCTACACCCCGCTCCCGTTTATTTTGTCAAAACGCAAATACTACATCATTATTTCTTTTAAATTTTTTAAGGCTTTTGCCTCAATTCTACTTATTTGTACCTGACTTACACCCAGCATTCGAGCAATTTCCGTCTGTGTTTGACCTCTAAAATATCTAAGTAAGATGATTTTTTTTGCTTTAGGTTCCAACCTTTCTATATATTCTTTAAGCATAATTTTCTCAATATTACTATCCTCTGAGTCTTCGTGTTTTAATTTATCAATTAAGTTTGGGCTAGAATCGGATTTATCTGCCGTTTTATCATACAAATACAGCAAACAAAAAGCCGAGTCCATTGCCAAAATAACATCCTGCTCATCCGCCTCAAACTCTCGGGCAAGTTCTGAAACTGTTGGAGACTCCTTTTCGTTTCGTTTACACTCATCTAAATATCTATTAATTTTCTGCGAAAGTGACTTAATTGACCGTGAAATTTTGATACTCCCGTCATCCCTTAAGTATCTTTTAATTTCGCCCGCAATCATAGGAACGGCATAAGTTGAAAATTTAACACCAAACTTAGGAGAAAAGTTGTTAATCGCTTTAGAAAATCCAAGCGACCCTAATTGATACAAGTCATCATACTCCACCCCTCTTCCAACAAATCGCCGTACAATGCTTTTAATTAAAGGATAATTTGAATCTATCAATTTGTTCTTTGCATCGCCGTCACCCTTTTGTGCAAGTACAATAAGCCTTTCAGTTTCTTCCACAGAAAGCAACTGAAATTCACTCATACACCACTCTCCGCACTTGTAATTTTTTTAGTTAAAGTCACAATTGTACCGCAAGGCGAATTATTTTCGACCGACACACTATCCATAAAAGTCTCCATAACGGTAAACCCCATACCCGAACGCTCTTCTTCTGGACGGGTAGTAAAAAATGGTTGCATTGCCTTTTTAATATCTTTAATTCCAACACCCGAATCCAAAACTTTCAATGTAAGCAAATTATCTTCAAGTGTTGCTTTTATTGTGATTTCGCCAAAACCTTTATTGTACCCATGAACAATGGAATTTGTTACTGCCTCGCTAATAACCGTTTTAATATCACTAATTTCCTCAACGCTTGGATTTAAGTCCAAAAGAAAACTTGCAACAACATTTCGGGCAAGTTTCTCATTTTCTGGCTTTGCCAACATTTTAAATTCGATTTTATTTGTACAATTTGTACCCTCTAAATTTTGTTTATATTCTTTCATTACATCTCCTTTTATTATGCGACGCGTGGAATTATATTGTAAATTCCCGTCATTTTTAATATTCTATCCACCGTTGTGTTGGGGTTTTTAATTGAAAAAGATAAAAGTGCAGGCTCAAATTTTTTATATCGCCCAACCAAAACGCCAATCCCCGTGCTATCCATAAACGAAACATTTTCAAAGTCTATAATCACCCTTGAAAAAGGTTTTAGCGACGAAAATATTTCATCCAATCTTTCGCGAACGAAAACCGCCGTGCAATCATCAAGTTCGCCACAAAGATTTACAACACAGGTATTCCCGCTACACTTATATAATATTTGCATTTTATCCTCCTAGACTTTATTGGTAACAATTTTAACAAATAGTTATTTTTTCACAAAAGATAAAAATGGGTTAAAATAAAAGACTTTGTCGAATGTGACCTAATTAACACCAAGCATTAAGAAATTGCGGAACAAAAAAAATCCGCTTTCGGCAGTTAGCGTTAAGCGGAAATTTGATATTTAGTTTTAGTTGGTAGAAGGAAACTACCTTTTTATTAAATTTAAAACAGATTTTACTATATTTTGTGCGGTAAAGCCAAATTCTTCCATTAGTTTTTCACCATTTCCGGTATGCCCAAAAGTGTTGACGCCCACAACTAAGCCATCTAGCCCAACATATTTATATAATCCGTCGTCGTTACCAGCTTCGACAAAAATACGGGTTCTAACAACGCTCGGAAGAATAGTATTTTTATACACCTCACTTGCCTCATCAAACAAATTCTTGCAAGGCATACTAACAACTTTTGCGTTTACCCCATATTTTTTCAAAAGTTCACCTGCCTCAACCGAAATTTGAACCTCACTCCCCGATGCTATAATTAAACAATTAGGATTTTTGCACGGCAAAACCTCATATGCTCCGAGAGTTATATCTTTTTGAGTTTTGGGTGCAAGTGAATGAACTTTTTGACGCGTTAGGCAAATTATTGTTGGCGTTTTTTGACTACCAAATGCTATTTTATATGCACCAACCGTCTCATTAAAATCTGCCGGTCTAATATAATTTAAATTCGGTGTTGCACGATACATTGCATTAAATTCCACTGGTTGATGTGTTGCACCATCCTCTCCGACCGCTATACTATCATGCGATAACACATATATCACATTTGCACCCATCAAAGCACTCATCCTAATGGAGTGACGCATATAATCTGAAAAAACCATAAAGGTAGAACATATAACCCTAAATCCGCCATGCAATGCAATACCATTACAAATACTTCCCATCGCATGCTCTCGAACTCCAAAGCATAAATTTCTCCCGCTTATATTTTCAGCACTGAAGTTGGTATCGTTTTTAATCCTTGTTCCAACACTTGGAGATAAATCCGCCGAACCGCTTAAAAGGTTAGGTATTTTATCTGCCAAATAATTTATTATCGCCTCACTAGATTTTCTAGTAGCCTCACTTTCAGCATTTCCCGAAAACTGGTCAATATCCAAATTGTTTGAATAGTAATCGGAAAGCCATCTTTGTAACTCTTCAAATTCTTTAGGATAAACCTTTTTATATTCTTTTAATAATTTTTCTTCATTTTCTACCGCTTTGATTTTATCACTAACAACTTCCATCAAATGCTTTTTTACATCATCTTGGACATAAAAATCGGGATAATCTATGCCTAAAACAGTTCTATATTCCACTAATTGCTCTGGTGATAGTGGTGTTCCGTGGGCTTTATTTGACCCCGCCATACATGTTTTGTAGCCAATTGTGGTATTTATTTTTATGATTGTTGGTCGAGTTTTTTCGGTTTTTGCAAGATTTATTGCGCCCACAATTTCATCATAATCATTACCATTTTTTACTTCCAATGTGTTCCACCCAAGGGCTTTATATCTTAAAAGCACATCCTCGGTAAATGCAAGATTTGTGTCTCCCTCAATGGTTATATTGTTGCTATCATATAATACAATCAATTTGTTCAATTTTAATGTTCCTGCAAGACTTGAAGCCTCATGAGTAACCCCTTCCATCAAACTTCCGTCACCCGCAAAACAATAGGTATAGTGGTCAATTATATTATAGTTTTCTTTATTAAATCTATCTGCTAATTTTTTTTCGGCAATCGCCATACCTACCGCCATAGGAATGCCTTGACCCAATGGCCCACCCGTTGCATCAACACCCAATTTTGGGTTTACGCTTGGATGCCCCTTGGTTTTACTTCCCTCTTTTCTAAAAATTTTTAGGTCATCCATAGAATAATTAAACCCGAACATATGCAGTGTCGCATACAAAAGTGCCGACGCATGCCCCGCACACATCGTAAACCTATCTCTATTGAAATATCCACCATCTTTAGGGTTAAATTTTAATGCACCTTTAAATAGACTATAAAATATCGCACTTGCCCCAACACTTATGCCCGTATGCCCCGATTTTGCATTAGAAATTTCACAAGCCGATAAATATCTTAAATTGTCTATTGCCAAACTATCTATTCTTTTCATTTACATTCTCCATTTTAAATATTTAACAAACCTAATCTATTCCATAAAACTTTTTTATACCCTTTAATATTTCGGATACACATTTTAACGGTTCACCATTGTCTTCAACCAAAATTTCACTCTCTATCATCATAATTTGGTCACGAGACTTAATTTCATCCGAGTTTAGGATATAAATTTGTTGTTTTGCGTCAGACAAATCCCTTCTTTTTTCATAAAGTGCTTTTAGCGTCTCTTCACTTTGACGAATGTACACAATTAACCCAAACTTGTCTAGTCTATCCAAATTTTCTTTATTTAAAGACACTCCACTCTCAACCGCAAGAACCGACGAATTGAAAGAACAAATATACTTAATTGTTCCACTTTGAGCCTTTCTATAATAGTCTATGCCAAATTCATTGATTATATCATCCATAGTTTTTGGACGAATATCAAACTCATATAGACCTTGCGAATCTAAAAAATACATCTCTAGTTGGTCAGCAAGCATCTGCCCGACCTCTAAAGTGTAAAAATAGTCTAGACCTATCAAAATTATATTTATATCACTATTTTGTCTTTTATCCATAAATCAATTTTAACATACCAAAACCAACTTTTCCAAATAAAATGTATTGGTATTATTCAAAATTTTTGCATTATTCCACCCCAACCAAAGTTAATTAAAATGAGGTTTTTGAAACAAGCCTTATTTTTTGTAGCATAAACCTTTTGTGGTACAAAAAATAAGATTTGCTTCATACGATAGGCGGTTATCTTTATAAAAAAGCGAAAGTCTTTGGAAATCCAAAAACTTTCGCTTTTACTAAAAACTTTAAATATAATTATTAAAATTAATCGCGGTTGCGGGTTTTAATTTCAGACAAAACTTTCTCTACAAACTCACTTTCTTTCATAGAACCTAGGTCTCCCACTTTACGCTTACGAACAGACACCGTGCCTTCAGAAATTTCCTTTTCTCCAATAATTAAAGTATAAGGAACTTTTTCAAGCCCTGCCTCTCTAATCTTTTTACCGATGGTTTCATTTCTGTTATCAACTTCCACTCTTACCCCAACTTGTTGAAGTCTTGCACAAACGCCTTCAGCATACTCGCCAAATTTTTCAGCAACGGTGACAATTTTTACCTGTGTAGGAGCAAGCCAAAGTGGTAGAATTCCCTTAGTTTCCTCTAGTAAAAATGCTGTAAATCTATCTAGTGAGCCCAAAATTGCACGGTGAATTACAACTGGTCTCACCTTTTCGGAATTTTCATCAACATATTCCAATTCAAATTTTTCAGGAAGTTGATAATCTAATTGAATGGTTGAAAGTGTTATATCATGACCCAAAGCACTTTGAACTTGCACATCTATTTTTGGTCCATAAAATGCTGCTTCACCCTTTGCCTCATAATAATTCCCACCACTTTCTTTTAATATTTTACGCAATGCGCCTTCACTCTTTTCCCAAAGTTCATCATTTCCGAAATATTTTTCGGTATTATTTTCATCTCTTAAAGACAATCTAAAACTATATTTTTCAAAGCCAAAATCTTTATATACATCCAAAATAAGATTGATAACACCTTGAATCTCTGCTTCTATTTGGTCAGGTCTGCAGAATATATGCGAATCATTTTGAGTAAACGCTCTTATTCTTTCAATTCCGCAAAGCGAACCACTACCCTCAAATCTAAAGTCGTTAGCAATCTCGGCTATTCTTAGTGGCAAATCTTTGTATGAATGCATAAAATTCTTATAAATCATCATATGATGTGGGCAATTCATTGGTCTTAAAACATATTCCTCGCCCTCTCTATTCATAGACGGAAACATATCTTCATGGTAATGGTCCCAATGCCCTGAAGTTTTATATAAGTCAACACTTGCAAGCGATGGTGTTAAAACATGTTTGTATCCAAGCGACAACTCTTTGTTCATGATATAGTCTGAAAGTGTTCTTCTAAGCACGAAACCGTTTGGAAGCCACATAGGAAGTCCCTTACCTACAAGTTCTGAGAACATAAATAATCCTAAATCTTTTCCAAGTTTTCTATGGTCCCTTTCTTGTGCTTCTTTTACAAGTGCTAGGTGCTCTTTTAGTGCATTTTTATCCAAAAATCCATACACATACACTCTTTGAAGCATCTTATTTTTCTCGCTTCCTCTCCAATATGCACCGCTCACCCTATTAATTTTAAATGCAAAACCTCTTAAATATTTAGTGCTTTCTACATGTGGCCCTCGGCATAGGTCAACAAAATCTTCACCTAAATAATATATTGAAATAACTTCGCTGTCTGGCAATTCGTTGATAATTTCGGTTTTGTATGGGTTGGACTTAAACATTTCAAGGGCTTTTTCTTTTGATATTTCCTCTCTTTTAAAAGGTTCGTCCCTCTTAATAATTTCAGACATTTTATTTTCAATCTTTTCAAAATCTTCGGGAGTTATTGACTCGTCTAAGTCCAAATCATAATAAAAACCATTGTCAACAGCCGGTCCAATTGTTAAAAGTGTTTTTGGGTACAACTCCATAATTGCTTTTGCCAAAACATGTGCCATACCATGGCGATACATCTGTTCTTTTTCTTTTTGTTCATTTTTTTCTTCCATTTTTTTACTCCTTTTTTATATTAAAAAACCGCCCGTATAGTAAAATTACTATAAGGACGGAGATTTTTAATTTCCGTGGTTCCACCTTAATTGCCAATGGCCACTCTAAATTTTGCACTTTAGGTTGCAAATCACCTCATAAATCACCGAAATGGTTTCGCGTTTCTTTTTAGTTTAGAGGCTCACACCTATCCCTCACTCTCTGCAAAACATCAAAAGAACCTACTTGAATCGGCTTAAAACTTTATGTATTTACATTTTTAGTATATTCCTAATTTAAATTTTTGTCAAGTGCAAAAACTAAAATACCTCTTTTTTGTAAAATTTTTGTAATATTATTATCAAATTTAAACAATTACTCCATTAATTTTCTGCAGTGCACAAGGAATTTTCTCACTTAGGGCATTGTTTGGTTTAAGTTTTTAATCCACAAATCATTATCTTTTTCGCTTTTTGGATGACGCATTCTCAAGTTCTTCAGGGGTTAATAGCGTAATTTGTCCGTCTTGCGTCGCCTGAAAATTCACATTTTTAACCTCTTTAATATTTACACTTTCAACTGCTTTGTTAGGATTTTTGTCTTTATTGTTTGATTTGGTCTTGCTATTGGTCTTTGATTCATAAGTTTTAGGCGTTTGAAGGCTTGAATCTTTCGAACTTTCTAAATTCCCCTCTTTTTTATAATCTTCAATGCTTAAATCTTCATATTTTGTTTCATTTGTAAAATATTGACTATAATTCCCTTCATCCCCTTGGAAATTAGGGCTTTGCATTACATTGTTCTTTCCAAAATCGGTTATACCCTTCTTTTTCATTATCCGTTTTTGTATTATATTTATTACAATTATTGCAATTACACAAAAAATAATTATCCCAAACACAAGATACAAAACCCACGACGAAATACCATTTTGAACACTTTTTATGGTTGTAAACAATTCAAAATTATCACTTACTTTAATAACAACATTGCCACTTATATCGGTACGGAAAATATTGTTTGACGGAACCCAAACCGAAAGTCTTTCCAAAGTTTCAACATTTGGGTGGCCATAATCATTTTCACCCACACTAATAACTGCAACTTTTGGTTGTGTCAACTCTAAAAATTTAGCACTGGAACTTTCATCACTTCCGTGGTGAGCAACCTTTAAACAATCTATATTTGAAACCCTATCTTTAAAACCCTCTTCTTTTGAGGCTCTTTCAACCAAAGTTTCCTCAATTTCTGATGGCATATCCGCACAAAACATAAACTTGATTTTATTATCAATATTATTTGTGTCCATTAAAGAATATATAACCACTGCTGAAATTTTATTTGCATCGGCATAAAGTTCTAAATTTTGCAATCCATATCCCGTTGCCCGAACATTCGGAAAATCTATAACATTTTCTGTATCTGCAAAAGGAGAAATAACTTGCAACGAAAACACGGTATTTTTGTTTTGAAATAAGTCATTTATCGCCCTATCCGACAAAAATACAATTTCGGAAAGTTTTCCATTATAAGTTTCTTTATACGCAAAATCAATAAACTTTGCATAACTCAAACTTGACTCCGTTAAAACATTTTCGGGGTTCAAATTTTCCATATCAACATCACTAAACCCCGCAAGTGCCAAATCTCCACCAATTGACGAATAACTACTTTGAACAAACGGACGAAATATTGTTTTTACTTCAAAATTTACCAAAACCGCCAAAAGACCACCTATGTGGTCGGAATCAGAATGTGTTGCAATCATATAATCAATCTGCTCATAACCTAAATCTTGTATGTAGCGAACAACATCCATTCCATAACTTTCTGCACCGCCATCAATAATACAAGTTTGACCATCGGGAAATTCAATAAAGGTGCAATCACCTTGCCCGACATTAATAAAATGCACTTTAGAAATATAATTTACACTTTTGGTATTTTCTTTAGCAAAAGTTGTTTTTATTTGCCCAATTGGTAGAAATAATTGAAAAGTAAACACGGCAAACAATAGCAAAACTAAATGCGTTCTACCTCTTTTTTTGACCATATCATATCCTTCTTCTTTGGTTTTGCATTCAAAATTGCAATTATTTCATCTTTATGCTCATTTACAACCCGCTCACCCTCTCGAATCATATCCTCGGCATTTTCAAGTTTTGACGATTTAAAACTTTTAAGTTCGGGTGCTAAGACAAAATCTGCTAAATCTAAATAACTTGTAGCATTGCTTTTTAACATTATTCCAATGGTTGAGTTTAATAAATCACCAATACCATTAATTTCTCTTCCATCGCCTCTTGAAATATTTACATCCACTGCTATTACATAATCGGCTCCAAGTTCTCTACAAACATTTACCGGAACCGAATTCACCAGTCCGCCATCGCACAACAGTTTATCATCCCATTTTACAGGCTTAAAGGCACCCGGAACCGCACAACTAGAAGCAATAGCGCGTGACACACTTCCACTTTCAATTCTAACCTCTTTACCCGTTTTTAAATTGGTCGCAACCGCAACAAAACGCTTTTTTAAATCTGAAAACACTTTTTGCCCGCCCATCAACTTATCCACCGTATCAATTAATGTGTCGGTTGAAGACGGCAAAATAAGCCAATTGCTTTTTCTAATATCTTTTGTTTTTAGGGTTCCTAAGGCATCAATCATTTTTGCACTATCCCAGCCATATGCATACAATGCCCCAACAAAACTACCAGCACTTGTACCCGCAATAATATCAAAATCAATTCCAAGTTCTTCAAATGCTTTAATAACGCCAATATGCCCAACACCACGCGCAGCACCGCCCGAAAGTGCCAAACCTATTTTCACATCTTTACGACGCTTAAATTTTAACTCTTTATTTGCTTTTTTCCCTTTGAAAAAACTTAAAAATCCCATACTTTCACCTATCTTAAAATCTTTAAAGAAATTTCATCTAAAATGTTTTTGCAAATTTTATCAATCCTTCCACCCGCACTATAATCCGCCAGCGCCACATGAGTGCTTCTGCCATCACGCTTTGTTTCCTCTGCTTTCGCTTTGTTTTGACCTTTATATACACAAATTGAATTTCCGCCATTCATAGAAACAACTTTCATACTAGGAATATCGGTAAACCCATCACCAAAATAAACCATATTTGAGTAAGGTATCAACTTTGAGCGGTCGTTGATTTTTTCATTAACCTCCACCGCATCAAATAAATCATCTATCAATCCCTTTCTTATTCGGTTTATAAACTGTGTTTTTACGGTATAATTGACATTATTTGCTATCCAAATAGGTTCATTGTTTTCATTGTACACATACTCACTTGCAAAAATTCGTTTAAAAACCGAACCTACCTCACTTCCCTCTATAATTTCTTTGTTGCCCGAAGAAATTATATAAAACTCTAGTTTTAAACCCACACTTTCGGCATACTCCCGCATTCTGGGAAAAAACTCCTTCACACCTTTAAAAAAAGGCAAGTTTTTACCACAATTAGAAAGTATTTCTTTTGTAATTTTAACACCATTTTGTTTTGCCTCTGAAAGTAGTATGTACATATATGCATTTATATAATCCATATTGTGTTTTATAGCGAACTCGTCTTTTTTTCGCCAAAAATCTTCACTTTTGACCCCTATCAATTCAAACAAGCCAAAATCTTGCATAGACCCATCAATTAATGTGTCGTCAAAATCAAACATAAAAGCAACTTCACAATCTTTCATTTTAAAAAACTCCCTTATTACCTACTATTTTAGCATATAAAAACAAACTATTCAACTAATATTTAGTTTAAATCTATACTAAATTTTTGCAATAAATTAATTAAAATAAAAATAAGGTTACAAATTTAATACCTTTTTGCAACCCTTTTTTCAGTTCGTAATACAAGCAATTAAAACTTGTTTTATTTTGAAATCATCATTTTTAGTATTTTTATGTATGGTTTTATGATAATGTTTCCGACTTATTTTTTACATTTTTGTACTATCTAATATGTAGGTACCCGGACCATCTGCAACCATTTCAATTTCCATATAAGTTTTAAAAACTCCCGTTTTTACCGAAACCAAAGTGTTTAATTTTTCAACAAACTTTTTATATATTGGTTCGGCTTGCTCAGGCTTTGCAGACGCAATAAAAGACGGACGATTGCTTCCATAACAATCCCCATATAATGTAAAGTTACTTACCACCATAACTTCACCTGCAATATCTGAGACACTTTTATTAGTCTTTCCAAGTTCGTCATCAAATATCCTGAGTTTAAATATCTTTTCGGCGAATTTATCCACTTTATCCAAAGTGTCCTCTGCAGAAACCCCGAATAAAACAAGCATTCCTTGACCAATTTCGCTATATTTTTTCCCTTCGCTTTTTAATACTGCCGACTTAACTTTTTGTACAACTGCTAGCACCTCTTTTCTCCTATCTTAAATAATTTATTATCATAAACTTTGATTTTTAACTAAAAATTAAAGCCATAAATTCTTTTTTCTAGCAAAACAATAATTTAATTGCTTTTCTAAACTTATTTTATTATACCAAAGAACATTTTTTTATGCAACAAAAATACCATTCCGAGTTTACCAAAAAACTCACGAATGGTATTAAATAATTTTTCTAAAGTTTGCAAATTTAGTATTCTAGTTTGTGTTTTTATTATTTTTCTTCGGCACCCTCAACCTCCGCAAACAATACTTGCATTGCCTCTTTAATTGTCTCTTTACTAACTTTTATGCCATGCTCATTTGCACACCGAAGACTACGCTCTAAAACATCTGTAAACATTTGTTTTTTTGCACAAAAATCCTTCACTCCTTGAACTTTTAACACATTTAAATAGGCTTCTGCATATTTTTTTATTTCTATTGGACGACTAGCGTCTTTAATTTCTTTAAGTCGTGCCCGAACCTCACCGAAACACGCAAATCTTGTATAGAAAAAATCAAATCCATTATCGTAAGTGCAAAATTTATATAACATAGAACTACTTCTTATTTCGGGATTTAAATACAATTTTGCATCATTTACCAAGTTTACACATCCATCTTGCGTAGGATTTTCAACACCCGCTTTCTTGATAACATTCCTTAAAGTTAAATTCATATCCGCCTTGTATCTTGCCAATACACCTGAAAATACTAATTTACCAAAGTCCGAATATGAAACCGTCAAATCATTAAGTTTACTATTATTTTCACTTTCGGACACGATAAACTTTGCGAAGTTTTCAAACCCCTCTTCCTTACCCTCAAATTTAATATCTTCATTTGGTGTTATTTGAATAAACTCTAAAAATTCTTCATACATTGTATCAAAAATTATATCAGCAAACTCTTTCTTTGTGATAAGTCCAGAATCTATATTTTTTAGCCCCAATGAAACAGTTCTCCACTGAGAAAGAATTGAATTTCGCGTTTTAATTGGAAGTGCTGTATAAAAGAATCCCGAACCCAAGTCCTCACTATTCCAGCAAGCATCCAAATGGTAATACCCATCAATTCCATATTTTTCATCAACTAAGTGAATGGTGTTTGTTCTATGTCCCGACAAAACATTTCCCTTATCGTCATATTTTTTCATTGATTTTTCCCCACAAGGAACACCCAACCTGTTTAAGTATAAACCCATAAGTTTTGCATACCCAACACATACAATCAAGTCGTCATTTAACACATTTATAAGTTCACGACTAAACTCTCCCGGAGCCTCTTTTTCTTCGCTTTTATATTTATACGATGAAATATATTTTGACACTAGCAATAAATTTTCAAACGGCGATAAGTTCAATACACGAAAACTTTCTAATACATTATCAAAATTACAATATGCATTAAGTATTTCATCCATATTTTTACCACCAATAGACTTCACTCCACCGCCGTGATTTTGAAGCACATCATTCACCTCAATTAACCATTCCATAATTTCTGGATAAAATATAGACTTCTCATCTTCTGGGATTTCAACAAAAATTTTAGAACCATTTTTAAGCCCATCAGATGCATCTTGGATAGCGTCCAACACCTTTTTCCTATAATTTTCGTTATTTATAAAATTACTTTTTAAA
The DNA here is from genome assembly GCA_964432825.1 of uncultured Lachnospiraceae bacterium. Taxonomy (GTDB): domain Bacteria; phylum Bacillota; class Clostridia; order Christensenellales; family UBA1242; genus UMGS1908. Next base: position 19,146 of record CAYSOX010000017.1, read on the forward strand.
GCCAACACAAACTCATCGTAATCCTTTTGATGTGAGCCTACAAGTTGACTTACTTTCATTGTTTTATATCTTTTCATATTTTGCCCTTTACAACAAAAAGGACTAGAAACAGAATCTAGTCCTTTTTTAAAAATTTTTATTAAAATTAATCGTTATTTTTCTTTTTTGCTTCTTCAATTAATGCGTTCAATTCAAGAATTTCAGCCTCGTATCTAGCCTTTTCACCCTCTAAGAAAGTTTTAATCTTCTTTGAGTTTTCATATTTCTCTTTATTCTTTTCTAAATATTCTTCAGCCTCGTTGATTGAATTCTTAAGTTCCGCAATATGTTCTACCAATGATTCTTGGCGTTCTTTTTTCTCTGGGTCAATATCTTTAATATCATTTACATTATATAGAACCAAATTTAAATTTGTAAGTTCGGTAGCCTTGCGATCCAACAACTTTTCATTTCTTGCCTTTCTCTTTTCGGTCTTTTCATACTTATTTACTTCACGAGTAGACTTTGATAAATCTTTTTCAAGTTTTTGAAGGCTTGTATTGATTGTTTCAAGTCTTTGGAAGTAGTCAAATTCTGGACCTACAACACGATTTGTAATTTCGGTTGTGATAGTTGTTGAAGTTGTGGTATCTTCAACATTTTTGGCTTCTCTTTGCTTTTTGGATTCATTTAATTCCTCCTCCAATTTAGCAAAAAGTTCATCATAATTTTTGTTTTCTTCTTTTGAAGACTTTTCGGTTTTTGCTGATGTGTCATCCAATCTTCTCAACATATCATCAACATCTACATTTTCGACCTCATCTTCGGTATGCTTTGGAATAAATAGTTCCAAGAAAAATGCAATAACAAAAACTAGCGCAATAACAATACCTGCTATTACACAGCAAATTGCTGGAACTGGAACCTTGCTTGTAATATCTAAACAAAAGTTAATATTGGACATAATAATCTCCCCCATAAAATTAATTTCCTTACCCTTATTTAAGTGATTGTATTATAGCACCTCGCCACCAATTTGTCAATACTAGTTTTAAAAAAAGTCGCCAATTTTTGAATATTTTTTGCACAAAATGTAAATATTTGGACAAATTTTGCAACTTTTGGATTTGTTTTTTCGTAATATTAACAATTTATACACAATTTAAGAGTAGCCTAGTACAAAATATTTAATTGCAAAAACTATTTGTTGACAAATATTTTTAATACCACTATAATATTATTATATTACCGGAGGCGGGAGGAATGCGACACCTTGGTGGCATATTCCTAGAGCCGATGGTTATTCAAACTGTGATGCCACGGTTTTTCCGTGGCGGTTGCGTTTAGCAACCAAACATTTAACCTGTTAAACGTTAACATCACTTAGTTTATATTGGAGAGAATATATGAATTGTTACAATTGCGGTAAAGAAATTAATGATTATGACAAGTTTTGTTATCATTGCGGAGCAAGTCAACAAAATTCCAAACCAGACTTTGGAACGGACTCAAAAACTGAAACCGATTCAAAAACGACCAACAACACCGCCCTTTCATTCAACACTTTGTGGTTTGCATCATTAAGTTTCATTTTGTTAACCGTTTCGCCAGTGGTATCACTAATTATATCATGTTTTGGACTAAGTTATGCCAAAAACAAAGCCTGTGTTGATAAAATTTTGGGCAAAGTGTTAAATATAACACTTATTTGCATTTGCGTCTTAAATATTTTACTTATGATTGTTCAAGTGTTTTTTGCATTAAAAGATGGCATTAGCACTCTCTAACCTTAAAATAGTTAACCCTTTGCACATAAAACATATCTCTAAATATTTACAACCTTCAAACCAAACTGAAACAAATTCTACATTTTATGATTTACGCAACTTAATTAAAAAGACAATCCCTTTTCGCCCTAAAAAAATATTGCATTAAAATTTATTCTGCATATACCTTTTTTATTTAATACTTAACTGGTTAAACAATATCTAAATTAAATTGCATTTATTTATATTAAAATTAAAACATCCCTACTATTATGAAGTACTCCAAAAAGTTAGATAACTTTAGGAGTTTCACTTCCAATCTGTAAGGATGTTTTTATGTATTTTAATATAATATTTTTCAATATAATTATTATTTTTCGCTATATACTATTCTTCGGTATATATTATTCGCCCACAATTTTCACATTCAATAATATGTTTTGATTTTAAAACACTTAATTTTCCTGCACTAGGCTCAATTCTACAACCACCGCACTTTCCATTTACAAGTGGAACTACCACTTTTTTTATTTCGGTTGCTTTTTGTTTGTATCGTCCAAGCAATTTTGCATCAACCTTTGCACCTTGTTTTAAAAGTTCGGATTTTTTGCTTTCTATCTGTTTTTCAACATCTGCTTTTGCATTGTTAAAATTGTCTTTATACTTTTGCATAGACGCCTTTGCTGTTCTTGCATTTTTCATTATGTTGTTATATTCGGCAGGGATTGCTGATGAATAATTGACTAAACTTGCAATTTCTTTATCGAGCATAGTCAAATTTTTAACCACAGCATTGATTGCTTCAACAAGTCCATCCACCTTACTAACATTAGTAGTTTCAGCGTTTTTCTCTATAACTTCAACATTTTTAACCATATCTTCATAAATTTTTTTGTATTGGTTGTAGGCTTTTAAAGTTTCTGCCGACTTCTTTTCTAGTTCAGTTATTTTTGATTGGCAGTCTTTCAAAACTTGTTGCATTTTTAATGCGCTCTTACGATCGGCATGGTCTGACAATTCACCTTCCAACCTTTTAATCTCTAAATCTATTTCTTGGTACTTTAATAATTCTTTCATTTTTCTACCACCTTTATTTATTCAACTACTATATTCTCACAAAATTTCAATTTTAGCAAGTCATTTTTTGTCAAATATTTCTCTCTGGACTTTAATGTTTTTAATGTGTATCTTACAAATGCTTTAAAATCCTCACTTTTATCCTCTTTGTAAAACCTACCAAAATATTTTGCAAGTTCATCCATTGACGAATTTTGACCCGAAAATACAGCCTTAATTACCGAATAAAACTTGCCGTGCTCTTCAATAATTTCATCCTCTGTTATTTGATAGCCATTATTTTGTAAAAAATCTCTCAAAATTTCAGCATCTTGCATGGGTTGAAGCAAAAACTTGTTAAAAACCCCCCTCTTAGGATTTTGAGATAAAATCTTTACCATTTCATTGCCACCCATTCCCGCAATTATCACCATATCACAAACTTGTATATCCGTTAATTTCAACAATCCATCCGAAACCACACATCTTGCACGCCCAATTTTTAGATACTCTAAAAGTGCATTTTGGGCTTTTTCTAGACACTTTTCGGAAATATCCGTAGCCACAACATTTTCAGATAAATTTTCATCCAAAATCGCTTTAGATAAAATGCCATGGTCGGCACCGATATCCAATATTTGAGTATTACACGCGCCAACCATCTGCAACAACTTTTTCATCCGTTTACTTAGTTTCATTAATCCAAAAAGTCCTTCAATCTTTTGCTTCTTGATGGATGGCGAAGTTTTTTCAACGCCTTTGCCTCGATTTGACGAATTCTTTCACGCGTAACATTAAACTCTCGACCAACTTCTTCCAAGGTTTTTGCATGACCATCTTCCAAACCATACCGCATCATAACAACCTTTTGTTCACGCGGTGTTAAACTTCCAAGAACACTAACTAATTGCTCTTTTAACATTGATGTTGTCGCAGATTCTTCAGGAGTTGCAGTATTTGTATCCTTGATGAAACTTCCAAGACTACTATCCTCTTCTTCACCAACGGGAGTTTCCAAAGATACAGTATCTTGTGCAATTCTTTGAATATCTCTAACTTTTGCCTCGCTGATGCCCATTTCTTTTGCAATTTCTGCTGGTGTTGGTTCGCGACCAAGTGACACCGTCAATTGTCTTGCCACCTTTCCTTGACGATTGATGGTTTCTACCATATGAACAGGGATTCTTATAGTACGGGCTTGATCGGCAATTGCCCTAGTTATTGCTTGACGAATCCACCAAGTTGCATAGGTTGAGAACCTAAACCCTTTAGTGTAATCATATTTTTCAACCGCTTTAACCAAACCAAAGTTTCCTTCTTGAATTAAGTCCAAAAACATCATTCCTCTTCCGCCATACTTTTTAGCAATGGCAACAACA
>CAYSOX010000018.1:0-18416 GCA_964432825.1 uncultured Lachnospiraceae bacterium
GTGGTAAACAAATTTTTCCCAAATATTACAACTGGTCAAATAGTGATGATTGTAGATGGTGCCGTAGTTGTTTTAAGCGCAATTTGCTACAATAGTTTAGCACTTCCACTATACGCCCTTATTACAATTTTTGTCTGCGGAAAGGTTTCAGATGTTTTTGTGGATGGTGTAAAATCCTTGCGTGCCTATTACATTTTAACCGATAAAAAGGATGAAATTTCAACCCGCATTATAAACGAACTAGATAAAGGTGTTACAAACATAAGTTGTGTAGGTATGTATACCCATAAAGAAAAAAATATGCTTTTAGTAATTTTAAGACGCTCTCAAATAATGCAATTAAAACAAATTGTTAAAGAAACCGACCCAAACTCTTTTATGTTTTCAAACCTTGTTAAAGAAGCATACGGCGAAGGTTTTACGGCATACAACTTAAAAAACACTAAACTTAAAAGCACAACCGAAGCACCACACTCAACAACCCCTGAATTTGAAATTAAAACCTCAACCATTGACACCTCTGAAAATAAAACTTCAGAAAACAATTTTTAATAGTCTGTTATATAAAAACAATTTTGAAATATTTTTTATGACAAAAAATTTTAAGTACAACTAAAAAGACAATCATAAATTGGATTTTCAACCAAAAATAATGATTGTCTTTTAATTTTTAAAAAAAATTTAACTCTGTATAATTTTTCGTTTTAATACAACAGCCTCAAATGGACTAAGTTCTCCTCTTACAACTTCACCATAGTTTGTATACATTATCTCACCTGCTGGCAAAAGGAATTTTTTAACATCTTCCGTTAAATTAACTATAACTTCAAATTCTTCACCGCCATTATTCCTTTTATATCTTACAACACCTTTTGGGGCATGCAAAAATGTGCAAGTTCCGTAACAAAAGGTGTCCTTAAACTCTTTTCTAAGCGACAATAATTTGCGGTATTCATTTAACGCCGAATGCTCCTCTGTTTGCTCAACCGCAACATTTAATGAATGATAATTTGGATTCACCTTAAACCACGGGGTAGTTTCACTAAAACCTGCATTTATAGAACCATTCCACTGCATACAAGTCCTTGCATTATCCCTACTTGAATGAATTAAATCTTCAAGAACTTTTTTCTTTTCTTCTTCAGTTTTTGCAAGGTTTAGCAAAGTCAAGGCGTTTACATCAACAAAATCTTTTTCGTTTTTAAAAGGATATCCCGTCATTGCCAATTCTTCGCCTTGATATATAATTGGTGTTCCGTTAAGCAAATACATTGCCGTACCAAATGCCGATGTACTTTTTGCTAATGCTTTTGTGTTTCCATACATTGACACAAGTCTTTGATAATCGTGATTAGTCCAAAATAATACCGACCAGCCACCTTCTTTTGAAAGTTTCGATTTTTGCTTTAGTGCTTTCACTATTTTTGAATAATTAATCTTCCCTGTTTTTGCATCAAAATTATTCAAGTGAGAAAAATCAAAAATCATATCCAATTCCGCATTTTGAGGGTTTGTATATCTTAATTGTTCCGCAAAGGTTGGACACCCGCCCAATTCTCCCATTGTAACAACTTCACTATTCGTTTTAGCTTTTAAAACCTCCTTTAAAAACTTATGCGTGGAATTTAGATTTGAAAATTTTAAATAAGTTCTCCCCTTCTTTCCATCTTGAAATAAATCATCCTTACCTATATGGGAGATAGCATCCATTCTAAACCCATCAACTCCAAGATTCACCCAAAACTCTATTATGTCTTGATAGTTTTCAATCGCTTTTTTGCAATTAAAATTGACATCGGGCATTTTTGCAGAAAATATTTTTAGAAAATATTGCCCGCGTTTTTCATTGTATTCCCAAGCACTTCCACCAAAAAAGGACTCCCAATTATTTGGAGGTTGAATATTTCCATCCTTATCTATTTTAGGATTTTTCCAATAATAATAGTCTTCATAATCTGTAGCCTTTGCAACACTCTTTGTAAACCATTTATGCTCAATTGAAGTATGATTAATAACCATATCAATAATAATTTTAAGCCCCATTGAATGTGCTCGCTTAATTAACGCCTTTAGTTCGTCCATAGAACCAAATTCAGACAACACCTTTTTATAATCTCTTATATCATAGCCATTATCATCCATAGGCGAATCAAAAAAAGGACTTATCCAAATAAAGTCAACACCCAAATTTTTAATATAGTCCAACTTGTTTGTTACACCGGCTATATCACCAATTCCATCACCATTTGAATCATAAAAACTTTTTAAATATATTTGATAGCCTATGGCTTCTTTCCACCATCGTTTTTGTTCCATTATGCACCCTCTTATACTTTTTATATAAAAATTATATCAAATTTTTAAGTCCTTGTAAAATAAATTCAGCAGATAGTAAAATTTTACCATCTACTGAATTATTTTTTAACCTTTTATTTAGTTACATTATAATTTGTTTTATTAGTATATGCTTAAGAAAGAAATTTTCGCATTGCTCAAATTTAATACATTCGAACTTGCAAAACAGACATTTTGTCTTTCTAGTATGTTGCAACAGTTTTAAACCACCTAAAACTATCACATACCTTTAGTTTCTATCGATATAAACTAACCTCGCAAAAATTATCTTAAATTGATTGATGCATTTTTAAAATGGTCGGTTATTCTTTTTGTAAAACCTTCAATTTCTCCATTGCTCAATGTATGCTCGTTTGAACAAATTGTAAATCTAATAGTTTCCGAACGGAACCCTTTAAAATCTTTACTTTCATACACATCTATCAATTTATATTGAACATTAAACTTACATCTAAACTCACTAATAAGTTTTTGAATATCTGCAAAAGTCATATTTTTTGGCACCAAAAAGTTAAAGTCTAAATCTACTGATTGATATTTAGAAATAGGTTTATAAGTTTTTGATTCGCTATTTTCAACCATAAACTTGTTAAAATCTATTTCCGCCATACATACATTAATTTTCTTATCAAATTTAGCCTTAAGTTCTGGATGCATAACGCCAAATGAACCAACATTTTCTCCATTAACCAAAACATCGGTACACATATTTGGATGATACAACTTTAAATCTGAATCTCCCGTGTAGGAAATTGTTTGTTTTGAAAGTGAAGTTGCTAAATTTTCAATTATTTTCTTCGTTTCAAAATACATTTCCTTTTCAGATGCCTTTGTGCTAGACATTAATATAGCCAAATGTTTCTCTTCAATCGCCAAATTGTCCTCATCTAACCCAACAACCACTCTTCCAATCTCTTCAATTTTAACCTCTTCGAAACTATTTCTATTTTCATCAAAGAACTTAATTAATGTTGGAAGCAATTGACTTCTAAGTCCGCTTTGACCACTGTTTGAACTATCCAAAAGTTGAAGAAAACTTTGTGTTTCAATACCCTTTGATTCATTGAAATCAGCATAATTCCAAATGTAACTATGAACCTCACTAAACCCATACTTTTCAGCAAGCAATCTTTTTGTTTTGTATTCCATAATGTGTCTAAAATCTTGTGCTTTTGGAGTAACTGACATACTTAGTGTTTCTGGTACAATATTATCATATCCATACAGCCTTGCAATTTCTTCAACAATATCTTCTTTGATTGAAATATCTTTTGTTGCTCTAAATGATGGGACTAAAACTTCAACATCGTTTCCGCTAGTTTTTAAAATTTCAAAACCAAGTTTTTTTAATGTTTCAACAATAAATTCGTTAGAAATTGTTTGAACACCTATTCTTTTTCTTATAAAATCTGTAGAAAAATTGATTTTAATTTCCTTTTTAGGAGTTGTACGAACATCGCCAAGTGAAGATGTTATAACAATATCCTTATCAATATCGCTTAAAAGTTTAACAAGTCTTCCAATTGCAAGTGTAGTAAGTTCTGGGTCAAGCGACTTTTCATATCTTTGCGAAGCATCGGTTACTAGTCCAATCGCTTTTGAAGTTTTCCTTATTGCAGAAGATTCAAAAACCGCACTTTCAAGTAAAAATCCAGTTGTATCATCACTAATGCCCGAAAGTTTTCCGCCCTTAATTCCAGCAATTGCGACTGGAGTATTTTGAGTATCACAAATCAACAGCGAACCTTTTTCAATTTTATGAGTTTCGCCTTCCAATGTTAAAAGTTCTTCTCCTGCTTCCGCCTCTCTAACAATTATGCCTTTAACCATTTTACTATCAAATGCATGCATAGGGGTACCAAGTTCAAGCATCAAATAATTTGTTAAGTCTGCAAGCAAATTTATATCTCTCAAACCACAATAGTTAAGTCTAAGTTTCATAATTCTAGGTGACTTTTTAACGGTTACATTTTCCACATCTAATGCCGAATATCTCAAGCATTTATTAGTTTTTACATCAATGGTTGGAGCATTTAATCCTTGAAGTTTTGCTAAATCTAATGTGTCATAAGGCTTTAATTCTCTATCAAAAATCACCGACAATTCTCTTGCAAATCCCATATGTCCCCATAAGTCAGGACGATTTGTAAGCGACTTATTGTCAACCTCTATCAAACAATCCTCTACTGGGAGAACCGACTTAATATCTGTACCTAAAGGCACATTCAAATCCTTAAAATCAACAATACCATCATCGTCACTTCCAATTCCAAGTTCGGCTTCTGAGCAACACATTCCAAAACTATCAATTCCAGCAAGTCTTGCTTTTTTAATTTTATGTCCCGCTACCATACCACCAATTCTAACAAGCGCAGTCACCATTCCAGCATAAACATTTGGTGCTCCAGTTGCAATTTGTAAATTCTCACCACTGCCATCGTTTACCGAAAGTAAATTTAAATGCGTTCCCTCAACTTTTTCGCAAGTCTCAACTCTTGCAACTACGACATCCTGCATATCGCTACCCGCATATTTAACTTCTTCAACTTCGGCGGTTGATAGTGTTATCTTTTTTACAATTTCTTCAGCAGTTAAACCCTCAAGGTCTACCAATTCTTTTAACCAATTTAATGAAATAATCATAATCTTCTCCTTTTTACATATCAAGTCCAAATTGTTTTAAAACTTTTAAATTACCACTATTAAGCCATCTAATATCATCAATTTTAGACTTAATCATAACAAGCCTATCAAGTCCAAGTCCAAATGCAAAACCACTATATTTTTCGCTATCTACCCCCGCTTCTTTTAAAACATTAGGGTGAATCATTCCGCATGGGCAAAGTTCTATCCACGAACCATGTTTACACACACTACACCCCTCGCCATCGCAGAACGGACAAAATACATCAAGTTCAAAACTTGGTTCGGTAAATGGGAAAAACCCAGGGCGTAATCTAACTTGAATTTCTTTGCCAAACACTTTACTCAACATTTCTTTCATAAAGTAAATAAGGTTAGAAACTGAAACATTTTCATCTACAACAACACCTTCCATTTGGAAGAATGTTGTTTCGTGCGAATGGTCTATAGCCTCATTTCTATAGCATCGTCCTGGGAAAATAGCACGAACATGCCCACCATACTTTCTTAATATTGCATTTTGAAGTGCCGAAGTTTGAGTTTTTAAAACCTCACCATTACTTAACCAAAAAGTATCTTGAACATCCCTCGCAGGGTGTGTTGCCGGAACATTTACCGAATCAAAACACTCATATTCGGTTACAACTTCACGACCATCTTCAACCACAAACCCCATAGATTTAAAGACATCTTCCAACTGCTGTTGAACAATGGTTCTAGGATGCAAAGACCCCACTCCACTATCAATCGGCATGGTAATATCAACCTTTTCACTACCGCCAATTTCAGCCTTAATTTTTTGCTCTTCCAAAAGTTCCTTTTTTGCACTAATTGCACTTTCAATCTTTTGTTTTAGGGTGTTAATTTTCATTCCAGCCTCTCTTTTAAACTCCACCGCAACATCACGAAGTAATCCCATAATTTCGGTAAGTTTTCCCTTTTTCCCCGTAAACTCAACTCTAACTTTTTCAAGTTCGTTTAAATCATTGCAATTTGAATATCTTTCATCAAATTCTTTTTCAGCGACTTCTACCGCATTTTTAATATTTTCCATATTTTTCTCCTAACAAATCTCTATGTGTTTAACATTCTTTTTTGTACTTTTTCTATAAAGAATAATCTTTCTACCAACGACTCCCACAACTTCGGCTTTTAAAATATTAGCCAACTCATTCGCAAGTGCCTTAGGTTCACAATCGGAATTTTGTAAAATATTAATTTTAATAAGTTCTCTTGTGTCTAAAACTGCATCAATAGAAAACAAAACATCTTCATCAATTTCACCCTTTCCTAATTGCACCACAGGGTCTAACAGTTGTGCCTTCGCTCGCAAAAATGCTCTATTTTTACTAGTTAACATCCTATCCTCCTTAATCATCTATAAATTCAAAATCAAAATCTGCAATCCTTACAGTATCGCCATCTTTTGCACCTAATTTTCTTAAATGCTTAATAATGCCCTTGTCTTTCATTATTTTTTGGAAATATGCAAAACTTTGTGAATCACTTAAAACTACATTTCTTATAAGTTCATCAACAAACCCACCTATAACAACATAAGCACCATCATCATCTCGAACAATCTCATAACTTGTTGGGTCGGCTTTTTTGTACTCAAACTTCTCAAACTTGATTGGCTCTGGCTTTGGCAATTTTTCAACCATTTTAACCGTTTTATCCAACAATTCTTCAAGTCCTGAATGTGTAAATGCTGAAATGCAAACAACTTCAGGTGGATTTTTTGTTTTTGCTAAACGCGATTTAAAACTTTTAGCATTCTTTTCAGCATCAACTCCATCCATTTTATTCAAAACAATTATTCGTGGAGTTTTCACAAGTTCTTTATCGTGCTTTTTAAGTTCATTCTCAATTATTCGGTAATCTTTATATGGGTCTCGCCCTTCTATTCCAGAAATATCAACAACCACCAAAAACAATCGAGTTCTTTCAATATGTCTTAAAAAATAATGTCCAAGACCCGCGCCTTCGCTAGCCCCCTCAATAAGTCCCGGTATATCCGCTATTGTAAAGGACTTGCCATAAACTTTTGCGACACCCAAATTTGGAGAAAGTGTTGTAAATTGATAATTTGCAATCTTTGGTCGTGCTGAGGTTAAAACCGAAAGCAAAGTAGATTTGCCCGCATTTGGAAAGCCAACAAGTCCTACATCTGCAATTGTTTTCAACTCTAATATTAAGCATTCTTCTTTAGTAATCTCGCCCGTTTGGGCGAATGTTGGAGATTTACGCCTGCTAGACTTAAACTTTGCATTTCCTCTTCCACCTTCACCGCCCTTCATCGCAACAACTTCATCACCATCATAAAACAAATCAGCCAAAATACCACCCGTCTCATTATCTTTAACCACCGTTCCACACGGAACTTTAATTAAAACATCTTCACCACTTTTTCCAGTTGATGTATTAGTTCCACCAGCCCAACCATTTCCAGCCTTAAAACTTTTAGAATATCTAAACTCTCCTAAATCGGTAACATTTTTGTCGGCACGAATAATAATGTCGCCACCCCGACCACCATCACCGCCGTCTGGAGCACCAACTCTAACACATTTTGCCGTATGAAAAGAAACTTTGCCATTTCCACCATTTCCCGACTTTATAAATATTTTAACTCTATCATCATACATAATCTTATATCCCTCTACTTCTCTAATTTCTTAGGACAAATCTCACTTATAAAACAATTTTCACAATTCGGCTTTATTGCCTTACAAACCTCTCTTCCGTGCAAAACTAATGCATAATGCCCATCTCTCCACATACTTTTAGGTAAAACACTTTCTAACTTATGCATAGTCTTTGTTGGTGTTGACTCATCTGCAAGCCCTAGCCGTTTACTTAATCTAAAAACATGTGTATCAACGGCAATTGCTGGTTCTTTAAACCATACAGCAAGTACTACACTTGCAACCTTTTCCCCCACTCCGCTAAGCGTAATTAAATCTTGCCTGTTAGACGGAACCTCACCATTAAACCTAGTTAATATATCCGACGATGCCGATATAATACTCTTTGCTTTGTTATTATAAAAACCACAAGAATGAATATATTCCTTCAGTCTTTTCTCACCAAGGTTTAACATTTTTTCGGGAGTATTTGCCACCTTAAACAATTCTTTAGTTACAATGTTTACCCTTTTGTCGGTGCATTGCGCCGAAAGTATAACCGCGACCAACAATTCATAAGCCGAAGTGTAATCTAATGCACATTCATCTTTTGGATAGTTGTCAATTAATTTTTGAACAATCTCAACTTTGTTATTCATACCTTTCACCGCTTACTTTGTAAGATTGTATACAAGCATTAAAATCTTAAAGGTTACAGCATCGTCAAAATGCCGAATATTAAGACCGGTTAAACTTTGAATTCTATCAAGCCTATACAATAAAGTATTTCTATGTAAAAAAGATTTTCTTGAAGTTTCCGCAATGTTTAAGTCACAATCAAAAAAATATTCAACACACCTTGCAAGGTCATCATTTTCCATAATGCTTCTAAACTTATCATCAATCAAATTGTTAGAATACATCAACAAGTCTTTCATTGGAACATAATCAACCAAAATATTCATAAGCATATTTTTGTCTAAACTATTAATCGCTTTAGCTTTTGACTTAAAAAGTTTCTCAACATTTTCCTTGCTTGCCATCAGACCACTCTCCTAAAGTAAAATTTACACATTAATAATATAACATTTTATATTGCATTTTTCAAGTAAAAATGTAAATAAATTATTTACTCTCATTTATCAAATTTTACATACTTTTTCCCTTTGTTTTTAATTGTATTAAGCAAATATCTTTTAGGTTTACTTTACAAATAGCATACTTTACATTTTACACAAAAACTCTCCGCTCTCCGCCAAAAAATAGAAGTTGTTAATTTTGGTTATTTCTACCTCTTGACCAAAATGAAAATCTTTAATTTTATTACTCAAAAAATTTAACTCACCAATTTTTAAGTTTATATCACTTTGACTTAAAACTGAAAATCCAACCCAAGTTTTTTGCAACTTAAAATTTTCAACAGTGAAAGTTGTTTTTGAACACCGAAGTGCAGTCAAAAAACTAAAAATATCACTCGGAAAATTTAATTCATTTTCAATCGAAAAATTAGGTTTAAAAACGCCAAATTTAAATTTTAAAATTTCCGCATCGTAAAATGAGGCTAAATTTTGCCCATTTTCAGCCACTACTAGCAAGTTCGGAAAGTTGTTCAGCCACGAAATCATGCTTAAAAACGCACCAGATGTTTTTGGAATTTCAGACAAATTTTCACCAAAATTTATCAACACAATTTCACTTTTTTTAATCTCTATTCGAGCAAAACATAAGAACAATTTTTCAATATACGAAAGCGATTTTACATTCTGTTTTGGGTTTAAAAAAAACTTTTCTGCGATAGATTTTATTTCCGACTTTTGCAAATTTTTTCCACAAACTTTTGCAATGTATTTTAAATTTCTCTCAACACTTCCGTGCAATAAAATGGGAGTTTCAGGAATATATGATATTTTTAAATCCTCATTAGATAAAACCTTTCTCTCAACTCCATCAAATTTAATACTTCCATCAAAGCCTTCTATGCCACTAAGACAATCTAAAAACTCCGCAGTTCCCGAACCCTTTTCACCAACGACCAAATAATGTGACTTAAAATTAAGTGTTAGCGAAACATCACTCAACACTTCAATATTTCCATATTTTTTAGTCAACTGGGTTACTTCGATATTTTCCATAAATTTATTATACTACAAATATGCCTCATAATAAAATAATTTTACCATAAAATTTATTATGAAAAGATTATTTTTTATTAAATATTTCTTATTTGTTCTTTTATGTTTAGCAATTTCAAGTCTAACAATTTTTAGTATAACTAAAAGCAAAAACACCACATCCCTAAACCCATATTCATATCTACAATTAAAGGTTTTAAATGCATCAAATAGTTTACCCATTGAAAATGCAACAATCTGCATCATAGACAACTTTTCTTATTATCAAACTCAAAAAAGCGGATTTAGTGAAATGATAAAAATACCACTCGTTGATAACTGGCGTAAAAACTCTTATTATGAAATCAATTTATTGATATACAAAAATGGGTTTTGTGATTTTCTTTATTTTAATTTAAAACTTTTAGAAAACCAAAAACGCACAGATGTGGTTATTTATTTAGAAGAAATTATATCTGAAAAAATTGCCCCAACAATTTTTATTGAGCCACCAGTTGAAGCAACTATAAATTCAATTATTGACGAATTTAAAAAGTAACAATAATAAAATGAATTTAATTACATTTTAATGAATCACTTCAACTTAAAAAACTCAGCATTAGGTTTAAATTATTTAGAGTTTTTAGTTAGGATTTTCTATTTCCAATAAACATTTAAACGCAAATTTTCTTAAATAAAAAAATGCCACCAGATATGGTGACATTAAATATATTATTTTTTTAAATATTAGTTCAAAATTACTTAGTTTCAATAATTCCGACTGAGCCATCTGCCTTTTTATAAAGCAAACACACAGTATTAAGTTTATCATGCATAAACACAAAGAAATCATTTCCAACCATTTCCATTTGGTCAAGTGCCTCATCTTCACTCATTGGGCTAAGTTCATAAACTTTACGCTTAGTTATTTTTACACTTTCAAACTTTGGTTCATCTTCAACATACTCGAACTCAGCGAAATCTTGCTTAGTTGCGCCACGCTTTTTCAAAAATTTATCACTGTGTTTTACAATTTGACGCTCAACCTTTGCAATGCAAGAATCCAAGTTTTGATACATATTATCAGACTCAACCTCACCCCTAACAAACATTTGAGGTGCAGACAAATTTAATTCCATTTTATATCTGTCGCCATTTGCACGACATACAACTTTGCAAGTTGCTTCCTTTTCAAAAAATTTATCAAATCTTGAAACCTTCTTTTGAATTAAATTCTTTAGTCTTTCACTAACTTTATAATTTCTACCTAAAATTTCAATTTTCATATTTTTATATCCTCCTATTGATACTGATTATATTATAATATATTTCACACAATTAGTCTAATGATTTAAATAAAAATTCACCATTTTTGTAATCTACTTCAATATTTTTACCCGTCTTGACTTCACCTGAAAGCAAGCACTCTGCAAGTTTATCTTCTATTTTTTGCTCAATTACTCGCTTAAGCGGTCTTGCACCATACACTGGGCTATACCCCTCTTTAACTAAACCGCCTATAGCATTCTCATTAAACCCTACTTGAATGTTTTGCGATTTTAACTTTTTATTCAATCCCGCAATCATAATTGATGCAATCTTCTTAATATCATCTTCTTTTAGTGATTCAAAAACTACTACGACATCAACACGGTTAATAAATTCAGGTTTAAACTTTTCTCTAAGCGACTCCATCAATTTTTCTTTAATGTTTGAAGAATTGTCATCACTTGCACCAAAGCCCAATTTTGTTGTATTTTTTGGAAGGTCGGCAACCCCGCAGTTGCTGGTCATAATGATAACACAATTTTTGAAGTTTACCGTTCTCCCTTGACTATCAGTCAATCTTCCCTCATCCAAAACTTGAAGTAAAAGATTAAATATATCTGGATGGGCTTTTTCAATTTCGTCAAACAAAACAACCGAATAAGGCTTTCTTCTAACCGCCTCAGTTAATTGCCCGCCATCGTCAAAACCCACATATCCTGGAGGCGAACCTATCATTTTGCTTACCGAATGCGCCTCCATATATTCACTCATATCCAATCTAATAATTGCATTTTCATCGTCAAACATTGCCTCAGCCAAGGCTTTTGTAAGTTCGGTTTTCCCAACACCGGTTGGACCCAAGAATATAAATGAACCTATCGGGCGCTTTGGGTCTTTAAGCCCCGCCCTTGCGCGTCTAATCGCCTTTGAAACCGCCGTAATAGCCTCATCTTGACCAATAACCCTCTGTCTCAATTGGTCTTCAAGTTTCATTAATTTTTGTTTTTCACTTTCAGTCAATTTTTTAACAGGAACACCCGTCCAACTGCTTACAATGTCTGCTATATCCTCTTTATCAACCACACCTGTTTGATTCCCTTTACTTGCATTCCACGCATTCATACGAACCAAATAGTCACCGCGAATTTCATTTATTTTTGCATTACATTGTTCAATCCACGCCCATTCATTACTCTTTTCGGCTTCTTTTTTTTGCATTTCATATTCTTTTAGTTGTTTTTCAAGTGCTTTAATATCTTCGGGAACAATACTTCCTCTAACCCTCGCCCTACTTGCAGCCTCATCAATCAAGTCAATCGCTTTATCGGGCAAACTTCTATCCATTATGTATCTAATAGATAAATTAACCGCCGACTCTATAGCCCCATCGGTAATTTTTACCTTATGAAATGCCTCATAACTATCACGAATACCCTTTAAAATTTGTATTGTGTCTTCAGGACTAGGCTCGTCAACCATTATTGGTTGAAATCTTCGCTCTAGTGCCTTGTCTTTTTCAATAAATTTTCGATATTCTTCAGTTGTCGTTGCACCAATAGTCTGCATTTCACCTCTTGCAAGATATGGCTTTAAAATATCTGCTGGACTCAACTCATCTTGATGTGCCCCCGCCTGTGCAAGCGTATGAATTTCATCAATAAACACAATAATGTTTTTGCGATTGGTTATTTCATTTATTGCATTTTTCAACCGCTCTTCCATTGACCCACGATATTTTGTTCCAGCCATTAACGAGCCAATTTCCAAACTGAATATTGTTTTATCTTTTAGCAGTTCCGGAACTTCACCTCGTACAATTGCTTGCGCAAGTCCTTCAACCACTGCCGACTTTCCAACACCCGCCTCACCTATCAAAACTGGATTATTTTTGGTTTTTCTACAAAGTATTTCAATGATTCGGTTAGTCTCTTTATTTCGACCAATAATAGGATCCATTTTACCCCGCCTTGCGCGTTCGGTCATATCTATTCCTAAATCTCGCAAAACTTCAGGCAAATTACTATTTATATCATTTTGCTCATTGGATGTAGTCTTATTTTTTTCTTCCTCATCCATACTTTCAACATCTTCATTGGTTCTAATTTTTCCGCAACGCAAAACATAAATAACATCGTCTAAAATTTCTTTTAGATTGATATTTTGCGAACGCAATATATCGCACGCCATATTAGTCTGTTCGGCAAGTATGCAATATAATAAATACTCCGAATATATATACCCAGAATTTAATTGATACGCAAGTTGCTCACTGCTTTTTATAATTGCTTTTGCTTTTGGCGAAAAATCTATAGCGACATTACTCGGCATTTGCTTTGCGTCTGGATATTTATCTCGAACCAAACGCTCTAACTTTTTAAATGTAATGTTGTATTTTTCTAATATTTTAGTTGCCATACTTTTCTCAACACTTGCAAGCCCTAATAGTAAATGCTCGGTAGCAATGCACCCAGACCCCATACTAAGTGCATATCTTTTAGCATTTTGTATGGCCATTCTCACATTTTCTGCTGGATTCAACTCAAACATAACTTAACTCTCCTTTTATTTTATTCTACTATTTTTTAATTGCTTATATAGGTTCTCCGCCCTAAACTTTGCAGTTTCCTCAACTGTCATCATTTTTCCTTTCAACTTCATTAATGTTAGGTCAGAACCATATTCAATCAGTCGGTCTATAACACTATTATCATTAAGCACAATTATACCCGTCATTATTCCAAGTTTGACCTCGCCCGCAAGTTTCATAAACTCGGTATAATCAATTGTATAACAATTAGTAAGTATTCCCCATGCACGCCAAACTATATCTGTTGTATTTACATATTGGAACTTGTCGACCATTTTTTTACGCTCGGCTATTTCCATTTCCACAATCTTTAAAACCGCAGTTTTCACATTGGAAATAATTTCACGCTCGCTTACACCAATAGTTGTAGCATTGGATATTTGATACATATATCCTAAAGGAAAACTTCCCTCGCCCAATACTCCTCTAACAGTCAAATTTTTTTCTTTAACCGCTTGAATAATGCCGTCAATTTTTGAATTTATTGTTAATGCCGGTAAAAATAACATCACACTTGCACGCATTCCCGTACCAACATTTGTTAGACAACTTGTTAAATACCCAAATTTCTCATCATATGCAAATTTTAAATTATCCGACAACTCATCATCAACTTCGCTTATTAACTTAAATGCATTATCCAAATTAAAGCCTTGAAGAATACACTGCTCCCTTATATGGTCCTCTTCATTCACCATAACCGAAAGCGTTCCATCCTCTTTAATTATTACCGCGCCAGTTTCTTTATTCTTAACAAGTTCTTTGCTTATCAAATGTTTAGAACACATCAATTCGCTATCAAATTCCGAAAGCGTTCCCATTCGATAAACCTTAAACTTCCCCAACGGCATCATAATGTCTGCAACTTTATTTATAAGCCCCGCCGAAAATTCACTATCAAAATTGGGGGTAAAATTATGCCCTGATATATTTCTTGCAACCCTTATTCGGCTTGAAATAACCACACTGTCTATCGAACTATTAAACATCACTTGCCACCCCCAAAAAATTTCTTATTAAATGCATTTGGGTCAAAATCTTTATGCTTTTTCAAATTCCTCTCATCTTCATTTTTGCTTAAATGCATTTTAGATTCGCTTTTTGAAGGCTCGCCGTTTGGACATCGCCCAACATTGGACGCTCGCCCATGTAAAATCGTCACAATCCTCTCAATTTCCGGCTCAAACATCCGATAACACTCCTCACACCCAACATAATTAGTCTTTTCAATATCATTAGCCGTCGCTTGACACTTTGGACAAACCAGTGTTTTTTCATTCTGTGTCCAAAAGTCTAAAACTTCTACAGTCGGCTCGGGCTGATTTTCGCGAACTTTATTTGCACAACTTTCACATAAAAAAACATGAACTTTGCCGTACCCTAAATCCACTTCCCGATCCAAAATTGCCTCTTTTTGGTTACACATAGAACAAAGCACTATTTGTCACCCTCCTTTTCTTTCAAAAGAACAACTAAAACATTTTTAAATATCTGCGCCCTTAATTTGTCTTTAAATGAATAAGGCATATTTAATGCACGCTCAGATATTGAGGCTTGAATAAGCATTCTCTCTCGCGATTCAATCACTTCATCATCTTGCAATTTGTCTAAAATTTGACTTGCCCGTCTTTCGGTCAACTCATCGCCAATGCTTTCCATAATCAAACTATTAACATAGGTGTCGTCACTAACAGGAACTTTGCTTATGCGAATAAACCCGCCACCACCTCGCCTACTTTCTTTTACAAACCCTCTATCAAGGGTAAACCTCGTCTCCAACACATAATTAATTTGACTTGGCACGCATGAGAAGAACCCCGCAAGGTCATTTCGGCTTATCTCCACCGTACCATCCTCTTTTAAAGATTTTAAAATAAACTGCTCAATAACATCACTTATATTTGCCATTTTTACCTCCCGTCTTGACTTAAGGTCAAAATAAGTCAAACTTTATAATTAAATTATAAACGGCTAACACTTTATTGTCAACCGTTTTTTAAATAATTTAATCATTTGTTTATTTTTGTAAAATTTTAGGTATTTCCTCAAAGCTTAACACATATTGTCAAATCGTTTTTGCCTTTGACTTATAGCCTTACCAATATATTATCTTTTCTTTCCGTAATAAATAACGCCAACCGTTCCAGGACCGCAATGTGCTCCAATAACAGGACCAATTGGATATCTTTGAACAACAGCACCGGGGATTTGAGTCTCAATCTCTTTTTTCATCCACTCACCCAAAGCCTCGTTATCGGCATCAAGAACATAAACAACCTGTTTTTCAACATCAAGTACATTTTCTTTCATTTCTAAAACTATTGAACTTATTGCCCGCTTTAAGCCTTTGCCCGTGCCAACTTTAACAATCTCGCCGTCGTCATTAATCTTTAAAATAGGCTTAATATTCAATAACCCACCAACTATCGCGGTAGCACTTGAAACCCTACCACCTCTCTTTAAGTGGGTTAGACTATCCACCACAAAGTACATACAAGAATGCTTCGAAAACTCCTCAAGTTTTTCAATAATCTGGTCATCTGAAAGCCCCAAAGCCTTCAATCTTCCAGCCTCCATAACCTGTATTCCCGAACCAAAACAAATACTCTTTGTATCAAAAGTCTTAATTGTACGGTCTGGGTATTTCTGCTTCAACTCATCTATCGCAAGCTTCATATAATTAAATGTTCCGCTCATTTTATCTGAAAAATGCACATATAAAATATCCTCACCCGCTTTTAAAACCGGCTCAAAATATTCAACATAGTCATTTGGGTTCAACGCACTAGTCCTTGGCGTTGCCCCCTCTCTCATCCTATTATTCAACTTCTTAAAATCGGTATTTTTACCAAAATCATAATAATATATTTCGTCATCCAAAATATATGGCATCTTAATAACTTCAAGCCCCAATGCCTCAGCATCGGTGTACCACATCTCACAATCGGTATCGGTAAACAATCTACTCATAAAATTCTTCTCCTAATGTAAATAACTTTTTAAATTGAAAGCAAAACAAAATAAATCCATATAAACCTTTAAATTTACATATTAAAATCTTAAAAACAATTTTTGTTTAAAAACATTATAGTTTCGCTTTTTTAAAAAAATCAAAACAGGCTTCTTAAAATTTTATATAAACAAAATTATTTAAAGTTTTAACATATCTACATCAAATTGTTAAATCAACCAAGCCATTTTTACTTTCAACTTCTAAGCCTAATTTTTTTTGCATAAAATCATAAAAAACTCCAATTGCAACACATATTTCGCCCAACAATTAAGTCATTCAGAATAATTTTATACACTATATTAAGTATAACTAACTCGCCTTAAATTTACAACTATTTTTTAATCTTTGTTTACATATTTCTAATTATTTCAATTGGTATCGGATAATTTTATCATACTTCGCTTTTGCAGATTTTACCTTTTTAATGTAATTTTTAGTCTCAGAAATACTAATTTCCTCCTCGTCAAATACCCCATTTTCTTTTTTAAACTTTAATAGTTTGCCCTCACCCGCATTGTATGCAAACAACACCTCTTCTAAAGAATCAAACTTATTAAATAAATAAGCCAAATAGTAGCACCCAAACTCAATGTTTAATTGAGGATTTTTTAAGTCCTCAAGCGAAAAATCAACATACCGCAACTCTCCAGCAATAAATTTTGCAGTATCGGGCATTATCTGCATAAGCCCCACCGCTCCAACAACACTTTCCGCCTCTTGCATAAAACCACTTTCAGTCAATATCACCGCATAAACCAAGGACGGTTCAATTGAATACTCCGCCGAATATTGCATAACGAAATTTTCAAAGCAAATCGGGTACTTCAGCCGATTGTACATAACAACCCCAACAATTCCCCCAGCAACAATAGCAACCAAAAGCATAAATATAACAATCATTTTATTAGCCTTTTTAATAATTTTCATACCACTAAAAGTATTAACATTTTCTAAAGTTTTATAGCAGGCAAATGATGTTTTATTATAGTCTTATAAATAAAAATATATAAAGCTAGGAAATTTTAACCTCCTCCAATTTTTCACTAAGTTTAATTTATTATATGATTTACTTTTCTATAGTTTAAAAAATTTCAAGGTCTCACATTAAAAATGCTAAACACTATATATGTTTAGCATTTTTGTTTACCCTATTCCAAAAAATCTTTCAAAGAATTGTTTTAGCCGTTCAATTACTGTCAGCTTTTTCTGTTCTCTACCACCACCAAATCTTGACATAGGTGGCATAATTTTATCAATATCCGTTCCAGTGGTTTTCATAATACCATCACGGAAAGAATATTCCATAAATTTTCGGGTTTCTTTTTCTTTTAATCCCATTTCTGTAATAATTGACACAAGTTCAAGTTCTTTTTGCTTTGCAACAAATTCTCTCCATTCAAGCATAACATCATCTATATCATTTATTCCTGCAATAAATGTTTCAATAAGTGCTTTCTTACTTCTGAGTTCCAAACTTGAATCAATCGCTTTTTTAATTGAAATAAGCACTTCTTTATCTTCACAATGGCTATCATGATACTTCTTAACCAATAACAAGATATAGTCAATATTGATTTCGACTTGTTTTATAAGTTCAATTTCAAAAACAATATCTTCGGTTATATCTTCTTTTGTATGTTCTTCTCTATATTTCTTCCACTCTAAATATAGGTCATTATATCTACTTAAATAATCCTGCATTTCACCTTCTGTTAGAATTTCATTTCCAGCGAATTCATCAAATGAGGAAAGTAAATTTCTCATACGAAGAATTGAACCAAACAAACCAATAAAGTCTTTTTGTGCCTTTT
>CAYSOX010000019.1:0-17173 GCA_964432825.1 uncultured Lachnospiraceae bacterium
CTAAAAGTAAACACAAAGATAAAAACATTGAAAGTGGCAACAAAATCAGTTTGTGCTTTTTAATAAGTTTTGGAAGATTTGTAAAAGTAAAAGCATTGAAATCTTTGGCTCTCAAAAGTCATATTTGAAACTTGCATCAATGGGATTTGATTATTTAGAGGCTTTCATACCAGACGCCAATGCAATAAATACTTTAAGTGCTGAAATGATAAGTGAAAACTGCGACAAGTTCGCATCCCTAATTAAAAATTTAATAATTGAATACGACTTGTAATTTAAAACACTTGTCAACGCGAGAAAAACAAAACCCAACTCCTAATAAAACCATTTGAAATAAACTGTGTTTTAGGCTTTGTTGAGACATTGGCATTTTCTAACATATTTGGTTTTATATAAAAGCAAACATTTTTGACCCGCGGAAACAATAAAATACACCCCGCTTTTGCACTTGTAAAAAGCACCTCCATATAGTATATGCCCATAGGAGGTGCTTTTTGTGATAAGTTAAGTACAAAATTTCCATTTGTATAATCCGAAATTAAAAAGTGAAATTTAGATAAATATTCATTCTGTTTTAATAAATATTTTTCTATTATAGATTTTATCCTATCTTTTTAAGTGGTTGTGAATAATTTCAATAATTAAAAGCATTCCCGCTTTTATTGGTTTTAAAATTCATAATCATTTATAATTTCATATTAACCCCTGTTCTTTTCTTCTACATATTTAACAAATTCATTAGCCAGCTAGCCTTAAATATGAAATGTTGACACTAAAAATCGGCTTAAAAAATTTTGCAAATTAATGCCTTTTATAAATTATTGCCTTTTACGGTTTTAAAAAATGAAAAAAGTTCTATCATTTAAGACAGAACTTTTTTGTTTGGTAATATTAATTTTTTTAGTTAATCACCGGAAACTTTTATAAAATTAGTCAAAAAGGTCTTCCAACCCCTCAAATTTTTCTAATACATCAGCACTTGGGATGGTTGTAGGATAATCTTTTGCATCCTTTGGAAGTTTAATTTCATCATCAAACGCTTCCATTGTTGCACTAATCTTCAAAATTCCCATATCCATTTCTAGTGTCATTCCAACAAGTTTGTTTGACTTAAACACATAATATACATCAACACTTCCGTCAAACATTGCACTTGTAAGTGATTCTGGTGCCGTTACATTGATATGCCACTTGGTATACTTTCCGCTGGTTGCCTTTTCTACTTTAACCTTGCCACCATTTTTTAAATCGCCTTCAATATCTTCAATAAACTCCGCAAAATCAACTTTATCTACAATGCTTTCAATATATGATAAATATTCATCACTTGATTTTACTGTTTCAATTTCCGCCTCTTTTTGGTGTTGAACTTTATTTTCACCATAAGCAATATTGGTATATTGAACGCCATCTTTATAATACAACTCAACAACTTGCTTTTCATTTTTAATATTTGCATTAGCACGATATGCAAAATCGTTTATTGTAAATTCTATATCGCCATCATCGGTAGTCTTTTTGGTCCAACGAAGAACCGAATTTACTTCCATATTAAAAATTTCACCCGTTCCCGCACTTTCGGCATCACCACCCGATGCGGAACTTAATGACATTGTAACCTTTACACCCTTATTAAAAGCGTCCGACTCTTTAACTTCAGATGTGTATGCCTTAACATCTGCCATAGTCACCTCTGAATATTTACCCTTTGTATCTACATCAGCCTTTGCGTCTAGTTGGTCGCCACCGCAGGCAACTAATGATAAACTTAGTGGCACAAGCATTATTGCTACTAGCAATGATTTTAGAAATTTCTTCATAAATTTCCCCTCCTTTTTATTTTAGTATATGTTAACACTTCCATTTAGGTTTTGTCAAACAAAAACCATCAGACATTTCACAAAAATTTAAAATTTTTCACAATTGCAAGTTTTTAAAAAATCAACTATTCATTTATTTCACAAATATTCACAAACTTTTTCTTTTTAGATTTTGCATAGTATAGTGCTTTATACGCCCCCACTTTTCTCCTTTGTTTTTACATAAAAAACGACAATATCACTTTGATTTATTATTTCGCAATTTCTGTAATAAATACGAGTATACCAATAGTCATATTTTAAATCTAGATAAACTACTTCTTCATAAACCTCGTTTTTAAGCCATTGTGGGCGTTTATCCCACCGAACCCACCTCGGGTCGGACACACAAAATATCCGTCTTATGTGTGGATATTTTATTTTTAACTCGCTAATTGTCTGATAACATAAATCATCAAATTGCCCAAGCCCGCCAAAATAAAAAACTCCAACATTATCATTGATTACCAACTCTTCAAATATACTTTTTAATTTTTCCTTTAACTCCAGCGAAATTATAATTTTACTATGTCCAAAAACCGCACAACTATTATACATAAAACCCCCTTGGCTACATAAGTTCCTATATTGTATCACATATTATGGTTGTGTGCAACTATAATTTTGCATTTGCCGTGATTAAACTATAGTTATAAATAACCAAAAGGGAGTTTTAAATGAATAGCGTTAATAAAGCCGTTGCCTTGCGAGTTCGAGAATTACTAAAAGCGAAAAATATGACACAATATAGACTTGCTATGAACAGCGGAATCACCCACTCTACCTTAAAAAATATCATTCACGACACCGTCAAAGACAATTTGTTATCTACTGTTATTTTAATCGCCTCCGGATTTGATATGACGGTTAGCGAATTTTTGAATAGCCCTTTATTTTTGGAAGAAAACTTAAATATTTAAGTTTTTGCAAACCTTAAAATTTGTAATAGCATTTTTAGTTTTTTGTTCATTTCACCTTTGGGGGGCGTTTTGGTTTGGGGGTCGGTTTCCGAGCAATTTCTTCGCTTTTTGGAGAGAGTATTTCGCTTTTTGAAAAATTTCCCCACTTTTTTGACTATGCTTTTAACTTATTTCACCTTTTAAAAAAAGTATAATTAAAAACATCTTCTTTTAGTTGAAAATTTTCAAATTATCCGTTATAATTATTGTCGTAGTGAGGTGTATGTATGGAAAAAATAGTTTTTGCAAGCAACAACAAAAATAAACTTAAAGAAATGAAAGTTCTATTTTCTAATTATGAACTTTTAAGCCTTGAGGACATTGGATTTACCGAAGAAATTGAAGAGACGGGAACCACCTTTTTAGCAAACGCACTAATAAAGGCAAAAACCGTTTATGATTATCTTTATAAAAAAGGAACTCCTATGGTTGTTATTGCCGACGATAGCGGACTTTGTGTAGACGCATTAGACGGTGCCCCTGGAGTATACTCCGCAAGATATGGTTCGGTGGACGACCGAAATGCAACAAATGAAGAAAACCGCAAGAAACTACTTAAAAAACTTGAAGGTGTTGAAAACCGCAAAGCACATTTTTGCACCGAAATAGTTCTATATGCCTCAGATGACGATGTAAGATATGGAGAGGGCAAGGCTTACGGCGAAATTTCATATGCCGAAAGTGGAGACTTAACCTTTGGTTATGACCCAATCTTCTACTCTTACGATCTTGAAGAAAAGTTTAGCGAAGTCACCCCCGAAGAAAAGAATTCCGTTTCACACCGCGCACGTGCCGTTTTTGATTTATTCAACGGCGGAAGTGTTGTTCATATGATGAAATTGCGACCAGAATATTACAACAAAGTTGCAACCGGCGAAAAAACTATTGAAGTAAGACTTTTTGATGAAAAGCGTCAAAACCTTGGAAATCGCGAATATATAGCCTTTGAAAATATTGAGAACCACAACATTTTAGTCACCGAAATAACCGAATTAAAGCAATTTTGTAACTTTGATGACTGCATAGAATATACTGGAACTAAAAAAGTTGGGTTTAACGGCAAAACTCCAGAAGATACCATTAGAACCTATCGTGAAATATACTCATCGGAGGACGAAGCAAAATACGGAGTGCTTGCAATAACCCTAAAAGTTGTCGAACAATTCGACCGCGATTAAAACCAAACTTAAAAGCAAAAACCACAGGAAAATGTTATCCCGCTTAAAACCAATAAAATATTAAAGGCAAATCTTATTATGATTTGCCTTTTAAATGAATTTTTAAAATTTGGTGTTATAGACTTTTTAAACCTTGTTATATAATTTCGTATCTTTTTACATTAAAAAACTCCCAAACTTTTAGTGAATCACTATTTTTGCACCACAAAAATGTTATCAACTTTAAATTCGGAAGTTTAAAGTTTTCGGTTAAACCCTATATTTTACCACGGCACCATTGGAGCATTGCATCCATTGGGCTTTGCCTTTTAGCGGAAGTTTATTAAAATACGCATTAAAAGCATATAGATTTGATGAATGTGCCACAATTACAATTGTTGGCTCAAAATCTTTTGTTTCTTTAAGTTTATTTTCCTTAATAACCAAATCTAGCCCCGCAAAGTTTTGCTTTGTGAACATTGTAAGCGTCTCAAACTTGCCATTGGTGTAATCATAATTCATATAATTTTTAAGCCAAACTTCTTCTTCTGGAGTTTTTGGGATGGTTCCCTTACGCTCGGTAAACTGCTTCATTGTGATATAATCAACTCCAAAGTGTTTAGCAATAATTTTTGCGGTATCTACCGCTCTTTCTAGTGGTGATGAATACACCGCTACAACATTTTCATTTTCTAAATATTTTGCAACATTTTTTGCCGTACGCTTACCCCTTGCAGAAATATGCACAGCATCTGGAATAAGTGCAGTAATATATTTTTTAATTTCGGCATGGCGAACAAAACAAATCCTCATAATTTTCTCCTTAATAGTTATAATTTTACTTAAACAAAAAAGATTATAACAAAATTACAACGCATTTGCAAATATTTTAGAATAGTTTTGTGCGCAACAGCAGTTTTTAAAAGATAAAGCATTAATATATGTCTTAAAAAAATTAACATTATTTCTAATTTGTGTAACCTAAGATAATTTAAACTTGCATAATTCGATGTTGTCAAAATAAAACTTTAATATTTCGTCATAGGTTTTGCCTTCTTCGGCTAAAATTTTAGCACCCCATTGACTCATTCCGACTCCGTGACCATACCCCACACCTTCTAGATACACCGATTTAG
This sequence comes from uncultured Lachnospiraceae bacterium, assembly GCA_964432825.1. Taxonomy (GTDB): domain Bacteria; phylum Bacillota; class Clostridia; order Christensenellales; family UBA1242; genus UMGS1908. The sequence continues at coordinate 5,112 of CAYSOX010000019.1, forward strand.
AACTCGCTACCATATTGGTTATTTTTGTTGATTTCATTTTGGTAGAACCAATTTTTATTCGAAAGGTGTTTGCATCCACCGTGGCACCGCCAATCTTAAAATTCTTCACACGCCCACTCTCGTCGGTATCTCCAATTGTGAGAGAAGTCAACGAATTTACGCTTACACCCATTTCACGAAGGGCGTTTAAAAAATCCGACTTGGAAATTGTGGTGTTCCAGTTAAAATTTTGGCTATTTTCGGCGTTTTCTACACTCTTTTGAACCTTTGTATAATCCTCTTCTTCAAGGTAATTTAAGCCGTTTTTTGCCGTTGTGGTGACGCCTCCAGCATTTGAGTGAAACCATCCCTCAATTATATTTCCATTTGAAGTTAAGATTTGCCCCTTGGTTTCGTTTACCGCCCGTTTTATATTGTCATTTATTCGGCTTTCATCATATGCTTGGGCTTCGGTTACATCGTTTGAAATATCCGCGCCGTCATATTTACTTGTGTAATTCTGCAAAAAATACAATGTATATGTTCGGGCAAGCACCGCTTGTGCCTTTAATGCTTCTATGCCCCAACTATTATACATTTCACCCGCAACCACACCCAGCAAATACTCCTCCAAATTCATTTGCTTAATTTTTTTAGTTTTTGTATCATAAACCTTCAATATTATTTCTTCATTTTGCGATGTTGAAGAAATGTTTTGCGGTAAGGTTATTTCTTGTTCTTTAACCTTAGATTTACACGAAACTCCTACACTTCCCAAAATAAGGCAAATGGCGAAAATTGAAATAGTTTTAAAAAGTTTACGAACCATAAAAAACAACCTCTCTTTAAGGTTATTTTTTGTGAAAGTGCAGAAATTATACATCAAAAAAGTTATTAAAATCAAAAAGTTTAAGAGTAAAACCACCCATCCACCGAAATGCCCATAGCACCACCACAAGCAAAGCCGTCGGACACTAGGAATATGCCACCTAGCGGTGTCGCATTCTTCCCGCCTCAGATATTATAAACTATGTGATGTTGATTTGCTCACGAGTTCGCCAATCAGTTTGCTAACGCAAACTCCGTTATAAATAACGGCATCACAGTATGTAAAATAATTTTTTCGCAATGCTCAAAATTTGGTGCTGACACACCTAAAAAATTAAAAATTTTTCTTCACTGTATGTAAGACCATCGGGCATTTAAAATATTATCACTACTTAATAACATTTTTGCCACTTAAAGTTATTATCACTACTCAAAGTCGTCGAGTGTATTTTGAAGAATCAATCGCTTTAATGAAGTCAGTCGTTTTACCGAATAATCGTTTTTAATCATTGCGTAAATATAGTTTGTAGGGCCCACTAACACCACCATTTTTTTTGCACGGGTTACCGCGGTGTACAATAGGTTTCGTGTCATCATTTGCGGACTTCCCGCCACCACCGGAATTATCACCACATCAAATTCACTGCCTTGGCTTTTGTGGATAGTGATAGCATAAGATAGCATCAATTCATCCAACTCGCTAGACAAATACAAACTCCTTCTGCCGTCTTCAAAAACAATTGTCGTTTCGTGTGTTTTTGGGTCAATTCTTTCAATTACTCCAATATCTCCATTAAAAACTCCCGTGCCCTTAAAACCGAACCTTTCCCATTCGTGGTCGTAATTGTTAACCGTCTGCATAACTCGGTCGCCCTCACGGAAAAGTTTTTCACCCATCGTAATTTCATTTTTTGTGTCCGTCAAAGGATTTAACCTTGCTTGAAGTTTTGTGTTTATGTTTGTTACCCCTAAAACTCCCGCTTTCATTGGGGCAATTACCTGAACGGCAGAAACATCCACATTTAGATATTTTGGCATTCTCTCGCCTACCAAATCCAGAATTAACTCTAGGTTTTCATCAGGGTTAGACTTATTCATAACAAAAAAGTCGCCCGTTTTGTTATCAAAAGACACCATTTCGCCCGCATTGATTTTATGTGCATTTACAACTATTTTACTCTCGGTGGCTTGACGGAAAATTTGAGTTAAACTCACAACGGGAATTTTACCCACCTTTATTAAGTCGTCTAAGATATTTCCCGCTCCAACACTCGGCAACTGGTCTTTATCTCCCACCATAATAAGTCTTTTGCCAACACCTAAGGCGTTTACCAAATTGTACATAACGTAGGTGTCCACCATACTGCACTCGTCCACAATAACACAATCTTCTTCGAGACTTGATACAGTGTTAAAAGCACTCGCAAACTCCCGACCTCTAAAATTAATATCCAATGCTCGGTGGATGGTTTTTGCCTCTTCACCCGTCGCATCCGAAAGCCTTTTACTTGCCCTTCCCGTTGGAGCCAACAGCAAGGATTTTAATTTTAAACTTTTTAGACAATAGTTTATTGCTTTAATTATGGTGGTTTTACCCGTTCCGGGACCACCCGTAATTATTACTACACCATTGCTTACCGCCGTTTCTACCGCCTTTCGCTGAGTTTGATGCAATTTTATGTTATTCACGCGTTCATACTCATCTAAAGTGCTTTCAACATCAAGTTTTGCATAATTCCAACCATCCAAAAGCATACAAAGTTTGGTTGCAATCACCTTTTCCATTTTATAAAACTTAGTTAAACTAATAAACGCCTCACCATCTTCAACAACCTCTTTTAAAAAGCCGTCAATAATCAAATTCGCCACCACTTGCTGAAAAGCCACCTCTTTTTCATCCTCTAAAAAGCCCAAGAGGTTCATAACCATTTTTTTGACTTCTCCAACATTTGCAAGCGTGCTACCCGTCTTTTCGGCAATTTCATTCAACTCAAAAACAACTCCGGCACGCATTCTAAACTCACTATCGCGTTCAATTCCGAGTTTCATAGCAATCTTGTCCGCCGTACGGAAACCAATTCCGTCAATATCTTCAACCAACTTGTATGGATTTTTGCGAATGATTTGTTCGGTCTTATTTTTGTATTTGTCGAAAATTTTGACCGCCATATTTACCGTAACATCATATTCTTGCAAAAATATGACCGCATCTTGAAGCCTTCTAATATCATTATATCTAAGCGCTATATTGATAGCCTTTTCTTTGCTAATACCCTTAACCTTGGCAAGTTCAATTGGATTTTCCTCAATTATTTCAAGCGTTTTTTCTTTAAACATATCCACTATATTTTTTGCCGTTACCGGTCCGACACCACATATAAGCCCGCTTGACAGATATTTTTTAATCTGCTCAACCGTTGTTGGCTTTTCTAATTGTATCTTAGAAACCTTAAACTGCTCGCCATATTTTGGGTGCATAACCATTTCACCCTCCATATTAACCATTTCACCCTCACCAAGGGCAGGAAACTTTCCCGATGCAGTAATTTCCTTTTTGCCGTTTTCTACACGAATTATACTATATCCCGTTTCCAAATTTTGATATATAATGTTTGTTACTGTTCCTGTCAATTTCATAGTTAAAATTATATAGTGATTTTGACCCGTTGTCAACCAAACCCAATAGATTTAAAAATTAAATGGACCACAACAGATATAGTTATACTTTTATAATAACCACCCCTTTATTAAAGCCACATTTATCCATTTTTTGACAAAAATTAACACTTTTTGTACCTCAAAAATCTTGTCAAGCAAAAATTGAAAAAATCTAAAAAATAAAAGTTTTCAACAGAGTTTTCAACACCCCTGTTAAAAAATTTTAAACCGCTACAACACTTTAAAATAAAGACTTGTAGCACATTTCTTCAAACAGATGTTCAAAGTTTTCAACAGAGTTTTCAACACTTTTTAAAAACTCCGTGAAACATTATGTTTCACGGAATTTTTTTGAATTTTGCCACCAACAAAATTTCCCTCAATAAACACATCCCATCGCCTAAAAAAATTTAAACTTTAGCACAAATTAGGTAGGTATAAAGAATGTATATAACAACCAACATCGCTCCTTGCAACCTAGTTGTTTTTCCCGAACGAACAATCGGAAAGGCAATTATTGTGGTTATCAAAATCAGCGTCGGCATAGTAAATAAAATTAAAAGTTTCGAAACATTAATAACTAGCCCCGCCGAAGCAAATACCGAACACGCAATTAATAATGTACAATCAATTATGCTAGCACCAAAAATATTTCCAATTCCAATTTCGGGGCTTTCTAATTTTACCGAAGTAAAAGTGGTGACAAGTTCGGGAATGTTTGTGCCTATCGCAATAATCACAAAACTTACCACTCCACTTTTTACCCCAATCATTTCACTTATTGCATCAACATTTTCCACCAAAACTATAGCCCCCAGCCCTATTGCCAATGCGGAAATTACAAACTCCACAATTATCTTAGCCCACGAATCTTTTAACCCCGCCACATCGGTTGTTGCATTTTCGGTTTTTGCCTCACGAAGATTTATAAGTACAAATCCTACAAGCATTAAGAGTAAAACAACCGCCTCTACAACACCAATAACTCCATTTATTCCAAAAACAAATAAAGCCACAACGCACACTAGAAAATATACAATTTTCGACAAAAAACCACTAGAAGACACTCTGGTTGGGCATATCAAAAAGGACATTCCAAGAACTATGGTAAAGTTGCAAACGGTAGAACCAATGGCTGTGTTTATGCCAATTTCTTCAACCCCCTTAAAACTAGAAATTAGCGACACTGTAGTTTCAGGGAAGGTGGTTGCAATACTTACGATTGTTGCCCCAACTATCATGGGCGGAATTTTTGCCTTACTTGCAAGTTTAACCGAAGAAGACACCAAAATGTCTCCGCCTTTTAATATAAGCACAAAGCCCAATATAAATATAATAATTGTCAATGCATTTCCCATATTAAACAATATGAAATTTAAGTGGGGGTTATTACTTAAACTGCTCGTGCACCACTATCGTAATACATTAACAAAACCTGCCTTCATTTGTTTTAAGGGTGTTTGGGTTTTTATAGGCACATTACCACACCCTTTAGAATAGTATGTATTAGGTTAGATTTCTTAATTTAACTTGAATAATAATTTTCGGGCTCGGGCTTCAAACATATATTTTAGCGAACTAAAAGCCTTGCAACTAATTTTTCACCACAAAATGGCTTTTACTAGCACAAATTTTGTCTTACTTTAAAAGTTTTACTTTATCTTTATTTGACTTTTCTTCATGCATTTCTTCCTTTTTGCAATTGTATAATAATCACTCAAAATTATTTGCAATTTCCCTAAAAATTAAGAATTTCTAACCAAAAAAATTGGCACCGCAAAAAAATGTGGTGTCAATTTTACATAATACAAATATTTTATTACCCCTATGAAAAATTTTTAATATATTTTTGGGTATAATCTTCTTTTTGGGGGTTAAGATATTTTAATAATTTTCCTTTCTAACTTCAAAATAACTTTGAGGATGCGCACAAACTGGGCAAATTGCAGGTGCAGACTTGCCAATTACTAGATGCCCACAATTTTTGCACTCCCACATTGTTTGGTCAGCCTTTTGGAAAACCTCTTGCATTTCAACATTATGCAACAATTTTAAATATCTCTCCTCGTGGGCTTTTTCAATAGCACCAACAGCACGGAACTTAACAGCAAGGTCTTTAAATCCCTCTTCTTCGGCTTCCTTTGCAAAACGGTCGTACATATCCGTCCATTCGTAATTTTCACCCTCGGAAGCGGTTTTCAAATTTTCCTCGGTGTTCCCCAATTCTTCCAACTCTTTAAACCACATTTTTGCATGTTCTTTTTCATTATCTGCAGTCTTGGAGAATATTTCAGCAATTTGCTCATATCCTTCCTTTTTTGCAACACTTGCAAAATAAGTGTATTTGTTTCGTGCTTGACTTTCCCCCGCGAAAGCCGTTCTTAAATTTTGTTCGGTTTTGGTTCCTGTATATTTCATTTTGTTCTCCTTATTTCGTTTTTGCTCGCTCCAAAATGCGTTTTGCACTTTCAAGCGGGCGATTCTTTAATAATATTTTGTTTATTCGAGGATATCCCGCATTTTCACTCTCATTAATCCGTGCAATTAAGTCGTCGGTATATTCTTTGGCAATTAAGGTTAACTTATACGCAAAAGAATGCTTTTTTGCATCTGGCTCACAAAGACCCACCACACTTTCAGCCGAATCAATAATCGCCGAATATATATTTGGTGCATACTCTTCTAAAAATGCCCTATTGACCGCTTGCAACATCTTTTTAAACTTTACCTTTTTGTATCTTAAATCCTTTTCATTTAAATTGATTTTGTTCTCAATCGTCCCCGAAAATCTTTTGATACACATACACTTGGAAATTAGGTAAATAAATAACTTCCTATCTTCCACCTTTGGGATTCTGTCTAGTGCTTCGGGCAACAAAAAGGTAACCATATTGGTTGTTGAAAAGTCTTTAAAGTCAAACATAGATAATATGGACTGCACAAGTTCAGTTTGGTAAGATTCACTGAAATTCGCACTCACACGAATACCAAAAGTTACATACTCCCTGTCATCCTCAACAAAAAACCTAGAGTGTTCCCCAAACGGCATTTCGCTGGACTTATATAACTCATTGTATAACTTCATAAATTGTTCCTCAATCAACAAATTATTACATCTATATTATATTAAAATTCAAACCCTTTGTCAACTGAAAATACTCTATGCCAACCACCCAACACAAACAAAGAATGGCATATTAAATTTATTTAAAATTGGATAGTTCTTGTTTTATGTATGAAAAATTCTTACATTCTTGTAGGGGCCGGATAGTGTCCGTCCCGTTGCGTCGGGGATTTATTCCCGATGCCTTTGTGCGGATTATAATTATCATACAAATTACAAAATATCCCCATTTTGGGTTTCACTCGACTAAATTTGTTTAATGTACGAAGACATTGTCCGTTCCGGACAATGTGCGGACAGGATACTATCCTGTCCCTACAATTGTGTATGTAACCTGCAAACGGGTTTTCACACGGTTGATTGGTGTTCTAAATTTTAAAACATCACACCATTTGAGGTTGATACAAGTAACTTGCAAACGGGTTTTCACACGGGATGTTTAGTTTCTAATTTATTTACCCCCCAATTTGAGTTGCGACACCAGTAAATTTGTTTAGATTTTGGAGATAAAACGCACAAATCGGGTTGCCGGCTAGGCGACCCTGCCGGCGTTCTGATTTGGGGGCTTTAGCCCAAAAGATGAACAAAGATACGGACAGCAGTGCCGACCGTCCGGTTTAGGCGGTCGGAACTTTCCTGATGAACAAAGATACGGACGACAATGCCGACCGTCCGGTTTAGGCGGTCGGAACATAATCATCCTGTCCATGCAAAAATAAGGATTATATTTTGTATGTGTACAAATCTAAAATAAATGTTTATATTGCAGAGGTTCGCAATAAATTCATTTTTATACCCAACATGTTTTACCCTAACCCACATCGCCACAGCATTAACCCCTCCTATTATTAAATTTTATACCCAACATATTTTACCACAACTTGGATTACACCCCAGCAAACCCGTTTTTCTCTAAAAATAATACCGCCCTCCTAAATGGAGGACGGTATTATTATATCTGTTATTTATTGACGATATCATTCTATCTGTTATTAATTGCATCTATTGGTTGCTTTTTGGCTATTCTATATACTGGAAGTAGGCTTGATACAAAGGCAACAGCCACACTTACTAGCATAATTAAACCAATTTGGCGAACACCAAAATTAAATATTGAAATTAGTAAACCATATTCGCTTCGAAGTGAAGTGTTGATTATTCCACAAACAACTCCCGTTGCAATGGTTGCAAGCACAAAATTGATTGCCGCAATTATTAAACTTTCATTAAAGAATATGCCAAACACATCGCTCTTTTTAGAACCTAATGCTCTTAATATTCCAATCTCTCTCTTTTTATACGAAATTGAGGTTGAAATAAAGTTCATAAGCATTAACGCCGCAAATACACAGAAGCCTATACCAACATATAACAATACAGTGGCGATTTCTTCAACTATGCCAATAACTTTATCCATTGTGAGAGTTACTTCGTTTTCTAGAAGATATATTTCTTTTACCTCGCATTCTTCTTCGGTAATATTTGAGCTCCACGTATTGTCGTCGATTTTTCGATTCTCGTTATGGAAATCTACTAGTTTTGCTATTTTTTTCTCGTCCGTTGGCATAACACCGATTGCAAACGAATAAACACCTCGACTATTTATGTTATTGCGAATTGTTCGGTTAACTTGGTTTCCAACAAGCATAGTTGTATCAAATTCGTGCTCAATATTATTTTTTGTATTTTCTACAAAAATACCACAAATTTCACTAGTTATCTCGCTTCGATTACCGTCGCTATCGGTATAAATCAAAACCCCCTCTACGTCATTTAAAACACTAACGATTGCATCAAAATCTGTTTGGAAAACTGAAGATTTATATGTATTAAACAATGCTTTTGCTTGTAGATATTCTTGAGTTTCGCTATTTGTTGTATTCATTCTACTCAATATTGCCATCAAAATAGAAATTCTTTCATTAGTTGCCTTATCATCGGTGAAAATTTTATATTCAGCATAAACCCCATAAGTTGCCTCAACTACACCGACTTTATTTATCAATTCACTAACAAAAGTTGTATTGTTGCCATACAATGAAACTAATTTATCTTGAGCAAAATAAACATTTTCATTGTTTTTTCTTCCTGAACTATCTACATTTGATTGCATTTTAGCATTATATAAGTTATTTAATTGTTCATAGCTTAACATTATTCCGTTTTCGCCCAAATCGGTTTTCCCAGATTTGTACAAATATTCTACCGCAGTATGGGATGTGTTTTTCTCTCCAACCACATAATCTTTAACATTATTTTCGGTTGCCACAGCGGTTATTTGATTCGAAAACAACATCGGTTGATAATCTATATAGCCACCTTCATACATAACCCTTGTTGAATACGCAACCGAACTATTGGTGCCAATTCCCGCAGAAATACTTTCGCTACCTGAAGATAAGATATTTCCTATTACATCTTTTCCAACAACCAATAAGTTATGAATGCTATAATTTTGAATATCCGACAACTCCATAGATAACAAGTAAGTTGACATTGAGTCCTCTGAAGACGAAGAACTCAACATTCCATCCGTACTAGTGCCACTTCCCGCTAGTACACTATATCTTTCCATATCAAAGTTTGTATCAACGACACCCACTATCTTAAACTCTTGTTGATTAAATCTTAATACTTTACCCACAATCAATTCTGGGTTTTGAGTTAATTCTTCACTAGTTAAAGCATTTGTTGTGCCTTCACTTGTGTTTTCACGGTAACCATATTGTTTGAAAGATTCTAATTGATATTTGGTAATTAAAACTTCGTATGGTGCACTGGTAGAAGATATTGGCATTGCTCCATATAAAATTTTGCAACCCATTCCTTCTAGCTGGTCTTTGGTAAATTCTACAATACCACCCGCACGAGTTACATAATAACCAGTGTTACTATAATAACTGCTTTCATACGACTTAAAACTTTCACGCAAACTTAATCCGCTTGAATATCTTGAACCTAAAGTGTAAACAGGTTGCAAGGTGGTATCCACCTTTAAACTTAATGCTTCTATATCCGACCCCGTCATCATAGAATTGCTGGTATCATAATATTGTAACTTCCCTTCACGGAATTTTGCATTATGCTTCGTAAAGGACACATATTTAATATTGCTATCAATTATACTTTTGGTGGTGTTATCCACAAAATTGAATGCACTTGCAGTGTCCACAATACCAAACATTGCAAAGGCAATAAAGGAAAGTATAATTGTAAACACAAGTCTAACCGGCTTGGCTTTTAGTCCGCTGGCACCCATTTTAAAACTATCTTTAAACTTTAGTCTAGAACGAATCAACTTTAAGTCTTTGCGGTCGTATGTTCTTGTTTTTAAATCTTCGGCGGTGGTTTTATCAAACTTTTCGGACGCGTTGTTGTCGTCAATTTTGGCAATATCCCTAAACTTTACATTTGTGTTTGGGTTTAATGAAATAAATGCTTCCGAATCCCCGCGTTTTTGTATATATTTTGTGATAAATTCAACTTCTTTTTGAGTTACCACATGCCCGGCTTTTATGTGAATAACATCGTCACCAATAACCGAAACACCTTCGTTAAGTTTTTGCCCTTCAATATGTCGCTTTGTTTCGTCGCTTATTACCACGCCATCCTTCATTTCAATTATACGGTCGGCATAATTCTCGGCAAACTCGCGGTCGTGCGATACAACAATTACCAACTTATCTTTAGAAAGTTTTTTAAGGGTATCAAAAACTTGCTTACCTGTTACAGAATCTAGCGCACCCGTTGGCTCGTCGGCAATAATGATTTCTGGGTCTTTAATGAGTGCACGCGCAATGGCAATTCTTTGCTTTTGACCACCCGAAAGTTCGTTTGTTTTTCGCTTACCTTGGTCGGCTAAGTCTACATCCCTCAACAATTCTTGCACGCGTTCTTTGGTTGCTTTTTTACCTTGAAGTTCTAGTGCTAGTGCAATATTTTTTTCAACATTAAACTCGCTTAAAATGTTATATTCTTGGAAAATGAAGCCAATAAAGGTGTTTCGGTAGGAGTCAAAATCCGAACCCGAAAAATCTTTACTAGACTTGCCCTTAATTACCAATTCGCCACTATCAAAGGTGTCAAGCCCACCAATACAGTTTAAAAGTGTGGACTTACCACAGCCCGACTTACCTAAAATGAACACCATACCTTTTTCGGTAAATTTTAGCGAAACATTTTTAAGCGCCTGAACGGGAACACCCTTTTTAGGCCTATAGGTTTTACAAATATTTTTGAGTTCTAACATATCGCACCTCTTTTATTATTTAATCTTGCAAATTTGCAAGTTTTGGGCAAATTTTTAATTAAACTTTAATCCTTTTGATACATAAATTTATAGCTTGCCCGCAAACAATTGCTTTTAGCAAACCAAACTTTTCTCTCTCGGCAATCCAAATTTGCCAATTTTTGAAGATTACCAAAACAATTTTGCCACAAATTGCAAATATATACTAAAAATTTTAGACTAGTCACTTTATATTGATAATTATATATCATTCTTTATTTGTATGTCAAATTTTTAATAAAACTTTTGAAAATTTATACCACATCTTACCCGCATCTAGCCTTGTAAATATTTGCTTTAACAAAAAATTACACTATTTTGTCGAAAAAATCATTGTGTAAATAATTAACACGACTTTTGGCAATAATAAAGTTAAATAACAAAAGGAGATTTTTTATGGCAAAAATAGAAGGAGTTAAAAAATATGCAAATGCAATTTATCAAAATGCAATGGTTGGAAAACAAAGTTGTGCGGACATTTTACCAAAGATTGAAGACGCGGTGTTAAAACAAGAAGTAGATGCCGAATATTCCAAATTTGACGAAATTTGCGACGCAATAGAACTTTTTGCAAAAAGCAAAAAAATTGATATTGAGGACAATAACATTTTCGAAAAATCCAGACTTTGGATGAGTATTAATATGGGGACTATGTTCGACAAGTCCACCCGCCATATCACACAACTGCTATTAATTGGCACCGTTATGGGGCTTACAACCGTTTACAAAGACCGCTTTGACCACAAAGGGGTAAATACCGAACTTGACAAAATCCTTTCCGACCTAGAGGACACAATGGACAACAACTACAATACACTGAAGCAATTTTTGAAAGAATACAAGGGCGAGTAAACTTAAGTCTTTGGGAGAATTAACACCAATTTATTTACCTTTCAACCCAACCTTTTTAAGCCAACATAACCCATTTTTAGTTGAAAGTTATCCGCACATAAAAATAGTCACATTATATATTCTACTATCATTATTAAAGCAAAAAAGTTGGAAAATTCTTTCCAACTTTTTAAATTTTAAACTAAATTCCTAACCACTCCTATTGAAAATTTTTGCCGTTTTCGGCAACTTTTTTCAATAGGTTGTATGTTATATTTTCAACTTGTAGTCAAACAGATTAATGCCCTATTGAAAATTATTGCCACTTTCGGCACTTTTTTTCAATAGAAATGC
>CAYSOX010000020.1:0-15394 GCA_964432825.1 uncultured Lachnospiraceae bacterium
ATATCATAAAAATTATAAAAGTGTACACATTTTTTACACTTTTTTATAATATTTTTGCACATTTTTTGCAATATTTTGTACTAACTATAACACATTTTTTGCAGTTCTGCTAGTTTTGTTGACATTTTTTGAAATCACTTGCAAAAGAATTGAAAGTACGGTAAAAGACAAACACCTACAAGGAGGTGTTTATTAAACAACTAGTTAATCTGGCAAATAAGTCTTTTATAAGTTCTGAAAAACTAAAAACTCAAAAAGAAAAAATCGCCGAACTAAAAATGATTTTTTTAGTTCGACCGATGAACAATGTATTAAGTTTTTGGAGTTTTAGGTAGAAGTAAAAGACATGATAAAGATGCAAACAAAAGAATATATCAAACATACTCACAGTGTATGTAAAGATATTTTTAAGTTGAGGTAATTATGAAAACTAAATTTATATGTAATGTTTCTAATGCTAGGTTGCTTAGAAATAGAATTGATAATGGCGAAGGTCTAAAAGTTGAATATGTGGTTGAAAGGGTTTTTATTTGCCAAGGCGAGAGTTTATACCTTTCCGTGAGTTATCTATAATCGCCATCTTCATCATAACCAACATATTCAAATCCATTTTTAATCATTGCTTTGTATGAACCATAGTTCTCTATATCAGCGCCACCAACAAATGATTTTACACCTTCACTACGAGCAAGTTCTAGCATCTTACTAATAATTTCTACACCATAACCTTTGTACCAATGACTCAAAACAACATTAAATCCAAAATCCCAACAATCATTAGTTTCGCATCTGTGATATTTCCCAAATCTACAAGTTCCAATTATTTCGCCTGTTAGTTTATCAAAAGCAACTCTAAAATACATACAATCACTATAATTACTTAAATCTTGAATGTTGGTTCTGCTGATTTTGATAATTCTTCAACTGATCCTTTGGCATCTCTCATAGCATTATATCGTGCATTAAATGGGTTATCCCAACTTTTAGCAACAATTTCTTTTTGTTCTTCCGTTAAACTTGAAAATGGTTTAAATATTAATCTTTCACTTTCAAATATGTTATTTATCATTTATTTTCTCCTAAATCTATTGTGGTAAAATAGTTTCTTCAACTTTATGTAAAGAGCCAAGATAATCTAAATGTTTATTGTAGAGTTCTTTGCTAATCCACAAATTATCTCCATCAACAACACATCCTTTTCTAAGCAATTCTTCTAATGCTTCTTCTTTTGTTTCGGTTGGACTAATAATTTTATCAAAATCTTTTCCATTCCAATGCATTCTCCATTGTGATATACTAGCAATTCTTTCAGTTATTGCCACGTCTGTAGGACTAAATCCAAACATCACATCTTGCAACTGAAATTCAAATGATTTTACTAACCTCATTACTTTTTCACTTGCTGATTGAACTGTTTCTTTGTCAAAATCTAAATTTAAACTTATTCTAATATCACCAGCAGTCAATCTCCCTTTATCTGTTTCTTCTTGCACTATAACTAGCCCTTTTTCTACTAAAGCATTAACTATTTTTTATTTTCACTACTTAAAGAGCTGTATTCTATCCATACGCCAAGTTCATTTATAGTGTTTGCTCCTGCTGAAATAGTTCTAATGTTTAAATCATAAAGATATTCACAAACTTTAACCAATGGTGGAGTAACAATATATTTCAAACCAGCTTTATCACAAATAATCCCCATTGTTCCGGTTTGATGCAAATATTCATCAGGACATTCAGGGTATATATTAAGGTCAATATCTTTTAATATAGTATTATTCATAAGGTTTCCTTTTATTTGATAACAATGCTGTAAGCATCTAATCTGATACATTTAAAAGTTATAAAATCTCCATCACGAACATCAGCAGGAATTTCTTCCTTATCAATAGAGATAAAGAATTTGCCAACTCTAACCTTTCCTAACTCTTTACTATATAATTCGCCTTGAATAGTGTGAGAATAATTGCCATTATTAATAGCTTTAAAAGTTTTATCATCACTAATCATAACATCAGATGTCATAAAAGTACTTAAAATAAGAGGTTTAATTTCACGATAGTTATCACAATAAGCTTTCAACTCAACTTGTCCGTCATTTAAAGTAATAGCGACTTCATTAACATCTTTATCAATGTATTTAATATTTTTGATTAACTTTTCTTTTACATAATAGTCCTTTTTCATAATTCGCTCCTCAAAGTTTTTTCAAGTATTAATTCTTGATGTAAATCTTCAATACCTGCTAAATAGTGAGAGATTGCGTATTCAACTTTTTCCATTTGTTCATCATTAAATTCGCCAAGTTCAACTCTTTTAATTAAATCCATTGCTTTTTTATAAAGAGTTTCTGCTTTTTCTTCCAACATTTTAGCGTGAATTCTTTGGTCTTTAGGGTTTCTCATAACCTTTTTAAATTATTCTTTTTCACCTTCTGTAAAGAAAGTTTCTCTTAATTGTTCATGTTTTGCACTTGTATTGTTTCCAACTGTTGCCATAATTTACTCCTTAATCTACTATAAATGCTGTGTTCCACATTTCGCCACAGAGAACTTGTCCTACTTCAAGTTGAGATGCTTTTACTAATCTATAATCTGCCAAAACTCTTATATGCGCTCCCAAACAGTCAATATCAATTTCCCAATATTTATCCCTTGTCATTTCATTAATCTTAAGATTAAATGCTTTGATAATTCCACTTACATATCCTATTGTTGCATATTGTTCTTTTAATACATAGCACTCATCTGCAAATTTAAGTTCATCACTTGCTTCTTCCTCTTTTGTCATTGGAGCTTTGATTGTAATGTTGTTTGCAAAACTTGAAATTTTTAATTTGATAGAGTCTCTTTTCTTTAACCCATCATATAAATTCAAACAACTAAACCAAAATGATGTCGCTCCATTTGTTACACGGATAGTAGGAAAATCCCAATTTTCTTCTGATTGAGAATAAGATTTAAGTTCATTATCAAATGTTGATACATTTTCATTTTCATAACCTATTGAAAGGTGATAAATCTTGTGAGTTTTCTCATTATATTGATAACAATATCTAATATTTCCAAGTTTGTGCATCTTATAATCACATTCACCATAAGTTAAATCGTGAATGATTTTATGTTCAAAGCCTTCTTTTTTATCATTAAATGATTCAAATAATCTAAGTATATCTTCTGGCTTTTTTACAGTAAAACCAATGTCTGAATAATGAGTAAAAGGCTTGTATTGTTCTTCAACAACTTCATGTTTATAATCTATTCTAGTCTGAAAACAAATTCTTTTAATCATTGATTTATAATTTACTTCTGGAAGATTTTTAAGAAAATCTTTAAGTAAAGTTCTTTTTGCTTTTAAAACTACAGGCTTCGCACTAGCGTATGATACGAATTGACCGTTTTTATATTCTTCTGAAATTTCGCTTGTTGTTACTACGAATAAATTCTTTTCAATTCTTTTAGAATATAATCTCAAAGTATTTGCATTTTTCATTTCTTGTATATCTTCAAACAATGTTTCAGGATAAACAACCATGCCATTTTCTAAAATATTCTTTTCTTCTCTTTTTGCCATAATCAATGCAAAAACCAAAACAACCGCTACAATTCCTACAATAGTTAAGAATACAGGCACTAAAACTTCAATAGGCCCAAATATAAATGCTAATAACATATTATTCATAATCCCTCCTAAATATCTTTTTTAGTTAAATCATTTAACTCTTTTTGAGCATTTTTATATTTCTTTAACTTTTTAAATTCTAATATTGACAGTACTAAAAATCCAACATCAATCAATAACATAAATGCAAATCCGCCAATACTTTTGGTTGTTGCTAACAATATAAAAGAAACAATACAGAACACCACAAACATCATTGTGTACACTACACATTTGCCCGTTACAACTGTTATATTATATTTAACAACCTGCTTTTCTTCTTTAACATTTCTATTTTGACTTGAATTTGCGTAACTTTTAGCAAGTTCAACAGGGTTACCTAAACTTGCAACAATTTCTTCTTCGGTTTTCCCCATTTGAGCACTTTCTATAAAATACTCCTCATAATCTCTTAAAATAGCATCAATTTTGTCTACATTTAATGCTTTCAAATAACGCTCTAAAGCATTTAAAAATTCAATTTTTCTCATTTGTTTTCCTCCATTAATTTTAATACACTTTTATTAAATTCTAACCAATCTGTTTTTAATAACTTATATCTTTCAGCTCCACTATCAGTGATTTTATAATACTTTCTTGGTGGTCCATCATTTGACTCCTTTAAGTATGTTGTAACAAAATCAAAATCACTTAATCTGCGAAGAATAGGATAAATAGTTCCTTCATTGACTTCTATGAACTGTGAAATCTTTTCAGATATATCATATCCATAAGAATCATTTTTCTTTAGGATATGTAATACACACATTTCAATAGCTCCCTTTTTTAATTGAGCATCCATTGTTTTACCTCCTTTGTTTCGTTCAGTACTGTGCATGGTATAATACTGAATATTGCAAATGTCAATACCTTTTTTGAAAATTTTTTGAAATTTTTTTATCGTGGCTTAAAATGTCCTATAAAATAGTAAAAAGACCACTAAAATTTTTTTAACAGTCCACTTTTTGCTAGTTTAGATGCTATTGATTTAGACTAAAATTTATCAAAATGGGATCGTGGCGTGTGCTTGTCTTGAACAAGTGCCTCGCTTCGCTCGAGCAGACAAGCACACGCCACTAAACAAACAAAACTAAACTTAATTTGGTCGATTTCAGCAATCGCCAACAAAATGTGAGTTGCACGCAAGCTTTCTGCAACCTCACATTTTTTTCGTTGCCGATTGCAGTTAATTACATTTACGCATTTGTGCTATCACTTCTGGTGATACTCTACCCATTAAACAACCTTCGTCCCAACAGTTGAAGTCATCAAACAACAATAGTTTTTTATCTTCTTGCCCAATGGTGCACACAATATCTTCATCCATTATATCAGAAATAAAGTATTGATATAACCCTTTGCTATAAACAATCTTTTCTTCTGTCTTTTCAAGATATTTCATAATATAGGACAATTCCTTGTGTAATTCAACCGTATTTTTTATTTCTTCAAAATCCGATCTCCCAAATTTTTTGTTAAAGAAAGTATTTTGCATAGTTTTTGTTCTCCTATGAGCACTAAAACTATAATCTTCATGTGGCGCTAACTCGCCAATCATTTCAGGTATTAGAAACAATCCGTGAAAATGAAGTCGTTTAGTTTTGGGTGCTCGTTCCCATACACCCATATATTTCCAATGTTTTCGTTCACATAAGTGTCTAAAACAAGTTTTAAGTTTTTTCTTAAATGTTTCTTCTGTGTGCAGTTTATCATCATAGGTAAAGGTGCAAAAATAATTGAAATTGACTAATTTGGCTTTCCTCACCATTCTAATCCTACGACAAATGAGATTTCGTTGTTTTCTTTCAAAGTTATTGTTTACAAACTCTTCACAATATTTTCTGCTTTCAAAGTATGGCAACATATCTTGTATAATCAGTTTTTTTCTTTCACTTTTCCTGCTATCAATATATTTTGTATATAATTCGTTAAACAACTCCTTCTTGGTCATTTTCCGTAGTCTTTTAGGTTTCGGATCGCCAATTTTAGTATTATTTTCAACATTTTCAAGTTCTTCGGTAGCACTATTTTCTTCGTGCAAAACAAAGGGCTCGGTATTTTCAACAGAGTCCTGTGTCTCTTCACTATCACTAACAATTATTACTTCTTCTATTTTAATTGGTCGCTTCTTTGCTGGTCGTTCTGTATGTGGAATTGCTATATAGTGGCTACCATCAAAATATACTTTGGTCTCTCCAAACGCCATAATTCTCCCTTCATTATGGTCGCTGACTTTTGGATTTAACTGTTATTGTTAGAGTCAGCATCCTTTGCAGTTCGTTGACCTTTTCTCTTAAATATTTTCTTAAATAACTTTTTGAAGAAATCCAACCATTTATGTTTTTTCTTTGGGGTTTCTTCTTTTTTCCTTGTGTTAAAATTAGATGGTCTGCTAGGACGTATCAATTTTTAACACAAGGAGAGGCTTTGTTTGACGATAAACCTTAACTGCCCAGACCATCTGGGGGTTTTCTTTATTTTGGAAATAATCGTGCAATCGGTCGGAATAAAACTGCCCCCAGACTATCTGGGGGTTTTCTAATACAAAAAAATGACAGCAGTCGCACCTGTCATTTTATAATCAAGGAGATAAATAAAATTATCTTCTACTTGCCTCCTTTTTTAAATTATTTTCTAAATTAGTGTAAATTATGTTATATTCATAATACTCATTATTGCCACACTTAATCTTTTTATTTGCGTCCGTATTGATAACTACCAAGTCATTTATGTATAGTGAATTTGTGCAATTGCTACCACAAATCAAAAGCCTTCTCGGATTTATTATGTCATTATTAATTCTTTGGTCTTCAATATACATTTCTTGTTTTTCTTTAAAATTATCTAACCTAAAAATAATATCATAATTGGAAACCAATTTTTGTTCTATAAAATAGTTCTTTAAATAAGTGTTCAAAATAATACACTTATCCATCAATTCATTTATTTGTTCTTTATATGGCATATCATAATTTTTTAGTAAAATTGTTGTTGTAGTTAAATAAATTTTAATAATGCAACAAAATATTTGTATTTTGAAATATTTTATCTCAAAACAGGCATTAATATGGCCAAATAAAAAGACACCTTAACAAAAATATGATAAAGTGTCTAATTATTTCGCTAGTTTCAAAAGGCTTAGCCAATTGCTCTTTTTTTTGCAATCTCCCTATATGCTACAATTGTAAACACTTCTTAAACTTTTTCATGCCGATTTGCCCGTTAATTTTTACTCTTCTAATCTCATAAGGCTCATCTTTCCTTGTTGAAGGAATATACGGACCAGCAAATGAAAATGCCAACTTGTAGCCATAATCTTTTGCCCCTTGTTTATACTGCTTTGTGCTATGTCCAAACGGATATGCCATGTACTTCATTTCATATTTTTTCATCTGTTCAAAGTCGTTATTCACATCTTGCTGTGAAGCACTATAGATTGCTGATTTTCCATTTTCGGTTTTGTAGTGAAAATTATAACTATGATTTTGAATTTCCATGTTAGGATACTCAACCTTAATTTTATCTATCAACTCTGTGGTTAAAAATTGTTGCTTAGGGGTTAGTTTCATCCCACTCAACGCTATCTTTAATAGTTGAGCCAATCACAAATACGGAGGCTTTAAAGTTATACTTTTTTAACACAGGCAAAACATTGTAATAATTCTCGATATCGCCGTCATCTATCGTTATTAAACATGTCCTTTCGGTGTCGTATTCCCTTTTGCCCAAATACCACTCGTAATACTCGTCCATTGAAAGTGTGGTGTAATTATTTTTGTACAAATACTCCATCTGTTGCTCAAACTTTGACAAATCATTTACCCACTGGTCGTCTTTGTAATATTTTTGCTTAATCTCGCTACTTGCCACCCTGTGATATGCAAGCACCACCATCATACTCGACTTATCCCTCAAAACACAGGACATTAAACCACCACAAATCACAAACACGCCAATACCAATCAACACAATAGCCAAGATAAACTTTACCTTTAAAATCATTCTCATACTCAACACCTTTCAAGCGTCATATTGTCGCCCGACCATATTATCCTATACAAAGTTTGTTGTTGTGGGGACTCTTTAAATATTTCAGTATAGTTATCCACAAAATCACTGTCTATATTGTGCAAATAAACATAGTTGTAGCCACCTGCCGATATTACTTGTTTTGTTTCGGCAATATCCATATCCTCAACCCACACATCCCCAGAATGTGGAGAACCGCCCACATTCATTCCGCTAACATTCAACGGAGTAGCGATATACCTCATTGTCAGTGCACGCAATCCCTTTTCGTGAGATATTTCAACCAAACTATCCTCTTTCCAGTTTTGCCTATACACATACTTTATTTTCGTTTCTGTTTCACAATCTATTACATATATCCTATCTTCTGTGTCAAGTTGCATCACGTAATTTTCAAATCTATCAAATTCCCCGTAGTGAGCCTCACTTAACTTGCAAATGATTGGGCACATTATCAAACACACTCCAACTACAGCACAAACGCTCGCCGACATCAATTTAGGGCTTAGAGCAAATTTATCGCTAACACCCAACAATGAAATATTGTACGATAGCAGGAACACAATAAACCCGATTCCCAAACAGTTTACATATCTAAGTTGACTTGAAAGAGTTAATGCTTCCCGCTCGGTAAATGTAAAGATGTACAACCCAAGCAACGCAATAATCCATATAGCAAAACTTACAAATATTGTTATGCAAAGGCTTTTACGTTCTCCACGCCCCAACTCGGTCTTTACTCGTTTTAGCAACCACACGATAGCAACAGCATATATCACAAATGGGATGGGAGTTGTTCCTCTACTGCCATTTACACTGAATGTAACAATTAAGTTTAAAAGGTACTTGCCTGTTACTTTTAGTTGATACTTTGTGGGTTTTACAATATACATCAAAATATTTTTAATCGTTAAAGCACTGGTCTGCCAAGCGTCTGGATTGTTGAGATGCTTTAAGTATAAGTTCCAACTCAACTTTGAAGCTAAGATTGTTGCAAACACACTTATTAGCGAGATATACAGCCATTTACTTTTTAAGCAAGTTTTTATCCCATGTGTTACTAACACATCCACAAAAATTATCAAGCACGCAAATCCTGTTAACGCAAGTCCTGTCGATTTTGCAATACACAACACGAACATCGCAAGCAATATTGCCAAATAATGCTGAGCCGTTAGCCCCTCTCTCTTAAAGCAAAAGTACATTGTTAGAATAAATGCAAAGCACAAAGATAAAAACATATCATTACATATTGTAAACAAGAACATATAGTGCATCACAAACACAGCCGTAACCATAAATAATGCGGTTGTTATTTTTTTTCTATTGTTGCATACTTTTGATAAAATCGGCATAAGCAGGCTTATATTCAAGATATTCAACGCCATTATTAACGCACCATCAAAGAACCGCATACCAAACACTTGGAAGAAATACAAATACAATGACGTTCCAACTGGATAACCTTTAAACATTGTGGTTGAGGCTATGCCACCTCCAAAGTCGTTGTGATAATACATATTTTTCACCACAAGTCCCCAATGGCTTAGTTCATCCCACCAATTTGGCTTAAACGCAAACAACATTACAAATTGTAATACGCAAAAGGTTATTAACAAAACTACTGTCGGATTAAAAAACTGCTTAACAAATTGTTTTTCCTTTCGCTTGATTATTAGTGCTATCGACACCGCAAAAAGCACCACGCTAACACACATAATTGAGATTGCTCCTGCTAACAATCCGCCAAACAGCCCAAATATGTACAATATAAATATAATTGAAAGATTTACTATTGGAAATACAATAGCAAACTTTACTCTTGTTAAATAATTTAAAGAAAATATTGCCATAAAAACTATGGCAATACCTATAAAATAACTCATTTGTTCACCCTTTTCTTATTTTTGAATATAAATTCCCGTTGGATTACAAAATTTACAACAAATAGCACCATATCTACCAACAACTTAGTTGCAGTTTCATTCCAACCCACACACTTTACTATAGCATTTACACACAAACTTGACACAATAACATTGATTACAACTAAAATATAATAGCCGATTAGCGACTTTATATTTTCTGTTTTGGTTCTATTCTTTGCCTTAAACACTCCGTTTTTGTTCACAAGATAATTTACATAGGATGATAAAATTCTTGCCAATACAGTTGCTATATAAATATACATAGCATAACTAATGTTTTTAAATATCTTCACAAACAAAGCAAACATCACAATATCAACAACAAATGACAGCAAAGATGATACTATGTACTTGAAGAATAACGAGTAAATTCTAATTGAGTCTTTGATTGGATTAAAATGAGAAGATTTATTGTCGTCCAAATAAATTGTTTGAATAGTTTCCTCCACGAGTGGAATACTTTTTTCCTTTGTGGCAAGCAACACATTCATCTCATACTCGTAACGTTCGCCCGGAATATCCAAAAACTCTGCCAAAGTTTGTTTTGAAAATCCTCTAAGCCCCGTTTGAGTATCTCTCACCGAGATTCCGCACAAAACCTTCATTACATTTCTTGTTAAAATATTTCCAAATTTACTCCTAAAAGGAACGCCTTCCCCAAACTTACGAGAGCCAAGCACCAAACTATTTGGGTGTGCCAATGTACTGTCAGCCACCTTGATAATATCCTCAACGGCGTGTTGCCCGTCTGCATCCAATGTTACCACACACTCAAAATTAGGAAATACTGTGTAAATTTGATTAAAAGCGTTTTTTAACGCACGTCCTTTACCCAAATTTTTGTAATGTGTAAAAATATAAAGGTTTACACTGTCCTCACATTTAGACTTTAGTTGCTCAAATATTGGCAAACATTTGGCATCGCTACCATCGTTTACCACAAAAAAATTTTTAAACCCCTCACCCAACAATCCGTCAACAAGTTTTAACAACTTTTCATCTGGGTTAAGCGCTGGAATTAGTAGAACTATGTTTGTTTTGTCCAT
The DNA here is from genome assembly GCA_964432825.1 of uncultured Lachnospiraceae bacterium. Taxonomy (GTDB): domain Bacteria; phylum Bacillota; class Clostridia; order Christensenellales; family UBA1242; genus UMGS1908. The sequence goes on from CAYSOX010000020.1 coordinate 10,664, forward strand.
AATGAATTTCCTTAATCAATATACAAGGTAAACTGGATTTAGTTTCCTTCCCAGATTACCTTATGTTTATTTTGTATAATTTTTAATTTTGTACAATTTTTAATTTTGTATAAATATTGTATCATTTTTTATAAATTTATGTCAAGCGTTTTATATACCATAGCCCTCGCCAGTGTCTTTTAGTTTTTGCTCTCGCTTTTGACGATTGTATAGCGTGCTATATTTTTTGTTACCTGCAAGCAACTTCTCGTGTGTTCCAAAGTCTATAATCTTGCCTTTATCAATAAAGTAAATTGTATCATAGTCCTCAATGGTAGATAACCTGTGAGCAATAGTGATAACTGTCTTATTCTTCTTAATCTCGTTAATAGAGTCCGTTATGTATTGTTGTGAAATATTATCCAAAGCACTGGTAGCCTCGTCAAATATTATAACCTTAGTGTTCCTGAGCAACACCCTTGCAATACAAATTCTTTGTTTCTGTCCTCCGCTAAACCTTGTTCCGCCTTCACCCCAAAACCTATCCAATCCTTTGGGCAATTCTTTTTCAAAATCATAGGCGTTTGCATACTTTAATGCTTCCCATATATCTTCGTCAGTTGCACTAGGCTTAACAAGTTGCATTTTTCTCTAATTGTCAAATTAAACAAGCATGGATACTGATTGACCATTGAAATATTTTCACCAAACTTTTGAGCCAACCCATTTGCATCCATGCCGTCAAACAATATTTTGCCATGCTGTGGCTCATACAACTTACAAATTAAAGCCACTATTGTGCTTTTACAACATCCGCTAGCACCAACAAAAGCAACGTGTGTGTTTTTCTTAATCTTAAAACTAATCCCGTTCAAAATCGGCTCACCCTCAACATACCAAAAATACACATCCTTGAACTCGATGTTTCCCTTGTAATTTTCAATCACTTGGTCGCCAAACCTATCGTGAATATACACACTTGAATCGGCCAACTGGAACACACGATAAGCATTTACTTCCATTTCCTTGAAATAGTCCTGCAAATTTCCCAAACGAACCGCAAAATCCATTACGCTATTTTTGTACGAATATACTGAGTAGAAAATTGCCAAATCCAAACTTCCCCAGCCAATAAGTTTTATACACAAAAACACAAACAAAACATTACACATTGTGCCAACTGAACTTGTGTTAATTTTTTTGCTTTTCTGCGTTCTTGAATAAATTTGCCAGTTTTTGCTAAATCCATAATGTTTTCTCCTTTTTACATTATCATTATGGTATTGTTTTTGAAAAAGCACTCCCTCTAATCGTAGAGTTTATATGTTTTTTATTGTGAAAAATGTCAGTGCAAGAAAAAATGACGATATCGTTGACAAGTTTTCTTATATTAGTCCACAAATTGTTACCTATGAATTAGTTAAGTTGGTCGTTTTTCTTTGTTTTTATCCAATTTCCGTTCTTATCTCTGTTTAGCCATAGATAATTAAGTGATGGTTTTGGGAGTATCTTTTGAGTTGGTACAACAAATCCAGCAACACCTTTATAACAAAAATAAAAGAACCGTATGTTAGAGTACGGTTCCTCTTGGCGGAGAGTTCGCATATCGAACCGTACCGCATGTATGTAAAATAATATAGCATTTTTATATCTTACATATTTCATTTTCAATCAAAATATGTTATAATTGTCTCATATTTTGAGGAGAAATAACTATGGACTTTATTGAAGCCAGCAAAATAGAAAATGTAATAGACATAAACATTGAACCAGTTGACTATGATACTGAACATATTTTCCTTAGAGCAACCCAAGACGGAAAAGTTGAACTAACAAACGACACAATTCAAGTTGCAGATAAAAAATATATGTTAAATAAAACAATGTAATCTCAACAAAAAAACACAAGCCGGGAGAAAAATCTCTCGGCTTATTTTGTGCTTGTTATTTATCTTCTTTTAACTTACTTAAAATCTCATTTTCATCGCTATATAATTTCATCATTTCGACAACTGATTTTGCAAAATTTTCAGCATCATCTTCACCAAAACTATCCCTATGATATTTAATCATTTTAGAAATTTCCATTAAAAAATTCTGTGAAAAATTATTTTCTGAAAAAACTTTAAGCAATGTAGCCCTTTGAATTGTAGTGCTTTCATTCTCCATAACTTAAATTCCTTTTTAAATCAAATTGTATTTCATTAGACCTTTAACATATTGATTTTTATTCTTTATAAAATCTTCAAGTGTAATAAGAATTTTAGTCCCACCATTTGCACATTCAATAATTTTCAACTCTTCACAAGCAGTCAATAGTCTGCCAGCCAAAGCATAAGGAAGTTCAAATTCTTTTTGCAACCATGCGCAAGAAAAGTTTAATTTTGATAAACACCTTTCTATTATATCTGTAAAGAATATTCCTTCATCTCCAAAACTATCATCATTCATCTTAATAATGTGTCTGTATGGATAAAAATTAGGTTTATCATCATATTTTTTGCTTAATCCTGCAATTTTTAATTTTCCACAGGCAACTAAATGATAAATTCTGTCAAAGATATAAGAGTCTGAAATTTTATATTTGTTTAAAACCTCACCAACAATCACAGGTGCTAACAGTTCCTGTTTACCCAGTATCTTAAAAATCAAATCATCAAAATATGTTTCTTCAACCCCTATTATATCCCCCTTTTCAAATACTCTCAAAGATTCATTTTCTTTAACTAATAAATCCCACTTGTTTGAGTATTCTGTTATTTTATCTTTTGAAAGTTTAACCATATTATCAAAATTTGGTTTATCGAAATAAGAGCAAGGACACTCATAAATTTTGCAGTTAATATCTTTTAACAAGTTTACAAAGTAATACACTCCACAAATTGAGGTTGGCGTATTTTCATTCCAAATTCTAATGGTTGCACCATTTTTCGCGCAAGCAACAACCTTATCTACATTATTTTTTATATTTTCAAATATTTCATCACACTCTTTTTGCGAAACGCCAAAAGGTGCGTACATATCAATAATATTTTGTTTTTGATTATCTAATGTATCGCCTTTTATATTACCAATATCAAAGAAAAGCGGAATCGTGATAATCTCTTTACATTCTTTATGTAAATTAAATTTCAATTCACCACTAATTGAACCATTAAAACAAATATCTATAATATTTGTTGTACTATTTTTCTCTTTTTTATCTTTAATATTTGACATACATTACTCCTAGATAGTTTTACAAAATCTCTAAGTTTGGTTTGCACTTATATAGTTATTCTTCGTCTTTTTTAACATCTAACAATTTTTTATTAGTTGCGTTTGCTGGGGAGATTATACTTTTACCAAGTTGCTCTTCATATTCTTTTCTTGCATTTTTAGCAATAGTTCCACCACGCTTTGCGATTTGTTTACTTTCGTTAAAAGTTTTTGGATTTTCATTTTTAGACAAACCAGTTGTAGTAACTTCGGCAAGCATATTAAGGACTAATTCAATATTTGTCATATTATCACGCAAGTTTTCTTTCTTTAAGCCCTTAAATTTTTTGTATTCTTGCACACTCATTCCAGACCACGCTTTTGTCATTTCATTGGTTAAAATTGCATAGTCTTTTTCCTGCGTGATACCTTTATCTTGCCATTCAGCAGTAAGTTCTTTACGCATTTTGATTGTCATCATTCGTTGTGTTATCCAATCTTCTGAATAGCCCTTTTCACGATACATTACAATCGCTCTATCTATTGCTTTTTGTGGGTCGGCGATTTCATCTAAACGCTCACTTCCAACTTGTGCAAGCCAAACCTTAAAAGGTTCTGCCTTTGGACTAGGGATAGATTGAATTAAACGCAATAAGTCTTTTGTATTTACAACATCTGTTAATCTCATTTTTCCGTCAGATGCTTCCATTTTCAAAGCGTTACAATTTGTAACGGTTTCATTTCCCTCGTCTTTAAGTCGTTTTTTTAGAACTCTCCAGTATGTTTGTGGATTTGCACTATCCGTTAAAACAGCAATTACATCAACAACCGAAAAATACCAATCTTCTTCTTGCTCATTCCACTCTGTTCTAATTTTTCTATCTTCAAAAACTTTTATATTTGACATATTCTTCTCCTATAATGTCATTATATCATATTCTTTATCAAAATCATAATGAAAATAAAAATATTCAAATAAAAACTACTATTTTGATTTGCGTTTATTAGTTGCTTCATCTATTTTCTTTTTAGTTTCTTCCCAAAGTGCATCAATTTCTTCTCTTGTCATACCATAAAATGGTTTATCTTCTTCTTTGAATAAATTTATAACCTGCTTTCCTTTTTTCTGGGCATACTTCACAGCCCTTTTTGCTCCACTTTGATACCTTTCCATATCAACATAGCAAATAACCATATCGCTATCATCAACCATTATTTAATGAAGTAACATTTGATGAGTTGTTTTGAATTTGCAATGTCATATCACTAATTTGTGAATTTAAACTTGCTATTTGTGAATTTAAGCTTGAAATTGTATTCAAGTGTAAATTGTTGGTATTTTCAAGTTGTGTATTCACGTTTTGCAAGTTTACAATTTGGTTATTAAGACTTGAAATTGTATTGCAATAATTTGTGTTTTCAATAATCAAATTATCCTTTTCTTTTGTTAGGGTTGCAACTTCTTTTTCCAAATTATCTATTGATTTCAAATAATCATTTTCAAAAGGGATTGCTCCAGACAATATAAAAGATTTTGACTTGGAACAAATGAAG
>CAYSOX010000021.1:0-8523 GCA_964432825.1 uncultured Lachnospiraceae bacterium
GTTGTGTTATTGATTTTCGCATTCAGTATGAAAATCGTTAGACAAAGTAGTGCAATAGTTGTAGAAAGATTAGGAAAATATCATAAAACTTTGGATACAGGTGTTCACCTAATCACCCCATTTGTAGACCGAATGGCAGGGCCTGTAATTAGTTTGAAGGAGCAAGTAGCAGATTTTGCACCTCAACCAGTTATCACAAAAGATAATGTTACAATGCAAATTGATACCGTTGTTTATTATCAAATAACCGACCCAAAATTATATTGCTATGGTGTAGAACATCCTCGTCAAGCAATTGAAACTTTAACTGCAACCACATTAAGAAATATTGTTGGTGAACTAGAACTTGACCAAACTTTAACAAGTCGTGAAATTGTAAACTCAAAAATGCGTGCTATTTTGGATGAAGCAACCGACCCATGGGGAATCAAAATTAACCGTGTGGAATTAAAGAATATTCTTCCTCCAAAGGATATTCGCGAGGCCATGGAAAAGCAAATGAGAGCCGAGCGTGAAAGAAGAGAGGCAATTTTGCGTGCTGAAGGTGAAAAGAAGAGTACAATCCTTGTTAGTGAAGGTGAAAAGCAAGCAGCCATTTTAAAGGCTGAAGCGGATAAAGAGTCTGCAATTTTGCGTGCAGAGGCTGAAAAGCAATCAGCAATTTTAAAAGCAGAAGCATTAAGAATTAGCCTTGTAAACGAGGCTGAAGGTCGTGCAGAAGCAATTACCAAAATCAACGAGGCAAACCCAAATTCTGCATATGTTACAATGCAAGGTTTTGAAACCTTAAAGCAATTAGCATCTAGCCCAAGTTCAAAACTTATTGTTCCAACCGAACTTGCAAATGTAACAGGTTTACTTTCAACTATGAAAGAAACTTTAAAAGACGATAAAAAGTAATAAGATTGGATAGTGTTTAAAATTAAGCACATATTAAAATGTAATAAGTTAGGCTAAAGTGCCGAAGTTAGCCTAAAAATTACAAAATATATAAGTCTGCAATAATTGGAAACCTTTAAACAACTGAGTTTAAGGTCAAAGCCAAATATTGCAGACTTTTATTTTATAAAAATATAAATATAAAAATAGCGGGGTTGGATAGTGTAGGAAATCTAAAATTTAGAGAATTTTACAAAGTTTCTTTAAATTTTTGCGGTTTTAATGAATAAAAAATTATTTTAAAATTTATTATTTGACAATCGCTTTGATTTACTTTAAAATAGTAATGTTACATTTAAGGAGAAAAGAATGGATAATAGATTTGATACCAAAATTCAATATTTAAAATACTCGGTTTTAAAAGAGGTCACAAAAAAGGCGTGGAGTGAAAAACTTGAAGAAGTTATTGATATTCCAAAGTTAATAGTTTCAGGGAAAACCCCAACAATGCGTTGTTGTGTATATAAAGAGCGTGCAATTTTAGGTGAAAGAGTTAAACTTGCTATGGGTGGAGATAAATCCAACCCAAATATTATTGAAGTTATAGATATTGCTTGTGATGATTGCCCTGCGGGTGGGTATGAAGTCACAAATGCTTGTCGTGGATGTTTGGCACATAGGTGTATGGAAGTTTGCCCACGGGGTGCAATATATTTGGACGAAAAGCAACATGCGCATATCGACAAAACAAAGTGCGTTGAGTGTGGTTTATGTTCTAAGTCTTGCCCCTATTCTTCCATTGTGAATCATAAAAGACCTTGCCAATCGGCATGTAAAGTAAATGCAATTTCTATGAATGATGACAAGTCTGCTAAAATTAACAACGATAAATGTATTTCGTGCGGAGCATGTGTGTATATGTGTCCGTTTGGGGCAATAAGTGATAAATCCTATATTTTAGAAGCCATAAATTTAATAAAAGCAAGCAAGGGCGGTAAAAACTACAAGGTGCATGCAATTGTCGCACCAAGCATAGCAAGTCAGTTTGATTATGCAAGGCTCGGTCAAGTGATTACCGGAATACGAAAGGTGGGCTTTGACTCTGTTGTGGAGGTTGCGTTAGGTGCAGATATGACCGCCGAAGAAGAGGCTAAAGAGTTTGCCGAGAGGGGCTTTTTAACATCTTCGTGTTGTCCAGCCTTTGTGAAGTATGTAAAAGCGCAATTTCCAGAGTTTGCTGAGGCAATTAGTGGCACATTGTCGCCAATGGCAATACTTGGTAAGTATTTAAAAGAGGTTGACCCAAAATGTAAGGTTGTGTTTATTGGACCTTGCACAGCAAAAAAATTAGAATGTAAGCAAGACAAGGTTAAGCCGTTTGTTGACACGGTGTTAACCTTTGAGGAGATGCAAGCACTGATTGATAGTTTGGATATTGATTTGAAAACTTTGGAAGATACACAAGTGGAAGATGCATCGTATTTTGGAAGAATTTTTGCGAGTAGTGGCGGTGTTACAAAAGCGGTTACTCAAGCAATAGCCGAGTTCGAATTAAAAGCCGATTTTAAGCCCGTTGTCGCAGACGGCATACAAAATTGCAGAACGGCATTATTAAAGGCTAAAAACAATTGTCTTGGCGGAAACTTTATTGAAGGTATGGCGTGTGATGGCGGATGTATCAACGGTGCAGGGTGCTTAAAGCACGGAGTTAAAAACAAAATGAGCATCGAAAAGTATGGAAGTGAAGCCACCATAAAGGATATAAAGTCGTCACTGAATAGAATAAATAAATAATTTAACTTGCAAATTTTTTTATTTTGCGGGGCGGTTATTATCCTAAAATTAAAATGACTACATAAATGTGGTGCTATCCAATTTGAGGCGAACCACCTAAAGGTCTTTAACTTTTTAGGTGTATTCTAAACACTGGTTTTTAACAAATTTTAAAATTTTCATAATATATTTAAAAAAATTTCAAAGTCGTTTTTAACAACTGTTTAAAAGAATGTTAAAAATCATTTAATACTTTATAATAAATTAAGAATAAAACAAAAAGCAAACCCCAAAACCATAAAAAATAGGCGGTTTGCTTTATTGTTGTTAAAGAAAACCATGGGGTTCACTTCATTTACCCGTGGATTTTTATTTTTGTCTAGATAACTTGATTGTTAATTTGTGACAAAAACTCAAAACTATAAAATATTATTATTTTGTTGAAACATTCATGGTGTCGGTTTTTTCGTCGTAAATTGCAAGAATAATATTCTTAAGTTCGGCTTTTGTTTTTATATTCAACTTTGAAAATAGCCAATTAGTGTCTTTGTTCAGTTCGGTTAACGAGGAAAAACTTATAAGTCCGTCTATAACCATATAATAAGGCAAACTTGCTTCAGGAAGGTGCAACCCTATATCTTCGGCAACCGTCGGCTTTTGGCTGGATTTGGGCAAAATACTAAGGTCTCCATTGTTTTCAAATACACCATAAGCAATATTGGATAAGTCAAAATATCCTTGGACTCTAGCCATTGCAATTACATCGTTTACATCAATCTTACTTTTTTTGAGGTTTTTGTAAACGATTTTTCCTTCATAAATTATTGTAATGGGTTTACCTTTAAAAAAATGCTTAAGTGAGGGCGTTAGTCGACCAATAATGTTTATAAAAAAATCCAAAACTAGATATATAACCATTGCAATAATGTAATAATAAAAGGGTTTGTCGCCAATATCTGTCGCCATTTCGGCGGCGATTGAGCCTACGCTTATCCCTAAAACATAATCAATAAATTCCAGTTGCGCAATCTGTTTTTTGCCCAATATTTTTGCTATTATAAATAAGACAATTACGCTAAACACCGAAACCAAACACAGATATAAAATTTCATTCATTCCCCACATAAATTTTCTCCTTTAAAAAATTGTTGACTAAAATTTTGCATATTATTCATGGGGCAAGATTTAAATTTAAAAATTTTGAGGGATAGATGTTTCAATTGTTCGGCAAAAAAAATGTAATATTTTGTGTGGTAAAAAACGTTTTGATTGGTGATAGTTCGCTAAATTTTGTGTGGTTTGTAAAAAACTAAAAAAATAGCAGAATTTATAGAAGTTAAAATATTAAATCCTATGGTATTTTATTTAGGGCGAAGCGTAGACTTTGTTGACAACTAAAAGGGCTCATGATATAATGACTTAAAAGATTAAAAAGGAGAATGTTATGGATGTAAAAATCAAAACCGAAGATTCGCAATTTAAGTTGAGGGCTTGTAGTGTGATTGTAAAAAATGGCAAGGCATTGTTGCAAGACTTAAACCATAATGGTTTTTTATGTGCTTCGGGTGGGCATATCCATTTGGGGGAAGATAGCCGTTTGGGGGTTATAAGGGAGACTATTGAAGAAGTTGGAGTGACGGTTGAAAATCCTAAACTTTTAGCCGTTGGTGAAAATTTCTACACCAAAAATGCAAAGAAATTTCACGAGATTAGTTTCTATTATTTGTTTGAAAATCCAGAAATGCCTCAAGAAAAACTAGTGGATTATGCCTATGACGAGGACGATGAGGGGAAAATGGTTCATATAGAATTTCGCTGGGTTCCATTAAACGAGGTTGATAATTTTGATATCCGTCCAAAAGCCCTTAAGGAAATATTGAAAAACTATAAAAACAATAGCATCACACATTTTTTAGTAAAGGAAAAATAATTAAAATAATTTTACATAGTGATTTTGAAGTGAGTTTTAAAAGTTATAAACTTTAAGGACTCACTTCTTTTTTATAAATATTTACCAGTTAATGGAACTCTATGTGGTCACTTTAACAATTTGGGGAAGTTTTTATATAAGAAAAAAGCAAATTTATCCTAGGGGTAAAGTTTAAATCAAAGTTTAAAAAATCCCCATGTTAGAATAATCTTGCAGTTAATATACAAACATTGTAGTTAAGACAAACTTAAAGAATTTTTCAACTATATTTTTGTGCAGGTTAAAGGTGTTTAGTTCAAAAATGGATTTAGAGCATATTTAATAAAAATTACTCTAGTGTTACGAAGTTTCAAAACGGGCAGTCTTGCAATTTTGAAACTAGCAAAATAACAGTACATATATCAACCGTTTTGAATACGCTACCTAATGTTTTCAAACTTTTTTGTATCCCATTTGGTTAGAGGAGTTTTTTAATTGAATCCACCAGTTTTAAACCCGCTAGCCCTTTTTAGTCTTTTTTTGTGTTACCCCCTTGAAAAATATAAATATGTGTGTTACAATAAATAAACAAAAATTATTACAAAAAGAGTAAAAATTCAACAAAATTTGCGAATTTTTTGGGGGAGAATTATGCAAATAAGTGAAAATAATGAAGATAACTTGATGTTTGGGGTGTCTTATAAAGAGAAATTAAGAAAAAAACAAACCGAAGAAATTGAAATGCTAAAAGAACAAATCAAAATTCTTGAATATTGGCACAAAGAGGGTGAACCGATTGACGATATCTATATGATTCAAGAGGGGTTAGAATCCTTTAGACGCGGGATGGATTTTGCTTTTTATACCAAAGAAGTGGTTTGTTTGATTGCGCGTTATTGTTCGTTATACTCAAAGTGTTTTAAAGCACTCGAAGAAAGTGGGGATTGTGCAAAATCTGAATTTTCGAATTTTTTCCTTTGGGGTGTAGATATTTTATGCAAGCAAAATGGATTTTCTAAGTCGGAACTAGAAAATTTGTATTCTTTACAAAAACTTTTGGCAAAATATGACTTACCGCTTATGTTTAAAGATGGAACCTCAACAATTGCCGAAGTGTATTCACTAAATCAGGCAATAACGGCTTATACCAAACTAAACACATTTGCCGAGAGTGTTAAAAAACAAAATTTATCAATTATTGAAAAGTTGGCACTTTGCTACACCTATACGACATCTAGGGTGTATTCAAAAAACGAAGAAACAGCCGGCAAGGCGCGTGATTTGATTTCGGTTTTAAACAACGATGATATTGTATGTGTGGGATATGCTAATGTTTTCCAAAACCTATGCAGTCAATTAGGGCTAGACTGTAAGAATTTAACAATAAAAATGGTTGATAGAGCAAGCGGACGCGTGGGGTACCATATGTATTGTAGGGTGTATATCGACGACCCAAAATATAAAGTCCGTGGGTATTTTGATTTCGACCCAACTTTTGATTCTAGAAAGAAAGAACAAGTTGAAAAGAATTTGTTAAACAATTTTGCATATTTTATGATGCCAACCGGTGATTACAAAAATAATAAAAATAAAAAAGTAAGTTATTCAGATTCATTTGTTGCAATGCAAGAAGAGGCGTTTTGCTTTGAGCGTATACCTTTTGGAAATGAGGATATTGTGTTAGACCATAAAACAAGCAAAAATTTCCGAAAGACCATACTTCCATTTGAAGAGTTGCAAGAATTATATTCAGAACTTGGATTGACTCCTGAAATGCTTGTTCAAGGTTCTAAGCAAAGAACGATTGAAAACGCCCAAAAGGTTTGTGATAATTCGGGACAAGAGGTGCTAAACAATTTTCAAAAATATTGTCCAAACTTACTAAAATACAAATTGCCTCAAAAGATAATGATGAAGGCATTAGCATATGAAATAGCCGAGCCTGAGGGCGAAAAAGACTCACAAGAATACAAAAAAGTGTATCAATTGTTGCAAGAAGCAAAGGTGGATTTTTATCAAAGTTTAAACGATTTAATTGCCGAGTGTAAATCACAAAAAATTAGAGCAGATAAGCGGATGATTCAAAAAAATCAAGAGGCGATTGTGGATTATGCAAGTGCTTTTGTGGATTTGCCAATGCTTCAAATAAAAATGTACATGCGCGTGGTTGAAGAGGTGCAACTTTTGGATTATGCCGAAAAAAGATTGCATAAAACCTCAGCCGGACTTAGTTTAAGGGATTATTATAATATAATAAAAAAGGTTGTATCTCGTACGGGTTCAGATGATGATCCAAACCGCATTATGAAAGAAACCATAAAGCGTGCAATTTCTGGCTATAACGGAATTGGTGCATTAACATCTAACAGGGCGATTCGTTGGCTTAAATATGAAGAGGCGGGGCTAGGTGGTTCGTTTATGGATGGAATAATGGAAAAACTTCCAGCCGAAAGTGGCGACAGATAAAATTAAATTGCTAAAAAAGACAAAATGTTGGTACATAATGACTTAAAAATTGCCAATTTTAAACTTAAAAAACAAAAATTAAGCAATCCTTTTTGGGGTTGCTTTTTTAACTTAATGCCAAATTTTTGCATAGTATAAAGTGGCGAAGATAATCGTCAAAATGTACTAATATAAGGAGAAATAATGGCTTCACAAATCAATAATAGCGCATCTGCTACCTACTCTACAGACGGAACTCCTGCACCAGTAACCATTCAATCAAACAACTTAGGTATCAATTTAGAGGAGAATAGCGGAATGACACTTTCAAAACAAGCATCACCTACAAATTTTGCGGTAGGTTCCATAATAACTTACACATTAACCATAACTAACTCTGGTGGTTCATACTTTAATGGGGTAAGAATAATAGATAATTTAGGTGGTGGAAGACTAGCATATGTGGTTGGCAGTGCAAGGCTTACAACTTCTAGCACAAGTTATGCCGTAACCCCTATTGCAACCAATCCATTAACTTTTACCTTACAACAATTGCAAGTCGGTGAGAGTATGACCTTAACTTACAAAGCACAAGTGGTGTTCAATTTGCCAGCAAGTGTTACAAGTATAACAAATTCGGTAGAAGGTATTGGATATACCGCTTCGGGAACTCAAGTGGGGTATGCAAGTTCAACCATCACAAGAGGTCAAGTTTCAACGGTGGATATTGTAAAGTCGGCAAGTGCAACTGATGTTGTTTCCAACCAAAACTTTATGTATTATATAACTATTTCAAATGCAGGCAGTGAAGTTGCAAATGTTTCAAATATAACCGATAACTTGCCATCAAATTTCATTTTAACTTCGGTAACATTAAAAACTGGAAACGGTGCCGAAACCACGCTAAATTCAAGCGATTACACCTTGTCTGCATCAAATTCCTTGGTTTTGCCATCGCTTACCGGCCCAACTATAACCGTTCCAGCACAAAGTAACACCATTATTGGGATTTCGGGGCATTTTGCTTAAAAATTAAAGCAATCTAACAATTAAAATGGTAACCACTAAAAGCAATGCTTTTTTCGTATTAAAAAATATTTTTAAGGGTTATCTGAAAAATACTCAATAAATTATGCATTAAAAAACAAAAATAATAAAAACGGGTTAAAATTTTTAACTCGTTTTTTTATATTAGTCTCTAGATAGTGAAGCGCCCCCTATGGGGTTTACTTTATAAGTTGGTGGATATTTATTCAAAACAAGCATACGCCCAGTCATCAAATTTAAGTTTTTATTAAATTTAATAGATACATGCAAATGATTAATTTCGCGTTTTTTGGATTTAATTCCAAAAAGAATTACATTTAACTAAATTTTAATACAAAAAGACACTCAATGAGGTTTTGGGGTTCACCCAAAAAGTTAGACAACTTTAGGAGATTCGCTTCATTTTAAGTGTCTTTTTTATAGATTTATTTTATTTAATTATTTTCTTTTGCCAAGATTTTTGTTTACAT
>CAYSOX010000022.1:0-7929 GCA_964432825.1 uncultured Lachnospiraceae bacterium
ACTCCCGACCCCATGGTCCCAAACCACGTGCGCTACCAAACTGCGCTACACCCCGACAAATAAATTAAAGTTCTTTTGCCTTTATCTTGGCATAAGTTGTTAACACACTAGTTGCCTTAACAACATAATTAAGTTTACTACATTTTATTCTACTTGTCAACTATTTTTTTTAAAATTTTAAAAAGATTTTGGGCTTTACATATGTAACCATACATAAAAGCCCAAAATTTATAGTTTTTTGCTAAAAAACATACTCAATCCCTATTGCCAACCCATTAAATTCCTAAGTAATCATTATATGTTGTATGGCGGTCAAACTCTTTTGTGCCATTTATTACAATAATTCTATTTGCTACCGTTTGCATCAACTCATGGTCGTGCGAAGTAAAAAGTATTGGACCCTTAAAATTTATCATTCCCTTATTTAAACTTGTAATACTTTCAAGGTCTAAATGGTTAGTAGGTTCATCAAAAATTAATACATTACTACCCTTTAACATTGCTCTACTCATCATACACCTAACACGCTCGCCACCGCTTATAACCGATGCTTTCTTTTGACTTTCTTCGCCGGTAAACAGCATTCTTCCAAGCCACCCTCTTAGGAAAGTTTCATCTCTTTGGTCTTTTTCAGCCGCAAATTGCCCAAGCCACTGCACAAGATTTAAATCACATCCTGCAAAAAACTTTTCGTTATTTTCTGGTAAATATCCAACTGTGATAGTTGAACCCCATTTAAAACTTCCCGAGTCTGCACTTTCTTCGCCTGTTAATATTTTGAACAACATTGTTGTAACAACACTTTTATCGCTTAAAAATCCGACTTTATCATCTTTATTTAAAACAAAACTTACATTTTCAAAGTATCCTTTTTTTGTAAGATTTTCAACAGTTAAAATATCGTTTCCGACCTCTCTTTCTGGTCTAAAATCAATATAAGGATATTTTCTAGAACTTACCTTAACATCTACAAATTCAAGTTTTTCAAGTTCTTTCTTACGGCTTGTTGCTTGACGAGACTTACTTGCATTTGCCGAAAATCTTGCAATAAATTCTTGTAATTCTTTTGCTCTTTGCTCGGCTTTTTTGTTTTGTTCTTTTGCCTGGCGTTGTAATAGTTGGCTAGTTTCATACCACATATCATAGTTTCCAGAAAACAAGTTTAATTTACCATAGTCTAAATCACAAATATGGGTGCAAATTCTATTTAAAAAATATCTGTTGTGACTTACAACTATGATAATATTTTCAAAGTCAATCAAATATTCTTCTAACCAGTTTACCGTTTTGGCATCCAAGTTGTTTGTAGGTTCATCCAAAACCAAAATGTCTGGGTTCATAAATAATGCTTTAGCAAGCAAAACTTTAACCTTTTGTTTTGGTTCAATATCTGCCATTAACTTATTATGGTCTGCCTCATCAATACCTAAGTTGGTCAAAAGTGTTTGTGCCTCACTTTCAGCCTCCCAACCGCCAAGTTCTGCAAATTCTGTTTCAAGTTCTCCCGCACGAATACCATCCGCGTCTGTAAAATCGGTTTTAGCATATATAGCATCTTTTTCGTCCATTATTTCAACCAATCTTTTATGCCCCAAAAGAACGGTTTGAAGTGCCGTTTTGTCATTGTAAGCATTTTGATTTTGCTCCAAAACTGACATTCTTTCATTTTTAGAAATAGAAATATCCCCACTACTAGGAGAAAGTTCACCTGTTAATAATTTTAAAAAAGTAGACTTACCTGCCCCATTTGCTCCAATAATGCCATAACAATTTCCTTTGGTAAATTTGATATTGACATCCTCAAATAAAACTCTTGCACCAAATTGAAGCCGAACATTTGTACATTGTATCATAATTTTCTCCTAATATATATATTTTATCCTTAACATAATACTATTAAACCCAAACTTTGTCAACCAATTTTGATTATTAAAAGCCAAAGACATATTCATTCGCCTTTAAAAATTTATTTGCATTTTTACCTTGCTAATAAAAAATAAAATTTAATATTTTTTTTAATCTGAATATATTTTTCAAAAATGTTAACTATTACCTATATACTATGTGATGTTAATTTGCTCACAAGTTCGCCAATCAGTTTGCCAACACAAACACCGTGAAAAATCACGGCATCACAGTATATAAATTATCGGACACTGAAGAATGTGGCTTCGACCTGCTTTCCGACGCCCTTGAGATTTATAAACAATTAAAAACATTAGGAGATTTTTATGGAAAATTATTATTCAGAAATAGAGAAAAACACAACTGACGAAAAAAGTGAAATTTATTGGCTTTATATTTTCGTATTTATAATTTGCAGTATGGCTATTGGCGGAGTCGCCTACCTTTTGTGTGGGAATAATTTGTTCACCTTCCAAGTTAACAACGAACCCCTCTTTGCAATTGAATCCACTTTCTTAAAATGGATTATAATGTTTGGGCTTGACCTACTGGGAATTTCATCCTATTTTATGTGGCTTTCAAAATACACCGAAAATCGACCTAAAAAAGAAATTTTAGAAAACTTTATACCTTTAATTATCCAACTTTTTCTATTTTTAATGTGGACACTTTTTACTTTTGGATTAAACCTACCTATTGCCGGTTGTGCAATGTTGGGTGGTACGGCAGTTGTTGCAATATACACAACATATAGATATTTTAATT
Source organism: uncultured Lachnospiraceae bacterium (assembly GCA_964432825.1). GTDB lineage: Bacteria > Bacillota > Clostridia > Christensenellales > UBA1242 > UMGS1908. The sequence goes on from CAYSOX010000022.1 coordinate 2,671, forward strand.
CAAGCATCATTTCGGGCATTTTATCCACACTTTGGACACTTTTATTGATATATGTATTATCCACCCACTTTGCTTATTGTCTAATTAAATAAATGCTAAATGTTAAAATGTTTTACTTAATCTATCAAATAGTAAATTCGCTCAAAACTAGTAAAACAAATAGTTTTTATTAAGACATTAGAAATTTGTTGTTACTAAAATTTTAATTAATCAGTCTATAAGCATATTTTAAAACTTTCGAGTAATTTCGTCGTTGAACACCATAATTTTTTACAGCAGTGAAACAAATTTTCAAATTTAAAACTTTGTGAATAAAATCTTCACAGAGTTTTTATTAAATTAAAAAATAAAGTTTGCATCCATACACTTAAGTTAAATTAACTGAGTTACAAATTTTCACCTAATGGGAATTGGCTTACGCATACACTCTTGTACTACTTGCAGTCCTAAACGAGAAACGGTTTGACTGTTTAAACTTGAAGGTGCACTCAAGTCAAATTAACCTAGTTAAAATGTTGTAAAATTTTTAAATTTATGATAAAATCATTTTATGGAATTAGAAGAACTTAATGGCATAGGAGTAAAAAGATTAGAAATTTTTAAAAACTTTGGAATTAATACAACCGACGACCTTTTAAACTATTTGCCATATAAATATTATAATTTTACAAGGATTGATGTGTTTGACAAATCTTCAAACACACTTCTTTTGGTTTGTGCAAAAGCCGTAAAGGAGCCAAAATGTGTATTTTTTAAAGGACTCAATTATTGTATTGTAGGATTTGAAGACACCACCACCAACGAACAATTTAATGCCATTTGGTATAACCAACCTTTTATGAAAAACAATATAGAACTTTCTGGATTATACTATTTGTTTGGCAAACTAAATTCTAAACACCAACTTGTTGTTCAATCATACTTTCCTTTATCAAAGGCAAGCGAAAAAATTATGCCTTGCTATAAAGCACTTGAAAGCATTTCTTCTTTAACAATCAAAAAATCTATTAAGCAAATTTTAGACAGCATTGTAGAAAATTCATCCACCCCCGATAACTCTATTGGCTTAATGAATAAAAACACCGCCCTAAAAGAAGTACATTTTCCGTCGTCTTTAGAAAAAATTGAAGAAGCAAAGTTTAGGTTAAATATTGATGAACTGTTAAATTTTGTCGCACTTGAAAAATTTTTGGAAGAACGAAAGGATAAAAAAGACTTTACATATTCTACAATATCTATTAAAGACTTTGAGCAACTTCTTCCATTTAATTTAACCATCGACCAAAAAAATGCAATTGAAGATATCTTTTCAGATATGGACAACCAAATTTGTATGAACAGACTGGTTTTAGGTGATGTTGGTAGCGGGAAAACTATGGTGGCATTCGCTTCCATGTTTAAATGCGCAATCTCTGGACGCCAATGCGTTATGTTGTGTCCCACCGATGTTTTAGCATCACAGCACTATTCTAACGCCGTCAAATTGTTTCATAACTTTGGTGTATGTTATCTACATTCGGGAATCAAAAAAAGTGAACGAGTTCAAATTTTAAAGGGAATTGAATTGGGTGAATATAAAATTATTATAGCAACCCACTCAATTTTGAGTGAAGTTATTAAGTTTAACAATTTGTCACTTTTGATAACCGATGAGCAACATCGTTTTGGAGTAATAGCCCGAGGCACACTTTCAAGCCGACACAAAATAGACCAATTAGTTATGAGCGCGACACCCATTCCAAGAAGTTTATCACTAGTACTATTTGGTGGTTTAAAAACCAGCGAAATTAATAGCCGTCCAAACGGTGCAAGCAATATAAAAACAAATATACTATCTTCTAAAAAAGTGTTGGATATGTGGCACTTTATTCAAGAAGAACTTAAAAAATCCAACCGAAAATGCTTTGTTGTTGTTCCTAAGATTGTCGATAGTGAAAACGATAATATCTCCTCCACAACATCAATCATTAAATATTTGATTGCAAATAAAATTTTTAACAAAGAAGAAATCTCAGAAGTTAATGGCTCTATAAAAAAGGAAATTGCCCATAAAACACTAGAAGAGTTCCGTGATAATCCAACAAAAAAGGTGCTTGTTGCCACCACTATTATTGAAGTAGGCATAGATATCCCATCCGCCAATATTATGGTAATTATGAATGCTGACCGGTTTGGACTTGCGACCTTGCACCAATTACGAGGTAGAGTTGGAAGAGATGGTTCAGCCGGTTTTTGCTTTCTAGTTAGTGATAATATAAATGAAATTTCCAAAGAACGCTTAAAAGTTTTAAAAGAAAATAATAATGGCTTAAAAATAGCCGAAGAAGATTTAAAACTTCGTGGCGCGGGTTCAGTTTTAGGAACCAGCCAACACGGTGTTGAAGAACTTTTTTCTAATGTATCTTTCTCAGTCGAATCCTTTGATAAAGCAAAAGAATTATGGAAAACTTTATCTTTAGAGCAAAAAGAATCCATAACCCAAAAAGCATTGGCTTCGTATGGAGACTTATACAAAAAAATTGTTTTTAATTAAAAATTGAAACCAAAATAAATATAATAGGTCTCACAAAAAGTTCTATATTTTATGGACTTGCTTTATTGTTCTAAACTCACTCCACCACCAAGTTTCAACAAAAGTTGTATGATATCCTATAAGTTTACTTTATATAAAAAATTAAAATATTTTCAAATTTTAAATTTTATTTATATAAATATTTTGAACATAATTTAACTTTCATCAAATTTATAATTTTAAAAACACCTAAAATTTATGCTTATTAATTTATCCCAACTAAATATTAAAGACCAATTTTTTATAATGCAAAATACCTCCTCACCAAAAACAACTAAATTTCATATATTGCACTAGAGGAGAAAAGATTATGACGATTTGTTGCATTAAAGCCCCAAAGGCATTAAGTGTATTTTTAAAACTATTTGTAAAAAAACAACCATCTGAAACTTATGAAAATTAACCAAATAGAATTTTGACAAATCAAAAAACATCCGAAAGCCAATACCTTACGGATGTTTTTATTTATATTTTATTAACTTTTATGGTTTAATAATTAATTTTTCACTATTCTAACGAAATCATATAATAGTATAATGGTTGTCCACCAAAATGGCAATCCACTTCAATTTCAGGATACTTTATAGACAATTCATCAACTAATTTTTGTGCTTCAGCCTCTTGCACTTCTGCACCAAAGAATAATGTTATTGTCATAATATTTTCGTTTATAAGTTTATCAACAACTTCAGTTGCAACCGCATTAATATCTTCACCCTTCGCAATTATGTTTTTATTATCTAAACCTATAATATCGCCCTCTTTAAGTTTGAAGCCGTCGATATGGGTTGAGCGAACCGCATAAGTTACCGAACCGGTCAAAACTGTATCAATTGAAGTTGTCATATTTTTTAAATTTGTGTCAACACTGTCTTCTGGGTTTAAATTAATTGCAGCAGTTATTCCTTGAGGAACTGATGTTGTTGGAACGACAACTATGTTTCTTCTTGACAAATCTTTGGCAAGTTCCGCTGCAAGTATAATATTTTTGTTGTTAGGCAACACAAATACTGTTTCAGCAAGCACTTTATCTGCAGCGGCTGCGATATCCTCGGCGCTAGGATTCATTGTTTGCCCACCTTCAATAACATAATCAACATTAAGGTCTTTAAATATAGCCGACAATCCTTCTCCGGCGCAAATTGCAACCATACCAATTGGCTTAAGTTCTTCAGGTTGTGCCTGTTTATTTTTAAGCGACCTAAATTGCTCTAGCATATTTTCAATTTTTATAGTGTCAACTTCGCCAAGTTGCAAAGCCTTTGTAAGAGCAACACCTGGTTCATTTGTATGCACATGCACATGGACACCATTTAAATCCCCTATACAAATTACACTATCACCAAGTTCCATCAAACTCTCACGAAGTCTGTCTATATCGGCTTCGGTAGTTTTGCTTTTTATATTGATAATCCAAAATTCTGTACAATAAGCAAATTCGATTTCCGCCAAATCATTGTAGTCCACATTTGCGTTTTGGAATGGGTCATTTCCTTCAACTTTATCACTTTCAAAGGCAATTAGGTTATCAACCTCATTCCCAGAAAGCATTTGATAAAAACCTGTTAAAATAACCAAAAGTCCACGACCACCAGCATCCACAACACCCGCCTTTTTAAGCACTGGCAATAATTCTGGAGTTTGTTTTAAAACTTCCTCACCCGCTTCAAGTGTATGTTGTAAAAATTCAGGTAATTCGGTGTATTTTTTTGCAAGTTCTATTGCTTGTTCACTCATAAGCCTAATAACCGTTAAAATAGTACCTTCTTTAGGCTTTGTAACTGCCCCATATGCAACATTGGACCCCTCTTTAAGTGCTTTTGCAAATGCTTTGGTTGTAATATTTTTTTCATGAGCCAAAACAGTGGTAAACCCTTTTAATATCTGGGATAAAATAACCCCCGAGTTACCTCTTGCACCCTTTAACGCACCCTTTGCCACCGCACTAGCAAGAGGCTCAATATCGTTACTAGTAACCATATTGAGTTCTTTAACTGCACTACGCATAGTAAGCGACATATTTGTTCCAGTATCACCATCTGGAACAGGGAAAACATTAAGCGAGTCTACATATTCCTTATTTTTCTCTAAATAATTGGCACCGCTAATCATCATTTTTCTAAATACGGCACCTGTTATATTTTTTGCCATCTATAAATTCTCCTGTAATCTATACACTTTACTGTAAAAAAACATTTCTAGACTTTAACACCAACAACATTAATGTTTATAGCGTCAACAATCATACCAGTAAATTGTTCAACATTATACTTTACCGAACGACGCACAGACTCCGCAACGGCATTCATAGAAACACCGTATTTTAAAATGATATCAAGGTCAATATGAATTCGGTCGCCAATCGTTAAAATTTTAATACCACGAGATTTTGAGCGTTTTTTAAACATCTCTCGGATATTTTCAAATACACTTCTAGCGACTAAGTCAACAACACCATAACAATCAAGAGCCGTATGCCCCACAACAAGTGCAATAGACTCATCAGATATGGTAATTGAACCATTAGAATTTTCTGTACTAACTGCCACAAAACCTCTCCTAAACTGAATTTTTAATGAGCCTACTCGCCCATTAAATCATTTACTATTTTACAACATCTCAAACCAAATATCAAGGCTTTTTTAATAATTCTATGCTATTTTTTTGTTTTTTAATAAAATTTGTAA
>CAYSOX010000023.1:0-6614 GCA_964432825.1 uncultured Lachnospiraceae bacterium
CCATCATTGGGTTAAATTCGTGAAGGTCAGCAATTAATTGCTTAATTTGAGCAACGGTTTTACCTTGAGTTTTCGCAAGTGTTGCAATATCTTCTTCGCTTGTTGGAACGAACTCATGTAGAGGTGGATCCAAGAAACGGATTGTTACAGGCATACCATGAAGTGCTTCCATAAGGCCTTCAAAGTCTTTTTGTTGCATTGGTTCAATCTTTGCAAGAGCAACTTCTCTTTCTTCAACAGTATCAGCACAAATCATTTCACGGAAAGCACTAATTCTTTCTGGAGCAAAGAACATATGCTCAGTACGGCAAAGACCTACACCTTCTGCACCAAGTTCAGCAGCACGCTCTGCATCTTGAGGAGTATCAGCGTTTGTTCTAACACCCAATTTTCTGTACTTGTCTGCAAGTTTCATAATTCTTCCGAAATATCCACTGTTAGGGTCGGCTGGAACAGTCTTTATGATGCAATCATAAATGTTACCAGTAGAACCATCCAAACTAATTGCATCACCCTCACGGTAAGTTTTACCTGCAAGAGTAAAGCACTTATTTTCTTCATCCATCTTAATGTCGCCACAACCAGATACACAGCAAGTTCCCATACCACGAGCAACAACGGCTGCGTGAGAAGTTTGTCCACCACGAACGGTTAGGATACCTTGAGCATACTTCATACCCTCGATATCTTCTGGGCTTGTTTCTAGTCTAACTAGAACAACCTTTTCTTTGTTTTTGCCATGCTTTACAGCGTCTTCTGCGGTAAATACAATTGTACCAGCAGCAGCACCAGGGGAAGCCGCAATACCCTTACCAACAACATTGTTCTTGTCTGCATCTTTAAGTGCTTTTGCATCAAATTGTGGGTGCAATAACATATCTAAAGTCTTAGCATCAATTTGCATTAGTGCTTCTTCTTCAGAAATCATTCCCTCATCAATTAAATCGCAAGCAATTCTGATAGCAGCAGCAGCGGTTCTCTTACCATTTCTGGTTTGAAGCATATATAGGTGCTTATCTTCAATAGTGAATTCCATATCTTGCATATCTCTATAGTGATTTTCTAGAGTGTTGCAAATTTCTTGGAATTGAGCATAAACTTCTGGCATAACTTCTGCCATTTTTTGAATAGGCATTGGAGTTCTAACGCCCGCAACAACATCTTCACCTTGTGCGTTCATTAAGAATTCACCCATAAGTCCCTTTTCACCAGTTGCTGGGTTACGAGTAAATGCAACACCAGTACCACTAGTTTCACCCATATTACCGAAAGCCATCATTTGAACATTAACTGCAGTACCCCAAGAATATGGGATATCGTGATCCATACGATAGATGTTTGCACGAGGGTTATCCCATGAACGGAATACGGCCTTAATAGCCTCAAATAATTGTTCCTTAGGATCATCAGGGAAATCCTTGCCTAATTGTTTTTTGTATTCAGCTTTGAATTGATTTGCAAGTGTTTTAAGGTCGTCTGCAGTTAGGTCTACATCAAAAGTAACACCCTTTTCTTCCTTCATCTTGTCAATCAATTTTTCGAAGTACTTTTTACCAACTTCCATAACTACATCAGAGAACATTTGAATAAATCTTCTGTAGCAGTCCCAAGCCCAACGAGGGTTTCCACTCTTTCTAGAAAGAGTTTCAACAACTTCTTCGTTTAATCCAAGGTTTAAAATGGTATCCATCATACCTGGCATAGATGCTCTAGCACCTGAACGAACAGAAACTAGTAGAGGATTTTCTTTGTCCCCAAACTTCTTACCAGTGATTTCTTCCATCTTTTCGATGTTAGCCATAATTTCAGCACGGATGCCATCATTGATTTGACGACCATCTTCATAATACTGAGTGCAGGCTTCAGTTGTGATAGTAAAACCTTGAGGAACAGGTAGACCAATTCTAGTCATTTCAGCAAGGTTAGCACCCTTACCACCAAGAAGTTCTCTCATTTTGGCATTTCCTTCACTAAATAAATAAACATATTTATTTGCCATAATTTTCTCCTTAAATATTTTGTTTTTTAAACAATTGTTATTATACCACACCAAAATCACGACTTGCAACCATATTTCAAAATTTGTTGCAAAATTTTATTGGCTAGTTATTTCTATAACTTTTTCAAACTAAAACTATTTAATTTTTTCAAAAAATAATTAAAATTATTGGGTGTTTCAATAAGTTTTTAATTAATACCACTATAAATTCATACTGTTTCTTAATATTTTTTTAGGCCATAAAATTTACCCACAACTAAATATTGTTTCTCATCGCTAAAATTACCGCAAAATATCTTTTTACCACTTTTATCAAGTGTGAAACATCCAAGCGATATTTCCATAATAAATTCATTCATTATACATATCCCCTTTTTATTTTAGATTTTTTCGCTTAATTAAGACATTTATATTATACCTATCAACTATCTGTAATGCAAGATTTTTACGCCTTATTTTGCGACAATATACAGAGAAATGATAGTTCTTTTGTCGTATATTGTCGAACTCTCAAAATTGGGGTGTATATGAATGAATTTCAAGAAAGATTGCAAGACTTGTTGGTTGAAAATGATTTAAGCAGATTGCAATTATCTAAAAAGATTGGCATATCGTTTGAAACTTTAAACGGATATTTTAACAAAGATTTTTATCCCGAACTTTCTGTTGCAATTAAAATTGCAGATTATTTCAAATGTTCCCTTAACTATCTTATGGGACTAACCGACGACTACAACAGCAAAGAAGTAAACAAATTGTCCTTTATCGACACTTTAAAAAAGTTAATGAAAGAAAATAATTTATCTATTGAAAAATTTTCAAAAGCCACGCATATGAGTGAAGCAAACTTTTATCGTTGGCAAGCAGGTAAAACCCAGCCTGCAATGACCTCACTTATTGCCATTTCGCAACTCTTTGATGTTTCAATTGATTATTTGGTTGGCAGGTGTTGAAAATATTAAAAAAGTTTTTCTATTTATGTAGAAAAACTTTTTCTTTGTTTAACTTTTATAAATTGATTACACTATCAAATGATTTTTTAAATTTTTATTGCGACACAAACTCGGCAAAGGATTTTGCAAATTCTTGTTCCAAAAAGTTTATTTTATCCAAAATATACAGTCTTACCGATGCATATTGCGATTCAAACATATATGCCCCATTTTCCCCATACCAATAATTTGAATCTATTTTCGCCGCTGTTTCAATTTTTTTATAGTAATTAGGTAAGTCATTCATAACTATATCAATAACGGACTGTTTAATAGTGTTAAATTTTGCCACCAATTTATTATATCTTTCCTCATTTAAAAGATATGCACTATGCATTACATTGGGATTTGTTATAAGCGTAAATTCTCTGGCATATTTATTAGGCATTTCAATAAACGGTAGACCTGTCCAATTGCCCGACACCGACCAATCAAAATCCCAAATGGGACCAAATTTTAATTTTCCATCAACGGTTTTATAAAAATAAATACTTTTCCCTGCGTTGTCGCGGTTCCCCATTATTTCGTTTATTAGAACATAGGTTAAATAACTATCTTCGTCTACCAAATCTAAAAATGTTACTTCTTCTTCTCTAAATGAAACCGTTACACTTTCACCATTTTTTAATGTGTACAAAACCGCCCACATATACTCTTTTATATAATTAAAAACTACATCTTCTTCTAATTCTTCTGGCAAATTTCTTTCGTCTAATTCAGGATATTTTATTTCCATTGGCTCCCATAAATCTTCCAATTGGAAATTATCTACCCCGCTAATTCCCTCACTTAATGCCAAATGATCCATTTCCACCAAAAATGGAAACTCAGTTTGTTCTTTAGGGTCAACACTTGATTTTACACCCGTCCGTCCTTTGTTTTCATCAATTTGCTCACAAAGTAAATACACACCTTGATAATCACCATTTATTATCAATACAACATGTGTACCCGTTGGCGAAAAACCATCATAAACAACATTTGCAATCTTCATCGCCGTATAGTTTCTAATACATGATTGGTCAATATAGTCCGCTAGCAATGCCCAACTTTTATTTTTTGCCAATCCAAAAAGAGATTGTTTTTCAGAAAATTTAATTCTAAACGGCTTTTTCGCCATCCCCATTGTGGAATTTCCTCGAAGCCTAATACCAACTTCTCCCATATCAACAGACAAATCATATTCTTCATTTTCAGTGTTTGTCATAGAAAATGAGCACTTTAAATAATTTTCCTTATCTGTTGGAAAACCATTATTTTCTACCTCTATTTCAATTAAAGGTAAATTTTTATATGCCTCCGCAGTCACCACAAAGGCACTTTCTTCGGTTTCTACAACTGGGCTTTGAGAGTTTTCAGAGTACCCCCCCCCCCGCGAATTTGAGCATGCACACATTATAGGTATCATACAAGCTAAAATCACCGCAAAAAATCTCTTTTTCATAACATTTCTCCTTAGAATTTGATTTTGTATACTATTGTTATTTCGGTCACTTTTTATCGCTAATTTAGCACACCGATTTCACCTTTTGAAGTCTCTAACAAAAACCTTGCCCAATCTCTATATTTATATAAAAGCACCTCAAATTTCAAAATTTGCAACATATGAGGTAAATCCTAAAAATTGGACAAAAATTTTAATATTTATATTAAATATTCTTTAGTTCGGTTTTTGTCGGAGTCATTTTTAGTTTTTCAACTATTCTTTCTATATTTGTTTTCTATTTATCCTTATGTAATGGTTTTTATGATAGCATTTAAATTATATTACATCTTTTTACTTATAAAAACTACGAACCTATATTGAGTTTTTATCCACCGTGACTTCTGTACCTTTTTGAGTTTCTAAACTTTCGAAATTTTCAATTTCTTTCAATTCAACTTCTTGTTTGTTTTCTTGTTCTTCTTTTTCATAAAAATGTTGTTCTAATTTTACTTCACCCATCAACACATCTTTTGAGTTGTTTAAAAACAAAAGAATTATTGCATCATAAAGATCGCCAACGCAACCGCCAATATGTATCGCCCAAAATACCAAAAGGTAAAATTGTAATAGAACATTATTGATTAACAATGCCGGAATTAGCAATGCTAAAAAGTAGATAACGAAAGGTGCAAGCACGGTTAAAAGTGCTGACATTTTATAAAAATACACATTTTCAAAGTGGCACCACGCAAATATAACGTTGGTTCCAAACCTAGCCTTTTTCTTGGTTAACGCATAACCCATAACCGCATGCGTAAACTCATGCAAGGTGACATATATCAAATATGCTAGCGTAAAAACAATTAAGTGCCACAACTTTATTGCATCCGCATTAATTTTAGGCGTAAACACAATAAGTAACGGAATTAAAAATAAAAACATCAATCCCGCACCCACCATATTCAATATTAACGAAGTTTTTGCATCTTTAAAATTAATTTTTCTTTTTAATACATACCCTTCAGGTACTTTTTCTTCATAAGTTTTCATATATTTCCCCTAAAAATGTTTAGTTGTTCTGTTCTGCCAGCCTTTAAATTTTCATTAAAATTTGTGTAAATCAACCTTTTATTATAACACCACAATATTATACGAGTGTTAAAAATGAAGCATATAACAACAAGCAAATTAACCTTTTATGCAATATCGCCGTTTAAACAACTATTAGTTGCAGGGAAAATATTTCCTCTGACCACCTGCCGACAACCTCCGATAATACAACCCTAAAATTTTGCATAATGTTAAAATTAAAATCTTTACCGATTTGAAACAAGAACTTTTGCCACAACTTTTGAAAGTCTTTATGATACAAGTTTAACACACTTTCTATGCCTTGACAAATAAATTTTGAAATATTTTGTCCACTTTTGGTACACTTTAGGTACTCTTATGCCACTTTTAAAATTAACCGAACTTGAAACCTTGCTTAAACCAATAACTTTAATTGAATGTTTGATTTTATCCTATAGCCTTGATTAAATAATCGGTTTTGCCTTACATCCATGATTAAATGTTTAACTTTACCCCAAACTTTAATAAGCAATGTTCTTCAACTCCCCACTTTTGTATAATATTTTAACTTTTTTAGTTTAAAACATTGTAGGCATTAAAATTTTGAATGTTTAACTTATAAATTTATGTATAACTGAAAGCCGGTCATCCACTTTAATTTCAAAAAATGTAACGATTATTTTTAAAAGATTCTTCCGAACCTTAAACGCTTCATCTAAAATTTCCGCACCACCCGAAAGCAGTCGAACGAAACTTTCGGCGTCCTCATTTGCAAGCATTATTGAATCTTCTGAGGGTTGGTTTGTTATTAATGCATTTTCGGTGTTAAAAAACACCTCTTTTTCTAGGTTTAAATTAACATCTATACCCACCGTAAATCCACAAAACTCCAGACAATCCAACATATATTTTGCAAGAATGCTAACAACCCAAATATCGGTATAACAAAGATTTTGCAAAGATTTTAAAAGTGAAACAAAAAGCCCCGTGCAAGGTTGGTTTTCTTTTGCAATAAGTTTAGTAACTTCTAAGCAACTTGCCCCTGCATAATATTTATTTAGGTCATATGTTAACTTCTATTTTACAAAAATATGATAAGTTGGCATTCTCCTATTTTGCAGGTAAA
>CAYSOX010000024.1:0-6162 GCA_964432825.1 uncultured Lachnospiraceae bacterium
AACTCAAAAAAACTATCGTGATGTGTGCAGTTAATTACCGTATTGGAATTTTTTAAACAGACAAAAATATATTCACCAAAAGAAAAAGGGAAACTGCAAAAAGCAAGTTTCGCTTTAGGTTTTTTAACACCTTTAATCTTTGCCCGAATTAACCCCCTATCCACCGAAAGTAGGGTTAAAATTTTATCATACTCACCAATATCTAAAGCCTCTAAACAAATTGCATTTTCCTTTTTTTCTCTATCCATTTTCTTAGTATGTGAAACATAATACACCGCCCTAGCCCTTTGTTTTAAAGCAATTGCACAAATCTAAAATTACGCTTATGTCTCACATAATACCTTTTGTTTTTTTTGTTTTACCTTTCGTTTTCATCTTTTAAATCGTTATACAAACGGTAATAGTTTATATTCCCCGAACTTTTAAAAAGTTCCCACGCAAGGTCTTTTGCCGACTTTTCATTTTTATTAATTTTATTTTTTGCCATAATACTTACCCACCTTAAATATTTTCTATGGTAAGTATTGACAAAATTTCAATTTTTAATACACTATGCTAAATTTTAAAGTCCTTTTTTATCATAACCAAAATCTCGAAGCGTACTTATATTATCTTGCCAATTTTCACGAACCTTAACAAAGGTATGCAAATTTACGCGTTTGCCCACAAGTTCCTCTATTTCTCTTCTTGCGCTTATACCTATCTTTTTAAGCATTTCACCATTTTTGCCAATTATTATAGGTTTGTGATTTTCTTTAGTTGCAATTATTTCCGCCTCAATTTCAACAACCTTATTTCTTTCGTCAAATTTTGGGATATCTACCGCAATTCCGTGAGGAATTTCCTCTTGCAAAAACAAAAGTGCTTTTTCTCTGATAATTTCAGCGGTTAAAAAACGAATTGATTTGTCTGTTATCTGGTCAGGGTCAAACATAAATTCGCCTTCTGGAAGTTTTTCGACAATCAACTGTATAAGTTTTTCAACATCTTTACCCGTTTTTGCGCTTGTTGAAACAAACTCGCTAATATAAGGCAAATCATTCAATTTTGCAAGACTTGGATAAACATCATCATATTTTGCTATATCCGTCTTGTTTATACAAACAAAAATTGGTGCTTTGACATTTTTATATTTTTCAATCAATTTAAAATCTTTGTCACCAATTTTTGTGCCATCTAGAACAATAAGCAAACAATCAATACCACCTATTGCAGTATCTATGCTTTTTTTCATATATTCACCAAGTTGGTTTCGTGGAGTTATTTCTCCCGGGGTATCGACAAATACTATCTGGTAGTCCTCACCCGTTTTTATTCCTAAAATTTTATTGCGTGTAGTCTGAGGCTTAGGTCCGGTTATGGACACTTTTGCACCCACCATTGCATTAATTAGGCTACTTTTTCCAACATTTGGGCGCCCTACAACGGCTACAAAGCCCGACTTGGTCTTCTGTTCATTCATTATAATTCTCCTTTATTTTCGTATACTTTAATTATTAAAATTAAAAATTTCGGCTTTTAATATATTTTCAATTTGTTTTGTTCAACCTTTAAAATCTTTTCTAATCTTTTGATTTAGCGTTAGTAATATACTTGCAAAATATATATTTAATTATTTGGTTTTAATTAAGTTGACTGTGTTATAAAAATTAAACATCACTGAAATCATAACCGCAAATTTTACCGACTTTCACTTCCACTTTGTGCATTATTTCAAAATCCTCGTCTTTTATGTGGTCATAACCTAAGCAATGCAAAATGCTATGCAAACTAAGTCTTACAAGTTCGGTTTCGGTGCTGTGTCCATATTCTTTTGCTTGAACCTTTGCAACTTCTAAGCATAAAAGCATATCCCCTAGCGAAAAAGCATTATTTTCAGGATTTATATTGTATTTGTGGTCAACATTTTCGGGGTCTATTATTTCTCCAACCTTTAAATTGATTGACGGAAAACTTAAAACATCGGTTGGAAGGTCTTTCCCACGCTGGTTTTTATTAACCTCTTTTATTTCATCCGCAGTTACAAAAGTGACATTAATTTCACACAGTGCTGTTTGGTTTAAGTATTTTAAGCACTCTTCCATCACTCTTTGCATTTGCTCTCTGGTTTTTTTTAAAACCTTGCATGTATTTAAATAATTAACAATCATCTGCTATTCTCTCCGCGTTGTAATATTTAAAACAGTCTCTATATTGCACACAACTTTTGTCATCTCCCCCATCTTTATAACCTTATAAGTTACATCAATTTCTTCGGCTTTTTCGGGAAGTTTTGCCCGTGCATTTTTTAGCGCCTCGGCTTTTAATCCTTCAATTAACTGTTCATCAGGTATTATATCACAACTTTCCTCAATTTCATAGTAGTAAATTGAAAATTTTTTAATTGGTAGCAAATTATTTTGACTTAATTTAACTTCTTTTATTTCCGTTTCATATTTTGAAAACATATTTTTTGCATCTTCTTCGGTTAACTCCCCCGAATAAAACCTCTGTCCAAAACATTCTAAGAAATTAATTTCAACCACCCTGCCCGTTCTTTTTACATTTTTAATTTCGTTACTCCCAACTTGGGTTCCATCAATCCAACATCTTGCAAAAATGTCACCCTTTGCCTCCATAAAAACATCACCAATATCGCTAGAAGTTATAAGCGGTTGCCCCGAAACGACCGCCTCGCCAACATTTACAAGCAAATTCCCACTAATAAAGTCAATTCTCTCAATAACACCACTAAACCCCGCAACAATATCTTTTTGCTTTTCTACCCCCTCTTCTACGGCAGGTTTAACAAAAACCTTTAAATTCACCCCCTCTGTCTCTACCACAACCATAGAACAACCTTTAACATTTTTTAAAATCAACCTTTCCATATCTCTTGTGGAAATATTTTGTCTTTTTGCACCAATTTTTAAATTTTCTTCCACCAAAAACTCTTCCACTAAATGTTGAATCTCAACATTTCCGCCCTCAACCTCAACTTCAACCCTCCAATAAACTTGAGTAGTAAAAAAGCATACAAATATTGTGAATACAACACCCAAAAGTAATCCAAACCTATACCAACAAGACTTCAAAAGGTATCCAATACCACTACCGCCAACCACGGCAAATTGAAGTTTGTACAAATTCAAAACCTCTTCAACCCTTTTAAAATCTTTAGTTTTGCACTCTAAAATTAGTTTGTCATACTCCACCCGACTAACATTTTCAAGATATATTCCCTTTTCATACAAGGCATTTATAAACCTATCCAAATTAAGCCCTGTAATTTCAACCCGAAATTTACCCATTTTACAACCCCTGTTTTTCTATGGACAGAAACTCACCACCAATAACTAATTCACCCTTTTCTAGCCTTTTTACAACCATTTTCACACCCGAAAGCGAAAGTTTCTCTCCGTTAATCAATTTTACAACTACACTTGTGTCGCCAAATGACACAATTTGCTTATACCCCTCAATTACAATAAATTTTTCACCATAAATATGCACACAAAATGCAGGGCTTCCCACCTCGTCACCAAACAACTTTTCAATTTCATTATAAAAACTCATATTAAATATTATGAAAACAAATTTTAGGATATGAAAAAGTTTGTGGCTAAAATTTTCATTGTACAAAAAATTAACATTAAAGCCATTACTAAATTATTAAAAATCACTAAAAATTGAAGCAATCCACTCAGTTTCCTCAAAATAAAAAACTTCTTGGATGGAGTAACGCCTATTTTTATGACACAAAAATAAAATTCGTCTCAAAAACTACCCCTTCCTTTTACAATATTAATTTTCACCGCATAAAAAAAACATATCAAGAATTTTAGGCTTACACACCACCTAATTGATATGTCTTTTTATATTTACGACTATATGTTTAACAACTTATAGTTTTATAGTTTACTTTTGTTCTTCTGTGCCAATTATGGTTAATTTTTTACCTCCTTGAAGTTCTCCAAATTGGTCACAAATTTGTTTATAAATTTCTTTGCTATCTTCAATTGAGCCTCTTGCAATCTCCTCACCACCGTCATACATTACAATTTCTCTATATTTAGAGTCGTCATCAACCGAAGAATCAACCAAAATCTCAACTTTTGTAACATCGTCATTATTTTTAGTCTTAAGAGTCCATTTTTCACCATCAAATTCTGCACTGCTTATTTCCTCTGCCATATCTTCCACAAGCGTACCATTATCGCTTTCATAACAAACAGTTTGAACGTTTTAGCAAACCTTTCCTTTGTACTTAATCTGGTTACCTTCTACATCGTACTCTGCTACCTCTGTTTCATTCCAAGTTATGTATTTTCCTCCTATTTCTCCCGTTGTCTTTGCAACTCTATAAGTTGTTTCACCATTTTCTACACACATTGTTAATACAACATTAACCGCTTTGCCACCTTCATTGTAATGAAAACTCCACCAATATGGCTCTTTAGCTAATCCAACATCCTCAAACGAAAAGCAAACTTTTCCTCTTTCAAAATATGTTTTATTATCACTTTGCTCGGCATAAGTTACATACACACATGCACCAAGTTTTGTATTTATATTCTCCAATCGATTTAAAACTCAACATACTTTTCTGGAGTAACAAATCCTTTTAACTTACCCAATGACTCAATTAGTTGTTCTACAGTTTTAGCAGACGCTTCAAGGTCAACATCCACACCCATAGTTATATGCTTTTCTAACCCAACCTCAGCCAACTCAATATTGCATGTAAGTTCATTTAATAATCTTTCAGCTTTTATAGTATTCATAACGGCTTGTTGGTCGTCTTTATTTCCTGAATTTTTAACCTGTTCCAACAATTCTTTTATCAACTCGCGGTTTTCTACCGATGCTACAGTACCTGCAGTTGCCATACCTCCAACCACCTCATTTTCCCGTAAAATTAAGTCAAGTTTATTCTTAATTTCATCAGATGCATTTTGTGAACTTTCATCGGCTTTTGCTAAGGCTTCTGACACATCATCTAGTTGCCTTTCAATTTCTTTAAGTTTATCTTCAACATTGCCACTTGAAGACACCTTTCCGCCAATACTTTCAATCATTGATTCAATTTCAGCCAATCTAGCGTCAATTTCAGCCAGTTTTTCTGGATTCACCTGTTCGGCAGTTGCTTGTTCGGTAATTGCTTGTTCAGGAGTAGCCTTAGTATCACGCACATCATCTTTTCTATTAGTTCTTATCGCAGTACCTAGACTCAAACCAAAAATCCCTGCAGCCACAGCAGCACCTATTTCTCTCTTCCTCTTTACAACCTTTGTTCCAAGGTTTCGTGCCCGATTTTTTGCCGAATTAGTTAATTCAGTCATTTTCTCTTTTATTCCCATTGTTAATCCCTCCTATTTTTTGCTAGATATAAAACAATTTAATAAATATTCACTAGCCTTCACTAGTGTTACACTAATTATAGCATGAAAAAAAAACAACTATTTTTGTTCCATTTTTCACTTGTGGGCAAATTTACTCGTTAAATTTATATCGCTTGAATTTATGCCATTTTTAACCATTTAAATAATAATCCTTAAAACACTATACATATAATTAAAGGCTTGGTTTTAAAATTACCATTTGTTATATGCAAAACATCACGAGGTTTTTACACTTTACTACCACCCTCTATTTAAAATCCAAATAAATATTTGTCCAAAACTAAATTTATAATCAATAAAAATACTAAAATACAATATTTAGCATCCAAAACGAAATAAAATACAAAACTACAACAACTCAATACACTACAATATAATCGTGTTCGGCATTATGTTAATTACAGCACAACACTCCGGCACCAGTTCAATACACCGCAATAGAATAACCAACAAATAATTTAAACAAAAAAATAACTCTAGAGAAATTTCTCTAGAGTTTAAACTTCAATTGAATAACTTGAATTGATAGGCCTATACATTTGTCCTTGTAACAAACCTCTGTATGTTTACTGTCTACAGAGTTCTCTGTCGGTTCACAGAATAACAGGTTCTTCATTATTGGTGTACAACCAATAAGTCGACAAGATGTTGCATTAGGCTTTATACAAGATAAATCTAATTAGCAACTCCTTTAAAGGAGGTGATCCAGCCGCACCTTCTGATACGGCTACCTTGTTACGACTTAACCCCAATCATTGATCTCACCTTAGACGCCGCCCCC
>CAYSOX010000025.1:0-5150 GCA_964432825.1 uncultured Lachnospiraceae bacterium
CATCTTTCGCCCTTTAAAAACAACTTAGTGCCTTCTCTGCGACATAGTCTGCAATCTGCTTCAATATACTTAGCCATTCTTTACTCCTCCTATATCCTTCTTCTCTTTGGTGGTCTACAACCATTGTGAGGAATTGGAGATACATCACGAATCATTGTAACCTCTATATCAGCATTTGCCAATGCTCTTATAGCCGATTCTCGTCCATTTCCTGGTCCCTTAACTAGAACTTCAACGCTCTTTAGACCATATTCTTTTGCTGCATTTGCTGCAGTCTCTGCGGCTTGACTTGCTGCAAATGGGGTACTCTTTTTATTACCTTTATACCCTAAACTTCCAGCAGAACTCCAAGCAATAACATTACCAGCAATATCGGTAATTGTAACTAATGTGTTGTTAAAAGATGCATGTACATGCACAATACCTTTATCAACGCTAGTAGTTATCTTTTTCTTCTTTCCTGCTGACTTCTTTTGAACTGCCATTATCCTTCTCCTTATTTACCTTTTTTCTTAATTATACTATTGCGAGGTCCTTTGCAAGTTCTTGCATTAGAACTTGTCTTTTGACCACGGCAAGGAAGTCCTTTTCTATGTCTTACACCTCTGTAGCAACCGATTTCCATAAGTGACTTAACATCCATTGCTAAATCTCTTTTAAGGTCACCTTCAACTACGACGTGTTTTTCGATGTATTCTCTTATTTTGTTTACATCGGCATCAGTTAAATCCTTACATCTTGTGTCAGGATTAACCTTAGTTGCTGTTAAAATCTCTTGTGCTTTAACTCTACCTATACCAAAAATGTAGGTTAAGCCGATTTCAACTCTCTTTTCATTAGGTAAATCAACACCTGAAATACGTGCCATACCATTCCTCCGTTTTGTTTTTTATTATTTTTTTTAAGTATTAACCTTGTACTTGTTTGTGTTTTGGATATTTAGAGCAAATAACTCTAACTTTTCCATTTCTCTTAATTACTTTACATTTATCACAAATTGGTTTTACACTTGGTCTAACTTTCATCTTTGTAATCTCCTAAATTTATTTTTGTCTCCAAACTATTCTGCCTTTTGTTAAGTCGTAAGGACTCATCTCAAGTTTGACAGTATCGCCCTCATATACGCGTATCAAGTTCTTCCATAGTTTTCCACTTAAATATGCAGTGATAATATGATTGTTTTGTAACTGTACTTTAAATGTAGCCCCCGGAAGTGCCTCAACAACAACTCCCTCGGTTTCAATAACATCGCCAGCGGACATCTGTTATCCTCCTAATCTTTTAAAATTGTTAGAATTTCTACGCCATCTTCGGTAATTAATATTGTGTTTTCATAATGTGCAGATGGACTATGGTCTGCAGTTTTTACATCCCACATTCCGTTAAATACAACATCTGGAACACCAACATTTACCATTGGCTCAACGGCAATCGTGCAGTTTGCTGGAAGTTTTACACCTAATCCAAATTTTCCAAAGTTTGGAACACTTGGGTCTTCGTGCATCTGTTTTCCAACTCCGTGTCCGACTAAATCTCTTACCACCGAAAAACCATGTTTTTCTACAAAATTTTGAACCCTTGCACCAATATCGCCGACCCTATCATTTGCTTTCAAGCCCTTGATACCCTCAAAGAAACTTTGTTTGGTAACATCTATAAGTTTTTGCTTCTCGTCACTAATGTGTCCAACACCAAAAGTTCTTGCCGCGTCTGTACAGAACCCTTTGTATTTTACACCACAGTCAATACCTATAATTTGACCCTCTTGAAGAATATCGCTCTCGCGTGGAATACCGTGAACGACAATATCATCAATAGACGAGCAAATGCTCGCTGGAAACCCATATAAATGTAAAAATGCAGGTTTCCCGCCACATGATATTATATATTCATTGGCTAATTTGTCAAGATGTTTTGTTGAAATTCCTGGACGAATTTCATCTTCTAAAAGTTTTAGAGTTTGTGCGAGAATCTGTCCCGACTCTCGCATTATCTCTATTTCTGCTTGAGTTTTTACTTTAATCATTTACTTCACACTTTGAATTGCATTTTCAATTTGATTTGCAACTTCATCGATTGACTTGTCTGCATCGATTGTTTTTACATTAAACCCGTTGTTTTTATAATACTCAACTACTGGAAGAACTTCCGTCTTGTAGAAATTAATTCGTTTCATTATTGATGCGTCATTATCATCCGTTCTTTGATATACTTCACCGCCACATTCTGGACACTTTCCACTATTTAATTTTGATACATGTGAGTTTGTGTTACACACTGTGCAGACTCTTCTATTAACTAGTCTATCACGAAGTTTTTCCAAATCATTCTGAAAGTCTAGTACTAAGTCTACTTTTAATGTAAGTGCGTGAACTTGCTCTAATGTTCTAGGGAAACCGTCTAGTAAAAAGCCTGAAGCATTCTTAGAACTTTCAATCTTGTTCATCAATGCACGAACGACAATTTCTAATGGAACCAAGTTCCCGTTTCGTTGGTATTCGTCAATTAACTTACCTTCTTCGGTTTGAAGTTTAACTTGTTCTTTAAGTACATCTCCCATAGACAAATGGCAAAAACCATATTTTTCTACCAATATCTTTGCTTGAGTACCTTTCCCCGACCCAGATGCCCCAATCATTAAAATATTCATAAAATTCTCCTATAAAATATTTTTATGTCGCTTCATCATTAATTGCGCTTCTAATTGTTGATTAAATTCTATTGCAACGCTAACTACAATAAGCATACCTGTTGCGGTAAACGCGTTTAGTAGTTCTAGCGATGAGCCTGCAACCAAACTGAATACTATTGATGGCACAATCGCAATAAATGCTAAGAACACTGCACCGAACAATGTGATTCTGTTGCTTACACGCTTCAAATAATCTGTTGTTGCCTTACCCGCTCTAATACCTGGAATAAAGCCACCATTTTGTTGTATATTTTGGCTAACGTCGGCTGGATTAAATTGAATTTGTGAATAGAAGTATGCAAATCCTAAAATTAACAATCCAACTAATATACAATATCCAACGCTTCCTGTTCCCAAATAATCATAATAGAACTTTGCGAACCATCCGCTTTCTCTCGTAACTCCACAAAGTTGCATAATCAAACTTGGGAAGGAGATGATTGCGGATGCGAAGATGATTGGCATAACGCCGTTTGCATTTACCTTCATAGGAATGTAACTACTTTGACCGCCGTACATCTTACGACCTTTAATTTGCTTAGCATATTGAACCGGTATTCTTCGTTCTGCCATATCCATAAATACGATTCCAACAAAGATAACCAATGCTAATGCTAAGAATGCAGGAAGTTCCCACATAGCCCTTGTGTTTCCGCTAACAATTTCTTTAATAGAGTTTGCAATAGCGGTTGCAGCGGTTGCCATAATACCAACGAATATTATCAATGAAGTACCATTTCCAATATTTTGTTCGGTAATACGGTCACCAAGCCACATAGTAAAGCAAGTTCCTGCTACCATAAACAATACAACAACTGCCCCTGTAAGCCAAATTGGAGCGTCTCCAAATAGATTTACAAGACTGCTTTCGCCGAATCCAATTACAGTACCAACACCTTGAGCAATGGCTAAAACTAATGCTACAATCTTAGTGATTGTATTCATCTTTCTTCTACCCTCATCACCTTCTTTTGAAAGTCTTTCAAGGGCAGGAATGCCAACGCTTAAAAGTTGAACTATAATAGAAGCGTTAATGTATGGCGTTACGCCAAGTGCCAAAAACGAACCATTTGCTAGCGCTGAACCAGTTACCGAGTTTAAAAGACTTAAAACTCCTAGTTCATCTCTGCTTACATTTAATCCATAAGCCGATTTATCTATGCCTGGAATTGGCAAAAAGCAACCCAGCCTGTATACAAATAATAACAAAAGTGTTATTATTATACCTTTTCTTAATTCTTTATTTTTAAATGCACTTGCTAACGTTTTAAACATTAAATCACCTCAACACTACCGCCAGCTGCTTGAATTTTTTTGATAGCTGACTCTGAGAATTTATTTGCCTTTACGGTCAATGGAACGGTCAATTCACCATTTCCAATAACCTTAAGACCAAACTTTTCAATCTTAGATATCATTCCTTGTGCCTTCAATAATTCTGCAGTAACGATTGTGTTAGGTTTCAAACTATTAAGTTTTGATACATTTATAACAGTGTATTCCTTAGTCCAAACATTGGTAAAGCCGTGCTTTGGAATTCTTCTTATAAGTGGCATTTGTCCACCTTCGAAGCCTGGACGAACTCCGCCACCGCTTCTAGCGTTTTGACCCTTATGACCTTTACCACTTGTTTTACCATGTCCAGAACCCATACCTCTACCAACTCTCTTATCTTTGAAAGTTGAGTTAGGTGCTGGAGATAAACTTTGTATATTCATAACTTACTCTCCCTATTATTTTTACTTTACTTCTTCAACACTTACAAGGTGACGAACAACAAAAATCATTCCTCTTGTACATGCGTTGTCAGGTTTTACTACACTGCTTCTAATCTTTCTAAGACCTAACGCTTGAATAGTTCTTTGTTGCTTTTCTAAAGCACCAATTGTACTTCTTACCAAAGTAATCTTTACCATTTTTTCAGATTTTGATGCTTTGGTTGTTGTTTTTTTCTCGTTAGCCTTAACTTCTGCTTTAACTTCTACCTTTGCTTCAGCCTTTTTGGTTGTAGTTTTCTTTGTAGCAGTCTCAGTTTTAGCGGTTGTAGACTTTTTAGTTGTTGTAGACTTGGTTGCACTAGCCTTAGCGGTAGTGGTCTTTGTGCCTGTAGTCTTCTTTGCAGTTGTAGACTTGGTTGCCTTTTCTTCCTTTACAGGAGTTTCAGCCTTTTTGGTTGTTGTCTTCTTTTCTTTAACTTCTGCCATAATTCACTCTCCTATAAAATCTCATCTACAGTTTTCCCGCGTAGTTTTGCAACTTGTTCAGCACTTCTTAGTTGGCTTAAGCCATCTAATGTAGCCTTAACGCAGTTAACTGGGTTATTTGAGCCGTACATCTTAGTAGTGATATCCTTGATACCAACAAGTTCAACAACACTTCTTACACTACCGCCTGCAATGATACCATTACCTTTCTTGGCTGGCATCATAATAACCTTGGTTTTTTCGAATTTACCAAC
>CAYSOX010000026.1:0-3852 GCA_964432825.1 uncultured Lachnospiraceae bacterium
CCTTGCTCAAAATTTGGTGCTAAAACGCACCTGCAAAATTAAAATTTTGCCTTCCTAGTATGTATTAACATCGGGCACTGGAAAATGTGGCTACGCCCCGCTTTCCGACGCCCTCCGATAATATAAACTATGTGATGTTAAAATTTAAACGAGTTAAATTTTCGTGTTGCTAATCGCAACCACCACGATAAATCGTGGCATCTCAGTTTGAATAACCATCGGCTCTAAGAATATGCCACCTTGCGGTGGCGCATTCTTCCCGCCTACGATAATATTATCACAATTTTTTAATTTTCTTAAAATTAAATTATAATCGTTGCTATGTGATATGATTTAAATATTCTAAACCATAATTGTTGGAAGTGAATTTAAAAATTAAATTGGCTATTTTTAATCTTCAAATACCGCAACTTCATCAAATTTCTGTTTGTTTAATTGAATACACTTGTGTTCGGTGTTGATATCCTCAATAATGCCACTAACCAATGGAAACATAATTTCTTTTCCATTTTCGGCGGTAAGATAATACACATCAGCACTACCAAAATTTTGGACATCTTCAAGTTTGCCAATTATTTTGTCTTCCACCAATACAAGAAAGCCCAACAATTGCTCTATATAATATTCGTTTTCTTTTAATCTATCTTTGGCATTTTTTTCAGTTAGGTAAACAACTTTTCCTCTTAAATTTTCGGCATCACTCACCGTGCAAACACCTTTGAATTTTATATATAAAAATTCACCATTTTTGCGTGATTCTTCAATAATATACATTTCATTATCAATTACCAAATTTTTGAGGTCTAAAAGTTGAAACTCTTTATCATACAATTTAATTTTGACTTCACCTTTAATTCCTTGAGGTTTTAAAATTTCACCAACACAAACTTTTTCCATAAACTTTCTCCGTTTAATTAATTCAGAATTGCTTTTTCTAGTTATACTTTTTTATACACACAATAATTATACTATATTTTTTAAATCTTTAAAAGGCTTTTTGCAATAAAAAAAGGGAAAAGTTGAAATTTCCCTTTTAATTTGCTTCTCTTATTTTAATAACAATATGCTTGTTATCATTGCGAGCAATAGTTCTTGTTAAAACTCTTAATGCATTCGCGGTCTTACCGCCCTTGCCAACAACTTTACCCAAGTCCTTTTTTGCAACCACAACATCAAATACGGTACATTTGCCATCTTCTTTTTGTGTGATATGGACAAGGTTTGGTTCGTCTACAAGTTCACGCACTATGTATTCAATAAAATCTTTCATTTTATACCTCACAAAAACTACTTAACATTAACGCCGTTTTTCTTTAAAATAGCCTTAACTGTGTCTGTAGGTTGAGCACCTTTTTTAAGCCATTCTTCAGCCTTAGCATTGTCTAGGTTAACTTCACCTTCATTAGCGATTGGATTGAAGGTTCCAATTTGGTCGATATATTCACCATCTCTAGACTTTCTTGAGTCTTGAACAACTATTCTATAAAAAGGTGACTTTTTATCTCCAAGTCTTGTTAATCTCATCTTAACTGCCATTATTTTATTCCTCCATTGAATTATTTTATATAAGAACTTAAAAATTAAGTTTTATATCAATTAAAATTTACCACCAAACCTATTTGCAAGATTCATAAGTTTTCCCATCTTGCCACTATTCATATTTTTCATTAATTGTTTGGTCTGTTCATATTGCTTTAATAGTGCATTTACATCTTGAATTGTGGATGCACTACCATCGGCAATTCTCTTTTTGCGGTCGCCCTTAATTAAGTCTGGATTTTCTCGTTCTTTTACGGTCATTGATTGAATGATTGCTTTCATTTTAACCAGTTTTGACGAATCTATTTGCTGACCGTTTAACTTTGCACCAACTCCCGGTATCATTTGCGCAAGTTGGTTAATGTCACCCATTTTTTGGATTTGTTCAAATTGAACCAAAAAGTCGGTTAATGTGAAAGTGTTGCGTCTTAAACGCTCTTCCATTTCCTTCATTTGCTTTTGGTCAACCGTTTCTTGAACTTTGTCTATCAAAGTTAAAACATCGCCCATTCCCAAAATTCTGGTTGCCATTCGGTCAGGATAAAATGGTTCCAAATCGGTAATCTTTTCACCTACACCGCAAAATTTAATAGGTTTTCCGGTGACCGCCTTTATGCTTAGTGCTGCACCGCCACGAGTATCACCATCAAGTTTGGTTAATATAACGCCTGTAACATCTAAAAGTTCGTTGAATGCAAGTGCCACATCTGCAGATTGCTGACCGGTCATTGCATCCACCGTCAACAAAATTTCATCCGGAGAAACCGCTTCTTTAATATTTTTCAATTCATTCATCAACTTTTCGTCAATTTGAAGCCTACCCGCGGTATCAATTATAACGGTGTCTAGCGAATTCTTTTTAGCATAACTTATTGCATTTTTAGAAATTGTTACCGGGTCAATCGTTCCCTCTTGGTAAAAATCTACGCCCGCAGAACCAGCCACAATCTTTAATTGGTTTATTGCTGCCGGTCTATATATATCGCAAGCGACTAAAAGTGGTTTTTTGCCCTGTTTTTTTAGGTTAAGCCCCAATTTTCCACACATACTGGTTTTACCAGCACCCTGAAGTCCACACATCATAATAACTGTAGGAGGTGCCGAACTTACCGCAAGTTTGGTGTTTTGCCCACCCATAAGTTCACACAATTCATCACGCACTATTTTAATTACTTGCTGAGCGGGAGACAAGCTTTCTAGAATCTTTTCACCAACCGCTTTTTCGGTAACATTATTTATAAAGTCTTTTGCAACTTTGTAATTAACATCGGCTTCTAGTAATGCCATTCGAATTTCTCGCATTGCATTTTTTATTTCAAGTTCGGTCAATTTGCCACGCTTTGTGAGTTTCGAAAATATGTGGTTCAATTTTTCACTTAAATTACCAAATACTGCCAAATTTTTAACCCCCTAACGATTAATTATTTCTAATAGTTTTGCCTTTTCCTCTCTTGAAACATCCAAGGTTTTAGCAAAATTATTTAATTCTTTTTGTTTTTCTAACAATTTTAATTTGTCTTCAAAATCATCCAACAATGCAATTGTTTTTTGTAAGGCATCATAAACGGCTTGCCTTGAAGAATTGTTATTTTCTGCAATTTCAGTTAAAGATAGGTCATACAGAAAATATTCTTCCATTCGGCGAAGTTGCTTTTCCGTTAACAAACCGCCATATATGTTTAAAAGTTCGCCGTACTTTACTTTAGAATATAATTCCATTTCAACTACCACCTTTGTTTGTAAAGCAAAACATCTTTACAAACAAGTATATTGTACTAAATATAATTGTATTTGTCAATGGTTTTATTAAAGTTTTAAAAATTTTTTAATAAGTATGAAAATTTTGTTATATGTATGAAGACACAAACCACAATGGATAGACCGACGGAACTTACCACCATTCGTCCCCTACATGCGAGGGTGCCGTATGGAATGTGAGTTAGTTTTTTGGGGTGTAATTTTGAAATTATGATTTGAAATTTATGTAACTCGGGGGCAATTCGTTGTATGAATGAAGACACCCGCCATAAATTGTGGCGGGTGTGCGGGACGGATACTGTCCGTCCCCTACATGTTCACATAAATGCAAAATTGAGATTGTTAAATGTGTCTTTATGCATTTAATATTTATCGTGAAAATTATGAAACATTCCCCATTTGGGTAAAAAACCCAGTATATTTGTTTAGATTTTGGAGATAAAACCCAGAAAAACAGAACAGCACAAGCATATGTAATATAATTAATTCTCTCCAATTATAACACACCTCAAGCCAGCCCTCACACCTAGCAAGTTTATTTAGATTTTGGAGATA
>CAYSOX010000027.1:0-3680 GCA_964432825.1 uncultured Lachnospiraceae bacterium
GTCCAAAAATACGAGTTCCACGAGGACGTCCATCGTTTCCGATGATTACTGCGGCGTTTTCGTCAAACTTAACCGAACTTCCGTCTGGTCTTTGGATACCCTTAACTGTTCTAACGATAACAGCCTTAACAACTTCACCGTTTTTAACAGAACCCTTAGGGTCGGCACCCTTAACAGCAGCAATTATGACATCACCAATGTTACCGCTTCTAACTCTAGAGCCACCAAGAACCTTAATACATAAAAGTTCTTTAGCACCAGTGTTGTCGGCAACTTTTAATCTTGTTTCCTGTTGTATCATCTCTATAATCTCCCATTACTACTTGACTTTTTCTACGATTTTTACAAGACGCCAGTTCTTATCTTTAGATAAATGACGAGTTTCAGCAATCATAACAGTATCGCCTATATCACAGATGTTTTCTTCATCGTGTGCTTTAAATGTAACTGTCTTGGTGATGGTCTTTTTGTATAGAGGGTGCTTCTTCTTGTCGACACAAGCAACAACTATTGTTTTATCCATCTTATTGCTTTTAACTACACCGATTCTTGTCTTTCTTTCATTTCTTTCTTTATTATCCATAAGTTATCCCCTTAATCCTTCTTAGTTTCAACTTTTTTAGCGGTGCTTTTTTTAGTTGCCTTCTTTGTTTCTTCTTGAGGCTTAACTGCTTCAGATATTCCTAACTCTCTTTCTCTTAGGATGGTCTTAACTCTTGCAATATCCTTTTTGCAGGTATCTAAAGCCATCGGATTAGATAGTTGACCAGTTGCGTTAGAGAATCTGAGGTTGAATAATTCAGACTTTAAGTCGCTAAGCATTTTATTTAATTCAGCATCTGATTGAGTTCTTAGTTTTTCGTTTTTCATATAGTTCCTAAGCCTCCTCCTGTTGTTTTACAGACTTTTCTTCAAAATCTGCTTTGGTTACGATTTTTGTTCCGCATGGAAGTTTGTAAGTTGCAAGTCTTAATGCTTCTCTTGCTACTTCTTCCTTAATTCCACCCATTTCGAACAAAACACGACCCGGCTTTACAACTGCAACCCAGAACTCTGGAGAACCTTTACCAGAACCCATACGAGTTTCTGCCGGCTTTTTAGTTACAGGCTTGTGAGGGAAAATGTTTATCCAAACATTACCACCTCTTTTGGTGTATCTTGTCATAGCGATACGAGCGGCTTCAATTTGGTTAGAGGTTATCCAACAAGGAGTTGTAGCAATAATGCCGTATTCACCATAGGTAAGTGTGTTACCGCGAAGTGCTTTACCAGTCATTCTGCCTCTTTGTTGCTTTCTTCTCTTAACTCTTTTAGGCATCAACATGTTTGTTTCCTCCTTTGATTGAAAGATCCTTTTTACCTAGGATTTCTCCTCTGTAAATCCAAACCTTAACACCGATAGAACCATAAACATGGGCGGTTGTTGTGCCATAATCAATATCAGCACGCAAGGTTTGTAGTGGAAGTGAACCTTCTTGATAGAATTCGCTTCTAGCGATTTCGGCACCATCAAGACGACCACCAACCATAATTTTAATACCCTTAACTCCAGCCTTTAATGAACGAGTTAGGGCTTGTTTCATTGCTCTTCTAAATCCAACTCTTTGCTCTAATTGGAAAGCGATACTTTCAGCAACTAGTTGTGCATCAAGGTCTGGATTTTTAACTTCAACAACATTAATGTTAACATTCTTACCATTTACAAGTGCAGAAACTTCTTTCTTCATAGCCTCAACACCAGCACCCTTTTGACCAATAACAACACCAGGCTTTGCAGTGTTTAGGGTGATAGTAATCTTGTTTTGACCTCTTTCAATAAGAATTGAAGAGATGCTACAATTTTTATACTTTGTCTTTATGAACTTTCTAATGTCGTTATCTTCTTTTAAGAATTCTGCAAAAGTCTTCTTATCAGCATACCATTGACTGCTCCAGCCAGCGTTAACGCCTAAACGAAGTCCATGTGGATTGACTTTTTGTCCCATTTAAACATTCCTCCTTAAGCCTTTTTCACATCAAGTCTAACAGTGATGTGACAAGTTCTTTTTAAAATTGAATGTGCTCTACCCTTGCTAACTGGTTGGTTTCTCTTTAATACTGGGCCACCATCTGCAAATGTTTCAGCGACATATAACTCAGACTTATTAAGTCCATTGTTGTTTTCAGCGTTTGCGCCCGCACTTCTTAATACATTTAGAACTGTCTTTGCAGCAGGACTAGCATTGTATTCTAGAATTGCTTCGGCTTCGCTATAATCTTTACCTCTAATAAGGTCTAAAATAATTCTAACCTTTGTAGGGGTGATTCTAATGTATTTTGCAGTAGCGAATGGACGGGTGTCACGATTCGCAATTCTTGCTGCAGATTTTTCTCTTTGTCTAGTAGCCATTCTTACTTACCCCCCTTAGCGTCAACTGTTTTTGTACCCTTGTGGCCTTTAAAAGTTCTTGTTGGAGCGAACTCACCAAGTTTAAAGCCAACCATTTCAGTAGTAACATAAACAGGAATGTGTTTTCTTCCGTCGTAAACGGCAATTGTATGACCTACCATTGTTGGAAGAATTGTTGAAGAACGGGACCAAGTTTTAATAACTCTCTTTTCGCCAGTTTCGTTCATCTTATCAATTCTGTTTGATAATCTTTCTTCCACATATGGACCCTTTTTAACTGATCTACTCATTATCTTCCTCCTAACTAGTTAATACGCTTAACCATTAATTTATTTGAAGCTTTCTTTTTCTTTCTTGTCTTCATACCAAGAGCAGGCTTACCCCAAGGAGTAACTGGTGCAGGCATACCAACAGGGCTCTTACCTTCACCACCACCATGTGGGTGATCAACTGGGTTCATAACAACACCGCGTACGCTTGGACGAATACCCATATGTCTAGTTCTACCAGCCTTACCAAGCTTAACTAGTTCGTGGTCTAAGTTACCAATTTCACCAATTGTAGCACGGCAGGTTAAAAGAACCTTTCTCATTTCACCTGATGGCATTCTAAGTGTAGCATATCTACCCTCTTTAGCCATAAGTTGAGCGGAGTTACCAGCACTTCTACCAATCTTTCCGCCTCTACCAGCGTTCAATTCAACATTGTGGATGATTGAACCTACTGGGATATTTTCAAGTGGTAATGCATTACCAACCTTAATTTCAGCATTAGCACCACTCATTAGTTCGTCGCCAACTTGTAGTCCGTTTGGAGCAAGAATGTATCTCTTTTCGCCATCAGCGTAAACAACTAAAGCAATGTATGCTGTTCTATTTGGATCATATTCAATGGTTGAAACCTTTGCAGGAATACCATCTTTATCTCTCTTAAAATCGATTATACGATATTTTTGTCTATTTCCACCGCCGATATGTCTAACAGTAATTCTACCATAAGAGTTTCTACCAGCAGTTTTCTTTTTTGTTGCCAACAAAGACTTTTCAGGAGTGCTTGTGGTCACTTCTTCAAAAGAAGCGGTTGTTTTGCCTCTTTGACCAGCACTTGTTGGTTTGTATCTTTTTATAGCCATTTTTCTACTCCTCTATTATTAACTTAAACTATCAAAAAATGCGATTGATTTGCTATCTTGAGTTAGTTGAACGATTGCCTTTTTATAGTTTCCTGCAAGACCTTCAAATCTGCCTTGTCTTTTAATTTTTCCGTGAACATTGATAATGTTAACGCTTTC
>CAYSOX010000028.1:0-2987 GCA_964432825.1 uncultured Lachnospiraceae bacterium
ATTGTTGTGTCTTTAAGTGGAACTTGAATTAAGTGCTTCTTAGCGTCAACGCCGGCTTTGTCCATAGCGATTGAAACTTCGGCACCTCTTCCCATACCAACACCAACTTTACCCTTTCCATCACCTGTAACTACAAGGGCAGAAAATCTCATATTTCTACCACCCTTAACTACCTTAGTTACACGACGAATGGCAACGGTAACTTTGTCGAATTCATCTTTCTTTTCTGGTGCTTGGTCTTTCTTTTTGTTTTCAACTTTTGCCATTTATATCTTCTCCTAAACCTAAAATTTTAATCCTGCATTTCTTGCACCTTCGGCAACCTTAAGAACACGGCCAGTATAGATGTATCCAGAACGGTCAAAAACGACTTCCTTAACACCTTTAGCGATTGCTTTCTTTGCAACTTCTTCACCGATGATGTATGCTTGTTCCATTTTAGTTTTTCCGGCAACCTTTTTATCCATTCCCTTCTCTTCGGTTGACGAACTGCAGATTGTAACACCCTTAGTGTCGTCAATGATTTGAGCGTAGATATTTGCTAGGGAGCGATATACGCAAAGTCTTGGTCTTTCAGTTGTCCCAGATAAAGTGGCTCTAATTCTTTTATGCTTTGCTTCACGAACAGAGTTCTTATCAATTTTCTTAATCATATCTTATCTCCTTACTTTTTCTTTGCTGCCTTCTTAATTTCTTTTCTGCGTACATGTTCATCAGTGTATCTGATACCATATGCATGATATGGTTCAACTGGCTTGATAGCCTTGATATCTGCTGCGAATTGACCAACTAGGGTCTTGTCGCAACCTTCAATCTTAATTTCGGTAGCGCTTGGACAAGTTGCTTTAAGTCCTGTAGGAATATCTACAACTACTGGATGAGAAAATCCAATGTTTAAAGTTAACTTGTTGCCTTGAACAGCACACTTGAAACCTACACCGTTGATGGTGATAGACTTTGAATATCCACTAGTTACACCTACTACCATATTGTGAATAAGTGCTCTATATAGTCCATGCATAGCCTTAGTTTCTTTTTGTTCATTTGCTCTAGTTAAAACTAGAACATTCTTATCGTTTAATGTAGTCTTTTCAACGGTGATAACCTTGTTAACTTCTTGAGAAAGTTCACCCAAAGCACCCTTAACTGTTACTACATTGTCGCTTGTTACATCAACTGTAACGCCTGCTGGTATTTCTACTGGTAATCTTCCAATTCTTGACATATATTATTACCTCCTACCATACATAAGCAAGAACTTCGCCACCAAGACCAAGTTTTCTTGCCTCTCTATCAGTTACAACGCCCTTGCTAGTAGAAATTATTGCAATTCCTAAACCATTTAATACGCGAGGTAAATCTTCTACGCTTGCATATATTCTAAGTCCTGGTTTTGAAATTCTCTTTAATCCACTAATAACACGCTTGTTGTCTTCTGTGTATTTTAATGTGATTTTGATTTTACCTTGAATTTTGTCCTCGATATATTCAACATTTGAAATATAGCCCTCTGCCAAAAGAATCTCTGCGATGGCTCTCTTCATTTTAGAATCTGGAACGATAACTGTTTCATGACGAGCAGTCAAAGCGTTTCTAATTCTAGTTAACATATCTGCAATAGGATCTGTTACTATCATTTTTATCTCCTCCTAAATTTTACCAACTAGATTTTTTAGCACCAGGTATTTCACCCTTATACGCAAGTTCTCTAAAACAAATACGGCAGATTCCATATTTACGAAGAACGGCATGTGGTCTTCCGCAAATAGAACATCTTGTGTACTCACGAGTGCTATATTTTTGCTTGCCTTGTTGTTTATTTATAAGTGCTTTCTTTGCCATAAATTATCTCCTCTCTTACTTTCTAAATGGCATACCCATTAATGCTAAAAGTTCTCTTGCTTCGTCATCATTCTTTGCAGATGTAACGATACAAACATCAAAACCACGAATTTTCTCAATCTTTTCATAAGCGATTTCTGGGAAAATAAGTTGTTCTTTAACTCCATAAGCAAATGAGCCTCTGCCATCGAATGCGTTAGGATTTACGCCTCTAAAGTCACGAACACGAGGAAGTGCAATTGAAATGAATCTATCTAAAAATTCATACATTCTTGTTCCTCTTAGTGTAACCTTGGCACCTATATTCATTCCTTCTCTTAGTTTGAAGTTTGCGACAGATTTTTTAGCCTTGGTAACTATTGGCTTTTGACCAGCAATTAATCCAAGTTCTTCAACTGCAAGATTTAATGACTTGCTGTTATCTTTAACATCGCCTAAACCCATATTAAGAACGATTTTCTCAATTCTTGGGATTTGGTTAACATTTGAATAGTTGAACTTCTTTTGCATAGCAGGAACAACTTCTTTAAGGTATTTTTCTTTTAATCTGTTTTGTTTTTCCATTTAAGTTTCTCTCCTTTTAAATTACATTCCTTGCTTTCTGTTCACTGTAACGCCTTCAGCTTTGTTTTTAACAGTTGTCTTCTTTGTAGAAGTTGACTTTTCAGCCTTTGCAGTTGTCTTTTTCTTGGTTGCCTTTTCTTCAGCGTTTTCGACTTTTTTCTCTTTAGTTGCAGTAGACTTAGTTGCTTTCTTCTTAGCAGGCTTTTCATACTTAGTGTCTAAAACTGCACCACATTTACATACTCTTGTATGTTTTCCATCAATATCAGCATGCTTAACTCTTGTAGGCTTTCCACAAGTAGGGCAAACAATCATAACATTAGAAACATCAATTGTTCCCTCTCTCTTGATAATTCCACCAGATTCTTGTGCTGAACGAGGCTTTGTGTGACGGCTAACAATGTTAACGCCCTCAACTACTATTCTATTTTTGTCTGGGTAGCAAGCCAAAACCTTACCTTGCTTTCCAGCATCCTTACCAGTAATAACAACTACATTATCACCAGTTTTTACATTTAGTGTATTTGCCATAATTTGCCTCCTATATAACTACAGGTGCTAATGAAATTATCTTCATATAG